>JAEPNP010000001.1:1425000-2092188 GCA_017643395.1 Rhodothermales bacterium | reverse complement strand
GACCATGTTCTTCACGTAGTCGGCGTGGCCCGGGCAGTCCACGTGCGCGTAGTGACGGTCGGCCGTCTCGTACTCCACGTGCGCCGTCGCAATCGTGATGCCGCGCTCACGCTCCTCAGGAGCGTTGTCGATCGAGTCGAAGCTCCGCAGCTGGTTGCCCTCCACGCGCTTGGCGAGCACGGTCGTGATCGCCGCCGTCAGGGTCGTCTTGCCGTGGTCCACGTGACCGATCGTACCCACGTTCACGTGCGGCTTTGTACGCTGAAATGTCTCCTTCGCCATGTTGTCAGGCTTCTAGGTCAGGTTCTTCGGAATGTGTGCTTCCCGGGGATTGCTCCCGGCAGGCTTTCTCCGGGCAGCAGGTGTCGCCCAAAGGGGGCACTCCCGACCCGAAGGCCGAAAGCGACCATCGACCGCATGGCCGAGGTTGAGCCTCCTCCCGGACTTGAACCGGGGACCCCTTCCTTACCATGGAAGTGCTCTACCGCTGAGCTAAGGAGGCAATATGTCCAGGGAGAGCAAGCGAAGCGAAGCGACCCCCGCCCCAGGAGCGAGCGAAGCGACGCGATTCCGCCCAACTAAACAATTCGCAGGTCCTGACCCGGGACCCGTGATGTTCTCCGCAGGAGAAATCACGGGAGAAACCCAAGCGACCGAATCGCTGGCGTAAGCACAGCTCTCCCATTCGGGAGCGGGAGACGGGATTCGAACCCGCGACCCTCAGCTTGGAAGGCTGATGCTCTACCAACTGAGCTACTCCCGCTTGAGTGCCGGCGCCACCATGTTCGGTGCCTCTCTGGGCACCTGTGTGGACAGGGGAGGATTCGAACCTCCGAAGGCTAAGCCACTAGATTTACAGTCTAGCCCGGTTGACCGCTTCGGTACCTGTCCATGTCGACCCTAAGGTCGAAAGGTGTCGGGCGCCGGCAGCGCCCTGTCATAAAGTCAAAGCCGACAATGCCCTGGAGGGCAGCTTGAGCTGGCGAAGGGACTTGAACCCCCAACCTGCTCATTACAAGTGAGCTGCTCTACCAATTGAGCTACGCCAGCAGCAGGTGACCCTCAAGTAGGGCCAGACACGAAAACTAGCCTTATCGATCAACGCATGTCAACCTGCGGCGGCGAAAGATCGGTGAAGCAGAGACGCGCTCAGGACCCGGATTCCGGCGGAACATCCAAGGGGCGGCGCACCCTCAGAAAGCGTACAAACTGAACCACGGCAAAGAGCACCAGCAGCGCGACCACCAGGGTCCCGTACTTCCTCAGATACTCCCCCACTACGCTCCAGTTCTCTCCCAGGTAGTACCCGGCCACACCGAGCAGGACGCACCATACGATAGAGCTGAATGTGGCCCAGGCGGCCACAGGACCCGCGGGCTTGTGAGCCATGCCAACGGACAGCGATATGACAGAACGAAGACCGCTCAGAAAACGATTGGCGGCGACGAGCCGATACCCCCATCGGTGCAGATAGCGTCGCGCCGCCCGGATTCTCCCCTTGGGCAGCCACCGGAAGCGGTTCGGGTCGAGAATGGCGGTGCCCAACCGGTGACCGATGGCATACATGCTCATGAAGCCCAGGGCGCCTCCGAGCGAAGACAGCACGATCACTGCCCACAGGTCGAGGCTTCCGATTCCGGCCAGGTACCCCCCGAAAACGACAATCATGTCACCTGGAATGGGCGGGACCACGTTCTCCCCGTACGCGACCACCAGGATCAGGCCATAGGCCCAGACCGCCGGCAGCTCCGACATCCAGGCGACCATGTCGTAGAGCAGATCGCCCACGTCAGTCGGACCGGACCAGTGTGCACACAGCGTGCGCCGCAGCGCCTGCACCGGAGCCGACAAAGCCCATCTTCTCAGAGGTGGTGGCCTTGACCGAAACGGCATCGACCGGGCATTCCAACAGCTGGGCGATACGGGCCCGCATGGTATCGATGTAGGGACGCAGCTTCGGCCGCTCCATGACCACGGTGGCGTCCACATTGCCAATGCGCCAGCCCTCGGCGCCGACGCGCTGCATGACTTCAGCCAGCAGATCACCGCTGTCTGCACCCTTGTACGCCGGGTCGGTGTCCGGGTACAACGCTCCGATGTCACCCCAGGCCAGAGCACCGAGGATGGCATCGGTGATAGCATGCAGCAGCACATCGGCATCGGAATGCCCGAGCAGGCCGAACGGCGACTCTATGAGGATGCCGCCGAGCACCAGGCGCCGGCCCTTCGCCAGCCGATGCACGTCATAGCCGAAGCCGATGCGCATCATGCCCCGCCCTCGCCGCGCAGCACGACGCCTCGAGCCCCGCTTTCCAGACGGAGCACTTTCTCCCACATCGGCCAGAAATCGGTGGCTCGCTCCCAGTCGTCCGGGTTCGTGATCTTGACGTTGTCCGAGCTTCCGTCGACAACCCGCACGGGCGCGCCGGCATGCTGCGCCAGGCCCACGTCATCGGTGGCATCCAGCCCTCCTTCAGACGCCAGGCGGTGGGCCTCCAGGAGCAGCGATCGCCGAAAACCCTGCGGGGTCTGCATGCGCTGGAGTCCGCTTCGGTCGACGGTATCACCAAAGAACCCATCGCCCGATCTGCGTACCGTGTCCGTCACCGGGATGGCCGGAGCAGCCGCACCATACTCGCGCGCGGCCCCGATCACGTCAGAAACCTGCGAGACCCGCACGAAGGGCCGAACGGCATCGTGCACGAGGACCACGTCCACAAGCGGAGGCAACGCCGCAAGCGCTCGAAACACAGACTCCTGCCGGGTGGACCCGCCGGCCACCACGCGCTCTAGCTTGGTGATGCCGACTCGCCTGAACTCCTGCTGGAGCGGCTTGACGGCATCCTCAGGCGCGGCCACAACAATGTGATGCACCTCCGGGTGCCGCTCAAACACCAGGAGCGTCTGCACGATTACCGGACGCCCGCCAAGCTCGCGAAACTGCTTGCGATGCCCTCCCAGTCGCGACCCCGATCCTGCGGCCGGAACGACAACCGCAACTTCTCCGGGAAGGTCTGCTGGATTCACGATAGGGCGTTAATGGGCTGGCTCAGCCGGACGGGGCGCCTTCCCCGTGGCGGCTCAGATGATAAGCATGGCATCGCCGAACGAGAACAGGCGATACTTCTCCTTGAGCGCCTCCTGATAGGCGTGCATCATGAAATCGTAGCCGCCGAACGCCGAGACCAGCATGACCAGCGTGCTGCGGGGCATGTGGAAGTTCGTTATGAGCCGCTCGGTGATGCGGAACTCGTAGGGCGGGTAGATGAACTTGTCCGTCCATCCGCGATTGGCCTTCAGCGTGTTCGAGGCCGAAAGACTCGACTCGATGGCCCGAACCACGGTAGTACCCAGGGCGGTGACACTCTTCGTCTTGGAGTTGAGCGCCTGATTCACCTTCTCCTGGGTGGAATACGGAATGTTGAAGTACTCCGAATCCATGCGGTGCTTTGTGAGGTCCTCGACCTCCACCGGACGGAATGTGCCCAGGCCCACGTGCAGCGTGATGGGCGAAATGTTGACGCCCTTCTCCTTCAACTTGTCGACGACCGCCGGCGTGAAGTGAAGCCCGGCCGTGGGTGCCGCAACCGCGCCACGCTCCTCGGCAAAGACCGTCTGGTAGCGCTCACGATCCGCTTCTTCAACATCGCGTTTGATGTACGGCGGGATCGGCGTCTCTCCGATCTCATCGATCTGCCGGTAGAGATCCTCGTTGTCCCCGTCGTGCACGAATCGAATGGTGCGCCCGCGCGAGGTGGTATTGTCGATCACCTCTGCCACAAGCCCGTTCTCGAAGTAGAGCTTGTTGCCGATCCGGATCTTGCGAGCCGGGTCCACGATCACGTCCCACAGGCGATTCTCCGCATTCAGCTCACGGAGAAGGAAGACCTCGATGCGGGCCCCGGTCTTCTCCTTGTTGCCGTAGAGGCGGGCCGGAAACACCTTGGTGTTGTTGACCACCAGGGCATCGCCTTTGCCGAAGTAGTCCACGATGTCCGTGAACTGCCTGTGCTCGATCTTTTCTTCCGCCCGATTGATCACCATCAGACGGGACGAATCCCTCGGCTCCACCGGGTATTTGGCAATGAGCTGCCGGGGGAAATCAAAGTCGAAGTCTGACAACTTCATTGCCATTGCATTACCTCGAGAAAGAGCCTTTTCTGCCGGTTTTTGGAGGGTCGCGAATATAGTATCGTTTGCCGCCTGGGCCAAAAACGCGGGTTGAACATCTAACCAAGACTGGTTACTATGTCATGCTGTACGGAGACTATGACCCACCGCCCCGGCATCGCCTGTCTCGCTGTGCTGCTCTGGATCGGAGCGGGGTGTGACCACGGTCTGGAGCCCCCGGAAGAGGTTGCCAACGGCTCCATATCGGGCACCATCACGTACGTAGGAGAGTGGCCCCCGCAGAGCCAGGTTCAGGACCTTCGTTTTGTGGCGATGCGGTTTGTGCCCCAGGACACACTGGACTTCCTGCAGCTGAACCGCATGGCCATCTCGGAGCGGCTGGCGTACGGCGTCGCGGAGGACACCTTCACCATCCTGGATGTAGAGCCGGGAGTCTTTGTGTACTCGGGTGTCGCTCAGCAGCAGACCACGGACATTCTCTCATGGCGGCCGGTCGGCCTGCTTCAGGGAGACGGCGGCTTCTTCTCAGTCGAACCCGGGCAGTCTGCCTCCCTGTCGATGACCGTGGATTTCAGCAATCTGCCCGTCTTTCCTCCGGATCGATGAGTCGATGGGCACACAACACACTCCTTCTGGCCCTGCTTCTGGCAGGCGCGCCAACTACACAGGCGCAGACCGCATCGCTCGCCGGACGTGTGACGGATGCCTCAGGGCTGGCCCTTCCCGGCGTGAACGTGGTCATTGAGGGCACGGGCCAGGGCACCGCAACTGGCGTTGACGGGCGCTACCTCATCGAACGGCTCCAGGTTGGTCCGGTGACCGTCGCAGCGTCCATCATCGGTTACGAACGTCAACGGCGGGACACCGTGCTGTCCGCCGGAGGAAATGTCCTGGACTTCGTCATGCAGGAGGACGTGATCCTGACGGACGGCGTGATCGTGACCGCATCGAGACGGCCCCAGGCCGTGCTGGAGGCGCCGGCCAGCGTGGCGGTTCTCACGCCCAGGGAGTTGGAATCCCGCAACATCGTCGCCATTGACGATGCCCTGCGCTACATCCCCGGCGTCAACGTGCAGGAGAACCAGGTGAACGTGCGCGGCTCCTCCGGCTTCGCATACAACACCGGAAGCCGCGTGCTGATGCTGATTGACGGTATGCCGCTGCTGACGCCGGACTCGGACGGCATGCCCTTCGATGCGCTGCCGGTTGCCCAGATCGAGCGCATCGAAGTACTCAAGGGGCCGGGCTCGGCCCTATACGGCGGCGGCGCGCTTGGGGGCGTAATCAATGTGATTACCCGGGATGTGGGCGATGAGCCCCGCACCCAGGTGTCGGCCTTTGCAGGGGCACACGCACCGGTGCGCTACGATATCTGGACACGTGGATTCGCCAAGGGTGGCGAATTCCGGCCCTATCTCGGATTCGCGGCCTCCCATGCGCGCAAGCTGTCCGAGAGCCTCGGCGGTTGGCTCAACGTCTCGGTGCGCCGCGACGACGGTTACCTCAACTTCAACCGCGCGTCCTATCTGCAGGGCTTCGGCAAGCTCAACTGGAAGCCGAATCCGGAAACCACCGGGGAGCTGCTTGTGGGCCTCCTGGTGCGCGAGAAGGACAACTTCCTGTTCTGGAACGGGGCGCGGGACGCGCTGAATCCGGGCAGCCTGGCCATCGGATCGCAGGATCCGGGAGGCACCCCGACCGGCACCAACGACATCTTTGCCAACCAGCTGACGCTGCTGCCGTCCTACACGCGCCTGGTGGGCGACAAGCTCTATCTCGCCGCGCGCGGCCGCGTGTTCGGTACCGTGCTGCGACCCCTCGATGACGAAGGCAATGTCGAAAGCCTCGACAACGGCACACTTGGCATTCGATGGGGCGGCGAACTCCAGGTGGACTACGCCGCCTCGGACAGCCGCAACCTGACGTTTGGCGCTTCCGGGGATGCCATGGCGTCCCGCTCGACCTTTTTCGTCACGGCCGATGGGGACTCGACCGGCGCCCAACCGGAAACGGCACTTTTCACCCAGTGGGAGGAGCAGCTGGGGCGCACCACCATCTCGGCGGGCATGCGCCTGGATCGTTACGCCATCGACACCGGATCCACGGTGCAGCGACTGAGCCCCAAGCTCGGGGTGTCGCATCTGCTGGCTGAAGGCGCGTCGGTGCGCGCTGCCTGGGGTCACGGATTCCGGGTGCCGAGCCTTGCTGAGCGCTTCACGGACAACCAGGACTTCTTCCCCATCGTACGTAATCCGGGCCTGCTGCCCGAGCGCAGCGTCAGCGTTGAGGTCGGTCTCCGTGATGAGCGTACCACCGGCTTCGCGTCCCTGCAGACGGACCTTGCGGTGTTCGTCTCGGACTACTGGGACCTGATTGAACCGCGGCTGGTGCCCGAACTGCGCGCGTTCCAGTTCATCAACCTGACCCGCGCCCGGATATCGGGCGTTGAGCTGGCCTTCGAGGCAGCGGCCGACCGCGGCATCCTTCGGGTGGGATACACGCTGCTTGATGCCGAGGACCGCACGGTCAACGAGCCGCTTGCCTCCAGGTCGCGGCACCAGCTGACGGCGGGCGTGGAGTTGCCGGTGGCGCGCGGATTTCGAGCCGCGGCAGACGTGCGCACGATGAGTGCTCCGGAGCGTGTGGACTCGGATTTTGCGCTCTTTGTGCGCGATGCCGACCTGCTGGTGCCCATGCGGGTGCTGGACCTGCGCGTGATGTACCAGCGCGGAGCCATGCGGGCTTCCCTCCTGCTCAATAACGCGCTGGACTACTACTACCTGGAACGGCCGGCTTTTCTGGCCCCGCCGCGGCACCTCACCGCCCGGGTGCAGCTGGACTTCTGAGGCCTACCAGCCTTCGCGATCCCGCGTCATGGTCACGTGCGCGACGTGATGACGACCGTGCCACTGGTACGTGTCCAGCAGGCCCCAGAGCGTAAGGTCTCCGGATTCCGGGTGATGCAGCGTGCGCTCGTACGCTGAGAGTTCGAGCGTGTCCAACAGGCGACACCACCTGTCGTGAAGCGAACGGATAAGGTTCAGCGAGGGGCCAATCGGTGCGGAGGACGCGTCGGGCAGCTCTGCCCAGGCCACCTCGTCGTACGGCCGGATGGTCGGATTGTCCTCGGTGATCGTCAGGCGGAAGCGACAGTAGGCGTTGAGATGGCTGTCGGCGAGATGGTGCACGACCTGCCGGATGGTCCAGCCTTCATCCCGGTAGCGGGTGTCCAGTTGGCTGTCCGTCAGGTCGCGGACCGCATTCTCGATGTCCGTCGGAAGGCGCCGAATCCGCTCGACCCACTCCGCCCTGAGGGCTTCCGAGGATTCGGGCGTGGTCTCGTGGGGTCCGATCGGGTAGCGGGGATCCATACTAGAACGGCTTGTAGAGCGCGAGGTAGGCAGCCAGCGTGCCCAGCAGAATGGCTCCGAAGAGCAGCGGACGACCGCGTTCGGGCATCTTGCGCATCGCCGTCAGCGATCCTCCGAGGATGACCCAGATGGCCAGTTTCGCCCAGACCCAGCCAGGCCAGCCAGAGATGATTCCGAGACGGGCGAGCATGCCGAATCCACCAAGCAGCAGCAGGAACAGGCCGGACCCGTGCAGGATGGCGTGCATTTTCTTCCACGGCTTCTCTTTGAGCGCCGCTTCAATGGCCGCGCCGCCGAGGGCCGCGAAGACCAACATGAGGCCGAGAAGGTGGAGGACCTTGTAGAGAATGAGGGGCATGATCAGACGATGGGTGGTCGTTGCAAATGGAAGTCGGTGGCGGACTGGTAGGCATGCGCCACGGCGAGGGCCATGTCGTCCTGGTAGAGCGCGCCGATGAAGTTAATCGCATCCGGTTGTCGGCGGGGCGAATCCGGAGCGTCTTCCAGCGGTGAGAATCGATTGGGCACCGTGACCGAGGGATGGCCGGTCAGGTTGGTGATGGCGAGGCCACCGCGGCGGTGATTGGTGACGATCACGTCGAAGTCCTGCATCAGCGCCGAGACGTCTTGCATGAGCAAGGTGCGCTGCCGCTGGCCGTTCAGGAAGTCCACGCCGCTGATGAATCGGGACTGACGGAAGTTCTCCGGCCAGAGCTGCTGACTCACCATGCTGTCGGTGCCCCCGGTGCGGCTCAGCTCATCGAACGCAGCCGCCGTCTCGACCGAGAGCGTGAGCATGGCCGGTGCCGTCGAACGGTCCGGCCACGCCATCGGCTTGGGGTCGAAACCGAGGCTTCTAAGCACCTGGAGCACTGCCCGATCCGCCTCGGCTCCACGGAACTCGCCCTCAAAGGCATCAGCTACGTAGCCCAGTCTCACTCGCGAGGGCTGCACGGCCGGGGGCCAGGAAAAGTCCCCATCGACCGTGGTGGGATCCCGATGGTCGGTGCCCTGAATCGCCTGAAACACAAGCGCGCAATCGGCAGCGCTGCGACACATCGGGCCTAGCTTGTCCATGCTCCAGCACAGTGTCATGGCCCCGTGGCGCGACACGCGGCCGAAGGTCGGCCGCAGGCCCGTCACGCCGTTCCTGGTGGACGGAGATACGATCGAACCCAGGGTCTCCGAGCCGATGGCGAAGCCGACGAGCCCGGCCGCGACGGCACTTCCGGGGCCCGCGCTCGAGCCGCTGGAGCCCTGGTCCAGATTCCAGGGATTGCGGGTCTTCTCCCCGAACCAGACGTCTCCCCAGGCCAGCGCGCCTGTCGTGAGCTTGGCGACCAGCACGGCGCCCGCCGCGTCGAGTCGTTCCACGACCGTTGCATTGCGGTCGATGACCTGGTCCTTGAACGGCATGGCGCCCCAGGTGGTCGGGTAGCCTCGCACCGAGAGGAGGTCTTTGGCGCCCCATGGCACGCCATGGAGCGGCCCCCGCCAGAGGCCGGCGTCGAGCTCGGCGTCGGCGGCGCGGGCTTGCGCGAGCGCACGCTCCTCGGTGAGGTTGATCACGCAGTGCAGCTGGGGGTCGAGCCGCTTGAGCCTCTCCAGGTAGAGCTGCGTCAGGTCGAGGGAGCGCACGTCCCGCTGTTTCAGCAGGCCCGACAGCGTGGTGACGGGCGCAAAGGCCAGGTCTTCATCCGACTGCGGCATGGGAGCCAGCTGCGGCTCCCACGGGCGACGAGGCACCCGCGGTCGCGGGCGGTCTCCGGCTATTTGCGGATCGAACCGCCATGCCGGAATGAGGTGGTTGGGCGGACTCGCCGCGTGCAGGGATTCGAGGACTTCCAGGCGCTCCTGCAGATCTTCGAGCATCGCCTCCCGCTGCTCGGGTGTTTGGGTGACGCCGAAGATTTTTTCGGCCGCCTCAATCATTTCGACCGTGATTTCGGTGTCGGTTGGCGCGGGGGCGGTGGCCGTGGCGCCCGTCGGTGTCGCGCCCCCCGGGCCCGCCGACGGGGCCGCGCTCAGCAGTTCGGGCCGCGTGGTGCCGGCGAGGCCCAGCACGGCGGCGCGGAATAGGAAATCTCGGCGGGAGGCGGGCATGCGCTTTCCGGGGATGAGCGAACCGCTAATCTACGAGCGCGCGGGGCGTGCGGTCTGCTTCTGCGGTGGCCGTTGTCCCCTCCGCGGGCGCCCAGATGTTGAATCGGGGGCCGCGATTCAACCTCTGGCCCCGCGTGTCGCGCCTCTGCCCCCGCACGCCGCGCCATTAGGTTCCATTCGAGGCGATTTTGAACCTCTGCCCCCGCACGCCGCGCCATTAGGTTCCATTTGGGGCGATTTTGAACCTCTGCCCCCGCACGCCGCGCCATTAGGTTCCATTCGGGGCGATTTTGAACCTCTTCCCCCGCACGTCGCGCCATTAGGTTTCATTCGGGGCGATTTTGAACCTCTGGCCGGCAAGCCCGGTGCCTCGCCCAACCCCTCGGCAAACCCCTCGCCCAACCCCGCTCGCCTCGGCGCCCCGTCGTTCACCGGCGCGTCACGCGAAATCCCCGCATCCCGATCTGGGTCACCTCCCTCCCATCTTCAAACGGGATAAAGAAGAGCCCGTCGGAATCGCCGGTGATCGACGCCCCCGCCTCCAGCGAACCCTCGACGAGCGTCTCGGCGCGGTCCTCGCCGCTCCGGAAAATCGCCACGAACCGGTAGGTCACGTCCGCCGTGCCGAAGTTGTCCAGCCTGAGCACGACGCCGTTGTTGTAGTTGTCCGCCTCAGAATACAGGATGTAGCGCACACGCACGCTATCGGCTTCGTGCACGTGCCTCCAGGCCCACTCGCCCGCCACCTGCCGCTGGGCCGATGCCGGGTCCGGGGTCGCGAGGAGTAGCAACCCGGCCAGTACGATGACCGGCCGGACGCCCATCAGGCCATCACCCGTCGGGCGGCGGCAACCACCGCATCGACCGTGAAGCCGAACTTTTCAAACAGAACCTTGGCCGGAGCAGAGGCGCCGTAGTCATCCATGGCGACGGTGGTGCCGGCCAGGCCGACATAGCGTTCCCAGCCCAGGCTGACGCCGGCTTCCACGGCAACGCGCGCGCTGACCGACGGAGGCAACACGGCGTTCCTGTACTCGGCATCCTGACGGTCAAACACGTCCGTGCACACCATGCTGACCACACGCACAGCCACACCGTCGGCGACCAGCGCATCCGCCGCACCCACGGCAAGCTGCAGCTCGGAGCCGGTGCCCATAAGGATGACATCGGGCGTGCCCTCGCAGTCGCGAACCACGTAGCCCCCACGGGCCACACCGTGCGCGGCCGCGCCGGCGGTGCCTTCCAGTTGAGGCAGGCCCTGCCGGGACAGCGCCAGGGCGCTCGGACCGTCGGTGCGCCGGAGCGCTGCCCTCCAGGCCTCAGCGGTCTCCGCCGCGTCGGCCGGCCGGTACACATCCAGCCCCGGAATCGCCCGCAGGGCCAGCATATGTTCGATGGGCTGGTGCGTCGGGCCGTCCTCGCCAAGTCCGATGGAGTCGTGAGTGAAGACGTAGATCACCTGCAATCCCATAAGTGCGGCAAGCCGCACCGAAGGACGCATGTAATCGCTGAACACCAGGAAGGTGGCGCAGTAGGGCACGATGCCGCCGTGCAGCGCCATGCCGTTGCAGATGCCACCCATGCCGTGCTCGCGCACGCCAAAGTGGAAGTAGCCGCCCTCGGGGCTCTCGGCCTGGTGGTCACCGCGACCGGGCACAAAGGTCAGGTTGGATCCGGAAAGGTCGGCAGACCCCCCGATCAGATTGTCCAGCGACGGACCGATGGCTGCCAGCACCTTTCCACTGGCTTTGCGCGAGGCCATGTCGTCACCGGGCGTAAATGCGGGAATCAGGTCCTCCCAGTTCGGAGACAGCTCACCGGACATCCAGGCACGAAATTGCCCGGCCAGTTCCGGATGATCCCGCCGATAGTCCTCGAGCCGCTCCCGCCACCGCTGGTGCGTCGAGCGACCGTTGTCGGTCGCCTGCCGCAGATGTTCGTAGACCTCGTCCGGCACATGAAACTCGGCATCGACGGGCCATCCCAGACGCTCTTTGGTGGCTCGGACCTCATCGGGCCCCAAGGGAGAGCCATGACTGGCGGCCGTGTCCTGCTTGTTCGGACTTCCGTAGCCGATGTGCGTGCGCACGACGAGCAGTGAGGGGCGACCGGATTCGGCGCGCGCCTGCGCCAGGGCCTCGTCCAGTGCCTCGACGTCGTTGCCGTCTTCCACATAGGCCACGTGCCATCCGTAGGACTCGAACCGTGCGCCGACATCCTCCGTGAAGGAGAGGTCGGTCCCGCCATCGATCGTGATGCGGTTGTCGTCGTAGAGATAGATGAGCTTGCCCAGGCCCAGGTGCCCCGCCAGCGAGGCGGCCTCGTGACTGATGCCCTCCATGAGGTCCCCGTCAGAGACGATCCCATACGTGTGATGGTCGACCACCATGTGGCCGGGCCGATTGAAGTGGGCCGCCAGATAGCGCTCGGCGATGGCCATGCCGACGCCGTTTGCGAAACCCTGACCCAGGGGACCGGTGGTGGTCTCGACGCCACGCGTCACGAAGTTCTCAGGGTGGCCGGGCGTGCGGCTTCCCCACTGACGGAACTGCTTCAGCTCGTCCATGGGCAGATCGTACCCGAACAGGTGGAGCAGCCCATAGAGGAGCATCGAGCCGTGCCCTGCCGACAGCACAAAGCGGTCGCGGTCCCACCAATCGGGATCCTGGGGATCATGCTTCAGGTGGCGGCTCCAGAGCGTGTACGCCATGGCCGCCGTGCCCATAGGCATGCCGGGGTGGCCGCTGTTGGCCTTCTGCACGGCGTCGACCGCCAGAAAGCGCAAGGCATTGATGGACAGGTCCTCCACGTCGGAGGAGGTGCGAACGGCTTCTACTTCCATGGGCTCGGGGCTGAACAGAGGCGGGGATAAGGAAATTACGCCCCGCCGGAAGCGCTGTTCAGCCGAGACCGGCAATTGTGGAAACCTTTACGGCGGCGACCGAAGCGCCGCAGGCGAGGGCTCTAGCAGGGCCGCCCTTGTGCCGTAATCTCCTGCCGCCCTAGCCCTCGGCCTCAGCCGCCGCTGCGTCGATCAGTTCCTGAAGGCACTCCACTGACTTGGAGGCACTGGCCACGACGCGGCCGTTGATCAGCACGGTCGGCACACCGGCCAGACCGATGGAACGAGCCTGCTCCCGGCGGGCCGCGATGGCATCCCGGTTGAGGCCACGATTTACCCTGCGGGCAAAGACTTCGGCGTCAATGCCCATGCCGGCGGCCAACTGGGCCAGTTCATCGACAGAAAGCCCACCAGGCTTCTGCGCTTCGAACTGCGCATCGACCATCTCCAGATACTTGCCGTCCTGTGCAGCGACATACAGCGCCTCGATCTGGGGCAGCGAATGCGAGAAGACAATGAAGGGCACCATGAAGAACTGCGCCTTGTCGCTGTGGGTCTCGATGACCCGCTTCATGATCGGGTGCATCGTGCGGCAATGCGGGCAATTGGGGTCGAAGTACTCCACCACCTGGATGCCGGAGCCCGCGTTGCCCTGGAAGGGATCGGCGAAGGTGACGAGGTTCTGATATTGCGCTACCGGCGGAATGGCCTCGTCATAGCTGCACTGACTGGAGACGACTGCTGGGGCTGCTTCCGGGGCCGACGGGGCGTCGGGTGCCATGGCAGGCGACTCAGGCGCGGCAGGAGCCGGTGCTTGTGAGACCGCTTCCTCTGCGGGCTCGGCGACGGCCAACTGGCTGAAGTAGGCAATGTCTGCGACGACAATCACAAACGTGAGAGCGGCCAGACCGATGTAGAAGTTGCGCGCCTTCATGCGTCAGGTTGTTTTGAGAAGAGTTGCCAGGATGTGAGCAGAGTGAGCACAGTCACGATCCCGGCGGAAATCAGGCAGAGCTTGCACCACTGGCCGATCTGCGTCGCTTGCACGTACACGAGGTAGGCCGAATACGCGAATCCAATTCCAATCAGCGCGTGCCGCAACCGCCGGGCAGTAGCGCCGAAACCAGTCGAAAACGCCACCAGCGCCGACAAACCGGCGACGCCCAGGTAGAAGAGCAGCCCCCAGACGGCGTTCGAGATGCCGAACAGAGAGCCGGCATCAGACTGAATGACCGCCTCACATTCCACTACGGCTGTGGGGGCCGAGAATCCAAAGCAGCCGCGGTCAAAACCGCGGTCCACCATCAGCCAGAGGTGCACGACCACCAGGACTCCTATCAAGGAGACACCATAGATGGTCTTTTCAAGAGTTGCCCGTTGCATGGTCCGTGGTATCGACCGGTTGCGCAGCCCATCAAGCGTTCGCGCGGTCCTACCGGGGCCGGTGCCTATTGATCCGGGCCAGATACCGGGCGGAAGCGCACACCGCCGCCGGGAGTCCGGGCTTGCCGACCGACGACCCTGGCGCGACCTTTGGGCATGGACTTCACCGCCGCCCTCCAGAACGAACTCGTAGCCCGGCTGCTGATGCTGCTGGGTGTGGTGGTGGTCCTCCTGCTGCTGACGCGGGTCATCATCCGCATCCTGACAGGCGCAGTCCAGGATCCCACCAAGGCCTACAAAGCGTCCAGGGTGGTCCGTCAGATCGCCGCTGTGGTGGGTGTCGCGGCAGCCCTGGTCATACTGTCTCCCGATTCGAGCGGCCTCGTCACCATTCTGACGGTGATCGGGGCGGGCCTGGCCATTTCCCTGCGCGAAACCCTGCTTTCAGTCGTCGGCTGGCTGCGCCTGGTCACCATGAACGACTACAGGGTGGGAGACCGGATCGAGATCGGTGGCACGGTGGGGGACGTGATCGACATCCGCCTGTTTCGTACCACGCTGATGGAAATCCGCGGGTGGGTTGACGCCGACCAGAGCTCGGGGCGCATCACCCATGTGCCCAACGCCTGGGTCTGGCAGCATGCCGTTCACAACTACAATCGGGGTTTCAGCTTCATCTGGCACGAAATCAGCCTGACGGTCACGCACCGCAGCGACTGGCGCGCCGCCCGCGAAATCATGCTCTCCCTGGCCCAGGAGAGCGCAACCATCGTGGAGCAGCAGGCGGGTGCCGAAATCCGCGAGATGTCCCGCGAGTTTCTGGTGCACTATGGCATCCTGACGCCGTTCGTATACGTGCGCATCACGCGCGATGGGATCCTGCTCACCCTGCGCTATCTCACGGAGGTGCGAAAGCGGCGTGGCACCGAACACGCGCTGACCATCTCGATCCTGGACGCCTTTCGTGAGCGCGGGGGCATCGAATTCGCGCACGGTTCCATGGACATGTGGCCCCCGGATGCGCCGCGTTTCGGCGAGGTACCCGACAAAGCCTAGCTCTCGCTCGCCGGCAGACTCGGAACTCACCGCGACCCCGTTGCCCGACACCCCCCGCAGCCCCGTTGCCGTATTCAGCCGGGAGCGCTAGTTTAGGCGCATGATTCGCTCTGCAACCCACATGACCAGCTGGTGGTGGACCGACCCTGCGGGCCGGCCCGACGCCTGATTGTTATCGGTTCGTCGTGATTGCAGGTCCGCGCCTTCGGGTTCGGACCTTTTTTCGTTTTTGCCCCCATGCTGACTCTTGAACAACTAGGATCTCTCGTCGACGCCGAACGTGCGGCCGGGCATGAGCACATCGTGGTTCCGCTGCATCGCCGCGTGAGCGCTGATCTGCTGACCCCGGTCTCGGCCTTCCTGGCGCTGCGGGACGGGGCAGATCATGCGTTTCTGCTCGAGAGCGTCGAGGGGGGCGAGAACCTGGCCCGCTACTCGTTCCTGGGGCGCGACCCCTACCGGGTGATCGTCGGGCGCGACAACACGGTCGAGGTGCTGGAAACGGCCACGGGTGTTCGCGAAACCCGGCAGCAGACCGTCTTCCAGGCCTTGCGCCAGGAGATGAAGCAATACCGGGAAGTTCGTCTTCCGGGTCTACCGAGACTGACGATGGGCGCCGTCGGCTATGCGGCCTACGACACGGTACGCCTGATCGAGCACCTGCCCGACCCGCCTCCGGACGACCTGAACGTGCCGGATGCCATCTGGTGTTTCTACGACACCATTGCTGCCTTTGACCACGTCAAGCACCAACTGGTGCTGGTCTCGGGCATCTTCGTGGATCCGGACAGTGACCTTGCTGAAGCGCATGCGGCCGCCTCAGAGCGCATCGACCGCCTGGCCGAACTGCTGGTGCGAATCCCGCGCAGGAGGGGCGATGCGGTCATGCTGGCCGGGGACATGACTTCCAATTTTGAGCGGGAGCAGTTCGAGGACGCCGTCCGGGTGGCCAAGAAGCACATCTTCGAAGGCGACATCTTTCAGGTCGTGCTCAGCCAGCGCTTCCGTCTGCCCTACCGGGGGGACCGATTCAACCTCTACCGGGCGCTCAGGCAGGTCAATCCCAGCCCGTACCTCTTCTACCTCGACTTCCAGGACTTTGCGCTGATCGGATCCAGTCCGGAGGTGCTCGTGCGTGTCGAGAACGGTACGGCCGAGGTCATGCCCATCGCCGGTACCCGACCGCGCGGGGAAACGCCGGACGCCGACCAGAGCTTTGAAACCGACCTGCTGGCAGATCCCAAGGAGCGGGCCGAGCACCTCATGCTGGTGGACCTGGGCCGCAATGACCTGGGACGAGTCTGCGAGTTCGGCAGCGTGCATGTGGACCGGTACGCGTATATCGAGCGGTACAGCCACGTGATGCACATCGTCTCCGCCGTCAGCGGCGCGCTTTCGGAACGCAAGGGTGCCGTGGAGGCGCTCGAGGCCTGCTTCCCCGCAGGCACCGTCAGCGGCGCGCCCAAAGTGCGGGCGATGGAGATCATAGACGACCTCGAACCGACGCGCCGGGGACCGTACGCCGGCGCCGTCGGGCATCTTGACTTTTCGGGTAATCTGGATACGTGTATCACGATTCGCACCATGCTTGTCAGGGACGATGCGATATTCGTGCAGGCCGGAGCGGGTATCGTCGCCGACAGCGACCCCGCATCCGAGTACGAGGAAACCCTGAACAAAGCCCGCGCGCTCAAGCAGGCCATCCATATGGCCGCCGGCGAACTACTCTAGACCACCGCTCCCATGGGTATCAAGGATCTGCTTCTGAACAAAGGCTGGGCCGGCAAGACCATCGACCGTGCCGAGACCATCGACCGGATCAATCCGCTGATTCAGGATATGACCGGCCTGATGCACTTCTACCTGAACGCGGCGGAGCGTCTTGGTGGCGATGCGGCCGGCACCATAGAGCAGCACCTGCGCACCATGCGGGCCGACATCGGCAAGCTGGCCGAGACTGTGTTCTCCAGTGGCGGCGTGGCCTATTCCGGCACCGACATCGAGCCGGGCGAACTCAAGCTTTCCGACGGTCTGCTGGATGAGCTGGCCGATCGCGAGCGCGCCTTCTGCGCAGCGGTCGAAGAGGAAGCAGACGTCGAACACCAGATGCGCACCCGCGCCGTGCTGTCCGTGGTGCGGGCCAACGGCGACGCGCGCCTGAAAATGATCCGCTCGCTGGGCGGCCGATAAGCCTTGGCTGAGACCCCCGACTTCCCCCCCGTCATTGTTTCCGGCATTCAGCCGTCGGGCACGCTCCACATTGGCAATTACTTCGGTGCGCTGCGGCAGCACATCGAACTGCATAGGCAGCACGAGGCCTACTACTTCATCGTGAACTACCACGCGATGACCACGGTGCACGACGCCGAGGCCCTGCGTCAGTTCTCGATCGATGTGGCGCTGGACTATCTGGCGCTCGGCTTTGACCCGGTAGAGGCCGCCCTCTTCATGCAGTCGGACGTGCCCGCCGTCAACGAACTGGCCTGGGTGTTCTCCACGTTGACGCCGGTTTCCCAGCTGGAAAAGGCCGTCTCCTACAAGGACAAGGTCGCTCAGGGTCTGACCGCGAATGCGGGCCTCTTCAACTATCCAGTGCTGCAGGCCGCGGACATTCTGATCTACGGCGGCACGCTCGTGCCGGTTGGTCAGGACCAGAAACAGAACATCGAGATCACCCGCAATCTGGCGCAGAAGTTCAACCTGACCTTCAGCCCGGACGACCCGGTGCTGCCGGTCCCGGAGCCTTACATCCTGGAAGACGTCGCGGTGGTGCCGGGCATCGACGGCCGCAAGATGTCCAAGAGCTACGGCAATACCATCGGAATCTTTGACGAGGGCAAGGCCCTCAAGAAGAAGGTGATGAGCATCGTCACTGACTCGACGCCGCTCGAGGACCCCAAGGATCCGGATACCTGCAACGTGTTCGCGCTGATCAAGCTGTTTGCCTCGGACGAGGACAGGGAGCGCATCGCCCAGGCGTACCGCGCAGGCGGCTACGGATTCGGGCACGCCAAGAAGGAACTGCTCGGCATGATCAACGCCTATTTCGCAGAGGCTCGCGACCGCCGCCGCGACCTGGCCTCGCGGCCGGATTACGTAATGGACGTGCTGCGGGAAGGCGGCCGCCGTGGACGCGAGAAAGCCGCCGGGTTCATGGAGCGCGTGCGCGCCGCCGCCGGACTGATTACGACGACATGATTCTGGTCATCGACAACTACGACTCCTTTACGTACAACCTGGTGCACATGGTGGCCGGGGCGGGCGAAGAGGTGCACGTGGTGCGCAATGACCGCATCGACATTGACCAGATCCGTGAGTTGGCACCGGACGGCATCCTGATCAGCCCCGGACCCGGCAGACCCGAAGACGCCGGCGTCACTACGGACGTCATCCGGGCGATGGGCTCCGAGATCCCCATTCTCGGCGTCTGCCTGGGACATCAGGCCATCGGCCAGGTGTATGGCGGCTCTGTGGTGCATGCGCCGAGCCTCATGCACGGCAAGACCAGCCCGGTCACGCATGACGATCGGGGTGTGTTTGAGGGTGTGCAACAGGACTTCACAGCCACCCGGTATCACTCACTGGTCGTCTCCCGGGAGTCGGTGCCCGAGTGCCTCGAAGTGACGGCCTGGACCGCAGACGGCGTAATCATGGGCCTACGGCATCGCGATCATCCGGTGGAAGGCATCCAGTTTCACCCGGAGAGTTTCGTGACGACCGCCGGGGGGCAACTCATCGAGAACTGGCTGAAGCGCGTGCGCAGCCGGAAGACCCAGGAAGCATGACCGACTATCTGAAGCGCATCGCAGCCGGCGAGCGGCTCACGTTCGATGAGGCTTGCGCGGTCATGCACCTGTTGCTGAAAGGCGAGGCATCGCCCGAACAAACGGCCGGCCTGCTGATGGGCCTGCGCGGCCGTGGCGAGTCGTTGGACGAACTCACCGGCTTCACCAAGGTGATGCGCGAATACGCGGTGCCGGTAGCGGTGAACGATCCTGATGCCATCGACGTGGTCGGCACAGGCGGCGACGGCAGCGGCACGTTCAATATTTCGACGGCCACCATGTTTGTGTGTGCCGGAGCCGGCGCCACCGTGGCCAAGCACGGCAACCGGTCGGTGTCGTCCAAGTGTGGCAGCGCCGATGTGCTGCGTGAACTCGGCGTTTTTGTTGAGCTGCCGGCGGAGCAGGCGAGTGCCTGCATCAACCAGGCCGGGCTGGGCTTCATGTTCGCGCCCCTCTTCCACCCTGCACTGCGGTTTGTGATGCCGGTGCGGCGCGCGCTGGCGGCCCGCACCTTCTTCAACATTCTCGGCCCGCTCTGCAACCCCGCCGGGGTGCAGTCCGGCCTCTTCGGCGCGTTTGCACCGGACGTGGCCGACGCGATGGGCCAGATCCTGGAGCGCCTTGGCGGCCGCCGGGTCCTGACGGTGCATTCCGAGGACGGCCTGGACGAGTTCTCGATCGCTGCAACCACCACCGTGCGCTCGTTCGGACTGCCGGCGTGGGCGCTGGTACGTCCGGAAGATCTGGGACTGCCGTCTGCTTCCCTGGCCGATATCCGGGGTGGAGACGCGTCCGTGAACGCCGACATCATCCGGGCCATCCTGCGGGGAGACGAGGGGCCGCACCGGGACGTGGTGCTGCTGAACGCCGCCTTTGCACTGATCACGGCCGGAAAATGCGACGACCCGCAGGAGGGCCTTGAGCTGGCGCGCGAGAGCATTGACGGGGGCGGCGCAGCGCGTTCGCTGCAGGCCATGGTGGACGCCTCCCAGTCCCTGCGGCCGTCGGCGTAATGGCGACGATCCTGGATGAACTCGTGGCCGGTGCGCGGGCAGAGGCCGCATCGCGCAGGAAGCAGGTCGGCATGGCCGAGCTGGAGTCGCGCTTCCGTGCTGAGCGGCGCTCTCTGGCTGAGGCTCTCCGGGGCGATGGGCTCTCCGTCATTGCGGAGGCCAAGAAGGCGTCACCCTCCCAGGGCGTCATTCGCGAGGCGTTCGAGCCGGGGGCAATTGCGGAGATGTATCAGGAGGCAGGAGCCAGCGCGATGTCCGTGCTGACCGAGAATCTGCGATTCCTGGGCTCGCTCGATGACCTCGCCGAGGCGCGCTACCGATGCGAGCTGCCACTGCTCAGGAAGGACTTCATTGTCGAGGACTACCAGCTGTTTGAGGCGCGCGCGTTCGGGGCCGACGCCGTGCTGCTGATCGCCACCGTGCTGGACCGGCACCACCTGACCGACCTGATGCAGGCCGCACGGGAGCTGGAGCTGGACTGCCTGGTCGAGTTGTATGAGGAGTCCGAGCTGGATCGCGTGGACTTCGACCTCTGTGAGATAATCGGCGTGAACAACCGCGACCTGCGGACTTTTGAAGTGGACCGCATGCACGCGCCACGTGTGCTTGCCCACGTGCCGGACGGCACCGTGCGGGTGGCCGAGAGCGGCCTTCGTACGGCCGACGACCTGGCGGTCGTGGCTGAAGCCGGGATCGATGCCGTGCTGATCGGCGAGACGTTCATGCGGGCCGAGCACCCCGGTCAGGCGCTGAAGGATCTGCGCGAACAAACCCACCAACTGTTGACCGAACGAGCAGGATGACCCGCATCAAGATCTGCGGCATCACCAACCTGGCGGACGCACGCTACGCGGCGGGCGCCGGAGCCGACTACCTCGGGTTCATTCTGCACCCGGGCAGTCCGCGGTTTGTGTCTGCGGAGTTGGCGCGGGACATCAAGGAATGGCTGTACGGATCGGAAACGGTCGGCGTGTTTGTGGACGTGCCCTCCGACGAACTCGCTGAGGCTACAGAGACGGCGGGGTTTGATCTGGTGCAGCTTCACGGCAACGAAGCGCCCGAGACCTGTGCCCTCGTCGAGCAACCCGTGATCAAGGCTGTACACATCGGCGGGTCGGGGCCGGCCGCGGCCTCATCGCCCGAAGAACTCATGGCTGTGGCCGAGCGCTACGAAGGCGCCGCGCAGTATCTGCTGCTGGACACAGCTCGCGGCGGATTGTCCGGGGGATCCGGGCAGGCGTTTGACTGGAGTATCGTGCCGGATCTGCCGCTGCCGGTGTTCGTGGCGGGCGGGTTGACGCCCACCAACGTGGGAGAGGCCATCCGGACCTGCCTCCCGTTTGCGGTCGATACGTCCAGCGGCGTCGAGGAGGCGCCGGGCCGCAAGGACTTTGAGCTGATCGACGCGTTCACGGCAGCCGTCCGGGCTGCCAACGCCACCGAAGCATGATGGAAACCGTACCTACTTCAACCGGCCGATTCGGCGACTACGGCGGCGTGTTCGTGCCCGAGATCCTGGTCCCTGTGGTCGAGGAGCTCGTCGAGGCCTACGATGCCGCGCGACAGGACGATGCGTTCCAGCAAGAGTTGGACGGTCTGCTGCACGACTACGTCGGCCGGCCCACCCCGCTGTCCTTCGCGGACCGGCTGACCGACGCGCTTGGTGGTCCGAAGATCTACCTGAAGCGCGAGGATCTGTGCCACACGGGTGCGCACAAGATCAACAATACCATCGGCCAGATCCTTCTTGCGCGGCGGATGGGCAAGACGCGCATCATTGCGGAGACCGGCGCGGGGCAGCACGGAGTGGCGACCGCCACGGTCTGCGCCAAGTTCGGCATGCAGTGCGTGGTGTACATGGGCGCGGAGGACATCGAACGTCAGAACCTGAACGTTCTGCGCATGCGGCTGCTGGGGGCTGAGGTTCGACCCGCCACCAGCGGTAGCCAGACCCTGAAGGACGCCACGAACGAGGCGATCCGGGACTGGGTCACGAACCCGCACGACACGTTCTACATCATCGGTTCGGTCGTGGGCCCGCATCCGTACCCGATGCTGGTTCGGGATTTCCACCGGGTAATCGGGATCGAGACGCGGGAGCAGCTGGAGCAGGCCGAGGGTCGCCTTCCGGATGCCCTCGTGGCGTGTGTCGGCGGCGGCTCCAATGCGATGGGGCTCTTCCACCCGTTCCTGGACGATGCGTCGGTACGGATCTATGGCGTGGAGGCAGCCGGGGAAGGCCTGGACGGACGGCACGCCGCCACGTTGACCAAAGGCGCGCCGGGCGTGCTGCACGGAGCACTGAGTTATCTGCTGCAGGATGCGGACGGGCAGGTGGAACTGGCCCATTCGGTGTCGGCGGGTCTCGATTATCCGGGCGTAGGGCCGGAGCATGCCTACCTGAAGGATTCAGGGCGCGTGACATATGTGTCGGCCACCGACGAGCAGGCCCTTGAGGGCGTGCGCCTGCTTTCCCGCACAGAAGGCATCATCCCGGCGCTGGAGACTGCACACGCCATCGCATTCCTGCCGGAGCTCGCAAGGCAAATGACTGCCGATGAGATCGTGGTACTGAACTGCAGCGGGCGAGGCGACAAGGACATGGGCACGATCGCGAAATACCTCTGATGGCCTCACGCATTACCGAGCGCATCCGCCGCACCAACGCGGCCGGCAAGAGGGCCATGGGCATCTTTGTGACCAGTGGCTTCCCGCGGCCGGAGGTCACGGTCGAGGTCCTGCGGGCCATCGACGCGGGCGATGCGGACTTCATTGAGTTGGGCATGCCGTTCAGCGATCCGCTGGCGGAGGGATTGCCCATTCAGCGGTCGAGCGAAATGGCGCTGGCTGCGGGCGCATCGATGAAGTCCACCCTTGAGGCGGCGCGCGCATTCAGGGCCGAAAGCGATACGCCGTTGCTCCTTATGGGGTATCTGAACCCGGTGCTGCGCTTTGGACTGAGCAACTTTTTCGACACTGCGGCCTCTTGTGGAGTAGACGGGCTGATCTTGCCTGACCTCCCTCCTTCCGAACGGGCGCTGGTGTCGGAGCATGCCGATCGCGTCGGCATGGACATCGTGCACCTCATCGCGCCCAATACGCCGGAGGACCGGGTCAGGCAGGTGGACAGCCTGTCCGGCGGATTCGTGTACGCCGTGTCCATTACCGGGCTGACCGGCACGGGCCACGGACAGCGCGAGGCCGTCAACGCATACCTGAAACGATCCCGTGAGCTCGTGACCCGGAATCCGCTGCTTGTAGGCTTCGGCATCTCCTCCCATGAGGCGGCCATGGAGCTCTCCGCCCACACGGACGGATTCATCGTGGGTTCTGCCGTGATCCGGCTTGTGGAAGAGGTCTACGGCGATGAGTCGCTGGACGCCGGGGAGCGGCAGGGCCGCATCGCCCGGTTCGTCCGCGGACTGAAGCACGGCCAGGTCTGAATCAGGCCCGGGCAACCGAGGCCGTCACCGCCGCGTATTGAGCGCGGTATCTGAAATCGAATGACTATGATTCGCACGCTCGTTCTTCTGATGGTGGTCGCCTTCGGCCTGGGTTGCGAGGCGCTAGACATTCGCCCGCGTGCCGTGGGCAAGGAAGGTGAGATTGTGGTCGTCACGGACTCGGCCAGCTGGAACGGCGAGCTGGGCGATGCCCTGCGCACCGAGTTGGCTCCCTACATCGGCACGCTTCCGGCCCCGGAGCGCATGTTCGAACTGCGGCGGCTGGGACTGGTGTCGCAGCGCTCGATCGACCTCGTAAAGAAGCAGAAGAATGTGATCTTCGCTGCTCCGATTTCCGACACGTTGTCGCTGGAATCGCGGTATATGCGCAGCACGCTGGCGAGCGATGCGCTGGAGGCCGTGGAGGAGGGCACAGTGGCCGTTGTCGGCCGCACCGACGAGTGGGCGCAGGGACAGCAGGTCTACTACGTGATTGGACCGGACGTGGAGACGATTGCCGGGGCCGTGCGCGCGAACTCGGACGGCATGCTGCACGCGTTCAATACCATGACGCGGCTGCGCATGCAGCGCTCGATGTTCGAGAAAGGACGGCAGTTCGAGGTCGAGGAGCGCTTGATGAACGACCACGCTTTCGCCGTGAATGCCCAGCACGACTACGTGGTGGCCATGGACACGACGAACTTCGTCTGGATGCGGCGCATTGTCAGTTCTGACTCCTGGCGCAGTTTCTTTGTCTGGTACACGGATGATTTGAGCCCGGCGGACCTGAACCCGGAGTGGGCGTTGGCCGTGCGGGACCGACTCACGCAGGCCTATGTGCAGGGCAATCTGGGTGGCTATGTGACGGTGGACGACCGCCGCCCGCTGGAAAGCCAGAACATCGACTTCCTGGGCCGATTCGGCTATGAAGTGCGCGGCCTGTGGCACATGGTCGGCCCGGATGACTCCGGTCGCATCGTGCAGTATGGCATGGGTGGTCCCTTTGTGCTGTATGCCTTCTACGACGAGGTCAGCGGACGCACCTATGTGATGGACGGGATGGTCTTTGCGCCCGGCTTCTCCAAGCGCGAATTCCTCCGGCAGATGGAGGTGATTGCCTACACGTTCAGGACGGAGAACGATCTCAACGCGCCGGCCTCCGAGTTGGAACCGCTGCCCGCCCCTGCGGCAGAGGCCCCTGTCCCGTGAGCGGAAATGCACGCAGGTTGACCGGGGCTCTGCTCCTCGCGGCGTTCCTGCTTGGCGGGTGTGCCGAGCAGTCATCCCGCGAGATCGTGGTTTCGGACTCCCTGCTGATTGAGGTCCTTGCCGACCTGCACCTCGCCGATGCCCGCGCCCGACTTCCGGGAGAGCCGGTGGGCCTGCGGGATTCGGTGCTTGTGCATCACGGACTGGACGAGGACGTGTTCAGCAACGCCATGGACGGTTTTGTTGAGCGACCTGAGGAGCTGACCGCGCTGTACAACTCGGTGCTGGACCGGCTGAACGCGGAGCGGACTCCCTAGGGCTCGCCCGTGGGCTCGGCGCTGGTGGCGCCTGCGGGGAGCCGCTTCGGCCGCGACCGGGGTCGGGGGCGACGCGGCCGGCACCGACCAGCGCCGGCCGCGACCGGGGTCAGCCGGAGACGCAGTTGTCGCACGAACCGCAGTACCCTGGGGCTCTTTCTCCGAAGTACTCCCGGAGCACGCGGCGCCGACAGCTCGCCACGGACGCGTACGCGATCACGTCCTGTGCCCGCCTTTCGGCCCTCTTGCGCAGACGTTTGAGCCGCTGCGCCTGGAAATCCGGTTTTGCACTGCGAGGCTTGAGAAGCTGCAGTCTGAAGGCCTGCGCTCCGGAATCCCGTCCGGTCAGGCCACGCTTGTGCAGAAAGCGCAACCCCTCGAACGTGCGTTCCTCCGAGAGGTCTGCCAGACGGGCCAGTTCACGCACCGGAAGTTCCGCCCTCTCACGAGGAGCGCGCATGAGGGCGGTAATCAACCGGTGCGCCGGATGTCCGGGGTCGTATGCACGTGCGGCTTCCGCCAGATCCGAGGGACTGGCGAGTCCGGAAATGTCGGCAGTTTTGCCGCGGCTTGATGTGATCGTCCAATGCCCCGTGCCCTCCAGCAGGGCGACAGCGGCATCGACCTGAGCGCGCGGAATGCGCAGTATTTCGGACAGCCTTTCGCTGTCTGCGGTTACATGGCCCTCGGGCCGTTCCCCAGTCCCCACAGCAGCGAGGTCGAGGGCCACCCTGTAAACATCCCGGATCACCGCATCGGGCGGATACTGACTGCGGGCCCAGAGGCGCAGGCGATCGTCTTCGGCGGGCGAGGCAATCATCACCGCATGCGCGTCGTCGCCGTCGCGCCCCGCCCGGCCCGCCTCCTGATAGTAGGCCTCCAGGGAAGTGGGCAGCATGGTGTGCAGCACCAGGCGAACATCCGGTTTGTCGATACCCATGCCGAAGGCCGAAGTCGCCGCGACTACCCGCAGCTCGTTGGCCATAAACGCGTTCTGCACGCTCTGGCGCTCAGCCGGAGACATGCCCGCATGGTAGGCTGCGGCCCGGATCCCGTTTGTCGTCAGGCGACGCGCCCAGTCTTCCGCATTGCGGCGCGTTCCGGCGTACAGCACCGTCGCTCCTTTGTGTGTCTGCAACCGATCGCGACAGGCGCCCCAAAGGTCGACCGTGCGCTGCACGACCCAATGGATGTTCGGCCGGTCGATGGGCAGCACGTGCGATCTGCAGTCGTTCAGCGAGAGTGCAGCAATGATCTCATCCCGTACGCGTGGCGGGGCCGTCGCGGTGTACGCTGCCAGGGGCGGCGAACCTATACAGGTCAGTGATTCCGGGATACGCAGATAGTGAGGACGGAAATCGTGACCCCACTCGGAGATGCAGTGCGCCTCATCGACCGCGACGCGCGTGATTCCGAGCCTGGGCGCACGCGCCTGAAACAGGTCTCCGGATATGGCCTCAGGAGATAACATGAGAATGGAAATGGGAGCATGCTCCGCCTCGTTCCATGCGTGCTCCCGCTCCGGGAACGACATTCCTCCATGAATGGCGACGGCCCGGACGCCGCGGGATCTCAACGCCTCGACTTGATCCTGCATGAGTGCAATCAACGGAGAGATCACCAGGGTCGTCCCTTCCCCCATCAACGCAGGCAGCTGGTAGCACAGCGATTTTCCGCCCCCGGTCGGCAATACGGCCAGCAGGTCCCGGCCTTCAACCGCATCCCGAATCACCGCTTCCTGGCCGGCGCGAAATCCGGTGTGGCCCCAGTAGGTGCGCAGTACCGAGAGGGCGTGCTCTCGTTGATAGGTCACAGGGCGCCCTGTTCGACCAGAAACGCGTGCAACGCCTCACTCATGCGCGCCTTCGTCTCGTGCGTAGGAATCGGAAAGACGAAGTCGGCCTGCTGGTAAGACGGCAGCCGTGCTTCAATGAGTGCGCTGATGCGGGTGACCAGTTCGTCGCCCCTGAGTCGGTTGCCCTGGCCGTCTTCCAGAATTGGTCTTCGAACACGCGCCTCCGCCAACCTTGCGGCAAGAATGCCGATGGGCACATCCAGGTATACGCTGACGCCGCAGCCGGCGATCAGCACCCGGTTCCGTTGCGGGACGAATGCTCCGCCACCAAGGGCGATGACGTGGCGTTCGAGTGTGCACGCGTATCTAAGCGCGTCGTGCTCCTGCTCGCGAAACCATGCCTCGCCATGCTCCCGAAACAGATCGGCCACCTCGGCGCCGTGCTCCGCCACGATGTACTGGTCCAGGTCGAGAAAGGAGTATCCGGCCGACGTGGCCACGCGCGGGCCAAGTGTTGACTTGCCACAGCCCATAAAACCGGTCAGGAATATGCGCGTATGTCCGCCTCTGGTCATCAATGCTGGCAATGCATGGTCTATCGCCTCACGATAGAGTACGACGGTTCTGGATGGCACGGCTGGCAGGTCCAGGCGGGCGTGCCCACAATTCAGGAGGCCCTTGAAGCCGCACTTGCAACAGCGCTGCGGACGCGGGTGCCTGTAACCGGTTCCGGCAGGACGGACGCCGGTGTGCATGCTACCGGTCAGGTGGCCCATTTCGAGACCACAGGCCCAGTAGACCCGGACCGGTTGATGGGCAACCTCAATGGACTGCTCCCGCGGTCGATCGCGGTGAGGGACATTGCCGGAGCACATCCTGATTTCCATGCGCGCTACTCGGCCGTGCTCCGGAGCTACCGCTATCGCATCTCAACCCTTCCGATTGCGCTTTCCCGGACCTCCCGCGTGTTCGTGCGTCCTGCACCGGACATCGCACGGATGAACCAGGCCGCGGCGGACCTGATCACAAGAGATGATTATTCCAGTTTCTGCAGGACGAGCTCCGAAACCACCAACCGTGTTTGTGCGGTGAGCCGCGCAGGGTGGGAATCAGCTGCCGAGCCTGGGGCTTTTGATTTCGTGGTCTCGGCCGACCGTTTTCTCCACGGAATGGTGCGAGCGTTGGTCGGCACCCTGCTGGAAATCGGTGCCGGCAAGCGGCCCGTGGACGACGTTCCGCGAGTTCTTGCGGCCAGGGATCGGCGTGTGGCCGGACCGGCGGCACCGGCGTACGGCCTGAGCCTGGAAACGGTGCACTATCCGCCGGAACTGCTGGCCCCGACATCGGAAGCGACTTCCGCCGACGCCGGGAATGCCGACTGACTGCGAGGACGGCTCGAGGCGATTCGCGCCGACGCTCGTTGCCGAACCCGCTCAGGTGCTCCGTGCGTACGGGAACGAACTGCCACTCGGCCCGGCCGCAGTCGCTGTGCAATTCGGTCATCTTTTCCGTCAACGGAAGGCCTTTCTCGGTACTTTCGGCATGGTCTTCCGCTGTGGGCCATCCCGACTCACCCTAAAGGCAATCCCTTCCACTCCCCTTCCCGGCTGTTCGATATGGGCAACAGTTTCCTGAGGCGATCTCGCCCGGCCGCCTGGTGGCTGGTGGGGTTATGCGTGCTAGGGGGAATGCTCTTCACGGGTTGCGAGCGTCCCTTCGTCGAAGTCTCTGTCCCCGAGATCGAGATTGTCGAGCCGAACCCTGATCTGGTCCTCCAGACGGTCAACCAAAACCTGGTTGTTCGCGCGGAGAGTTTCCGAGCGGTAGATCGTGTCGAACTCGGGGGAAGACCTTTCGAGCGCCAGTCAGACGGATCGTGGCGACTTCCTGTGATTCTCCAGAACGGCGCCAATCGCCTGGTCATCGAGACCTTCGACTCGGAAGAGACTGCCAGTACCGATACGCTCGAACTGCTTGTGCTGCCGACCCGGGTAGAAACTGCCGCCAGCGCCTGGTCCGATCCACGAGGCGGCCACACCGTGACGCCCCTTCTGAATGGCGATCTCCTGCTGGCCGGTGGCGCCGGGAGCACAACTGGAGACGTTTCAGCAGACATTTTTGAGCTGCCGTTTGGGAGCACGCTGGTACGTCACTCCGGAGTGCGCTTTCATCACGCGCGCATCGGCCATACGGCCTCGGTGCTCCCGGACGGACGCATCCTGTTCCTTGGCGGAGCATCCAACACGGTGCTTGACGACGTTTCCGATCTCGTGGAGACTGCGGAGCTCTACGACCCCCAGGACGGCTCCATCATACGACTGGGTACGACGGGCCCACCAATCCGCCGTGCCTACCACACCGCACTGGTAGCTGCTTCTCAGGACGGCATCGTTGTCAGCGTGATCGGCGGAACGGGCGATATACGCTACAATCCGGCTCCGGAGCTGGGCGTGAGACGCGACATCCGGTCATTCCTACTGATAGACGACCATTTGCAGGCTCTCAGCCCGGCCATTGGACCCTTTATCGAGGCGCTTTCGGGCCATTCGTCCACACCACTGGCTCGACAGCCGCCCGGAACGGCGACTCGAGAGCTCATCTCCGGTGCGCTCTTCCTGGGCAACGGGGTGGAGACGCATCACTTTGTGCTCGACCCCCGATCCCCACTCGGCCTTGCCTTCGAGGACATTGAGCCGCCGAACACCCTGAGAACCGAACATGAGGCTGTGCAGATCACGCCAGGTCGCGTATTGCGTCTCGGAGGCATTGTAGACGCGGAGTCTACTCTTTCGGGTACCCTGGACCTGTTTGACGACGCGACGTCGCGCTTCCTCGATTTCGAGTTCGCAACCATTCGAAATCGGCATTTACATGGTGCAACAATTGTCGATGCTTCCCGAATACTGGTTATAGGCGGATTCGGCGAAGACGGAACCGCGCTATCAACCCTTGAATACGTAGTGTTCGACCTCTAAAGGAGCTACCAGCCCTCATGCTCGACATTCAGCAGATCCTTCGCTGGCTCGTGATGGCCATTGTGGCCATGGTGGCGATCGTTGTCTTGGGCGCCGTGCTCAAAGTGGCGGTGTTTCTGCTGCCCTACGCCATCAAGGGTCTGGTGATACTTCTGGTAGTCGCCATTGTGCTGAGACTGATTTCGGCCGTTCGCCAGCAACGGCACTAGCCGACACCGACACTAGGGGGCTCGCCGGTCTGGCCGCCCCGCCACCGTATTCAACAGCGATTCCTTGGGCCACCCGCCCGGTGCCCCTACTTTGCGGATCTGTCGTACGTCAAAGCGCTGCCCATGGCGAAATCCGCCCTCAATGTGCGCTCCGAAACGGGGCATCTGAAGGAAGTCATCGTGCACACTCCGGCGGCGGAAATGGAGCTGGTTGCTCCCGACCGCCTGGATGAGCTGCTGTTTGAGGACATTCTGTTTGTAGGCCATGCCCGGGAAGAGCACCTCGTGATGCGTGCGGTGTTCGAAAAGGTGATCGGCTCCGCGCATGGTGTCATCGAGATCGTAGATCTGCTCAGGCAGGTGTTCGAGTCCGAGGACGCGCGTCGCGGCTTCGTGGAACAGCTTTGCTCCGTCATGCCCGAACGCAACCTGCAGGCGTTTTCGCAGGAATTGGCGGACCTGCCTGCAGAGGAGTTGACGAACTTCGCGCTCACCGGAGTCTCGCCGCTGCCCGTGTACGCCCAGCCGCTACCGAATCTGCTCTTCACCCGTGACCTGGCTGCGGTTGTGGGCAAGCACATGGTCCTGTCGCATCCAGCAACGGCGGCACGCGCACGAGAAAGCGTCATCATGAATGCGGTCGTGAGCCACCACCCCCGTTTCGAGGCACACCGCGACCACGTAATCCGCCTGCCCCGAGGAGTCACGTTCGAAGGGGGTGACCTGCTCGTCGCCTCGGAAAAATGTGTCATCGTCGGAGTGTCCGAACGCACGTCCTTCGGCGGCGCCATGTCTCTGGCGAGGTCGCTTTTCGAGGAGACGGCCATCGAGGACGTGATTGTCGTGACCCTGCCTCATCAGCGATCCTGCATGCATCTGGACACGGTGTTTACGTTTGCAGAGCCGGATCTCTGTGTGGTCTATCCCCCGATTATCGAAGCCCGCGGACTGAACAACGTGGCACAGTTTCGGGCCGGCAAAAAGGACGGACGCCTGGAGTGCCGCCTGCATGAGGACCTCAAGGCGGCCCTGGAACAGGTGCTGGACAGATCCATGCGCTTTGTCTCCTGCGGTGGAGGCGACCCGCTCAATCAGCAGCGCGAGCAATGGACCGACGGGGCGAATTTCTTCTCGCTGGCACCCGGCGTGGTGATTGGCTACGAACGCAATCATCGCACCTTCGAAGCCATGGCCCGCAACGGCTATCGCGTGGTGAGCGCTGAGAGCTTTCTCACCTACCATGAGGAGAGCGACTTCGACCCGGCCCAGCGCCTGGCCATCAAGCTGGAGGGCAACGAACTCTCCCGAGGGCGAGGCGGACCGCGCTGCATGACCATGCCGCTGGCCCGCAGCAACTGATACGGGCGATGGACGAGTTGCTGGCCCCCCACAAGAAGTGGATGAAGGCCGCTCTGCGCGAGGCCGAGCGTGCTCTGGAGTCCGGAGAGGTCCCTGTCGGCGCCGTAGTGGTGCGTGGAAACGTCATCGTGGGGCGGGGCCACAACATGGTCGAGCGCCTGGAGGACCCGACGGCGCATGCCGAACTCATTGCCATCACGGCCGCCTGTACCACCATGGGCTCCAAGCACCTGGACGGCTGCACGCTCTACGTGACACTGGAGCCGTGTGCGATGTGCGCGGGCGCCTCGGTGCTTTCCCGCGTAGACCGCATCGTATTCGGCGCATTTGACGAAAAGGCCGGGGCGGCGTCGACGCTGTACAACATTCCGCAGGACGACCGACTGAACCATCGCGCCGAGATCATATCGGGGATCGAGGCGGATCGGTGCGCGGAGCTGCTTCAGGGCTTTTTTCAAGCCCGTCGAGGGCGAAACGGCAACGGGAGTCCGTCGTGATTGAGCGGCCGGTGATTGTTGTCGGAGCCGGGCCGGTCGGCCTGGCCTGCGCCATTGCCCTGAAGCGGGCAGACCTTGCATGCGTGGTCGTCGAGAAGGGTGCCCTGGTCAACTCGCTGACCGGCTACCCCACCAACATGGAGTTTTTCTCCACTCCGGACCTGCTGGAGATCGGCGGGCATCCGTTCCCCACGAACCGGTACAAGCCGCTCCGCGAGGAGGCCATCGACTATTACCGGCGGGTGGCGCAATCTGAAGACCTGGACACCCGTCTCTACACCCGGGTCGAATCGGTCGATGGGCATCCTGGGGCATTCGAGGTGTCCGTCGTCTCGCGCGACGGGCCACAGGTGCTTCCGGCGCGTGCCGTCATCGTGGCTACCGGCTTTTTTGATGTGCCGAACCTCATGGGCGTGCCCGGCGAGCAGCTGGAGAAGGTCACTCACTACTACAAGGAGCCTTACCGGTACTCCGGGCAGGACGTGCTGGTTGTGGGAGCCAAGAACTCGGCGGCCAAGGCCGCCCTGCAATGTCACCGAAACGGGGCGCGGGTGACCATGGTGGTGCGGGGACCGCAGATCTCCGATCGCGTCAAGTATTGGCTGAGGCCTGATCTGGTCAACCGGATCGCGGAAGGTGCCATCAAGGCCCATTTCAACAGTGTCGTGCAAGCCATTCGCGCCCGGGAGGTTGATATCCAGACTCCGGATGGCCCCCTCACCCTGGCCAACGATTTCGTGCTCGCCATGACCGGATATCGCCCGGACTACACGTTTCTGGAGCACCTGGGCGTCAAGGCCGGCGACGATGCCCATCGCACGCCCCAGTATGACCCGGAGACCTTCGAAACCAACCGGCCGGGCATATACCTGGCCGGTACGGTGTGCGGTGGCCTGCGCACCGGCCGCTGGTTCATCGAGAACGGGCGGTTCCACGCCGAGGCCATCGTGCGGCACCTGCAGGGAGCGGGGCTGGGCGCTTAGGCGGCGGCGGCGCGGGGGGTGGCGCGGGGGGTGGCGCGGGGACGGCGGGCCCGAACGCGGCGCCGTTCGTTGCCAGCGCGGCCGGCGGCGCGGGGACGGCTCGGCGGCGGCGGGTTCGCGGGGACGGCTCGGCGGCGGCGGGTCCGCGGGGACGGCTCGGCGGGCCCGAACGCGGCACGGGCACTGCCTTTCCGCCCCAGACATGGAACGACGCCGCTGTTTTCCACCTGCGCGGGCTCCGCGATGGGTCAAACGTGGAAAGGCGCCCCGGTTTTCCGCGCAGGCGGGCTTCGCGACCGGCCAAACGTGGGAAAATGCCCCCACATTCCACGTCGGGAAGCTCCAGCACGGGGCGGAATGTCAAATCGCGGTTTGAGCACGGCGATCCGACCCGCAGCGCCCCGACCCACGGCGATCCGGCCCGCAGCGATCCGACCCACGGCGCCCCGACCCACGGCGCCCCGGCCCGAAGCAACCCGACCCGCGGCGCCCCGGCCCGAAGCAACCCGACCCGGGACAGCGCCGCCACTCCGGGCCGAGCCCTAGTTGACCTCCTGCAGGATCTGACCTGCCAGCGCGTGACCGGGTGCGGCCTCCAGTGCCCGTCCGGCATACAGTCGCGCCGACGCACGTTCGCCCTGCCTGAGGTGAGCCAGGGCTCGGTTGGCCAGGGCGTCGGCGAAGCCGGGGTCTTCCTGCACCGCGCGGTCGAGGTATTCGATGGCCAGGTCGTACTCGGCAACGTTCAGCAAGAAAGCGCCCAGATTGCCCAGTGCCACGGGGTCCCGAGGCGCCAGCTCGACGGCCTGCTCAAACGCGTATCGGGAACTGTCCGGCGCGCCCATCTGACCGTATACCGCACCCAGGTTGCCCCAGGCTTGCGGATTCCTGGGCTCGAGCGCGACAGACTCCAGCAGATACGCACGCGCCTCGTCAAAGGCGCCGGCGCGCGCGAGAGCGGTGCCCAGGTTGTAGGCGCCCTCCGGCAGCCATGGCTCCTGCCGCACGGCCTCGCGATACGCGTCGACCGCATCGTCCACACGCCCCGAGGCTTCGAGGAAACGGCCGAGGTTTACCCAGATGTCGGCGCGGGCCGGCTGAGCGGTCACCGCGCGCCGGTACAGGGACTCGATGGTCGCGCGGTTCTGGCCGAGGGCCTCGTAGGCCTGCGCCAGGGCATTCAAGCGCTCGGGAATCTCGCCATCTGCGCCGGTGGCTGCCTGGAGGCCTGGCACGGCACCCCGCGCATCGCCCGTCTGGAGCCGGGCCAGGCCGCGCAGAAAGTGCGCTTCACCAAAAAGCTCCTCTTCCCCCGCAAGTCCGTCAAGCAAGTCCGCGCCCCGCAGCATCATGGGGACATCGCCACGTCGTCTTCCGAGCACCACGTAGGCCATGGCCTGGTAGACGGCTGGCTCGCCCGCCGAGCGGTACGCGACAAGCTCCTGGTCGGGCTCCAGCTCGCTCAGGCGCTCCGTCGGCAGGCTGTTGGCCCTCTCGTCACGCGTCGAAACGACCCGAATCTTGTGGTCAGTAAACGAGGAATGCGGCGCCTCTGAGCTCTCGACCTTGGGCATGTGGCAGTCGATGCAGTTGGCGCTCGCATCGTGCGCGGCCACCAGCTCCAGTTCGGCTGGCTGGTGGCAGGTCAGGCAGGTCTGGTTGAAGTACTCCGGCCCCGATGTGCGGAAACCCTGATGCGGGTTGTGACACGTGGTGCATTCGAGGCTCGCTCCGACCGCCAACGTCTCGATGAAGCAGGCGCTCTGCTTCATCCGGTCCGCGTGGGAGATCACCGCGATCTCGTCGTCGCTCTCGGGCTCCGTCGAAGCGAACATGGCCACCCAGGACGACAGATCGTGCGACGGTCTATAGTCAAACGCACCCTGGCCTTCCTTGAGCAGGGATACCGTCGTGTGCAAATGGCACTGCTGGCAGACATCCAGCCGCCGCTCAAACGCCAGATGGGCGGGGTTTACGATGGTGCTATCCACCTCGGAAACGGGCTCCGGCACCGCCAGACGCTCCGACACGTGCAGGCTTCCCGGGCCGTGGCAGCGCTCGCAGCTGATGCCCTCCGGAATCGAGATGTACTTGCCTCCGGTCTCGGGCACGGCCTCCGGATACGCGTTGTGGCAGGCCATGCAGCGCTCAGGCACCTTGCGGTCGAACCGCTTGTTGGCCACGCGGTAGCCGGGGCTGAAGTCCCATCGGCCTTCCTGCGTATACCAGGTCAGTGGCAACTCGTACAGATAGCCCTGGCTCTCGTCAAAGTAGGTGCGCGCGGTCGTGCCGCTGCCCATCACAAAACGCATCTCCCGCTCCAGGCGATGGATCTCCCGACCGGAGGCGTCGCGCAGGATCTCGACCTGGACGAACCGGTCCCCGTTGCGCTCGGCCCGGTACTCATAGCCGCCGTTGGGGTCGCGCACCCAGGGGCCCGGGAAGTCCTCGACCGCCGTCTCCGCGTTCAGGTGGTAGAACGAGTTTGCCATACCGTGCGCCTGGTATCCGGCATACTGATCCTCGTGACACGAAGCACAGGCCGCATCGCCCGTAAATGTGGCCGGCTCCGCAATATTGCGGAAGGCCACAGGCTCCGGCGAATCCGGACCGCTGCAGGCTGCCAGCAGCAGCGCCAGCAAGAGAACAGGGCATCTCATTCCGCACGCAACGCCGCGGGCATTTGAGCGTTTCGGCATCGACTCCCCATCCATCGACAAATCTGCTCTGCGCGGACTCGTTTTCATCCTGCTGCTTCTGACGCCGGGCGTGGCCTGGGCTCAGTTCTTCACCGAGCGGGGGCTGGAGGCTGGCTTTGACGTGACGGGGATCGTGAATGGCATCGCAGTGGCCGACTACGACCTGGACGGCGATCTCGACGTGTACGTCGCAAGTGCGGTGCAGCATGACGATGCGGACCCGACCACCTGGAACCGGCTCTACCGAAATGACGGTACCGGAACGTTCGAAGAGGTGACCGATGCGGCCGGCGTGCGGGCGGCCGGCGTGCGCGGCTTCCAACGACTGCCGCTGGGCAATCGATTTGGCGTTTCGTGGGCGGACTATGACGCCGACGGCGACCCGGATCTGCTGCTCACGAACGTCGGACCCGAAATCCTCTATCGAAACGAGGGGGACGGCACGTTCACGGACGTGTCGCAGGCCTCCGGGATCAACCAGGGCGCGCCCGATCCCGACACCACGGAAACGTCAGGTGCAGCCTGGTGGGACTTTGACCGCGACGGCGATCTGGATGTGTATCTCTCCAACTGGAACGGCGCAAACCGGCTGCATGTCAACCAGGGCGACGGCACGTTCATGGAGCGTGCCGTGGACTTCGGCATCGAGGACACGTCCCGCACCTGGACGGCGCTGCCACTCGATGTGGACCAGGACGGCTGGCTCGACCTGTACCTGGCCAACGACTTTGGAGAAAACCGGCTTTTCATGGCCGATGGGCTCGGCGGCTTTCTGGACGCGACCTTCGACTATCGTGTGGGCGATGAGGGGAACGGAATGGGCGTCGCTGTGGGTGACGTCAACGGAGACCTGTTGCTCGACCTCTACATCACCAACATCTCTGACGGGCCCTTTCCGAACGTCTTCTACGTGGCCTCACCGGCCGGGCCTTTCGAGGAGGTCGCGGAGTTTCTGGGCGTGGAGAACGCCTCCTGGGGCTGGGGCACGGAGTTCTTCGACTTTGACCATGACGGCGATCTGGATCTGTATGCCGTCAATGGATTCATCTTCGAGGACAACACGCCGAATCGGTTCTGGCGCAACGATCTGGTGCCTGGCGGACGGCTTGCCTTCGAAGACATGTCGGTGCAATCCGGCGCCGACGACCTGGCCGAGGCCCGCAGCCTGGTCACGTTCGACGCGGACGGAGACGGCGATCTGGACATGCTCGTAGGCACCTGGCGGGACCCCATCAGGTACTATCGAAACGATGCCGCCCGTGGAAACTGGCTGGGCCTGCAGCTGGTCGGGGCCGGGCACAATGTGCATGCGGTGGGCGCCTACGTGGAGGTTACCGCAGGACAGCGAACCCATGTGCGCCTGAATGACGGCGTGGACCTGTTCGGCCAGAGCATCCAGCCCATGCACGTTGGACTGGGGATCGATGTGGCCGAAGCAGTGATGGTGCGGTGGCCTTCCGGCCAGGAGGAGCAGTTCTTTATGAGCGCAGCCAATACGGTGGTAACGCTAACTGAAGGGACGGGTCACACCCGTGTAGATGACCCAGTCGCCTCAGTGGGCGGCCTCGCCGTGTATCCCAATCCGTCGCCCGGCAGGGTGCACGTACGTGCTGCGCAGCCCGCGGAGTTGTATGACCTCCTGGGCCGACGGGTCGCCTCGGGACTCCTGGGCTCTGTGGATCTCTCCCACCTGCCGGTCGGGGTCTACCTTCTTCGCGCGGGGGGCGTCGTGCAGCCCTTGGTCAGGCGCTAATGGGAGACAAACAGTCTCCGCTCCTGAAGTCCCCCCGACTGTACCACTACCACGTACAGGCCGGGGGCAAGTCCTGAGAGCGTGACGCGCCCACCGGAGACAGCGACGTGCTGCACCTGCCGCCCCAAAACGTCGAACAGCCGCACCTGAGCGCCGGCATCAACGCCAGTCGCATGCACCATTCCGTGTGCAGGGTTTGGCCAGAGGTCCAGAGCTGAAGGCGCCGGGGTGCTGGTAGTGGTCGTCGCGCCCGCCTGCAACAGATCATGCCGACGATTAGCTGACAGATTGTAGTACGTGTCGACGGTGCGTTCGGGCCACCAGACCACCACGGAATCAGCGTGCCCGGCATCACCCAGACCCACGTGCAGGATATCCGAGGACTGCGAGTTGTAGCTGTCTCCGCCGCTCACGAACCGGGTCATTCGCTGGCCTCCGGCGTGCACCTCTACCCGGGCTCCAATGGCAAAACGATTGGTGGCTGAACCGAGCAGACGCAGACTCAGGGAGTTGCCGGGAGCCTCGCTGGTATTCATCAGCACGCCGTTCTCTCCTCCGTTTGCGACATAGGCGATATCCACCCTTCCGTCGAGGTCGAAGTCCGCCGCCGCCGCACCCTTGCCACCTCGAATGAAGTCCATGCCGACATCGAAGAAGTAGGCGTCCCGGTTCTCCCACAGGAGGGGAGGCTCGTTATTCCACGCGGAGGTTGAGTTGACGAAGAGGTCTTCGTCCCGGTCATTGTCCAGATCGACAAACAACACACCCCAGGAGACTCCGTTGACTTCTGCGCCCAGAGCACTGGCCTCATCGGAGAAGGTGTTGTTACCTCGGTTCATGTACAGGCCGCCGAACTCAATCCGGGAGATGTAGGCGTCCAGGTGGCCGTCCAGATTCGTATCGCCCCAGGCGATGCCCATGCTGCTGCCCGGACCGACGTAGGCCATGCCGTTGTCCTGCGCGACGTCTGGCCAGACCCCCGTGCCGTCATTGAGGTGGAGGCGACTTTCCACATCGAGATCGTGCGTGGCCAGCAGGTCCAGGTCGAGATCCTTGTCGAAGTCAATCCACACTGCCTGCATGGGCTTGGAAACGCAATCGCCGGAAACGCCGTGCAGCGCCGTCACGTCCTCAAAGCGCTGCCCGTCCACATTCCGGTAGAGCAGATCACAGCCTCCCTGAACGGCCAGAAACAGGTCCACGTACCCGTCGCTGTCAAAGTCGCCGAACGCGCCAGAGCCGACCACCGCATCAGGGCGCACGCCCCACTCCGGGGCCGAGGTCCATGTGCCGTCAGACCGGCCGAGCAGGAGACGGTTTTCTCCGTCTCGCCCCTGCCCGACAAACAGGTCCGGGGTGCCATCCCCGTTGACATCGGACCAGAGGGCGATGGCCGTGCCGCCCACCGGCAAGTCGAACCGGTGCGTGATCTCATCGAACGTGCCGTTCCCGGCGTTGAGAAACACACGCGACGCCCCTTCCCAGGCGGCGATGGTAATGTCTGGCAGGCCGTCACGATCGATGTCGAACGCCGACACCCCGATGCCGTGAGAGCTTGTCTGTAGCTGCTGCGTCTCCGTCGCGACGCGCAGTGCCAGCGCCTGCCCATGCAGTGTCGCAGGAGAGGCCACCAGAAGGGCTATGAGCGCAATGAGGCGCATCACGTCAGTAACGCCGATTACAGCGAAAGGTGCAATCGGCCGCGGAAATTGCCCCCATGAGAAAGGGCCGACCCCGTCGGGGCCGGCCCTTTCAAAAGGACTCACATTCAGAGTCTACACAAGGGGTCTACAGGTCGACTCCGAGCGTGAACATCTGGACGTTGTCAAAGAAGTCCGTGGCCCGGTAGGCGTAGTCCAGGTGGAGCATGGTTCCACCGAACTCCACGTTCAGACCGGCACCGAAGTTGGCGCCGGTGAACATGGACAGATCCTGATCCGGAATCACCTCGAAGCCGCCACGCAGGTCGAGCATCTCGAAGAGATTGACTTCGATGCCACCCGAGTACTGGTCCTGGTCGAACGAGTTCGAGCGGAAGTTGCCCAGCACGGTTACGAGCGCGCCAGCGCCCATCTCCCGTGTGTAGGCCACACCGAAGTTCAGCAGCGACGGAAGCTCCACGCCTTCGCTCTCGATCACGAGCGCGTTGTTGGTAGCGTCCGGAGCCTGTCCCGGGATGCGGGTCTGACGGGTCAGACCAACACCGCTGTAGGACAGCTCGGTGCCGATGTTCTTCAGGCTCACGCCGAGGCGCAGGCCAGACTCGCCAACCACGTAGGTCATACCGGCATCAACGGCTACGGCAGAGCCGGAGACATCGTCGATGGACTCGGTGACGACCTTCAGTGTAGCACCGGCCGCAATACGGTCGGTGAACTGGCGGGCGTAGGTGAGACCAGCCGTCACGAACGAAGCGTCGTAGGTCACTGAAGAGACTTCAGGCGACGTTTCGGTCTGCTTCGGAATGGCTCCGAAGTCCCAGGAGGTCACGGTGAAGGCCAGAGAGCTCTGACCGAAGTTCTGCGCCACGCCGAAGTAGTTGACGCCGATGTCGGCGACGTACTCCATCCGGCTGAAGATGGCGCCCGTGCCCTGGGTGTTAACCAGGCCGGCGGGGTTGGAATAAATAGCCTCCAGACCCATCAGGTCATTGAGACCGCTCGTGGCCGACGACCCCAGCGAGGCGTTGCGCGCAGTCACTGGGATCAGCAGCTGCGACGCTCCGGCGGTACCGCGGCGCTTTTTGTCGCCGGCGTACGCATCCATCGCGGAAAGCCCCAGCATGGACACGATCACGAGCCCAAGCAGAATGTTGCGTTTCATATCGGAATTCCTCCGTTAGTCTTTTCCGTGGGTGTCGGTGTGCAGTCCGGTCGGGGCCCCGGAGACCCGGGGCCCGTTCCGTTTCGCTTTAGAAAGCGTTGAGCTGCACACGCTTCTTGACGACACCGAATTTGATCACCTTCTCGCCAAGGTTGGGTACATCAATGTGAATGATGTACATGCCCGAGGCGATGGGCAGACCTTCTTCAGTCGTCAGATCCCAGGGGAAAAACTTGTCGGAGCTGTTCTTCTCGAGGGTGGTGATGAGGGTACCGTTCAGGCTGAACACCCGAATGGTAGCCTGCGGGGGCATGTTGGTGAAGCGGACCTGGTCAACCAGCTGGCTCACTTCGTACGCGGAAGCACCTTTGTACGGGTTCGGCGTGATGCCGATCTCTTCGAGACCTGCAATCGCTTCATCCGTGGTCTGGGCGCGAGCGCCGAGTCCGGCAGTCGACAACGCAAACGTGTCGCCCGGCTGGTTCGGCTTGGTGGTATTGATCCGGAACACCGAGCCTGCCTCAGGCAGTGCATCCACACCCGGGAACGGCGTAGAGCCGCCGCCATCCACATAGGCGGTGGTGCCACCGTTCCAGTCCATGAAGACCATGCGGCCGAACGTGTGCGTGCCTACGTCACCAGGATCGCCACCTGCCAATGCAGAAGCCACCCAGGCCTGGTAGCCACCCTCACCGGGCGTCTCGTCATTCGGAGCGTACCAGTAGATCCAGTCCGTGTACGGGTCGTTGAGCGCACCCGACGTAGCGTGGTCGTCGTCAAACAGCGTAAACCGTGCGTTGTCTTCCAGGTCGAAGAAGAACGACGTGAAGCGAAGGTCGTCACTCGGATCATCCGGAGTGGCAATGCCAGTGCGCCACAGTTCGTAAGGCACGTTCACGAACGGGCCGCCAGTGGACCAGGGTGACCAGGCATAGTTGTCAGCTTCGTAAGTGAAGCGGATCTCCCAGTCGTAAGGCACGATCACGTCCCAGCCGCCACGCTGCGTCACCGAACGGTCGATGAACGATGCGAGGGGACCACAGTCGCCACCAAGACAGCCGCCGGACATGCCGGTAGCAATCATCCACTGGCCGTCAGTGGTAGCCTGGGAGTCGCCATCCGGGCGGCTCGGGATCGGGAAGCCTTCCCAGTCAGCTGCGGCGCCCTGAGGCGTAGCAAGCGGACCGTTGGCATTGGCCACGATCAGGAAGTCCAGGAAGCCGTTCGGGGCGCCCGCGATGTTGAGCGAGAGACCGTCGAACTGAACCACGTCGATGCCTTCCGGAGCACCTTTGCCCGTCTGGGCAACGGCCAGCGCACCGTCAAACACTTTCGTGCCGTCCGAGCGGTTGACGTCATAGGTGGTGACCATCTTGGCTGCGGACTTCTGAGCCGAGTCGCGCACGAACTGTGCGGTCTCGTCGTCGTCACGCTTGCCGGCCTTGTGACCGTCGTCCTCGACCTCGACGGCGAAGAACTCGACCGAGTAGTCGAGACCCGTCACCATAGCGGGGTTGATAACGTTCAGTCCAGCACCGCCGTTACCAATATTTCCCTCGGCTACAGCGCCCTCGATGGAAGCGGTACCGGCGGCAATGTTGGCAGCCGCGACCGCAGCGAAGGCTTCCGCCTCACTGGTGGTCACGATGTCCGAGCGGCTCGGCACAACCGAGAAACGGTTGATCGGGCCGGCGTACACCTTCTGACCGGAGGTCGCATTGTAGGCGTAGGCCTGCACGCCGAAGTAGTAGGTCTGGTAGTTGGTCAGACCGCCCACCTCGTGGTAGTGCAACACGCCGGTGTCGTTGCCTTCAGCTGTGACGAACGTGATCTCGTTACCCTCGATCACACGCTTGATGCCGTTCACCTTGTCATAGGTGGCGAGCAGCTTGCCCGTCTGGTCAGCACGCGAGGCGTACTGGTAGACATTGTAACCCTCGAAGTTGTAGTCGTTGTCGGTCACGTCCTCGGAGAGGAGCGGGTCGATCACGTTGTACGCGTCGAGGTAGTTGTTGTCGGTCGGGCGGTAGCCCCACTCAATCAGGATGGAGCCATCCTTGGCCGTGGTCGTCACGCGCGGTGCGGCCGGAGGTGAGGGCAGTTCGAAGTTGATGTCGAACACGGCCTGCGCGAGCAGGTCGTCTGCCTTCATCTTGTCGACCGAATCGATGTTGTCGTCACCGAAGGAGGTAACGATACCGAATACGATCTCCTGCTCGTCATTCGGACGGATGGTGAACGGACCGGTCGCCATGATGAAACGACGGTCGGCCGGGGCGATAGCGGTTCCCTGGCCATCCGAGTTGAACTCGCTCCAGAACTCGGGCGGGTTGCCCGGGAATTGGAAGGAGGTCGGGATGTTCGAGAAGTCGCGACCGTTGCCACCAAAGGTGAAGCGCTGACCATCTTTCCAACGACCGCGCATGTAGTTATACATGTCGGCGCCGTTACCCGGGTCACCGATCACACCACCGCCGTTGTTGTAGAAGCCAAAGGCCGTCATTTTCAGACGTTCGCCTTCCTCGTCAACTTCGCCGTCCTCGTCGTTGTCGATGCCGTCATCGGTTACGAGCGGGCCCTGGAAGAAGTCGTAGCCGGCAGCCGGAGGCGCGTCACCGTAGCCTTCACCGCCTTCGTCGTCGTTGTCTGCGTTGTAGACGAAGCCCATACCGAGCGTCGTGTCACAACCGACGTAGTCGTCGTCGAAGTTACCAAGGTCCGGGTCGGAGAAGATGCCCATGTAGGTCTGCTCCAGCGGCACCGAGCCCTTGTAGAAGATGCGGTACTTGTAGAAGGTGGTGTTGCCAATGGCACCAGCCGTGTTGAAGGCAAACGCTGACACATGTGCCTCAACGCCCATCGGGGGCGTATCGGTACGCGTGTGCACGTTGCCGCGGTCATTCATGATCCACCAGAGCATCTGGTCGCCAAGAATGGCCGGGCGCTCGCCGGCGCCGAGGTTGACCTTGCGATCCACGCGGGAGGCCAGGGGCTGGTCGACGAGGTCGATCAGATCGCCGTTGGCGTCAAGCGTCGGAGCGCCGAGACCGGTGGGCCAGTCCTGAAGGTCAGGGGTGGCGACGCCGGTACCGTCGTAGTTGACCACGTCTTCCTTGGAGACCTTCCAGACGCGATCGTACGGATCACAGGAGGCCGGCGGAGTGCCGTCGTCATTGAGGGGGCCTGCCCAGAACTCGTACGGCCCGTAGGTGGAGCCTGCGAGGCGGAGCTGACCATTAACGAGGCCGCCCATCCAGATACCCGATGCAAAGATCGCGTTGGAAGGACCGCCCTTCGGAACGTTGTAGACGTGGGGCGAACCACGCCAGAACAGGTTACCGTTGTTCAGAATACGCGCGCGGACGTTGTTGATGTCGAGGAAGGCCTCGCCAATCGCCGCCTCGCACGTACCGGTGCTCTGAGCCTGCGCGGGAACCGCGATCAGGCCGAGCACAACGGCAAGAACGAAGAGAGAAAGTTTTCTGTAGTGCATGTCTGTCCGTGTTTAGACTACGCGTCGATTTCGTGATGAGTCCGGTATCCGGGGTCCCTGAGGACCCCGGATCCGAGAATCTCTAGAAGTCGACACGCACACCGATGCGCGTCATGCGCGGGAGACCCCAGGCGCCGGTACCGCGGGTGCGGTGCCGGTAGAGCGCCTCGGCTGCCGGTACCTGGCCGCTCAGGAACTGCTGACCGCCACTCGTGGAGAGGAAGCCGTCATCGCCCGGGAGACCGGTGGCGCGCCACACGTTCTGGACGTTCTCCTGATCGAGCACGTTCTGTACCCACAGGAATGCAGAAACCGTCGAGCGCTGACCCGCGGCGAACTTGCGGTCAATGCGAAGGTCGACACGACTGGTCCACGGCATGCGGTCGGAGTTGATACCGCCGGACGGGACCGGAGCCTTCGAATCGATGATCGAGAAGGGCTCAACCTGCGGCGTATACGGGAAGCCGGAGCCAGCCGTGCCGAGGATGTTGAAGCCCATGTTCTCGAAGAGCTTGGCGCCGAACACCGTCGGACCTTCTCCTGCGCCAAGGCGGTAGTCCAGAGACAGGTTCACCTTGTGGCGCTGGTCAAAGTCCAGCGGGGAAATGAAGTTCGGCGGGGTCTCGTCGATCCAGGTGATGATGCTGGTCGTGTTCGAATTCGAACCCGTGCCCTGTGCGAAGGCCAGCGTGTAGTTGGCATTCAGGGCGACGCCGCCGGTGCGACGCAGGTCGAAGTCAACCTCGACACCTTTCACCGTACCGAAGTCCTTGTTACCCCAGGTCAGGTACCCCTGCGGGAAGGCCTCGCGGAGGTCGTCACGCTGAATGAGGTTCTCGATCTGGCGGAAGAAACCGGAGATCGTCAGGGCCGAGCGAAGGCTCAGGCGCTGGCGGAATCCGAGTTCGTATTCCGTGATGGACTCGGGCTCGAGGGCCGTGTTGTTGATCGTTCCGGTCGCACGGGCGAAGGAGGCGATCGTCGAGAAGTTGTTCGAGGACGGACGCTGCGACACCACGCCGTAGCGGGCGAAGAACAGGGCCTCGTTCGTGACCGGGAAGGACACACCGATACGGGGCATCAGCGTGACCTGCGGCTCGTAGTCCTCGTAGCCTTCCGAAGTCGGCACGTTGGACGTCGTGCGGGGCTTGGCGCCCGTCAGCAGGATGTCACCGCCCGGTACTTCCTGACCGTTGGCATCGTAGAAGAGACCGTCGGTGTCGCGGTAGCCGATCACGTCGTTGCCGTTGTAGTACGGCGCGGCGTTGGACGGCACGTTGGCCGGAGCACCACCGACGTCGGCGACGCGGACCAGCGGCAGACGCGAGTAGCGGTCGGCCAGAACCCGGGTGTTGTTGTCAAACACGTCGACGCGCAGGCCGAGGTTCAGCACGATGTCCCGGAATTCGATCTTGTCCTGGATGTAACCGCCGTAGTAGAGCGGCTTCCAGGGCGCGATGTCGTAGCACTCCTCCGGAGCTGCCGAAGAGACCGCTGCGCCACAGTCGTTGGCGCGGTCTGCGATCGCGTCGGTAGAACCTGCCTGACCGTCACGGTCGGTGGTCCGCGTTCCGTAGAAGTTGTAGCCGTAGTAGCCGGCCGACATCTGCTCGAACGTCAGGTCCGTCCACTGCGTCACGCCCTGCTCGCCGGTCGCGAGGTTTTCGGCGCCGTCGGCGTCGTCAACCCAGCGGGCCAGAGAGGCCGAGCCTGTTGCATAGGAACGGTTGGTCTGCTGCTCGAACTCACCGCCGAACTCCAGCTGATGCAGACCGATCTGCGTCGTGGCCGTGGCCTGGAAGCGGATCTGGTTTGTATCGAAGAAGGAGCGGGAGCTGTGGTAGCGACCGGCAACCGGCGTGACGAGGTTGGCAACCGTCTCCGTGTTGGCACCACGACCATCTTCCCAGCGCTGGGTGTAGGTCGGGACCTGAACGGTGAACTCGGTGTCGTCAGACGGATCGTCCGGCGTGCCGTGGTCGTCGATGCGGGTCTCGCTCGTGAAGCCCAGGTTCATGGGCCACTTGAGCATTGCGTTCGCCGGGTGGTCGATGTCTCCGTAGGAGAGCACGTCATCCAGCGACTTCGAGAAAGCCGGGTCCCAGATGTCTCCAGTGCGGTTGGTGTAGTCAACCTGCAGCTGGTAGAACGTCGAGTTGGACAGGTAGTGCGTCCACGTCGCGAAGAACTGGGCATCCTTGTAGAGCCACTCGTCCGCCGTGTTCGGCGAGAACACCATGTCGCGGGTCGAGATGCCGGTGTCTCCACCGCGCGTCACGTAACGGCCGCCGACGCGCAGACGCACATCGTCCAGCAGCGTGAACTGCAGGTTACCGTTCAGAGCGAAGTTGGAGAAGGCGCGCTCCTTCTTGAAGCGGTCCAGTTCGGCCACCGTGTTGCCATTGCGGTCGACGAGAGACTCGCCATCCGCACCGGTCTGCAGGTAGGCAGCAGACTCGCGCAGTTCCGGGTCGATGGACGAGGCCTCGACGCCTTCCGGAACGGAGATCACAACGCCATTGGCGGTGGTGATCGTGCCGTTGGACACCAGGACGTTGCCGTCATCGTCAACAGGCAGCTTGTCGCCCGTGACAATGGTATTCGGCACGTCGATGATGACGCGGTTGCCGTCACCGTCGAGCGCGAGCATGACGTTCGGGAAGGCCTGCAGCTGTGCAAGCGCATCGTCCGTCATGGTCAGCTCACCGATCCAGCGGGGGTTCGTGTCGGCTTCGTCAACGAATTCGGCGGCGAGGAAGAAGTTGATGTTCTCCCCTCCGACCGGGCCGCCGAGAGCGACGGACGCCAGGTTGTAACCGAACTCATCGAGGGATTCCGACGTCACGCCTTCGAGAGAACCGAAGAAGCGAGTCGAGCCCGACTTGGTGGTGATGTTGATGACACCGGACATCGCGTCGCCGTAGCGGGCCGAGATGTTACCGATGATCATCTCCTGCTCCTGGATGGCCGCCTGCGGCAGCGAGGTGGAACCGACAATCTTGACACCGTCGATGTAGTACGTGACTTCAGAGCCACGACCACCTCGGATGTTAAGCGTGCCCGAGCCTTCCTGGCTGACCACACCGGCCTGAATCTTGGCAACCTCAGCGGCGCCTCGAACGGGCAGGTTAACAATCTCTTCCGCGTCTACAATCTTCGGGACACCAATGGCGTCCTTCTGAATGAGCGGCCGCTCGTACTCGACGACGATCTCGTCGAGTTCAACACCGGCCGAAAGCACGAAATTGACTTCCTGGGTGTATCCGGAGCTGACTTCGACACCCGCGACCGTGCTCGTCTGAAAACCGACGAACGAAGCCTGGATGTCGTAGCTGCCCACGGGGACGCCGATGATGAAATAATTCCCATCGACGTCGCTGATCGTACCGAGCTGCGTACCGACAACGACGACACTTGCACCTGGCAAGGGTTCGCCGGTATCGGCGTCCGTCACAACACCTGAGACCTTACCCGTGTTTTGGGCAAGGACCAGTGCAGGCGTTGCGAGCAGCGCGAGTACGAACACGCCCCATTTACGCAACATATGCTACCTCCTCCTGTGATATGAGATGTGTGGCTAGAGGGATGTGCGGGACAACACCAGAGTTGGTGGCCCGCACAATTTTCTGTGTGGGAAGACCGTTCCATACACGGCAGCGGGATACAGCTCCTCCAGGGAGAACTCCTAGGAGAACCGTGCGGCGAGAGCGTCTCGCCATCGAACCCGGACCTGCCGGACTCATCGGTTTAGCGACCAAGTTGGATCGGTATCTGATCACACTCAGATGGAGAACTGCGGCCATGTAACATGGAATGCCGTTCCCCGTAGTTCTGGGGTGCGCTCAAAGCGCGGATCTACCGACGCCTGACTACTCGCGACCGAATGCGCACACCGATCCCCCGATCTGGAGGGAGCTTGGGTGGGAGCGTGCGCCGGCCGCAGCTGGCTTGGGGGTGAGGGGTCAGGAATCGAAATGCCGTAGCGTAAGATCGATGCTCTTTGCGCGTTTGTGAAACGTGAGTTTCGCGTTCAGTGAGTCAATATAGAGGGGTGTTTCAGCGTAGTCAAGGCATTGTGAAGGCCTGAAACCGCAGGGCTGTGCCTTTTGCAGTCACGCAGAATTACCCTCTGTTTAAGGGGCCCACAGACCGATTCGGGGCATAACGGCGACCGCCGGACGCACGTTCTTCACCAAGCTTGCACACGCCATGCGACGAGGCGCTGCGAGCCGCTCGAATCCGTGCCGCCCAGTCCGCCGCGCAAGCCGGAGCTAGAGCTGGATATGGCGCACGGCCGTCACGCCGTCCAGGTCCCGGATGGCGGAGAGCGCATCGTCCTCAACCGGTTCGTCCACGCTGATCGCGGTCAGGGCTATGGCACCGGGAGCGCTGCGGCCCAGCGCAAGCGCGCCGATGTTGATGCCGCGGTCCGCCAGGATGCCTCCGACATGGGCCAACATGCCCGGCCGGTCGACATTGCGGTAGAACAGGAGCGCTCCCTCGGGCTTCACCTCGATCCAGGAGTCGTCCACGCGAACGATGCGCACATCGTCTCGCCCGAACACCGTGCCCGTCACCCGCTGCTCTGACGTCGTAGTAGTGAGCACGACTTCCACAAGATTGGTATAGCTGCCGTCCGCGTGGAAAGTCTGCACGTCCGCCTTGAGACCGGCCTCCTCTGACAGGACGGGGGCATTGACGAGGTTTACCTGCTCGGTCACCGTATCACGCATGATGCCCTTCAGGGCGGCGACCAGCAGCACGTCCTTGTAGTGACGCGCGACCTCACCGTGACAACGCACGATCAGTCCGCGTGCGGCACCATCGGACAGTTGGTTGGCGATGCGGCCCAGCTGTTCCGCAAGCTCCAGGTACGGCTGTACCTCCGGCTGCGCGGCCATGCGGATGGCCATGGCGTTGACGGCCGTGAGCACCGGCTCGTCGCGCAGGGCGTGGATGACCTGTTCGGTCACCTGGCGGGCCACCTTTTCCTGGGCTTCTCCGGTGGAGGCGGCGATGTGCGGAGTAGCCACCACCCGCGGATGTTCAATCAACGCGCGCAGGTGCTCCGGCGGGGGCTCTTTGGAAAACACGTCCAGGGCCGCGCCGCCCACCTGCCCCGACTCGAGCGCTTCCAGCAGATCGGCCTCATCGATGATGCCACCCCGTGCACAGTTGACCAGGCCCACGCCCGGCTTGCACCGCGAGAGAGTGTCCGCGTTGAGCAATCCGCGTGTGGCGTCGTTCAGCGGAGTATGCACGGTGATGTAGTCCGCGCGGCGGTACATCTCCTCGAGATCCACGAGCTCGATGCCAAGGCGCTCGGCCACCTCCGGAGAGAGCACCGGGTCAAATCCTACAATGCGCATCCCGAAGGACTGCATGCGCTCGGCCACGGCCTGGCCGATCTTGCCGACGCCGATGACGCCGAGCGTCTTCTCGAAGACCTCGGACCCGGAGAACTTCTTCCGCTCCCAGGCCCCGGAACGCAATGACGCGTTTGCTGCGGGAATCTGCCGCGCGAGCGACATCAGCATGGCGACTGTGTGCTCGGCCGTCGAGATGGTATTGCCCGCGGGTGCGTTGATCACCAGCACACCGCGATGGGTGGCCGCCGTCAGGTCCACGTTGTCCACGCCGACACCGGCACGACCGATGACCCGCAGCTTCTCGGCAGCCTGAATCATGGGAGCCGTGATGCGCGTGCCGCTGCGAATGATCCAGCCGTCCACATCCACGGCCAGCCCAGCCAACTCCTCGGGGCTCTTGCCCAACTCAACACGGGGTTCGATACCAGCCTCCTGCAGCATATCGGCGCAGACGGCGTGAACGGAGTCGGTAATCAGGACGGAAGACATGAGGGCGATCGGCTGGAATCCTGGGGGCCGCGGATGGCAGGCAGGAAGCTAGAAGGGGCCGCTTCCTGAAGGGGTTGAATTTCCTTGAATGGAAGCGGTTCTGACCGGAGGGTTTACCTGAGGTGAAGACCGATGAGTTTCATCACTTCGTCCTTGCCGCGTCCGTCCTTGGCCGAGGTGAGGATGACAGGGATCTCGAGACCCATCTCCAGGGCGGCATCCTGCACCCGCTTCCGGTTCCGGCCCCGCTCGTTGCCGGACAGCTTGTCTCCCTTGGTCATTACGATCGCATACGCCGCGTGGGACTCACGCAGAATGGACATGACTTCCAGGTCCAGCTTGGTCGGCTCGTGTCGGCCGTCCACAAGGTGCAATACCAGCCGCAGCGATTCCCGCGTGGTCATGTAGCCGCCGATGGCTTTCTGCCAGCGCTGCCGGTCCTTCTTGCTGACGCGCGCGTACCCAAAGCCCGGCAGGTCCACCAGGTAGAACGCCTCGTTGATGAGGTAGAAGTTGAACTCCCGGGTCTTGCCGGGCTGACCACTGGTTCTTGCCAGCGACTTGCGGTTCACCAGCCGATTCAGGAGCGAACTCTTGCCGACGTTGGATCGCCCGATAAGCGCGATCTCCGGCCTGCCGGGAGCCGGAAGCGTGCGCAGTCCGGGAGCCGCCAGATCAAATTTTGCGCTGGTAACCTTCACGCCGGCCGGCTTAACCCACCGGCGAAAGCAGCTGCTTCACCGCTGCACCGATGGCAGCCGGGTTCTTGACCACGGTAGCTCCGGCGTCCTCAAGGGCGGCGAACTTGTCCTCTGCCGTTCCCTTCCCCCCAGAGATGATGGCACCGGCGTGCCCCATGCGACGTCCGGGAGGCGCCGTTGCGCCCGCAATGAACCCGACGACCGGCTTGGTCATGTGGTCCTTGATGTAGGCCGCGGCCTCTTCCTCCGCCGTTCCGCCGATCTCCCCGATCATGACGACCGCCTCGGTATCGTCATCCGCCTGGAACAGTTCGAGAATGTCGACAAACCGGGATCCGATGATCGGGTCACCGCCGATGCCGACGGCCGTGGACTGCCCATAGCCTTCGCGGGTCAGCTGGTCGACCGCCTCGTACGTGAGGGTGCCAGAACGAGAGACAACGCCCACGTTACCCTCTGAAAAAATCATCGCAGGCATGATGCCCACCTTGGCCTGCCCCGGCGTGATCACGCCCGGACAGTTCGGACCGACGAGTTTGACGCCCTGCTGCCGGATGTAATGGTAGACCGGCACCATGTCGCGGGCCGGAATGCCTTCGGTGATGCAGATCACGACTTCGATCCCCGCCATCGCCGACTCCAGGATGGCGTCTGCCGCGAACGGCGGCGGCACGAAAATCACAGACGTGTTGGCGCCCTCCTGCTCCACCGCCTCGGCAACCGTGTTGAACACCGGTTTGCCCAAATGCGACTGACCGCCCTTGCCCGGCGTGACACCACCGACCAGCGGGGTGCCGTACTCCAGCATCTGCTCGGAGTGAAACGTGCCCTCCTTTCCAGTGAAGCCCTGGACAATCAGACGGGTGTTGCGGTCGACGAGAATGCTCATGATGGTATGACAGAGAGAGAGGGTGTCCAGGCAACGCGTCCTGCCCGGATCAGTTCGGCTTCAGAGAATGCGGGACCCAGCAGTTGGATGCCGATGGGAAGGCCCTCCTGACTGCTGCCGGCCGGGACCACCAGTCCCGGGATGCCGGCCAGATTCGCTGTAACTGTATATACGTCCGACAGATACATCGACAACGGATCTTCCATACGACTGCCGAGCGGGAACGCAGGCCCCGGCGCGGCAGGCGTGGCAATGATATCGACCTCATCGAAGGCCTTGTCGAAATCCTGTCGAATCAGCGTACGCACGCGCTGCGCCTTGCCGTAGTACGCGTCGTAGTAGCCGGATGACAAAGCGTACGTCCCGAGCATGATGCGACGCTTGACCTCCGGGCCGAAACCTTCGGACCGGCTCCGCACATAGAGCTCCTGCAGATCGGTGGCGCCCTGAGCTCGATGGCCGTACCGCACCCCGTCATAGCGTGACAGGTTGCTGGATGCCTCGGCGGTGGTCAACACATAGTAGGCAGCGATTCCGTAGTCGGTATGCGGCAGGCTGATTTCATGCGTCGAGGCGCCGGCACGTTTCATACGGGCGATGGACTCGTGCACGAGCCTGGCCGTCTCGCCGTCCAGACCCGGATCGAAATACTCCGACGGCAAACCGATGCGCACCCCTTCAAGTCGACCGCCCGCCGCTGAATAGTCGGCTACCGGTTCATCGGCGGACGTGTTGTCCTTCGGGTCATGGCCGGCCAGATGACTGAACACCGCCGCCAGGTCCCCCAGGCCTCGGGCAAAAGGCCCGATGGAGTCGAAGGACGAGGCGTAGGCCACGAGTCCGAATCGACTCACTCGACCGTAGGTGGGCTTGAGGCCCGCCACCCCGCAGAACGACGCCGGCTGGCGAATCGAGCCTCCTGTATCTGAGCCGAGAGCTACCTGACACAGGTCGGCGGCAACGGCAGCGGCCGATCCACCCGAGGACCCGCCCGTGACCCGGGTTCGATCATGCGGATTGCGCGCGGGACCGAAGACCGAGTTTTCGGTCGATGAGCCCATCGCAAACTCATCACAATTGGTGCGGCCGAGCACCACGGCTCCGGCGTCCACGAGCCGGGCCAGCGCCGTCGAGTCGATCAGTGACTCAAAGCCCTCGAGCATGCGGGAGGCACACTGCACGGGCTGGCCTTTCTGACAGATGACGTCCTTGACGCCGAGCATCAGTCCGGCAAGTCCGGGGGCTTCCCCCTCCGCAATGCGCCTGTCCACGTCTCGCGCAGCCGCCAGTGTGAAAGCGGGGTCCACGTGCACGAACGCGTTCAGAGACGGGTTCTGCCTTTCTATCCGGGCGAGGTAGGACTCCGCCAGCGCCTCGCACGTGTTTTCTCCCGCCAGGATGGAGCGGCGGGAATCCAGGAACGGATCGATCACCCGGCCTCGGTATTACCCGTCTGCTGCGTGTGCTCCGGGGTGCGCGGCGCAGGCGCCTGCGCTGGTGGAGCGGGCGGCTGAATGCGATTTGGCGGGGCCTCGGTGTTGAACTCGTTGGAGATCTCCCGGGTGGCCGTTTTGAACTCACGGATCCCCTTGCCCAGTCCGCGGGCAATCTCCGGAATGCGCTTGGCGCCGAACACCAGCAGGATCACCAGAAAGATGAGTGCGATCTCGAAGGGGCCTAGGCTTCCCATGTATGGTTACCGGTGTGTGGGCGGAGCCTCAAAGGCTCCAGGAATTGGCCCGGAAAACTACGAACAGAAGGCGGGGAACAGCCGCTTCTTTGTCGTTTTTCCCGGACCTTTACAGGCCCTTGAACCAGCCGGATCGAACCGGTTCCCCATGCCTGAACTCACCCCGGACCAGATCGCGGCCTGGCCGAAAGCCGAATTGCACGTCCATCTGGACGGATCGCTCAGGCCGGCCACCATGGTCGATCTTGCCGCCAGGCAGGGGAAGCTGGACCGTCTGCCTGCTCGCGACGCGGCGGGTCTGCGAACGGCAGTGCGTGCCATCGATGACGCCGGTAGCCTGGAGGGCTACCTCGCGTTCTTCGACCTGACGCTGGTCCTCATGCAGACGCCTGACGCGCTGAAACGCGTGGCTTCGGAATTCATCGAGGACGTGGCCCGCGAAAACGTGCGCTATGTGGAGGTCCGGTTCTCCCCGCTGCTGCACACGGCAGAGGGCATGACCTATGAACATGTGGTCGATGCGGTTCTGGAGGGGCTCACCGAAGCAGGTGGGCGGTGTGGTGTCGAGTTCGGCCTGATCATCTGCGCCCTGCGTGGCAAGCACGCGGACGAATCTCTGCAAATGGCCCAGTTGGCGGTGGCGCATCATCACCGCGGCGTGGTGGCATTCGACCTGGCCGGCCCGGAGGCGGGCCACCCTGCACGCGCGCACCTGGAGAGCTTCTACCACGCCCGCAACAACCTGATGGCGCTAACCATCCACGCCGGGGAGTCCTGGGGGCCCAGCAGCATTCGGCAGGCGTTGTTCTACTGCGGTGCCCACCGCATCGGTCACGGTATCGCGGCGGTGCAGGATCCCGAGTTGCTGGACTATCTCGTCCTGCATCAGATTCCACTTGAGGTATGTCCCACCTCCAACGTGCAAACCCAGGTAGCACCCGACTTTGCGCGGCATCCCCTCAAGCAGCTCGTGGAGGCCGGGGCGCAAGTCAGCGTCAACACTGACAGCCGACTGTTCTCGACCGATACGCTCAGCGAGGAACTGTATCGGGCACACGCGCGGTGCGGCCTGACCGCCGCCCAGGTCCGGGAATGCGTGCGCAACGGTTTCCGGTCCGCGTTCCTTCCCGCCTCGAAGAAGCATACCTACCTGGACCAACTCGAGAAGGCCTTCTCCGCCTGATGGGAAAAAACCCCGACATACAAACGGTGCGAACGGCGCACGGCCTGTCGGGCCGCGTACGCCTGCCCGGCGACAAGAGCGTCGCCCATCGATCCGCGCTGTTCGCGGCGCTGGGGGACGGCACCAGTCGCATCGTGGATTTCCCCTCTGCCGCAGATCCGCAGTCCACCCTGTCCTGCCTGAGGGCGCTGGGCGTAGAGATCGTGTCCGATGAGCACGGCATCGTGCTTGTAGACGGTCGCGGCCGTGACGGTTGGAAGCAGCCGGCCGAGGCCCTCGACTGTGGCAACTCGGGCACCACGATGCGACTGATAGCAGGGCTGCTGGCCGGGCGGTCCTTCGACACGACGCTGGTGGGTGATGCGTCCCTGCAGAGTCGACCCATGGGGCGCATCGCAGACCCACTGGGCTTGATGGGAGCCCGCATCGAATTGACGGAAGGAACCGCGCCCATGACCATCCGGGGGTCGAGCCTGACAGGTGTGACCTACCGGCTGCCTGTGGCGTCGGCACAGGTGAAGTCGGCTGTCCTGCTGGCTGGTCTGTTTGCGCACGGTGAGACGACCGTCATCGAGACCGAGCCGTCACGCGACCATACCGAGCGCATGCTCGGCCTGCCGGTTCTGGAACTGGGCGGTGAACGGCACATCACGACCTCGCGGGAGGTTGTGATCCAGCCGGCGACGTACGCGGTGCCGGGTGACTTCTCGGCGGCTGCCTTCTTTCTGGTGGCGGGGTCCATTGTGCCCAACGCGCTGGTCAAGCTGCACGGCGTGGGCATGAACCGCTCACGCACCGGCCTGCTGGATGTGCTGACAGCGATGGGGGCCGACATCCGGGTGACCGGAGAGCGGGTGCACGGTGGCGAGCCCCTCGCAGACCTGGAGGTGCGCACGGCGGCGCTGTCGGGGGTCAGCATCGGCAGAGGCATCATTGCCAACCTCATCGACGAGATCCCCATTCTTGCTGTGGCCGCGTGCGCCGCCGATGGGCCTACCTCAATCCGCGAGGCGGGCGAACTGCGCGTCAAGGAAACGGACCGGATTCGCGCGATGGTGGACAATCTCCGCGCGCTGGGTGCGAACGTGGACGAGCACGAGGACGGCCTGACCATCCACGGACCGTGTCGACTCCGGGGCGCCGAGGTGCAGGCGTTCCACGATCACCGAATCGCGATGGCCATGGCGGTGGCCGGCCTCGTGGCGGAGGGCCAAACGACCGTGCATGGTGCTCAGGCGGCCGCAGTGTCGTTCCCTCACTTCTGGGATGCGCTCGACGAGATCGTCTGGAACTGACCTGACCGTGACTACCCGTCGGGCTCGCCCGGATCCCACAGGTGCAATGACAGGTCCACCGTCCCGTCATCCAGAAACGTCACTCCCTCACTGCGCAGGGACTCCTCCATGGCGAAGGGCGTTCTGAACTTCATGCGGCCGGTGAGCGCCCCGAATCGATTCACCACCCGGTGACACGGAAGGTGCGAGGCCCCCGCACTGCCCAGCGCCCATCCCACCGTGCGCGCACTCGACGCAAGGCCGAGATGACGGGCGATGTGACCATAGGTGGTAACGCGGCCGTGTGGGATGGCCTCCACTACCTGGTAGACCCGGTCAAAGAAGTCCGGGTTCGTGCTCACCGCAACTCAAACGTGATGTCACGGGTGATGGCCTGGCCGCTCACATCATCCGTGACGGTTACCGTGATGTCGAGTTCGCCACTTCCCTCCCAGGATTGCAGATCGATCAGGATCATTTCGTTGGCCTTGCGGGAGGTGCCGGTGCTCTGGAAGCTGGAACTGGTGCCCTGATCGCGCCCTCGCAGCGACAGGAATCCGCCGCGGCTGTCGTTGCGAGCGACGTCGAACGACACCGTGTATCGCGTCTGGTCATCCGCACCGAAGGCCAGGTGATAGACCTCAAACGAGAGTGCCAGCTGCAGTTCGCGCGTCAGGGTGCCGAACGGGTACGGCGTGGGAACGAAGTCAGCCGGGCTGGACGCCAACAGCGCCGTCATCGGCAGGAGATCACTCATCTCCAGCACACCCGGATCAGCGTTGAGCGGCGGCAGACTGTCCAGCTGCGCGGTGGCCACTCGAATGCGGGGGCCCTTCCTGGTGCGCGAGGCACCCATGGCATACTGGTCCCACTGCATGGCGACGTTGAAGAGCGTCGTGTCGCCGAGCAGCGTCGTCTGCTGCACCGGAATGGCCTCGTCCTGGTTCGGGAGGTCATCGACCAGGAAACGGTCTGTGTGCACGACGCGGTCCAGGTATTCCGCCGTCTTCTGAACGGCCGTCAACGTCAGGAGATAGCGCCCGCTGTCTTCGTAGGCCATCTCATCCAGGATGCGGCGCTCGCCCCGGCCAGGTCTCAGTTCGCCGGGCTCAGGGCTCCAGTGAATGACCGTGCGCGTGGAACCGTCGGGTTCCAGGTAGCGCACTGTGCGATAACCCATCCGCAGTTCGCCGGCATCGGAGAGCGCCTCTGTGTAGACCCTGGGCGCGTACTCTTCCCTGCGGGAGATCGACTCATCATCCTCGGTCCGCGACTTGACCATCATGGTCTGGATAAATGCCGTCGGCTGCTCTGCCTGGGTCTCCCCCGTGACGCCACCGGGAATCGCAGCCAGACTGCCGGAGGTACGATTGGCCAGGCGCCCAGGCTGGAATTCCGGCATGCGCATGGCGTAGTTATCCACCTCCGCATACCGGATGGCGAAGTCCGGATGCAGGGGCGCCAGTTGCCGGAAGATGTTCTGCAGCACAGCGATGGTCATGCCCGCCTTGATGCGGCCGCGCTGGCTGGGGCCGAATCCGGTGCGCAATTGGTTGGGTACCAGATCCTCCGTCTCCGCGATGCGATAGGATCCCTTGTCCTCGACGAACAGGAACCACGCCGAGCGGTCGATATGGCCGAACACCCAGAACTCGTTGTCCGGGAAATCCGAGAGACTCACCGCCACACCGGGTCGATATACGATGTCGGTGAGCACCGGGTCATCGAAGCGGACTTTGATTTCTTCCTCCGGCGGGCCGTAGCGCAGGTAGATCTCCCCACGGTCGTCCACACCAGCGGGCCGATCCACATCGGAGAATTCGCGCTGGACGTGGGCAACGCGGCGTAAATGCTCTTCCAACCGCTCGTTGCTCCTTGTGGCCGGCACCGGATCCTGGCTGCGCCACCAGGTAACCAGGAGCGGTCCCGCACCGGATCGAGCACTCCAGGTCGCCCCTGCGCCCAGAGCGTCCCCGCGCCCTGCGTCCTGCATGACTCCCGCGGGAGCAACCAGGGCCAGTTGCGCGACATGTCTGCGCAACCGTGCAGATTCTTCCTCGTCCAGCAGCGCATCGACGTTGTAGAGCAGGTTGACGTAAAGATCCACGGCCGTCGGAAGAGCCTCGTCCAGGCGCCCGGGTGCCGCCATGAGATGATCCAGATAGGAATCAGCCAGGCGGACATCGAAGGAGCCCTGTTCGAGCATCGCCATGACCCCCGCTCTCCATGCAGCTACGCCTGCGCTGTCCTGTCCGGTCTCCCGCAGAGCCGCCCCAAGCCAATAAGCCGCAGCACCATACTCGAGGTCCGACCAGGCCGCCGACCGTGCCACCAGGGAATCAAACTGGGCGGCCGCGGCGCCGAAGTCCCCCGCCTCGAACGCCCGCATACCCGCGTTGAAATAGTCGCGCTCAGCCTGCGCGTGCAGGGGCAGCGCACAGAACAGGGAAACGGCTGCGAGGACCGCGAATCGAAGCAATCGAGGCATGTACTGCCTATTTCAAGCGCCGCGCAGGGTTCCGGCGGGTACCGCGGACTGCTGCAAACCGCGCCTCAATGCGCATGATCGGGGGGCTGATCCGACAGCCGGAATCCGGGCAGGTTGAGGGGTGTCGGTGCCTCGGCGCCCTCCGACAGGGCATAGTGGGCGCGTACCGGCAGATCCGTGAACACGTCCGTTCGGCCAGACGGCCAGGTGACCTCCAGGGTATCGATGCGCGTAGCCCCGTTCAGCCCGAGGTAGACGCGAAACGACTGGGCGCCAAAGCTGCCACCCGACCCGACCAGCCGGTGGAGGCTTCGGCCTCCGGCCACTGCGCGCACGCGTGCTCCCACGGCAGACCGATTGCTGGTCGTGCCCTCCAGACGCAGCGTCGCCCACGACTGCACGTCCAGCGGGTTTTCAAACAGCACGTTCCGGAAGACGTCCCCTTCGAATGCGCCTCCCATTACGGCATAGACGTCCTGATCGCCGTCGTGGTCCAGGTCCCCGAACGCCACGCCATGCCCCTTCTGCAGATGGCCGAAACCGCCGGCTTCGGTCACCTCCCGGAAGCCGTCCGGGCCTCCGATGAACATGCGGTTCGGCATCAACGCGCGAAAGTCTGGATCCCCGGTGCCCAGGTAGAGATCCAGCCAGCCGTCGCCATTCAGGTCGCCGAAGTTGGCACCCATAGTGTACAGCACGCGATCCAGACGCCGCTCCGCTGTCACGTCCTCGAAGGTGCCGTCTCCCCGATTACGGAACAGCCGCGGCGGCTCAGCCCGGTGCGGCAGGTCCAGGTATTCTGCGGCCACATCGCCCGCCATGGCGCGCCAGCCGGAGACGAAAAGGTCCAGGTGGCCGTCATTGTTCTCGTCCCAGAACCAAGTCGGGAAGGAATCCTCGGGCTCTGTGACGCCTGCCTCTCGGGCGGACTCCACGAACCCCTCCGGCCGATTCATCCAGAGCTGGTTGGCTCCGTACAGGTTGGAGACGTACAGGTCCGGACGCCCGTCATTGTCCACGTCTCCCCACACCGCGCCCTTGACGTACCCGATGGCTCGCAGGCCAGTGGATTCGCTGACGTCCTCAAACGTGCCGTCGCCACGGTTGCGGAACAGCTGGCTTGGAATGAACCCTGCCTCGGGGTTGGTTTCATGCCCGACGAAGACATCCAGCCAGCCGTCGTTGTCGTAGTCGGACCAGGCGGCAGAGTGGCTGGGAAACTCACCGCCCAGTCCGGCTGCCAGGGTGACATCCACAAACCGGCCATTCCCTTCGTTTCGCAGCAGGGAGTTCGGCCACCCGTGGTAGAGCCAGGCTCCACGCAGGACCAGCACGTCCGCGTCGCCGTCGTTGTCGTAGTCGGCATGCACCAGATTGAGGCCGCCGGTGATGCCGTCCAGGCCGGTGTCTGCCTCCTGGAAACCACCCTGCCCATCGTTCAGAAAGAGCCGTAGCGGGTCGCGAAGTCCCCAGCTCGACGCCATAATGTCCAGCAGGCCGTCCTCATCGAAGTCCTCCATGACCACGCCGCCCGAAAGGCCTTCCACGTCCGTGCCTGTGGGGCCTGCGCGGTCCAGGAAGCGCGGCATCGAGGCTTCGGATGCGGGTGTCGGCAGCCTCTGTGCAGGCGGCACGCCGTCCGGCCATGCTCCCAGCGTCATGTACGCGACGTTGAGCAGCCAGCGACTGTTCAGGTCATCGGGATCCTGCGCGAGGATCTCCTCATAGCGCTCAATCGCGTTCTGCGAGCCGCGCGGATAGCGGTGCACGCCATTCTCCACGATCGGCCAGATGCATCGATCGGCGCTTGGATCGTCGATACAGTTTTCCTGCTCGCCAAGGCGCATGTAGGAGATCGCGAGCAGATCCAGCAGGGCCAGTTTCTGCGCAGGGGGAAACCGCTCCGACTGCTCCAGGGCGGCCTCGAAACCGGCGATGGCCCCTTCGTTGTCTCCCGCGCGCAGTCGCTCCTGGGCCAGGTTGATCTCCCAGAAGAGCCGTTGCTCAGGCGATGGCGGCGGGCCGTTTTCGATCAGGCGTGCCACGCGCGCACTGTTGGCGTGCGCGTTGATGATGGGATTGGCCTCGGTGGAATCGGCGAGTGCGGCCAGGCGCGCGGCCATGGCGGCGGTGCCGTCCATGTCGGTCGGCTGGGGCGGGGCGCCGCAGGCCGCCAGGAGCGCTATCACCGGAAGCCACCTCACCACTGGATCCACACTACCGGGCCGGCATTCAGGCCGATCACCACGCCCTCCCGCCAGCGCGCGATGCCCCGCTGATCCCCGAAGACGCCGAGATGCTTCAGGCTTCCAGGCGTGAGCCGCAATCCACGTCCCGCATCATGCCGGGTTCTGCTTTCCGGAAACACCGGGAAGAAATTCTGGGCGATGTACAGCGAGTCTCCCTGCACGCCGAATGCGTTGGCAGGCGCCCACTGAACCTCAAAGGGCAGGCTCTGGGCCTCAAACCCGCGGTCCGTCTGGATGAAGACGGTACTCGCGAGCGTATTGGCTTCGAGGTACTGGAGATCCTCCCCGAACAGGTCCTCCACGCTGGAGCCGGCATAGGCATGCCACGAACTCACCCGGCGCGCGATACCGGGGAGGGCGTTGCGCAGCGTATTGAAGTCCAGGATCGGGCTCCAATCGCGGATATCGTTCCGGTATTCGGCCTCCAGCACATCGTAGGTGCCGTTGCCATCGAAGTCGCCGTGGTACAGGCGAACCGTTTTGCCGTCCCGGTCCGGCGCGCCCAGACGCGAATTCCAGCCCAGATTTCCGGCGAAGAGGTCCAGGCGCCCGTCGCCGTTGTGGTCGGTCCATGTCACGGTTCGCCACGGGCCGGTTTCCTCCGGGCCGTCGATCTCAGCGAAGGTGCCATCGCGGTTCTCGAAGATGCGGATCCGCCCCCAATCGTTGCTCACCGCCAGATCGGCGTCACCGTCGCCGTCAAAATCGCCGAAGTCGGCCCCCGTGACCATGCCCGCTTCCAGTTCGCCGCCGGGAATGAGCAGGCTCGGCTGGGCGATGGGGTAGCGGCCGGCCTCGGCCCGGGCACCTACGAAGACGATGTTGTCGGTCGTGACCACCGGGCCGGTTAGCACGAAATCCAGCGGTTGACGTGTCGTTTCGAGAAGACGGCCGTCCTCCAGATCAAGGCGGATCAGCGAGCCGGTGGTGCCGGTCTCGTAGCCCGATACGGCCGCGATTATCTGTCCGTCCTGGATCGCGGCGCCGGTCCAGTCGCCGTCGGCTTCCGGGCCCTCGATGCGGGTGCCATCGGCCATCAGCAGTTGTGGGCGCCCGCGTCGACCGGGGGTGATCAGCAGTTCCTCCTGTCCGTCGTTGTCGAGATCTCCCTTGATGAGGAACGGGCCGTTGGAGGCCAGCGTGTGCGGCAGAAGCGGTTGAAGCGTGCGGTCGTCGAAAGGGAGGTCGGTGTGGGTGGCGAGGGTGTCGGTGAAGGGCGGCGGCGGCCGGCCTTCGCGCCGGATTCCCGACTCGTACTCCTGGATTTCGTAGAGGCGATTCGGCTGAACCCGCAAGCTCTGCCGGCCGGCCCCGTGCGCCAGCCTGAGCGAGCTGTCTGCAGGCAGAGAAATCAGGGCTTCATGTCCGGACAGGTAGCCTCCACCGGCAATGATCTCCTTGCCGCCGGCGAAGTAGCCAATACCGAACGGGTTGTCACCTTCCAGCCTGAATCTGACCGCGATTCGCGGCGCCGATGCATCGTTGCGAAACACCCCTGCCGGTTTGTTCAGGCGGTTCACCACGACATCCAGATCACCGTCCCCGTCCAGGTCACCAAGCGCCATGCCGTGGGAGATGTCCGGCTCGTCCGTGAATCCCCAGTCGATGGGCTCGAAGCGCTCGCCATCGATGTTGCGCAAAGACATGTTGGGCAGTTCCAGTCGCGGGTAGTCGAGGATGAGGCTGCGGAACTGCTCCACGGATCGCACGCGCCGGATGGCCTCCCGCTCGCGCATCTGGGCGTCCACATCCTGCACGTCGAAGGAGTGGCCTGTGGTCATCAGCAGATCCTCATGCCCGTCGAGATCCACATCCAGGAACTCGGCGCCCCAGGTCCACTCGGTCGCCTCGACCCCATAGGCCTGCGCCACCTCCGCCATGTGCTGATTTCCTGACGAGACGAACAGGGCATTCTGCATGTACTGAGGCACGGAATGGTGGTCGCCCGGCGGGATGCGCACCGGAGCTGCCGTACCGGCCTGAAAGCGACGCGCCTTCGGGTCCGGGCTCAGCATGTCGGGCACAAATACATCCGGGATGCCGTCCCGGTTGATGTCGGCCGCGGTCACCGCCATGCTGGAATTCGGGGTATGCCCAAGCGTCAGTTCCCCGGCTTGTGATGCCGACACGTAGTCGGGGCTTTCGAAATCGTTGGCCACGTACAGATCCGGCTCCCCGTCACCACTGAAGTCCTGGATACGGACCGTCAGCCCCCAGTCCCGATCCACTTCGACCGGCGGATCGACCTCCGTAAACGTGCCGTCTCCGTTCCCCCGGTAGAACTGATCCTCCTCCCCCAACTCCAACCTCAAAGGCTGTCCGTCCACCTCGTCGATGCGAAAGTGGTCGGCCATCTCCGGGACCACGGAGCCGTCGGGCCCCACCAGATTCTGAAACAGCAGCCGATCCGGAGGAAACGTATCCCGCGCCGCGATGCGCTTGTAGTTCGCCACGTACAGATCCAGAACCCCATCGCCCGTCAGATCCCCGAACGCGGCACCCATGCTGCCCCGTCCAGACTCGACACCGGCGGGCGTGGCCTCAAATCGGCCCGATCCGTCATTGAGGTAGAGCACGTTCGGGCCGGTCAGCACCGTCAGAAACAGATCCAGGTCCCGATCGGCGTCCACGTCCACGAACACGGCGCCCGTAGACCAGTGCGGCGCAGCCGCAAGGCCGGCCTGTTCGGTCACGTCCTCGAAGGTCCAATCGCCCAGATTTCTGTATAGCCTGGGCTTCGACTCCATGGCCGCGAAGAAAATGTCCGCGCGATCATCACCGTCCACGTCTCCGATCGTCACGCCGGAGCCGTTCATGCGATTCCGGTTCTGCACGATGGCCGCGTCGGAGAGCACGTTCATGAAGTCGACGCCTCCCACCTCCGTGAAACCGGCGCCCTTGCCCTTCACGGCCAGCTGCCGCCAGCGATAGCCGTCTTCCTGCACCCACTCGGTGGGCTGTTGAGGCGTGCCCGTGCAGCCCGCCACCAGCAACGCCAGGAGCAGTACCCTCACCTGTTCAGCCGGAAGAGATAGGCCGGCGCGGAGTTCTGCGTGGCGACGAGCTCGGAGATGCCGTCCGCCTCGAGGTCCACGGCCAGTATCGCGCGGCCGTCGCCGAAAAGTCCCAAGGCATCGCCCGTTGCCTGAAGATTGCCCGCACCGTCCCCTATGAGCACTAGGCCGTTGCCGCCATCCTGGCGCAGGCCGTCTTCAGGGAGCAGCGGGAAAAAGTTCTGGGAGAGCACCACGTCCGGGTGCGCGTCACCGTTTACATCGAGCACCGCCGCATCGGACGCCGGGGCGCGCTGGGCCGCTTCGGGCAGCAGGATGGGCTCGAACCGGTCCCCCCGGTTGAGCCACAGGACATGGCCCAGCTGGTTTATGGATGCAAAAGGGGCGTCTCCGGCGGCGGGCCCGAGCACATCGGAAATAGATGCGTTGGCATATTCCGAGGCAGTCTCCATGCGACGCGTGACGTACCGCAGACCCCGGACGAGGTCCATCAGGCGATGGATGGGGGCCCAGGCATCAAGGGATTCCACGTACTCCGTTTCCACCGGGTCCACAGAGCCGTTGCGGTCGAAGTCACCGAAGTACAGGCGACGGCCTCGACCCTCATAGTCCGGGGCACCGATGCGACCGTAGGTGGAATTCCAGCCCCAATTTGTGGTCAGCAGGTCCGGAAGTGCATCGCCGTCCGCGTCCAGCCACGTCGCGCTGCGCCACAGGCCCGTGTGATCGCCCAGGCCCCACGAATCCGTGGCGTCTGAGAATCCGCCGTTGCCGTCGTTCAGATAAAGCAGCACCGGACCCCACTCCGTGGAGATGGCGAGGTCCTGATCGCCATCCCCATCCGCATCGGCGAACGCGGCTCCGGTCACCAGGCCGGCGGGCAGCTCAGGGCCCGGCATAAGTGCATCGCCCTCCCGCATGTAGAAACGGCTGGGTACCGACGACGGGTAGCGATTCGGCAGGAAACGCATGCCGACAAACAGGTCGTCGTCGCCGTCACCGTCCACATCGGCCACTGCAAGCGGCCCCGGTGAGCCGCCACCCAAATTGATGCTTCCCCGGTCCACCAGGCGCTCGCCGTTCAGGGAATACTGGTCCAGGCGTGACGGAAGGTCGGTCTCGTATCCGCTCACTGCTGCGATCAGTCGTCCGGTGGATACGGCGAGTCCTGCCCAGTCTCCCGCCGCGGGCCTGACCACCGACACGTCGGCGGGAACGAGCCCGTCCGCGCGATTCAGGTACACGACCGGTCGGCCGCCCCCTCCGGTGCCGATGACGACCTCGGCACGGCCGTCACCATCAAGGTCTCCGCTCGCTGCATAGGGGCCGTCGTTGCTGAGGCGACGCGTCAACAGGGCCTGGCGGGCTCGATCCTCAAAGTGTGCGTCCTGGTGGTCGGCGAGTTGCTCGGCGCTGAAAAGGGCAGCCGGGCCGGGCGGGGGCGCGGGCTCACTGCTGCCCGACGGCTCGTCCACCTCGTAGAGGCGGTTTGGCTGCACCGGCAACGTGGTACGGGCTCCGGACGGCCAGTGCACGGTCAGCACCATCGTGCCCGAGAGCGCGGCGAAAGTGGCGATGGGCTCGCTGCCGGACAGATACTGGCCCCCGGCGAGAATTTCCTTCTGCTGCATCATGCCCCCGCCTTCCAGCGTGACCCGGGCCCCTATCCCGAACCGATTCCCTCCCCGACCTCGCAGTCGCACGGCGATGCGCGGCGCGTCCGCCTCATTGCGCCAGACCACGGCGGTGTTCTGCAGGCGGTTGCCGACCAGGTCCAGATCTCCGTCGCCGTCAAGGTCACCGAACGCCACGCCGTGCGTCACGTCAGGCTCGAGACCGAAGCCCCACCCTTCCGCCACTTCCGTAAAGTGGGTGCCACCCTCATTGCGGAACGCGACGTTGTTGAGGTCCAGGCGAGGGAATTCGAGAAGCTCCGCCGTCCAGTCGTCTCCCGACCTGCGGCCGGCCATGCTGGTCTGGGTATCCAGGTCCATCGCGTCGTAGCGATGGCCAGTCGAAATGAGCAGGTCCTCCCAGCCGTCCAGATCCACATCCAGGAAGATGGCGGCCCATGACCATTCTGACGCAGCAACGTCAAACGCCCAGGCGGCATCGACATAGTCCTGCACGCCGATTTGCGGCTGTCCCGCGCGCACGGCCGGCTGCGCCAGGAACAGGGAGTTGTGCATTACCTGGGGGCGGACCTGGATCTCGCCCGGCTCGGGAATGATGGGCGGGGGACCGGGCACCTGCCGCAACCTCCGCTCGTGTGTGCGGCTGAGCATCTCTGTGACGAAGAGGTCTATGTCACCGTCCCGGTCCACGTCCGCGCCGTCTATCGCCATAGATGACTGCGGTGTGTGCCTCAAAGACAGCTGCGGCAGTGCCCGGAATGTGCCGTCTCCGCGGTTGATCCAGATGTGGTCGGGGCCCTCGAAATCGTTGCACACGTAGAGGTCGGGATCGCCGTCCAGGTCCAGATCCCGGAACTGCGCCGCCAGGCCCCAATCCTCGGGCAGGTCAGTGCCGGTTGGAAAGGCTGTCGTGGTTGCGTCCCGGAAGCTGCCTCCCTCGTTGACCAGTAGCATGTCCGGCTCGCCGTACTGGTAGCGCATGACCCTACGCTTCTGGACTTCGATGCGGTAGTACTCGTCGAAGGGCGGCAGCATGCGGAACGCATCGCCTTCCCGGACTACGGTCTCCTCAAAGGTAATCTCGTCCGGGTGGTAGAGGTCTTTTACGGTGTGCCGTCGGTAGTTCGTGACATAGACGTCCAGGTCCGTGTCGCCGTCGATGTCGGCAGCCGCAAGGGTGGTACCCCCGCGAGGCCCGGCCAGCTTGCCGGGCCAGGATCCGTCCTCCTGGAATCTCCCGGTGCCGTCGTTGAGCAGCAGCATGCTTGGACCGTCCAGCACGGTGACCACAAGATCCAGGTCGGCGTCGCCGTCGGTGTCGAGGAAAGCGGCCCCGGTGTTTTGCCACGCCTCAAGGGCCAGCCCTGCCGCTTCGGTCGCGTCCTCGAACTGCATGTTGCCCCGATTGCGGTAAAGCCGGGACGACGCTTCGAGGCCTGCAAGGAACACATCCGGCAGGCCGTCTCCATCCACGTCCCCGATGGCGACACCGGCCCCGTTGACGAGATGCCGGTTGCCCAGGAACGCAGAGTCGGACAGTGTGCCAGTGAAGTCTATCCCGGTTCCAGACACGGGAGAGAAGCCCGCCCCTCGTCCCTCAGGCCGGAGCTCGATCCACCTGTGATCGGCGGCCTCGACCCACTCTGCGGGCGGCGGAGGTTCGGCGCAGCCGGCGGCCGTCAGGACCGCGAGGCCGATACAAAGGAGTCGCACCAGGCAGGCGGGTTCAGTTTGCAGGAACGTCCAGCAAACGCCGCATCATGGACTCTGCTCCTGCCGTTGCGACGGCCCGGATCGTATCCCGGTCGGTCTCGTCACCCACCTCGTAGGTCATCGCCGTGGCGTTGAACTGGAGATAAAACCAGCTCTTGGAAGTTGGCGATTCGACATCGCGCGGCGCGTCGTTCACGTGGTAGTCAGGCAGTGCCTCCGCAATATCGGCCAGCCAGAGGTCTACCAATCCCGGCGTGTTTGATACCAGGTGGCGCAGCGTGGTGTAGAACACGTCAACCTGAGTGGAGTGGAAATCCGCGGCGAAGCGCACGGTGCCGTCGCCCACTGTGTCCACGAAGTATTGGGCCACAGCCCGGGTTTCCGGCTGATTGAAGGCGATCCAGTCCCGGTTGAGGTCGACCCCGCCGGCGTTATGGCGCCAGTGCCCATCGTCCACGCCGTCCGGATTCATGAGCGGCACGGCCAGGATGCGGTACCTCGCCCGAAAAGCGCGCGCCAGATCGTCTTCCTGCATGATGCGCTCAATGAAGGTCAGCACGGCGAGGGCACCGGTGACTTCAGGCGGATGTTGGCGCGAAATGAGCAGGACGAACTCATCGGAGTCGTCGGGTCCCATGTCCAGCAGACGAATCGGCGATCCATACGTAGACTCGGCGACCCTTCGCAGCGTTGCGTCGGGGTGCCCGGCAATGAGAGCCGTCCAGTCGTCGTAGAACGTGCTGACAAGCCGTTCCTGGCCGGACACCCAGAGTGTGTCCGGAGATACACGCAGTTTCATAAGGCCGGCACGGCGCTCTCCGGTCGTATCGACCCGAAAAGCCGAGTTATCGATAGCACGCCAGGCCGAGCCATCGCTGCTCACTTTGGGAATGTACCGGTGATCCCCGTCTTCGTACTCCAGCCTCACCCACACATCCCGGTCGGTTTCGGACCAGATCTTGAAGCCAAACCAGGCGCTGTTGTTGATCGGGGCGTTCTCAGGCCGAATCGTTCCGAGCAGCAGGGTATCGTTGACCTGGGTCAACTCGTTCAGGCGTGCCCCTACATAGTCATTTGTGACACCGATGGCGCCCACATTCCACGTGCGCCGGTCCGGGGTCGTTATCGGCTTGGAAACGGTGATCGTCGACCCCGGGGGATCGTACGACAACGGCACAGCACCACGACGGCCGCAGCCCGTGAGGACTGCGGCCGTCATGAAAATCAGCAGGGCATTTCTGCTCATCGCATCGCAGTCTGGTACGTGCGGCGAAGGTACGTGGAAATCTGGCGGAGCGCGTCCTTTCGTTCGTCGGTCGGCTCGATGGAAATCCAGACCTCATTGCCGAACGGCAAGACCTGGGTTTCGGCCACAAAGTTCACGGCCAGGTTCTGCGAGCCCGACGTGGAGCGATTACGCGGCCGGGCCGTGACCGTAATCTTGGTTCGGGCGTGCGTGTAGCCCTGATCCTTCTCATCGGCGAGCGCCGACTCCTGCTTCCAGTCGGTTTCGAATCGCATGTCCTCGGTGTCCATCACCGTGCGGAGCATGTTGTAGCCGTACCGGGACGTCAGGATCTGCACGGTCTCGTTGACCAGCGTCGATCGCGCGGCCGTGCCCAGATTGGCCCTGACCTGGCTCTGCCGAGCGCCGGTGTTTCCGGAACTCGCGCAGCCGGCAAGCACTACCGGAAACGCCATCAGTGCAATCAGAAGAAAAAAACGGGGTCTCATGGTTCTCCGGGTTTGGGGGAAAACGGAAGAGGGCCGGGACGACCAAGCCGCCCGGCCCTCTCCAGAGAAATCAGCAAGTAACCGGGGTTACTTGACGCGTACGTTGCGCTCCTCGATGGCCAGGTAGCGATCCGCCTTGTTCTTAGGCGCAGCGCTCGGGCCGCCTACACCGCCAAAGGTGTAGTTGTCGAGACCAAGCGTCTCAAGCTCGGCGCCCGGTACGGGGTAGTGCAGCGGCGTTCCCTGCACGAGGTCTCCCCAGCCGCGGTCGTTGGCGTATGCCAGCGCACCTGCGGTTGCGAAGGTCTCCATGCGGAACTCGTGCATCAGGTATCCCCAGAGCGTGCCGTTGATGTGGATCTCGGTGTTTCTCCATGATCCGTCACCCGGCGAGCCGGCGGGAGTCGATGCCGTTGCCGGCGGCAGTTCGCCGTTGGCAACACGCGTGTTGTTGATCAGCTGTGCAACCGTAGCGGCGGAACCGCCGGTGCGAAGCAGACCCTCAGCCTTGTACAGGTCCATCTCGGCCTTGGTCATGTGCGTCATGACACCGTTGGCGTTGTTTTCCTGGTACGGCTTGAAGCGGTTGTGCGTGTGCGAGCTGTAGTGGTACGTACCGCGCGAGGACGGGAACGGACCAGGAACGCCCACATAGCGGAAGTAGCTGCCGCTTTCTTCGGGGCCGCCGGCACCCATGATGCGACGGTCCTGCGTGGTCAGACCGGAGTACACGTTCCGGGACGAAGTCGGCGTGGCAAGCCAGGTCGCGTATCCACCGGACTCGTCGGCGGGACCGATCGAGCGGTAGTCAGCGCGCGCCCAGGTGCGATGCTCCTGGCCGTAGAACTTCATGGCGTCCCACTCGCGAATGTCGCCGTTGTCGTCACCGATCGGAGCAAAGTCCTCGGTGATGCCGGCATCCACACGTCGAATGACTTCACCCCAGTCCACTGCGGCGCGCTCTTCCGTGGTGCGAGCATTCGAGGCCATGATGCGTGCCACGAACGAGTTCGAGATACGAACGAGGTCGTTGTTGTCAACCGTCAGACCGAATACCCAGTCCTCGGCGTCCGTGATGGTGAACGCGTTGGAAGAAGCAATGGCAATGGCCTCGTCGATCTTGGCGATCGCTGCGTCACGGACTTCCGTGTACGGAGCGAGCTCCAGCTCGACCTGACCGAGAGCAACTGCCTCCAGGTCGGTGGTCTCATCAACGATGAACGCGCGGTCAAAGCGGGTTGCCAGGTTGCCCAGGCACAGGCCCAGGTTCATCTTGGCGAACGCCTTGATGCGGTTCGTGTCGATGCCCTGCGACTCGTACAGCGCCTCGTTGCCTTCGACGGCAATCAGGGCGTCAGCCGCATTGGAGATACAGCCGTAGGAGCCGAACCACGGGGATTCGGTCATTTCCTCACGGTTGTAGGCCGGGTCGTTGTTCCACGCGATGCGCGGCTCGGAGGACATGTCGCGCATGCCCCAGTTGGCCCAGGAGCTGGAGATCTCGTCAGCAATGGTCGACCACGGCATGGACCGGGAAGACCACTGCATGGAGGCCCAGTAGTCAGTAAACGTATCGGACGCCAGCTTCTCAACGTCCTGCGGGGACGCCAGAGCCTTGGTCCGGTCCGGGTTGTTCGGATTCTCTACAGAGAGATCCTGGCAGGCCGTGAGCCCAAACATGAGCACGACGGCCAGGCCAATAGTGAAACGGAACTTCATGTGTTTCCTCTTAAGCAGTTTGCTTGGTTGCCTTGGTCAAGAGTGACCGGGTAGCCGGGCCGCCGCAGCGGCCCGGCTCCAGGGCAACTAGAACTGGATTTCGACGCGACCCGTGAAGGTCCGGTACTTCGGATACTCGAAGCCGTCGAAGCGGAACAGGGTGGCATCGCTGCCTTCGCCGACGTCCGGATCAAATCCGGAGTAGTCGGTGAACGTCAGCAAGTTGCGCCCGATCAGGTTGACCGAGAGGCCGGCGATCGAGTTGCCAAACCAGCTCTGCAGACGCTGACGCGGCACGCGGTAGCCCACGGAGAGCTCGCGCAGCTTCAGGTACGTGCCGTCTTCGATGTACCAGTCGTTGACTGCGGTAGCATCGTAGAGTGCTTCGTAGTACTGAGCCGGCTTCTTGTCGCCGTCAGCCTTGCCAAGCTGATCCTGGTCCTGGTGACGTCCGTCACGATAGGCCCACTGCTTGGTGAAGTTGTAGATGTCGCCTCCAACCTGAGCGTTCCACAGCATGTACGCCGAGAAGCCCTTGAAGGAGAAGTTGGTCGAGAAGCCGAGGTTGAAGTCCGGCAGCACGTCTCCGATCTGCTGGAAGTTCTGACCTTCGTCGTTGACCTCTTTGATCGGCATGCCGAACAGCATGTCGCCGTCGCCGTCGCCGTCGACATCAACCCGGTTGCCCCAGAGGCCCTTGGCGAAGCCGTCGGTGTAGCTGTTGCCGATGCCTACCGGCACGAGCAGGCCGTCGTCGTTGGTCTGGAAGGCGCTGGCCTGGAAGCCAGTCGGCACACCGCGACCTGTCGTGGCGGCGGAGCCATCCTGCAGCGTCTGCTCGGCCAGCTCGCTGACGTCCGTCAGGAAGTGGATGCCGTACATGGCGCCGATGGTCTCGCCGTTGCGGTAGTAGAACGCGGAGCTCGGGCCCGTCTTGTACGGGTTCGTGTTGAACTCGGTGATCTCCTGGTTCGTGCGGTCATACACGATGCCGATGTCGAGCGACTTGTTGCGGTCGCTGAAGACATTGAAGTCCAGGGAGGCCTCGATCGTGTTGGACTCGATCGTACCGGCGTTCTGCCACTGCGAACCGAAGCCGAAGTAGCCCGGAAGCGGCACGACCAGCAGCTGGTCTTCCACTTTCGCGTTGGCGTACACAAGGCTCGCGCTGATGCGATTCATGATGCCCATCTCCACACCGAACTCCTGCTCGGTCTGCAGCTCAGGCTTCAGGAAGGCGTTACCCAGGGTGCCTTTCGACAGCTGCCCGCTGGACAGCGTGAAGGTCTCGTACTGGGCTTCGAAGCCAGGACGGCCGCCGGCCGTACCCTGCGAGAAGCGCAGCTTGAACTCTTCCATCCAGTCGCCGAACGGGTAGAACGACTCTTCGCTCACGCGCCATGCACCGGACACGCGGTAGTAGGTCTGCCAGCGCTCTTCGGCACCGAACAGGCTGGAACCGTCGCGGCGAATCAGCACGTCTGCGATGTACTTGTCGGCGAAGTCGATGCCACCGGTGGCATACAGGCCGTCGAGGCGAATCGTACGCTCGTTCGAGGAGACGATCTTGTCGCCGTTCACGTTCGAGAAGTCGGCGATGCCTTCGGACGTCAGGGTGTTACCCGTGATCGACTGCGTGATGAAGTCGGTGGACTCGGCCTGGTACTTGAATTGGCCGCGAGCCGTCAACTGGTCAAAGGTCTGCTGCAGCGACACGGTCAGGTCGGCATTGAGCGCCTCGCTGATGGTGTTGGAGCGCAGGATTTGACCGTCGTTGAAGTTGGACGGGTCGATGGACTCGGTGCCGCGGTCTGCGAAGCGGAGGAAGTCCGAATCGCGGCGGTCGTAGCTCACGTTGCCTTCCAGGTTGAGCCAGTCGGTGGGCTCGTAGCGCAGACGGGCGTTACCAAGGATGCGCGAATCGCGATCTTCGGTGTCCACGTTCTCGATGACGTAGAGCGGGTTCTCCTCGACGGACAGCGGGTCTGCCTGTACCAGCAGGTTGCCGTTGTCGTCACGACGGGAGAGGCTAGTCAGCGGGTTGGTAAACATCAGTCCGAAGAACGGATTGAAGCCCGAGGACCGGGGCACGTCACGGGTGGCACCCGCATAGTAGGTCGACGTTGACAGCTGCACGTCGTCGCTGATGCGGTGGTCCAGGTTGACGCGGAAGCTCTTCCGGTTGTATCCGTCCATTCCGGGAAGAATTCCGCCTTCCTGGAAGTTGGTGAACGATGCGTGGAAGTTGGTCTTCGCGCTGTTCTGGCTGACCGAGATGTAGTTCGTGTACGTGTCGCCAGGCGTGAAGAACTCGTCGAAGTTGTTCGTCAGCGCGCCGGAGGCGGAGTACGGATTGTCGTAGAACGACACCGGGGTGTCGGTACCCGACAGACGATCGATCTCAACGCCCGGGCCGTAGCCGCTGGCGAGACACGTGTCGCAGGTGTTCTTGACGCCATCCTGGTTCAGGAAGTTGCCATTGGCATCGATCAGAAGATCGTGGGCCTCGTTGGCTTTGAAGTCGCTGAACTGCAGGTTGTTGGAGCCGAACTCGTTGCGAACCGTCACGCGCGTCTGGTTGAACGCGATGTTTCCGCCACGCTTGGTGGTGATCTGGATTACACCGTTCTGGGCACGAGCACCGTAGAGGGAAGAAGCAGCAGCTCCTTTCACAACTTCGATGGACTCGATATCCAGTGCGTCGATGTCGGCAAGGCCGCCCGTCAGGATCACACCGTCCACGATATACATCGGAGCGGAAGAACCTGTCAGGGAAGTCGTGCCACGCAGGCGAACCGCCACACCGTCACCGGGCTGGCCGGAGGCCTGGGTGATCTGTGCGCCGGCGATTTTGCCCTGGATGGACTGCACGGCGTTTGCGGCCGGTGCGAGCTCAACCTTGGAGGCGTCGAGTTTGTCCACCGTGAACGCCAGCTTCTTGGCCGGGGTAGCGGAGGACACACCGGTCACCACGACCTCGTCGAGACGAAGACGGTCGAACGTCAGGACGAAATCCTGCGTCTGGGTGCCGGAGTTGAGGGTGATGACCCGCGTCTGCGGGGAGAAACCGACGAACTTGGCGCGGAGCGCGACATTTTGGCCGCGTGCCTGCGCCGCAGGTACTTCGAACGTGTACCGTCCGTCAAGGTCGGTTGCCGAGCCGATGACCAGCTCGTCAATGACAACGTTCGCGCCGATAAGCGGCTCGCCGTCACCGTCGGTGACCGTTCCTGTAATAACGGCCTGACCGAATGCGATAGATGGAGCCAGCACGACGACGAAGGCCGCCGCCAGTAGCTTTCTTAGCATGGCGTTTTCCGATGAGTGGATGTTTGCGTCTTTCTGGGCGGGAGCTACCGGCGAACCAGTTGCGGGGGAGGCCCAGTGGATACCAAGTGTGGTCCTGGAGGTGGATGCGCCGAAGCGCCTCCGGGGGTGGGTTATGGGGACACTCGATACCGAATCACAGGAATATAGCGTTTCGGCAAAATCTGTTTCAACAAGTGAAACAATTTTCCAGAGTACCCCCACACACTAAACCAGGTGGTTGCGGCGTTACGCTCCTCCGGGCGTGCACATTTTGGTGATGGTGCAAAAACGAGCCCGCGAACCGTCTCAGGGACGATTCGCGGGCTGAACGGTACCGTCGGTCTACCCGACGGTTGTGCCGATACCGGCAGAGGACGGCGGTTGGGTACGGAAAACTGCCCCGAAGCATCCGGGTGGATTTCCCGGAATCTCCCCAGGGGCCGATCAGGCTATTGATTGCCCAGAATCACCGGGAGTCCATCGCCCCCGCCGCCGACAATCACCGTCTTGGAGTTCTCGGAATTGGCCAGCTGCTGGGTGGCTTCGATCCCCTTGAACCGCAGAAACTGGTTGGACAAACTGGCGGTGATGATGCGCTGGTATTCGGCCTGACCCTGCGCCTCGATGGCCTTGCGCTCCGCTTCCAGCCGCTCTTTCTCAATGGTGAACTGGTAGCGCTCTGCTTCCTGCTCTTCCTTGAGCTTGTTCTCGATGGCCATGCGGATCTGGTCCGGCAACGAAATGTCGCGGATCAGGACCGCGTCCACCTGCACAAACTGCGGTTCGACGGCAGCGGCTACGCGCTGGAAAATCTGCTGCTGAAGCTCCGTGCGACGCGAGGAGTACAGTTCCTCAGGCGTGTATTGGCCCACGATCTCGCGCACCGCGCTACGCAGCTCCGGCTGCACGAGCTTGCGATAGTAGTCCACACCGTACGTAGTGTGCAGCTGCGGCAGATCGTTTACGAGCGGACGCCAGCGAATGGACGCATCCATGCCGATCTCGAGACCATTGGACGACAACGCAGTGATGTCTTCCAGCTGCTCCTGCACACGTGCATCGTAGCGATAGAGGGTCACCCAGGGTGCGTGGATCTGGAGTCCTTCGCCATACTGTTTCTCCAGGTCGGTACCGCCAAAGACACTGTACTTGACGGCGCCCTCACCGGACCGGATGCTGGTTGTCATACAGCCCCCGGCGAGCCCGGCAACGATGACAAAGAGGGCACCAAAGCCCGCCATACGGGCAATGGCGCGCTGCAGGTTGGGATAGGGGTTCTGGGCCATTTCAGGGAGGTCTTGTTGGTTCAATGCCCGTGTACCGCCCGCCGATCGACCGGGTTGCGGACCGCATGAAGGCTTCACCACCCGTGCGGACAAGCGGTGAAGGCGCGCGACGAGCGGGATCGCGTCACGCAAGGGTGCGTTTTGCGGGCGATGGACTCTTATCCCGACCTGATAGCCGCGCTTGGCCCGGACCGCGTGCAGCGGAACGTAACGCTGGCCCCCTTCACGACCTTCAAGATCGGAGGCCCGGCCGACCTCTATTACGAGGCGCGCACTGCGGACGAGCTCGCGAGCGCGCTGCTCGCGGCACGCGAGGCCGGTATCGACTATTTCCTGCTGGGCCTTGGTGCGAACATTCTCGTCGGCGACGGGGGCTTCCGGGGCCTCGTAATCCGAAATGCTGCGACCGGGTACGCGATCGACAAGTTGCACGGGTTCGTCACTGCCGAAAGCGGATGCGTCATGTACCCGGACCTCATCGAACAGGCCGTTGCCGCCGGCCTGAGCGGGCTGGAGCACTACGTGGGCATCCCGTCAACGGTTGGTGGTGCATTGTGGCAGAACCTGCACTTCCTCGCACCGGCCCCGGCCCGCGAGCGAACCATGTTTATCGAGGAGGTGGTGCTGAACGCCGAGATCCTGACCGAGGAAAACACGCGCCGCACGGTGGGGGTGGACTACTTCGAGTTTGGCTATGACACCTCCATCCTGCACTATCGGGACGATGTGGTCCTGCAGGCCACGTTCCGACTCGAGCCCGGCGACGTCGCCCGGATGCGACGCATCATGCGTGAGAACCTGGAATGGCGCGCCGCCCGGCACCCGCCCCTCGATGCGGAGCCCAGTGCCGGCAGCATCTTCAAAAAGATCGAGGGCGTGGGCGCCGGCCGGCTGATCGACGGCTGCGGCATGAAGGGCACGCGGATCGGGGGCGCGGAGATTACCCATCGACATGCCAACATCCTCATTAACCGGGGTGGGGCCACTGCCTCGGACGTGCGCAGTCTGATTGCGCAGATCCAGGAAACCGTGGAGCGCGAAACCGGCTACGCGCTGGAACCCGAGATTTCCTTCATCGGAGAGTTCTGACGATCTTCCGGTCATGCGCTCCTGGCTAACCGGCACCTGGGCTGTTCTCCGCAAAGACATCGAGCTGGAATTCCGCACACGATACGCGGTCAACATGCTCCTGGTGTTTGTGGCCGCTTCCCTGCTTGTAGTGGCACTCGCCGTCGGTCGCGGCACGTTGCGCCCTGAGATGCAGTCCGGGCTGCTCTGGATCGTGGTGTTTTTCTCCGCAGCCGTCGGGCTCGGACGTGGATTTGTGGCTGAAGAGGACGGAGGCACCACACTGGTCCTGCGCATGCATGTGCCCGGCTCCGCGGTCTACGCCGGAAAACTGCTGTTTACCTATCTGCTCCTGCTCGCGGTGGACCTGGTCGCCACGTTCGGATTCGTCATTCTGCTGAACATGGACGTCGCCCAGGGTGTGCTGCTGGGCACGGTGCTCTCGCTCGGCTCCCTCGGGCTCGCCGGCGCTACCACCCTCCTGTCGGCCATCATTGCGCGGGCAGCCAACCGGGGCCCTCTCCTGCCCGTTCTGCTGTTTCCGCTGCTGTTTCCGCTCCTGCTCACTGTGGTAAGCGCGTCTGCCGCCGCGCTGGAGGGTGGGGGCGGCTGGAGCGGCGCCGCGGGCGGCCTGCGCATCATCGTCGCCTTCTCCGGCGTCGTGATCACCGGCGCCGTGCTGCTATTTGAATACATCTGGGAGGACTGAACCTGACGACCCGGTGCCGGTTCAGGCGGCCAACCCCCTCGGTATGTCCAGCCCTATCAACGTTTCCCGCTACCGCCTGATTCGCAACGTGGTGCTTGCGTGGCTCACGGTGGTACTGTTCGCCGGATTCCTGGTGGACATCCCCCGCATCAACATCCTGGAGCACACGGCGCGGAATCTCTATTTCCACGTTTCGATGTGGTTCACGATGATGGCCGCCGTGCTCGTTTCGGCGTACCACTCGGTCGGGTTTCTGCGGTCGGGCGATGCAGTTCGTGACATACGCGCCCTTCAATCGGCCCGGATCGGGTTCATTTTCGGGCTGCTCGGACTCGTCACCGGCATCGCCTGGGCCCGCTACACCTGGTATGTCGGGACCGACATCTGGTGGAATTTTGACCCCCGCCAGACCCTGGCCGCGCTGCAGCTGGTGATCTACGGCGCCTATTTCGTGCTGCGATCGGCGTTTGACGATCCAGAACGTCGCGCGCGCATCGCAGGGGCCTACAACATCTTCGCAGCGCTGCTCACGCCGTTCATGCTGTATGTCATCCCGCGGCAGCTGACCAGCCTGCACCCGGGCGCGGACGGCAACCCGGCGTTCAGCGACATCACCGCGCCCGTCATGCGCATGGTGTTCTATCCGGCTGTGATCGGCTTCATCGGCCTGTTCTGGGTGCTGTATACGCAGCGCGTGCGCCTGGCAGCCGTCAAACTGAAATTGACTGGCGATGGGGAGGACTGACATGACCGAAACTCTGCAGCAGGCCGTAGACAGCCTGCGGGCCGGCGGACAGGAAACCGCCTATGATTCCATCTGGGCAGGAAGCGAAGTTCCGGTTCAGACGGCAACCGGGCTTGAGGCGATCATGCTTTCGAACGATAAACTCTATGTAGTCCTGGCAGTTGTGCTGATCATCTGGATCGGGATCAGCGTGCTGCTGCTCAGAACCGACAAGCGCATCGACCGTCTGGAACGCATGGTCGAAGACCGCATTACCGACGAAGACACCCTCTGACCCATGAAGACCAAGACCATCTTCGGCATCGTATTCCTGGTGGGCTTCACCGGCCTGCTGCTTTCCAGTTTCGGCGAGCAGGTAGGCGGCTACATGGATTTTGAACAGGCGGAAGCAGAAGGTGCAAAGGCCCATGTGGTGGGCATGTGGGTGGACGACGGTGAGCCGTTTACGTACAACCCCTCCACCAACGTCTTCTCGTTCACCATGGCGGACGAGAAAGGGAATGTGCGCCGTGTGCACTACCAGAATCCCAAGCCGGCCAACTTCGAGGACGCCGAGAAAGTGGTAATCGAAGGCTATCCGGACGGCGACGAGTTCATCGCCGAGAATATTCTGGTCAAGTGCCCGAGCAAGTACAATGCGGCGCAGGAGGCGGGTATGACGCATCCTGATGGCGTTCCGACCAGCTAGGCTTCAAGACTCGGTGATGCGTCGGTAGACCTTCTCTCCCCGGCCGCATCCGTGCAGGAAAGGCACGACTGTGATCCGACCCTCCGTCAACCCGGAGCCGCGGTCAAAGGAGTATTCGTAGATCGAGCACCCGCGCCTGCCGGTGACTACCTCGGTCCGGGACCGCTCGTGAGGCACCAGGCCGCTCTCCATACGCACCCCGTCAAGCGCGACCTGGAAGGTCAGGCCCAACTCCTCGCGCTGGACGGTGATATTGACTGCAGTGGAACGGCTGTATCGCAGGGAGTCCTGGATGTTCGACCCGAACTCGAACCCCGATTCCTCCTGCCAGACTACCGCTGTGTACTTGTCTTCGCGGCACTCCAGAGACTGAACCTCCCAGGAACCACTGCCGCGCGTGTAGGAACTTCCTCCCTCGCCTCCTAAGGAGGACTCGACTTCGAACTGCCAGACATCCCCGACCGCCATGGGCACGTGCAGGTCGGTTTCGAGTGGGGCACACACTTCGACGGACGCACCCGCTCCGTCGCAGGCCTGAAGCACGGCAAGGGGCAGCAGTACCGCAACGGCCAGTCGCGTCATAGATAGAGTGCCTCGGCCAGGAGGAAAAACACCAGAATGCCGAGGATATCGTTGCTGGTGGTGATGAAGGGCCCCGTGGCCAGGGCGGGGTCGATGCCGGCGCGGTTCAGGAAGAGCGGAATGGTCGCGCCGATGGTGGTGGCCATCACAATCACGATCACCAGGGCGACGGCTGCCGTCATGGCCAGTTGCATGGGGTCCTCTATGTCCATCACTCCGGACGCAGCGACACCCATGATGACCAAACCCAGGACAACGGCTGAGGCAACGCCGTTCAGCAGCGATACGGTGATCTCCTTTCCGATTCGCGGCATGAGGTCGGCCGCCCAGATGTCCCCTGCGGCGAGTGCCTGCACGGCGATCGCCGAACTCTGAATGCCCGCGTTGCCGGCGGTCGCCATGACGATGGGAATGAATCCGGCCAGAATCGCAGACGCCGCCAGAGCGTCTTCGAATTGCAGAATCACGGCGGCCGCCAGTCCGGCGCCCAGCATGCCGGCCAGCAGCCACGGCAGGCGCCCCCGCACCACCCGCATCACGGAGTCCGTGGCCTCCTCACCGCCGGCCACACCGGACATGCGCTGGATATCTTCCTCGGCCTCCTCACGGATAACGTCCACGATGTCGTCAATCGTGATGCGTCCAACCAGGCAGCCGTTGCCGTCAATCACCGGGAGGGTGACGAGGTCATAGCGCTCCATGAGACGCGCCACCTCCTCCTGGTCCATGTCGGTCTCCACGGACACGGGGTCCGGGTTCATGACCTTCTCGATGCGGGCCTCGGAGGGTGAGAGCAGCATGCGCTTCATGCTTACAAACCCTTGAAGCTTGCCGTCAGGATCGACCGCCCAGACGCCGTAGACCTGCTCAACCTCCTCGGCGTTGCGGCGCACTTCCTCCGTGGCTTCGGCAACGGTCCAGGTCGTAGGCACGGCCACGAACTCGGTGGCCATAAGACCACCGGCGGTCTCCTCGTCGTAGCCCATGAGGGCGCCGATGTCCTCGGAGTCTTCCAGGCGAGGAAGCACGACCTCGGCGATCTCCTCGGGAAGGTCGGACAGCACGTCGGCCGCGTCGTCCGTGTCCATCTCATCCAGCACCGCCGTGAGGCGGCTGGGAGAGACGTCTTCGAGCAGGTCCGCGCGGTAGTCGTCATCCAGTTCGACGATGGCATCACCGGCCAACTCGGTTGGCAGCCATCCCAGCACAGTGCGGGCATCCGGGCGGGACAGGTGCTCCAGCAGGCCGCCGATGTCCGCCGGATGCATGTCCGCCAGGATGTTCATCAGCATCGGCCGGGACCCGGCCTCGATCAATGCCTCGAGATCATCCAGCAGTTCGGGATCCAGCTCCACCGTGGCCGTAGCACGCACGCTTTCCGGTTCGACCGTGGCGGCCGGACGTACGGGATCCTGTGCTGTGGAGTCGCTGGGTTCCATGGCCCGATGAGAAGTGTTGCCGCCTGAGGCCCGCTATGGGGCCGTGGCCGAAGATAGCGGGTCAGGCTCACAAAGTCGTCGGGACGAAGGCGCTGCAGGTCCCGAAATGCAGTGCCCGCAATCCGGGCTTGGAGGCGGATAGAACCTCCTCGGCCGCCAAGTCGCTGCAAAGGTTCAATACGGGGCCGGATAGAACCTCTTGGGCCGCAAACTCGCTGCAAAGGTTCCATACGGGGCCGGATGGAATCTCTCGGGCCGCAAACGCGCTGCAAAGGTTCACAAACGCGGCCGGATGGAACCTAATGGGCCGCACACGCGCTGCAAAAGTTCAATACGGGGGCTTATAGAACCTCTTGGGCCGCAAACGCGCTGCAAAGGTTCAATACGGGGCCGGATTCAACCGGCCAGATAGCGGGTCAGAGTCACGAAATCGTCCGGCGACAGGGCCTCTGCGCGCAGGCCGGCGAACTCCTCAGGCACGACCCGGGAGAGTCCCGACAGGCTGTTCCTCAGCGTTTTCCTGCGCTGGTTGAACGCGGTGCGCACGACGGTGCGGAAGAAGGAAGGATCCACCTCCAGCTCGGGCACATCGAACGAAAAGCGCACCACCGAACTGGTGACATCCGGCTTCGGATGGAAAACGTTGCGCGACACATCGAACAGCAGCTCCGGCCGGGTCAGCTTCTGCAGAATCACACTCAGGATGCCGTACACCTTGTTGCCCGCCTCAGCCACGATGCGCCGGGCCACCTCCTTCTGCATCATCACTACCGCCCATCGCACGGAGCCGCGCGGGGCGTCAAGCAGCGAAAAAAGGATCGGCGTCGTGATGTAGTAGGGCAGGTTGCCAATGACATGCAGGGGCGCGCCCCGCTCCGAGGCCAGCGCAGCCCAGTCCGTCTTGAGCACGTCCTCGTGGCGCACGTGCAACCCGGGCAGCTCCTGCCGCAGCAGGCTCACCGCACGTTCGTCCACTTCGATGGCCGTCATGCACGGATCCGTCCCCATCAGCATCCCGGTCAGAGCCCCCGTACCCGGCCCGATTTCGACGATGGGCCCATCGCCCGGAAGAGCGGCCACGATGCGTCGACAGGTATTGGGATCCCGCAGGAAGTTCTGCCCGAGCCGCTTGACCGGACGCAGCATCAGCGCACGCGTTTGGTACGGTGGCGCACGTAGTCCTCGAACAGATAGCCACCGAGGTCATCCGGGCTGGCGAAGTATGCACGTCCCTTGTTGGACTCGGTCAGGGCGCGCACGAAACGCTGCAAATACGGGTCCTGGGCAATCATGAACGTGGTGATCGTGACGCCTTCGCGGCGGCACATCACGGCCTCATCCAGCACCTTGTTCACGATCTTGCGGTCCAGGCCGAATGCGTTGCGGTACATGCGCCCGTATTCGATGTGGCAGGACGGCTTGCCGTCCGTGATCATCAGGATCTGCTTGTTGCGATTCTTGCGGCGACGCAGGATGTCTCTTGCCCGCTGCAGGCCGGCCCTGGTGTTGGTATAGAACGGTCCAACATTCAGGTAGGGCAGCTCCTTGATGGAGACCTCCCAAGCATCATTGCCGAACGCGACGATGTCCAGGGTGTCCTTGGGATACCTGGTCATGATCAGCTCGGACAGCGCCAGGGCCGTCTTGCGGGCCGGAGTGATGCGGTCCTCCCCGTAAAGCACCATGGAGTGCGACAGGTCGATCATCAGGACCGTCGCCACGCTGGTCAGATGGTCCGTCTCGTAGACCTCCAGGTCGTCCTCGCGCAGCGAAAACTCATCGATGCCGCCCCGGCGGTAGGCGTTCGAAAACGAACTGGTAACGTCGATGTGGCGCAGGTCATCTCCAAAGCGCCATCCCCTGGACTCCGGCAGCCGCTCGCCACCCTTCCCGGCGAATGGGGTTTTGTGCTGACCATCGCGCGCCTTGCGGAGCTGGTTGAACACCTCCTCCATCGACCTGCGGCGTAGAGAACGTTCGGTCCGGGCGGTGATGCGCACTTCGCCGAGTTCATCCTCCTGCAGGAATCCGCGCTTTTTGAGCTCCTCGATGAAGTCCCCGATGCCGGTCTCTCCATCCGTCAGGTTGTACCGGTTGTCGAGCTCGGTGAGCCACTGGAGTGCCTCGGCCGCATCGCCCGCCGTGTACTGAAGCAGCTGCTCGAAGAGGTCGAGCAGTTGTTCGAAGGAGTTCTTCTCCTCTCCGTGCCGGGCGGGGTCGAAGTTGGTAAAGCGGTAGGGAAAGGGCACAGGTCAGGATCCGAATGGCTTCTTAAGGTAGCGCTTGGCCTGATCGTGCGAGTCCCCGACTTCCGGGAGCGACAGCACGGTGCGGTAGGCGGCCAGCGCGGGCTGCCGGCGGCCAAGCCTGTCGAGCGCCATGCCGGCCCTCAGGCGGCCCATGGCCCGGTAGACCGAGTGCTCGTTGCCGGCCGCCAGAGTCTCCAGGTCGTCGAAGGTGGCCACGGCAGCGGGCAGATCCCCGGCGGACATATGGCTGCGGCCCAGGTAATAGAGCACGCTGTGGGCCAGGCCGTCCGTGTAGCCGTGCACACCCTCGGCGTGCAGATCCAGAAACTCCTGATAGATCTCGGAGGCACTGTGGTGCCGTCCGAAGCGAGTCAATACTCGCCCTTCAAGCGTGTGGAAAAAGGCGTTTGCCGGGTGTCTCTGGCGCAACAAGCCGACCATGTCCCGGGATCGCTCAAAGTCGGGCTCATACTGCATGTAGATCTGCAGGAGGAAGTACGCCGCTTCGGTACCGACGAACGTGGCCGTTTGCGCCACGCGGTGCAGTTCGGCCAGTCCCTTCTCCCGATCCCCGTCCGGGAAGAAATACATGACTGGCTTGACCACCGGGTACTCCTCGGGAATGGCCTCCGCGAAGTACCAATAGACACCCATACCGAACTGGAAATCCGGATTGGCGGGATCGCGGTCCGACACGTCGAAGACCAGGTCGAGCGCCTCCTTGCCGTCACGGGCCGCTCGCAGCCATTCATAGCGGTTGGACAGATGCCGACCCCTGAATCCGAGCGCAGCCGCCTTGAAGAAGACCTTGTCCATCTCCAGATGCCTGGGCAGCCGCTCTGCAGCACGCACCGTGCGGTTCATGGCATCGAAGAACTCGTCGTCGCGTGAGTGGTCCTCAACCGAAAGCACCGGCAGGATCTCCCACCAGACCGTGAGACCCTCCAGGTAAGGCCCGATCGGGTGCCTTGGGTGCGCGGCCTTGAGCGAATCGATCGTCGCCCTCGCGGCCGCGGGGTTCATGTCATACAGGTGCTGCAGTGCCCGGCCGCCCTGCGCGAACGTATCGGGATCGTCCAGAATCGAACCATACGGACCGTTCCAGGACTGGGCCGTGGCCGAGCCGGCAAGAAGAAGCAGAATGAGAGACAGATATCGCATGCCCATCGGGCGTACGAATCCCATGCCGCGTGCGTTTCCGGCTTCCAGAGGCTGTTTTTGGCGAATCGCGTGTAGTCTCGAGACTACACTACTTCAGACGCCGGGTGCCGGTGTAGATGACCGAGATCAGCAGGATCTTGGCCAGATCCACGGGCACGAATCGCAGCCAACCCTTGTCGATGGACTCCAGCCAGGTAGCGTGTCCGGCCGCGAAGTGCAACCAGGTGACGCCCAGCGTAAAGAGTACCAGCGAGCCGCCAATCATCGAAAGCGCACTTCCGGTCAGCGAATTCCAGCGACGGGACAGTGCACCAATGGCAAACGCTGCCAGCGGATACCCAAGCAGGTAGCCCGCCGAGACGGCCCCGAACAGGTAGGCCGGGCCAAAGCCGTCGCCCGCGTAGACCGGGAGAAACAATCCAAGTATCAGGTACAGCCCCTGCGCAAGCATGCCGTTGCGCCAGCCGAGGTAGAGCCCCGAACCGTAGACGCCGAGGGTCTGCAGCGTGAAGGGCACTTCCCAGATGTATATGCGGACCTGCGCGCCGAGCGCCGTCAGCACGGCAAACCCGACAATGCTCAGAAACTGAACCAGCGTGGCCGTGTCGTCGGCGCGGAGCACGTCAACAGCAGCGGTGCGGGAGGAAGTGAGACCGTTCACGAATCGGAGGGAGTTGTTCAGGGATCCCGCAAGATAATGCCGCTTCAGACCGGGCGCGACCACGACGGCTTCACATCACGGGCGATGCGGGCCGAGGCGGACGAGAACGGCGCGCTGTAGAATCGCGCCCAGCGAGTGCCTTCGGCACGACAGGTCAGGCCGTGACCCGCGCCTCCGGCTCGTACGCCAGCGACGGACTCAGCCATCGCTCCATCTCCTCGACCGGGACATCCTTGCGGCGCGCGTAGTCCTCCACCTGGTCACGCCCCAGCGGCCCAAGGTTGAAATACGCCGCGTCCGGATGGGCGAAGTACAGTCCACAAACGGACGCCGCCGGCGCCATGGCCAGCGACTCCGTAAGCGTGATGCCGGTGTGCCTCTCGGCATCAAGCAGCGTCCACAACGTGCGTTTCTCGGTGTGATCCGGCTGAGCGGGGTAGCCCGGCGCCGGCCGGATGCCCTGGAAACGCTCGGCGATCAGGTCCTCGTTGGAGAGCTCCTCTCCGGTGGCGTACCCCCAGAAGTCCTTGCGCACGCGTTCGTGCAGCCATTCCGCGCAGGCCTCCGCCAACCGGTCGGCGATAGCCTTCGCCATGATGCTCTGATAGTCATCGTGAGCCGATTCGAACTCACGTACCAGCGTTTCCAGGCCGTGCCCGGCGGTTACCGCAAACGCGCCCATCCAATCGCCCGAATCATTAACCAGGTCCGCCAGCGCCCGGTTGGGCTTGCCAGGCGTCTTTCTGGTCTGCTGGCGCAGCGTGTGTAGTCTGGCCAACTCGGCATCCCCGGACTGGAGCACAATGTCGTCCCCGTCCCGCCGCGCCGGCCAGATGCCGAATACGGCCCGCGGTGCGAGGCGGTTTTCCTGTTCGATGCGGTCCAGCATGGCCAGCGCGTCCGCAAACAGCGCCTGGGCCTCAGCGCCCTTTTTCTCGTCCTGCAGGATGGCCGGGTACTTGCCCCGCATCTCCCAGGCCTGGAAGAACGGTGTCCAGTCGATGTAGGGGCGCAATTCGGTCACCGTCACGGGCACGGTGTGCACCCCGGGGCGTGACGGAGCCACGGGGGTGTAGGCAGCGGGCTCCTGGCGGTTGGCGCGGGCATCGTCGAAGCCGAGCAGTTCGAGCTTGCGACTGCGGGCCTCGTAGGAGGCTCGGACCCCATCGTACTCCCTCTTTAGGTCTTCCAGATACGCCTGGTCTCCACCCATCAGGTAGTTGACCACACCGACGCTCCGGGACGCGTCCAGCACGTGCACCACCGGATTGCGGTACTGGGGGTCAACCTTGACTGCCGTGTGCACGCGACTTGTGGTGGCGCCGCCGATCAGCAGCGGCTTCTTCATGCCGCGGCGTTCCATTTCGGCCGCCACGTGCACCATCTCGTCCAGGCTTGGGGTGATCAGGCCCGACAACCCGACAATGTCGGCACCCTGCTTCTCCGCCTCGTCCAGAATGCGATCTGCAGGCACCATGACACCAAGGTCGATGATGCGATAGTTGTTGCAGCCCAGCACGACGCCGACAATGTTCTTGCCGATGTCGTGCACGTCTCCCTTGACCGTGGCGAGCAGCACGGTGGCGCGATCGTCCGTGTCTCCGCTGTCGGCCTTTTCCTCCTCGATGAAGGGAATCAGGTAGGCAACGGACTTTTTCATCACCCGGGCGCTCTTGACGACCTGGGGCAGAAACATCTTTCCGGCTCCGAAGAGGTCCCCCACCACGTTCATCCCGTCCATGAGCGGGCCTTCGATGACGTCCAGGGCGCGCGAACTCTGCTGCCGGGCCTCTTCGGTGTCCTCTTCGATGTGGTCCAGGATGCCCTTCACGAGTGCATGCTTCAGCCGCTCGTGTACAGGCGCAGAGCGCCATTCAGCGGTCTTCTGCTCCTTGACCGCGGCCGAGCCGGCAAATCGGCCCGCGATATCCACCAGGCGTTCCGTGGCATCCGGCCGACGGTCAAACAGCACGTCCTCGATGCAGGTCAACAGGTCAGGATCGATCTCGTCGTAGACCTCGATCTGGCCCGCATTCACGATGCCCATGTCCATACCCGCGGCGATTGCGTGGTACAGAAACGCGGTGTGCATGGCCTCGCGCACGACGTTGTTGCCGCGGAACGAGAAGGAAATGTTGGACACCCCACCCGAGACATGCGCCCCGGGCAGGTTGCGCTTGATCCAGCGCGTCGCCTCGATGAAGTCGATCGCGTACCGGTTGTGCTCTTCGATCCCGGTGGCGACCGCAAAAATGTTGGGGTCGAAGATGATGTCTTCGGCCGGGATGCCGACCTCTTCTGTCAGGATGCGGAACGCCCTCGTACAGATCTCGACGCGGCGATCGAATGATTCGGCCTGCCCCTTCTCGTCGAAAGCCATGACGATCACGGCGGCCCCGTACCGCTGGGCCAGCCTCGCCTGCTCCAGAAAGGGCTCCTCCCCCTCCTTGAGACTGATGGAATTCACGACGCTCTTGCCCTGCAGACACTGCAGGCCGGCTTCGATGACGCTCCACTTCGAGGAGTCAACGACCACCGGCACACGGGCGATGTCGGGCTCAGCCGCAATGAGGTTCAGAAACGTGACCATGGCCGACTCCGAGTCGAGCATGCCCTCGTCCATGTTCACGTCGATGAGCTGGGCGCCGTTCTCGACCTGTTGGCGGGCTACGGACAGGGCCTCCTCGTAGGCCTCCTCCTTGATCAACCGTGCAAAACGACGGGAGCCCGTGACATTCGTGCGCTCGCCGATGTTGACGAAGTTGAGGTCGCTGCGGAAGGTCAGCGGCTCCAGGCCGGAGAGATGCAGCAGCCCATCTGATTTCCTGGGCGTACGCGGTTCGTGCTGTTCGGCAGCAGCCAGGAAGGCACGGGTATGGTCCGGCGTGGTGCCACAGCACCCGCCGACGATGTTCAGGAAGCCCGCGTCTGCGTACTCGTGCACGAGCGCCGCCATCTGCTCCGGCGTTTCGTCGTAGCCACCCATTTCGTTGGGCAGTCCGGCATTCGGATACAGGCTGGTGGGCACGGTGGCCACACTGCTGAGGGCCTCGATGAACGGACGCATCTGGGCCGCGCCGAGGGCACAGTTCAGGCCCACGGACATCAGCTCCGGGCAGTGCTTGATGGAGTGCCAGAAGGCCTCGGTGGATTGCCCGGAGAGCGTGCGGCCGCTCTGGTCCACGATGGTGCCGGAAATCATCACGGGCACCCGCCTGCCGGTGCGTTCAAACACTTCGGAGATGGCGAAGATTGCCGCCTTGGCGTTCAGCGTGTCGAAGATGGTCTCGACCAGCAGGATGTGCACGCCGCCTTCCAGCAGGCCTTCCACCTGCTCCGCGTACGCCTGCGCAATCCGGGAGAAGGTCGCTGCACGATAGCCGGGATCGTTGACATCCGGCGACAGGCTCAGGCTGACGTTGGTCGGCCCTAGCGCACCGGCCACAAAGCGTGGCTTTTCAGGCGTGCTGAACGCAGCCGCGGCCTCGCAGGCGATGCGCGCCGACTCGACGTTTATCGCACGCACGTGGGGCTCACACGCGTAGTCCGCCTGCGCGATCGTGGTACCACTGAAGGTGTTGGTTTCGATGATGTCCGCGCCGGCCTCCAGATAGGCGTCATGGATCTCGCGCAGCACGTCCGGCCGTGTAAGTGCCAGGAGGTCGTTGTTGCCCTTCAGCGGCTTGTGGTGGTCCGCCAGGAGCGTTCCGCGGAAGTCCTCTTCCGACAGGGAGTACCGCTGGATCATCGTGCCCATCGCGCCATCCATGACCAGGATGCGGCGTTTGAGGGCGGCTTCGAGCTGCTTGTTCAGCACACGAGGGTGGGGTTCGTGAACAGAACTCGGTGCAACGAGGAATTGCGGTGCGGGTTCGCTTCCGGAAATGGACGATGGGGGCTGCGGTGGACTCGGCGTCGGAAGCGCATCGGTGCGACAGGGCCGCGGCAGTGCGGTCGGCACCCTGGGGCCTCCGCGGCACGCCGGAGCCGCTCCGGCACGCCCGGGCCCGCGGCCCTACTCCAGCACGAACCCCATCACGGCATCCGAAAACGCCTCGGGCTGCTCCGCGTGCACCCAGTGCCCCGCATCGGCGATGGTTACCAGCTCCGCCTGGGGGCAGTACGCGCGGAGTACGTCCATGTCGTCGTCCTGCACGTAGTCGGACCTCTCACCCCGGACTACAAGCGTCGGCCCTTCGTAGGTGGCGAATACATGCAGGCCACCGATCAGTTGGTCGTACGAAGATTCGAGCACGTCGAGATTTGGCAGCCAGTCAAACCCTGCCTCCGTTCGCCGCAGGTTCTTCAGCAGGAACTGACGAACGCCCAGGTCGGGTATGGTCTCGGCAAGTACGGCGTCCACTTCGTCCCGGCCGCCCCTGCTCGCCGGATCGGCCCTGCGCAGGGCCTCCAGAATGACGAGATGTCCAGGCGGATATGTCCTCGGCGCAATGTCCACCACGACGAGCTTCGATACGCGTTCCGGCGCCGTCAGTGCGACCTGCATGGCCAGTTTTCCGCCCATCGAGTGCCCCATGAGCAGGCCCTGCTCCACGCCATGCTCATCCCACATCGCCAGAATGTCCTCGGCCATGGCCTCGTAGTCCATGCGGGAGTCGTGCGGACTCTGGCCATGATTGCGCAAATCGGGCACGAGCACCCGGAAGTGCTCGCCAAACACCGAACGGGACAGGGTGTGCCAGTTGCCCCCTGCTCCCAAAAATCCATGTAGGATGGTCATCGGAGGCCCTGAGCCGTATTCGCGAAGGTGAAGCTGCATGAGAGTGGGACAGAGTGTTGCCGACAGACAAAAAAAGGGCGGCACGGTTTCCCGCGCCGCCCGTGGCCTGGGCTTGGCACCCTCGGCCGTAGAGCCAGTCGTCAGGATGCGGCCTGTGCGCGAAGGAGATCCCTGATTTCGCCAAGCAGTTTCTCTTCTGCCGTCGGTTCCGGGGGAGCCGGAGGTGCCGCGGGGGCCTCTTCCTCCTTTTCCTTCAATTCGTTGATGCCTTTGACGATGAAGAACAGCACCAGCGCGACGATCAGGAAGGCAATGGCCGCGTTGATGAACAGGCCATAGCCGAGCGCGACACCTCCGGCCTCGCGCACCGCTTCAATGGACTCCATGTTGACGGCCGCGGCTTCGGCGGGCGCCCTGAGCACCACAAACAGGTTGGAGAAGTCAGGGGCGCCGGTGATCATGGACACCAGCGGCATGAGGATGTCGTCGACGACCGACTTCACCACGGTGCCGAAGGCAGCCCCGATGATGATGCCGACGGCCATGTCGACCATGTTGCCTTTGACGGCAAATTTCTTGAACTCGTTGAGCATGTCGGAGACAGGATGTTTAGGGGATACATCCCTCAGCCGAAGCGGCGAGGAATCTGGGAATGTCGGGGATAGCGGGGGCAATTTGCAGTACCTTGCCGGGTCTAGACTGCCGACATCGTGGCCCAGACCATAAAGATCCGATTTTCCAACAAGGATGCGAGAGCATTCGTATCGGACGTGCGCGGCCGCGTGGCTGCGTATTTCAAGGAAACCGGGCGGTCGCGCAAGGCGGACTGGCGCATGGTGCTGAAGACCTTCGTCATTCTTGGCGGTACCGCCGGCTCCTACGCGCTGATTCTGAGCGGATGGTTAACGCTGGGCCAGATGTGGGTGATGACCTTCGTGCTCGGCATGGGCATGGCCGGCATCGGGTTTTCCGTTGCCCACGATGCGCTGCACGGCGCGTACTCGAGCAAGAACTGGGTCAACGCGATGCTCGGCTTCTCCTTCGACATGATGGGGGCCAACGGGTACATGTGGAAAATCACGCACAACGTGATCCACCACACGTACACGAACATCCATGACGTGGACGAGGACCTGACAGTCTCCCCGCTCATCCGGCTGTCACCGGATGCGCGGCACTACTGGTTCCATCGATACCAGCACCTGTACGGATTCCTGGCATACGGCCTTGCTACAGTCAATTGGCTGTTTGCGAAGGATTTCCAGCAGTTCATGAAGTCGGACATCGGGCCGTATGTGGACAAGAAGCATCCCGTGCGGGAGATCGCCATTCTTGTGCTCATGAAGGCCGCGACGATTGCCTGGATGATCGTCATTCCACTGCTGGTGCTCGATATCACCTGGTGGCAGTTCCTGATCGGGTTCCTGACCGCCCACATGACGGCGGGCATCATCCTGGGCGTGATTTTCCAGCTCGCGCACGTGGTCGAAGGTCCGGAATTCCCGCTGCCCGACGACGGCGGCAACATGGAGTATGCCTGGCTGGTGCACGAGATGCGGACCACGGCGAACTTCGCCGGTCGCAACAAGCTGCTGTCCTGGTATATCGGTGGACTCAACTACCAGATTGAGCACCACCTATTCCCGCAGACCTGCAGTGTGCACTACCCGGCCATCGCGCCGATTGTGCAGGCAGCAGCCGCGGAGCATGGCGTCCCGTACCATTACAATGAGACGCTGTCGCGGGCCATCGCATCCCACTACAGGATGCTCAAGAAGCTGGGTCCGGAGGCTGGTGGCAGAGAGGTGCTGGTGACGGCCTGATCAGGCCTGCCCGTCCTCGCCCTCGTCTTCGTCGGGGTCGCAGCAGTCGCACATACAGCCTCCCCAGCAGCCACAACCACGACGACGCCTGCCGCAACATCCGCTGCCGCCGCACGAGCTGCACAGGAACCAGATCAGCAATCCGAAGAGCACCCAGCGCAGGGTGCTGGAGAAGGAGATGCCAAAGAAGAATCCGGGGCCGGTGGACGTTAGCACCAGGAACAGTGCTACCAGAGCTACAAGCAGAGCGGGACGGGAGAAATCGCGCATGGGGAGTGCTTAATTACCGTTCTCCCTACGGACCCGCGCCAATCGGAGTTACAGCGACTCCACAATTTTGTCGGTCTGCGCCGGCACGGGATCGGCCCGCGAGCACGGGGGGCGCGGCGTGCGGGATGCCCTCAGCCATTGGTGCCCGGCGCCCGAGCTGCCCTCAGGCTGCCTCGCCGGTAGCCGGTCGCACGGAGCCGCCTTGCCGCTGGCGTCCTGGCCGCCCCTTGCTCTGATACTCGGCAGCCAGCATTCCGTAGCGAATGCGATCGTAGAACTTGCCGTCCCAGAAGAGATACTCCCGGTCGGTGCCCTCGGCCACGAAACCCATGCCTTCCACAAGGCGCTTCCACGCCTGGTTGTATTCGAAGACGTCGGCCGTCACGCGGTGCATGCCGAGTGACTCGAAGCAGTAGCGCAGAAGAATCGTCATGGCCTCGCGACCATACCCCTTGTGCCAGTAGTCGCGCTCTCCGATGGTCACGCCGATCGAGCAATGCAGATGATGTCCGCTGATCCCGTTCAGAAACGCCACACCGATGCAGGTGCCGTCCTCATCGTGGATCTCGAAATCCCGGCAGGCAGGATTCGGTCTGCTGATCATGCGCTCGAAGCGCTTTTTGAAGGCCCCGAAGGACTCTTCCACAAACGGCACCTCGGAATCGAGCCGGTTCAGTTCCGGATCGTTATTCCACTTGAAGTGCGTGTAGATATTCTCCAGGCGTAGGCGATCGAAGCGAAGGCGTGGACCGGCCAGACCTTGTTCCTGGGGAGGGCTCATGTCGCAGGTCGCGGTTCGGCACGGGTCGGGGGCCGAGCGACGCGCTTTGTGAAGGGTGTCTGGGAGCGTTATCGGCTCAGGAGACCCACGAATTAAGCGAGCGTGCCCAGCCGCTCCTGCGCCGTTGTCGCCAGTCGCACCCTGGAGGGCTTCATGCCCTCGTCCTCGAGGGGCCATTGCAGCACGGCGACGGGGTGCATGAACCGGGGGAGCGATGCGGCGAATGCCGCTTCGATCCCCGCCGTCTCGCCCTCGACGAATGCCACGGGGCGAAAGCCGAATTCGCGGCTTTCGACCGGAACGACGATGGCGTTTCGCACACCGTCTGCCTGCAGCAACACGGCTTCGATGCGCTCAGGCTGGATGTTTTCGCCGCCTGAAATGAACATGTTGTCGCGGCGCCCTGTGACGAGGAGAGCGCCGTTCTCCAACACGCCCAGGTCTCCTGTGGGGTGCCACTCCCCTGCCGGCGCGCCGTCGAGATAGCCTTCAAACAGGGCGTCTCCACCCACATGGATTTCGCCGGTGCCATCCAGCCGTAGCCGGCGTCCCGGCAGTACGCGGCCGGACCCCAGACATGCCCCGACCTCTCCCGCAGTAACCAGACTGCCCATCTCACTCATCCCGTAGCTGAGCACTATCGACCACCCGGCCTGGGAAGCGCGACGGCACAGATCTCGAGGGATGGCGCTTCCCCCGAGAAGTATCCGTTTGAGCGCGGGAGGTGGTGGACCAACCCACCCGTCCAGCAGCCTGCGCAGCTGCGTGCTGACCAGGGATACATGCGTGGCTTCCCGGGCGATGGGCTCCAGGGCTCGCGGATCGGCCGGAAACGACATCGAGCCCCCCGCCGCGAGGCAGCGGAAGAGCACGGCAAGGCCTCCAACGTGGTGCGTCGGCAGCGTGACGGGCCAGTGGCTGCCTGGACCGAACTCCAGGAAGCCTGCCGCACCCCTGGCGCTGGCCATAAGCGAACCCAGCGTGTGCACCACGCCTTTCGGCTCGCCGGTGGTGCCGGAGGTCAGGACCACGATCCGTGGTCCTGTGCTCCGGCGCGTGCCAAGCCCCCAGCGCTGCTCGAGTGCCGCGAGCCGCCCCGGCGGCTCGCGGCGCCCGAGCAGCACCACGGTGCAGCCGTCCCGGAGGAGTGTGAGCATGCGGAGGATGCCGGCGGCATCCTCCGGGGCGAGCAGGCCGACACGGTGTCCTGCTTCCACGGAATCCGGCCCGTCGCGTACGGCCTCAGCTGCCTGCGCGAAACTCGGGCCGTCTTTCAACAGCGGTGCCGTCCCAAACCGGGAAGCGGCGTCATTCAGAAGATTCAGGACCGGATTCAAGCGCCGGGAGGGGTAGGTCACCCATTGATGACGGCGTATCCGTTCAGTTGATCCGTGCGCAGCGAGGGTGCCCCGCTGAAGCGGGGATCCGTAGTGTCCTGCATCATCAGACGTCCGGTGTCCAGCCCGGCCGGCACGTCCTCGTTGCCGATGGAAGCGGCCAGCGCCGCCAGGGCACGCAGTCCGATCCCCGTTTCCATACTGGAACTGATCACGGGTTTGATGCCTGCCTTCAGAGCGCGGTCGGCGTACACCTTCGCCTTGCGGATGCCACCGATAATCGTCGGTTTGAGCACGGCCGCCTTGAGCCAGTTCATGCGCCGGAGCTCGTTGGGGTCCAGTCCGACCACGGACTCGTCGATGGCAACCGGCATGCCCTGAATGGCGAGTCTCCGAAGCCCGGCAGGATTGCTCAGCGGCTCTTCCACGTACTCGATGGGCAGGTCATGCACCATCTCCCAGAAACGCTCGGCATCGCCGTCGGACCACGCCCTGTTGGCGTCGAGGCGCACGGACGCGCGGTCTCCCACCGCCTCGATGACCGAACGCACACGGTTGGAATCCTCAACCACAGACCGATGACCCACCTTCATTTTCAGCGCACGATACCCGGCACGCACTGCCGAATGCGCCTCATCCACCGGTTCGTCCGCGAGCAGGACCGCATTGAGGCTCTGCTTCTCGCGCGCGAACGGATGAAAGGCCTTCGCCAGCGTCAGACCTTTCCTGTGAGCCGCCAGATCTGCCGTGGCCAGCTCCAGCGCAAATCGCACCGAACTGCAATCCATGAGACCCGGATGGAAGTCGCCGCGCGCGATGCGCGGGGGGACTCGCATGAGGTCCCGCTCCGCCTGTTCGGCAGTCTCGCGGGAGAATCCTGGCAGCGGCGAGGCCTCACCCCAGCCCACATTTCCCTTGTTATCGCTGATTCTCAGCAGCCAACCCGTGCGAGCGCGCAAGAGCACATCGCCCAACCGAATCGGCCGGACGAACGGCAACGCATACGGGATGACGTCGGCATGAATCATGCGATGATGAGTGGAATCAACCACCCGACGGAGAATAACACGGCGTAGAAAAGCAGCAATCGTGCCGTTCCTGCCAGAACCGGGTTCAGGGACGCGGGCGGACCCGGCTGGCGCAGCCTCAGGTACAGCGGGAGGGCAGGCATGAGGATGAGTGGGGCCAGCAAACTCAGCCCCGAGCCAACGCCGAGAAGCCACATGGCGATGGGTGTGAATGCCGCGCCCACCACGCACACCGCCCAGAGCGTTACCCCGAAGGACCGTCCGGCACGCACAACCAGCGTGCGCTTGCCGGCGGCACGGTCCTCATCGACGTCCCGGATGTTGTTGACCAGCAGAATGGCCATTGACAGTAGACCCGGTGCCAGCCCGGCCCAGAGCACCTCGGGGTGAATCTGAAGGGCCTGGACCCAGTAGGTGCCGCCTACCGCAACCGGCCCGAAGAAGACCAGCACAAAGAAATCGGCGATGCCCAGGTACGCCAGTGACTTCGAACCGGCGGTGTACATCACTCCGAACAGGATCGAAAGCACGCCGATGGCAACGATCGGCAGGCCTCCCCGGACCATGAGGTACACGCCGGAGAGCACGGCCAGACTGAACGCAAGCACCGTCGCGCGGCGCATCTGCTCCGGCGTGGCGAGGCCGGCCGCCGTGACCCGCTTGGGGCCGGCCCGGTCCGGTTTGTCGGTACCCTTCAGAAAGTCCGCGTAGTCGTTGTGGTAGTTGGTCGCTACCTGAATCAGCAGCGCACCTACCATCGCCAGCAGGGCCGCGGGCGGGTGAAACACCCCGTAGCCGGCTGCCAGCGCCCACCCAATGAGCACCGGGGACGCGGCGGCCCACAGCGTCTTCGGCCGGGTAGCCTTCAATAAGACCCCGGCTGGCGGCAACCAGGCCGTTGTGGTCACGGACGTTTGGGGAACTGGCCGAAGTCCGGCGGACGCCGCTCATTGAACGCGTTGCGCCCCTCCTGCCCTTCTTCGCTCATATAGAACAGCAACGTGGCGTTCCCTGCCAGTTCCTGCAGACCGGCCTGGCCGTCGCAGTCCGCATTCATTGCGGCCTTCAGGCAACGGATGGCCAGGGGCGATTTCTGGAGGATCTCGCGACACCACTGCACTGTCTCTGCCTCAAGCTGGCCCAGCGGAACCACGGTGTTGACCAGTCCCATATCCAGCGCCTGCTGGGCGTTGTACGGCCGGCAGAGGTACCAGATTTCGCGCGCCTTCTTCTGGCCCACGATGCGCGCCAGATAGGACGAGCCGTAGCCGCCGTCAAATGAACCGACTTTTGGGCCGGTCTGCATGAACCGGGCATTGTCGGCGGCGATCGTAAGGTCACAGACCACGTGCAATACGTGCCCGCCGCCCACGGCCCAGCCGGCCACCATCGCGATGACGGGCTTGGGGCAGGAGCGGATTTCGCGCTGAAAGTCCAGCACGTTGAGGCGCATCACGCCCGAGCCCTGCTCCTTGTAGCCCGCATCGCCACGGATACTCTGGTCACCGCCGGAGCAGAAAGCGTCCGGGCCTTCGCCGGTCAGGATGATGACGCCGATCTCATGGTCGTCGCGTGCTTCCTGGAGCGCGTGGCGCATTTCGGTGACCGTCTTCGGTCGAAACGCGTTGCGCACCTGAGGGCGGTTGATCGTGATTTTGGCGATGCCCTCGGCTTTGTGGTAGAAGATGTCCTCGTAGGATCCGGCTACCTGCCAGTCGATGGAGCTCATGGGGGCGTTGGGAGTGCGTGGGTGGGTTCAGCCAGTCATTAATGCGCGGGGTCGGAGCCCTGTTTCTCCGAATGACCCGGGGGTTGTCCGGTGATCGCGCGGATTTTCGCCCAACCTGCCGCGAGGTCGTGTGGCGTGTAGAGGCCCAGGGCGGGAACGGCCGCCACATAGGCGCCGATCAGGAGCATGCGGCCGGGGATGCGCAGCGCCGGCTGGATTCCGTCCATGGCCAGGCTGGCCGCACCGAGCACGACAAGAAGCGTCACCACAACGGCCGGAATTCGCCAGGGGTATCGGACCTTGAGGTCGCGGCGCGCGGCAAATGCGGCGAGCGCCGCCAGCAGCGCGTAGGAGAACGTGGTTGCCACCGCGGCGCCCATCGCGCCGAATTGCGGAATCAGGGCCACGTTCAAGGCAATATTGACCAGTGCGGCGATCAGCACGTTGGCCCCGATGACCCCGGTCCTTCCGGCCGCCAGCAGCGTGTTGTTCACGATCACGTACACCCCATACGCCGCGAAACCGAGGGCCAGCGGGAAGACCAGAACGGACGCCTGCAGGTACGTGTCGTCCACGGAAAACAGCGCCTGTAGTACACGCATGCCGTCCGGGGTCCAGACCACCAGCATGAGCACCGCCGCCCCGGTCCAGATCGAGAAGTGCCGCATGGTGCGTCGATAAAACGCCTCCGCACCGGCCTGCAGCGCCTTCAGCCCAAGCACCGTGAAGGCCAGCTGGAAGGACTGCACCAGCAGCATGTTGATCAAGCCGGCGAGCCGCGCGGACCATTCATAGGCGGCCACCGCCTCTCGATCCGCCAGCCACTTGAGCAGGTAGCGATCGCCCGCGTTCAGAAACCAGATCGAAAGTGACGCCAGAATCAGGGGAGTGCCGAATGCCAGCAGAGGCCGCATCGCAGCGGTCGATACCCGCCAATTCGTGCCTGGTGCGGTCAGGAGCAGCATCACCACCAGGCCGACCGCAGCGGAGATCGCGTAGGCCAAGAGCAACCCCGGCAGGCCTGACTGAAGCCCGGCCAGTTGCCACCAGGCCAACCCGACCAGAGCCACCATTTCCACGACAACGGCCAACGTGTATAGTCCGGCACGTTCGCGCACCCGCAGCACCGCCAGCGGGATGGACGATGCGCATTTTGCGGCCACGTAGGCGGCGAGCGGTATCATCAGTGCGGCACCCTCCGGAGAGTCCGTGAGGGCCACGGCCAGCGGCCTGGCCGCCAGGACCAGCAGGGCGGCCGCGACGACTGCGGAGCCCATCGCCAGTATGAGTGCGGTGACGGGGAGCCGATCCCGGTCCGTGCCGCGCGCGTCCCCGGTCATGAAGCGGATGAGCGCCGTGGCCAGGCCCAGGCCTGCGACGTAGATCACCAACTGTGCCGTGATCATGAGCAGCGCGTAGCTGCCGTAGTCGGGGACCGACAGGTAGGTGGCGTTGAGCAGCAAGGGCGCCAGCAGCAGGCCGGCTCCTTTGAGCAGCGCGCCGGCGAGCGCGTACGCCCCGCCCTGGCGCACCAGCCGCTCCAACATTCCGGTATTCTCCCCGTTCGCGATAAGGCCCCCTGTGTAGCTTCGGCGTGAAGGTACACCGAGCCATGATCCGACTTCTGTGCATAGCCGGGGCGCGCCCCAATTTCGTCAAGATCGCCCCGTTGCATCGGGCGTTTTCCGCGCATCCGGGGCTTGAAAGCCGCATCGTGCATACCGGTCAGCATTATGACCGGCGCATGAGCGACCTCTTTTTTGAGCAACTGGGTCTTCCGGAGCCCGACCTCCATCTTGGTGTGGGATCGGGCAGCCATGCGCGGCAGACCGCGGCCGTGATGGAGGCGCTCGAGCCCGTGCTCATGGAGGATCGACCCGACGCGGTGGTAGTGGTGGGCGACGTCAACTCCACTCTGGCCGCAGCGCTGACGGCCGTGAAGCTGCACATTCCCGTGGCACACGTGGAGGCCGGCCTGCGAAGCGGGGACCGCGGCATGCCGGAGGAGATCAACCGGCTGGCGACGGACGCAATTTCGGACCTGTGTTATGTATCGGAGCCTTCTGGCATGGCGCATCTGAGGGCGGAGGGTGTGCCGGAGTCCCGAATCGTGTTTGCCGGTAACGTGATGATCGATTCGCTGGTCGCCATCCGTGAGCAGGCGCGGGTGGTGGGCCAGGCAAAGGCCATGGGGCTCTCCGGGCCGTTCGCGCTGGTCACGTTGCACCGTCCCGCGACGGTGGATCAGGCGGACACGCTTGCGCGGGCCGTCGATTACCTGGAGGAGCTGGCCGCTTCGCTGCCGATAGTGATGCCGATGCACCCGCGCACACGCGGCTGCCTGGAGTCGCATGGCTTGCTGGAGCGGCTGCAGGCTATTTCCGGGATTCTGGTGGCATCGCCTATGGGGTACCTGGAGTTTATGAGCCTGATGCTGGACGCAGCCCTCGTGTTCACCGACAGCGGCGGGATTCAGGAGGAAACGACGTTCCTCGGCATCCCCTGTCTTACGATGCGGCCGAGCACCGAGCGGCCGGTGACCGTGACTGAGGGCACGAACGAGCTGTTTCCGCTGGGGTCGACCGGTCTGACCGAGAAGGCGCGGGCCGTTCTCTCGGGGCGCTGGAAGGCAGGGCGCATCCCTGAGGGCTGGGACGGAAAGGCGGCGGAGCGCATTGCGGCGCACCTGGCGGAGACGCTCGGGTAGGCGGCGGCCCGGGCTGGCGTGGCTTGGCGGCCCGGCTTGGCGGCCCGGCGTTGCGGCCCAGCGTGGCGTGGCGGCCCGGCTTGGCGCGGCGGCCCGGCGTGGCGCGGCGTGGCGCCCCTCGCTCCCCGCCGCCGCCCGGAGTGGAAAAAGGGGCCACGATTACACCCCAGAAGCCGTTTTCGGAGAGCCTGAGTGGAATTCGGGGGCGTATTCCATTTGCGAGTCATCGGCGGTCCCGGCGCGAGTGGAATTCAGGCCCCGTAATCCACGTTGACACGTCCGTGCGGCGGCCCAAAACCCAACACCGCCGCCTCAGCGCACCAGGCCTCCGGCCCAAAACCCGACACCGCCGCCTCAGCGGACCGGGCCTGCGGGCCAATGCCCAACACTGCCGCCTCAGCGGCCTCCGCCTACCGAGTCGCTGCCAGCCGCTGATACAGCGCCAGGAGGCCCTGCACGCCGGCCTCCCAGTTCCAGCGCTCCTCCACGGCCCGCCGCCCGCGCGCACCCATCGCGGCGGCAACCGAGGCATCGGAGCCCATCGCCAATATGGCATCTGCCAGGGCTCGCGTGTCACCGTCCGGAGTCACCAGGCCGCATGCCTCGGCGGTGACGATACGGTCCAGGGGCCGACAATCGGTCACCACGACCGGCCGCGCGGCATACATGTAGTGGAACAGCTTGTGCGGTAGCGTCGCATCCGTGTGAGGGGTGCGCCGATGCGGAACGAGGCAGACATCCGCAGCCTCGATATAGGACCGGATCGACTCCTGGGGCTGCCACCCTTCAAACTGCACGGGTGCTCTCAGTTTGGCTGCGAGCGACTCCAGGTCCGGGCGAACCCGTCCATCCCCCACCAGCACGAGTTGCGCATCCGGACGCGTTTCTGCCACCTGCGCCATGGCACGGATGGCGTTGTCCAGGCCGCGGTGAATATCCATGCCGCCTGTGTAGACGACGGTGAAACCAGCCCCGCGGCGCACCCTGTTGACCAGCTCCGCGTCGATGCTGAACGCGTCGAAGCTGGCGCGCTGCACCGTATTCGGAACCACCACCAAGCGGTCTGCCGGCACACCCAATTCACGATTGCGCTCGGCAGCCTCCTCCACCACCACCACAAGGTGATCGACCGCGGTCACCCATTCCTGCTCCAGTCGCTCCCACTTGGGGATCGACACCGCGAGGTTGCCCGGGAAGGACGTGCTCCAGGCGTAGTGTTGAAGTGCCTCCACCCAGTTCTCATGCAGGTCCCCGATGACAGGCACGCCCAGCGCCCGACCCGCTTCCAGGCCACCACCGAACAGGTACAGGTCATGAAGGTGCAGGGCGTCGAAGGGCCACCGCTGGTGAAGCGAGCGGATTTCGCGCGCCAGCAGCTTGCCCGGCACAGAAAGCGTGCCTGATAGCCCGCGGAGCCAGTTTCGCAGCCTGCCCGGCACACGGCGACGGAACACACGGACGCCATCGACCAGATCCTCGGGCGGCCGCCTGTCGGGCGCGAGGGCCAGCAGGCCGACCTCGATGCCCGCCTCCACCAGACTGCGCGCCTCATTCTCCACCCGAATGTCGGGCGGGTAGGCATGGTCCAGCACCATGAGAACGCGAAAGGGCATCAGGCGAGGGTACGGGCGATGAACTCGCTGCCGGATTCACCCTCCTCGGGCAGTCCAAACCGCGGCGGATCTCCGTCCGGGTCCCGGGTCTCGGCTGCTTCCATCGCGTCTGCATTCGCGCCGACCACCCGATTCCAGCCGCCCTCACAGGTCTCCACCCACTCGGTTTCGTCGCGCAGGGTGACGCATGGCCGGCCCAGCCACACCGCTTCCTTCTGCAGGCCGCCGGAATCGGTGTAGACCCGATCGGCGTTCCGCACCAGGGTGAGCAGTTCGAGGTAAGTGGCCGGCTCGCGCACCAAAACATTCTTAGGCACGCTCGACAGCAGCGCTCGGACCCGTGGGTGGGCGGGCAACAATACCGGCTTCTTCAGTCGGCCGAGCCCGTCGAGAATCGCAGCCAGACGCGCTGGGTCATCGGTGTTTTCGGCCCGATGCACGGTGGCCACATGGTAGGCGCCGGGCGCGTGGTCGGTCAGTGTCGCGAGGTTTACGCGCTCCTCTGCCAGGGCAGAAAAGTGTCGGGTAGCGTCCAGCATCACGTCTCCGGAAAGCAGCACACCATCGCGAATCCCTTCAGCGGCCAGGTGATCGACGGCCGTCCGGGTGGGGCAGTACAGCAGGGTCGACAGTCGGTCGGTAACTACACGGTTGATCTCCTCCGGCATGCGCCGGTTGAACGAGCGCAGTCCGGCTTCGACGTGGGCCAGGGGGACATGCAGCTTCGCCGCCACCAATGCGGCCGCGATCGTGGAATTGGTATCGCCGTAGACCAATACCCAGTCCGGCTTCTCGCCCGCCTGCAACAGGCCCTCAAGGGCGGTCATCATGCCACCCGTTTGCGCCGCATGGCTGCCTGAGCCGACGGCCAGGTTTACATCCGGCCGCGGGATGCCCAGCTCATCGAAGAACACGCGCGACATGCGCTCGTCGTAGTGTTGACCGGTATGGACAAGCACCTCGCGGATCCCCGCGTCGCGAATGGCCCGGCTCACAACGGCCGCTTTCACAAACTGTGGGCGGGCGCCCACGACCGAGAGCACGGTCATCCAGAAATCAGGTTTAGTTCTTCGGCAAGGCGTCCGGCCAGAACCGGTCGACTGTACCGGGCAAGATAGTCGGCGTCTCTGGGGTCACCCGAGGCCGGTTGTGCGTAGTGGCGGTCAATCAATGCACCCGCGCCCTCGGCGTCTCCATGGCAAACCAGGCTGCCTGCACCCGATCGCGCCAGCAACTGGCCGAGGTCCGATTCCCTGGGTCCGACGGCCAGAATGGGCGGTCCGGCCGCCAGGTATTCGAACACCTTGCCGGTCAGGATGCCACCCGCTTCGGCGGTCCGAGGAACACTGAGCAATAACAGGTCGGCGCCTTTCATCCAGGCCACTGCCTCACGGTGTGGCACATAAGCCCTTCGCGTCACGGAGTCCGTGAGTCCGCATTTTTCGAGCGATGCGGTCACGCTCGCGTCCTGGGCGCCGACAAGCTCGACCCGGATGTCCTGCCCAGCCGCCCGTCGGGCAGCCACAGCGCGCCATACCGCTTCCGGGTTTTGGGCCTCCGTCATGGTGCCCACGTAAACAAGTCGAAATCCGTCCCCCCGGCGGGGTTCGACACCCTCAAAGTCAGCCGCGTCAAAGCCGTTCGGAATGACGGTCACATCCGATCCGCCGCGCTTGCGGAGCAGCGCTGCCACCGCATCGGACACGGTCACCACGCGGTCGGCCGCCGTGAGCACTTTGGCTTCCAATCGCCGATCAGCGGCCCTGGACCAGGGGAGGAACGGAAGTTGGTCGTAGTAAGAAAGATCGCTCCACGGGTCCCGGAAGTCGGCCAACCAGGGTAGCCGCAGCTTTCTGCGGGCATGGAAGCCAACGAGATGGCTGCTGTGTGGGGGCCCGCTGGTGACGACAGCATCGTACCGATGCGCTTCTGCGAGGCTTTCGACCGCCTTCCGTGCACTTTGGACCCACCCTATCCTGGCGTCCGGCAGGAACACATTGGCTCGCACAAAGCGGGCGAGCCACTCAAAGGGACCGGGCTTTTCACCGGCGGCAAATCCCACCCCAACCGAGTCTGCCTTTGTCTTGCCCTTCAGCCGCGCATATGCGGCGTACGGGTCCCATGACCCCGTCCGTCGCACCAGTACCTGTTCCGGGACTTCCGCCAGCATGGTTGGGTCCACGGCCGGCCAGGCTGCATGTCGGGGATCCACCGTAACCACCGTCGGCAACCAGCCGTGGTCCGGCAGATAGCGTACGAACTTCAGTGATCGCTGAACGCCGGGGCCGCCGGAAGGCGGGAAGTAGTAGGCAATGTAGAGGACCCGCTTCACGCGGACCGGCGGCGCCACTGGCCCACCAGCAACAGGAGCAGAATGCCATAGACCAGGCCGCTGCTTGCCCAGGAAACGGCCAGGCCTGCTCTCCGGCCTGCCGGCTGGAAGGTCATGCGCAACTCATGCGATCCCGCCGGCACGACGACTGATCGCAGCAGGTGATTGGCTGGCAGAATCGGCACAGGGTCGCCGTTCAGGGTGGCGCTCCAGCCGGCCGGGTAGTAGACCTCCGATGCCACGAACAGTCGAGGAACGGCCGTCGTCACGCTCCAGACAATCTCCTCGGGCCCGTAGCGCATGAGCTGTACCGATGAGGCGGCAGAATCAGGAGCGGGTGCCAGGCTCGGGTCCTCCGTCATCAGCGCGGTATGCTCAGGATCGATGGTCGGGAACGCCTGCCACAGGGCCTGCGCATCCTGGACCACCGCCACGCTGTCCACAAACCAGGCCCGCGGTAGCGCATTGGGCACCTGAAATACCGTGTACCCCTGCTCGGAGAAGACCGGCTGCATACCGGGCAGCGTGCCGCCTGCTACCACGTAGCGGGTATTGGTGATGGCCAGAGCGTTCGGCTCGGGCAGCCCTGCCCTTCGGTCGAATAACATGTAGTCCAGGAAGTCCTGGTACCGGCGCAGTTTCGCCCCATGATATCCGCTCAGGGTCTCGTGATGGAAGGCCGGGCGCGAGGTGGTCACTGGATCTCCCTCGAGCGAAAGCACGCGGAATCTGCCCAGCCCTCCTGCCTCCTGGCGACGCTCTTTCAGAAACGTATCGAAGCCAAACTCGGGCACGACGGAGCGCGCTTGCCTGGCCGGTACGAGGGCATCCTCGTTGAAATATCTCCGTCCGACGCCCCCAAGATCCACGGTGACCAGAATTACCAGGATGGCCTGCCCGGCGAACGTCGGGAGCTTGCGCCTGCGCATCGCCCATAAAGCGCCCGCGCCCAGCAGCACAAAGATGAGGGTTCGCAGGGCGTCTCCCCGGAATAGATCCCGCCGCTCGTCCTTGACCCGTTCGATGGTGTCCACGAGAAACTGCTGCGTCTGCGGATCCTGAAGGGACACGTCCGGCCGGCTGACAGCTACCTGCCGTGCCAGAAGCTCGTACTCGTTGGGTTTGTCGAAGCTGAAGAACGCTGTTCCGCCGATGGCCATCAGCCCTGCGAGCGCCACCGCTGCAATGCCGAGACGCTGCACGTCGGCAGTGACCTTCTCGTTCTCTGCCTTGTCGGGCCGCTGCCTTGTGGCATCGCGAAGCCCGAATGCGGCCAGCACGGCCAGCACCAGCGCCACCATGGAGAGCCAGGTCTCCGGCACCCTGAAAGCATCGAACAACGGGAAGTAGTCGAACATCAGTCGGTTCAACATCTCCAGGTTTTCGCCGAGCGAGAACGCCGTCATCAGCAGACCGGCTATCGCCAGCCCCCAGACGGCGGGACGACGGGCGAACACGACCGCATAGCTTGCCAGCAGGAGAACTACTCCACCTACGTAGTGAGGCCCGGCCGTGAAAATCTTCGGGCCCCAGTACGTCGCTCCCGTGTTGCCATACGCGTTGGCAATGAACAGCGTCCACAACTCGCCCCACGCCTGGGACCAGCCCATGGCATAATCCCAGCCCATCCCGCCCTCGGTTGCGCCCGCTGCCGCACCTCGAATGGTGTAGGCCTTGTATTGCGCCTTGGCCAGGTAGGGATCCGCAACCATCAGAATGCCCAGCACCCCACCCACGGCCATCCAGACTGTGGCCTTCAGCACGGTCGATGTGGTGCCGTTCCGGAATGCGCGAACGAGATCCACCAGCCACCAGATGCCCAGGGTGAACGCCGCGTAGTAGGTGATTTGCACGTGTCCCGCTCGCAGGCTTGCCGCCGTAGCGACGGCGAACAGCAAGGCTGACATCAGTCCGGGGCTTCGGCGCACGTACGCAAACGCCCAGAGCAGCCAGGGCACCAGCGCCAGCGCCACATATTTGGAGTGGTGCCCGGCGATGAGCAGGATGGGCAGGTAGGTCGTCAACCCGAACGCGACGGCAGCCAGGACGCCGCCCCAGTGGTCACGGGTGAGGTGAAAGACGAGACCGTACGTGCCGGCGAATAGGATCAAGAGATGCGACAACGGCCACATCAGGCTGCGCAGGAGTCGCGCCAGATCATCCACCTGCGGGACCGCGTGCGGATACGAAATCTCTATGGCTGGCATGCCCATGAACGGTCCCGTCGCCCAGAGGGGACGCTCACCCGTGGTTGCCTCCCAGTCAAACAGCGACTGCGCCATCGCCTTCCACTGCACGATGTCCCCGCCAACCAGCACCCGGCTTGAGAACAGATCCGGTGCCATGAAACCGACAGCGATGATCGCCAGAATGGCCAGGCAGATGCCGTGGCGCGCGGTCGCCGAGAGGTCGTTCCACATGTTGAACCAGGCGGGTTGGGCGGCTGCCTGGCGGCGCGATCGTGCGGTCATGAAATGGGTGCTTGAGGGGTGCGCCCGCCTACGGCGCGTGCGGACTCGCGTTCCGGCCGTTTTCGGGGTGGCGGGGGCGGGGCGGGGCGCGGCGGCGCGGGCGGGCGGGTGGCCCGGCGGCGGGGGGGGCGCTCGGGCGGGACGCTGGCCCCGCGGGGCGGCGCGGGCGGCCCCGGCGGGCGGCCTCGGCGGCGGCCCGGCGGCTTCGGCTGCGCCGGCGGTCTCGGCGGCCCGGGCGGCTTCGGCGGCCCGGCGGCGGCCTCGGCGGCCCGGCCTCCTCGGCGCCGGGAGACACTTCAGTCCCGCGACATGGAAAACACCCCCCGGATTTCACCCAAGGGCGCTGCCTGGCCCCGTGCGGGTGGAATAGGGCCCCGTTTTCGACTTCCGAGCCCGCGCCGGCGGCTGCTACGTGGAATTGACCCCCGAAAATCCACGAAGCGTTCAGGCGGACAGGCTCTCGAGCATCGACCGGATGGCCTCCGCCACGAGCTGGGGAGCTTCTACCAGCAGGTTGTGTCCGGCATCAGGGATGATGATGCTGGGGGCGGTTTCCTGGGCCAGCCGCACATAGCGCTTGTCCCGCTCGCCGGCCACCGCCAGGACCGGCCGCCCGGACCCGGTCCCTTGGTCCGCACTCAGGTTGCCTCCCGAAGGCGCGGTCTGAGACCTGGACTGCCGCAGGTCCCGTTGCCGCCCGGTTGAAAAGCCCACCAGCGCCTTGGCCAACTCAGCAGGATCCTGCCGGCGTCGCTGGGCGATGAGGTCTTCCCGCTGTCCGGGCGACAGGCTCGCGAACAACGGCTGCTCCAGCCACGAGCTCAGAAACGCAGGAAAATCAGCGCGCATGGCGGTCGCCCGCTCCACATCCAGCGCCAACCGGGCCCCTCGCTCGCCCTCCGGCAGTCCGGGATGCGCCGAGATCGCCACCACGCCGGCCGCGGCTTGTGCGTGTAGCGCGATGCGCCCGCCCATGGAGTAGCCAACCACCAGGGTGTGCGAGTCCGGCGCCAGCCAATCGACTACTCCCTCCAGCGTGTAGCAGGCATCGGGCAGTCCTGTGCTCGAACCGTGTCCTGGCAGATCCGGACCAAAAAACGCCACATCGACGCCGAGCGCCTCCCGGACCGGGTTCCAATCTGCGCCGGTTCCCATGAAGCCGTGCAACGCCAGCACGCGAAACTCGCTCATGCCAGGAGGTCGGCCGCGGCCTGTCGCAAGCGCTGATGCTCGATCGTGTTTTCCGCGCGCTTGGTGTTCACCTCGACGATTGCCGGACCCTGCACCTCGAGATCTTCGAGTCGGCGGGCACGCACGTAGGGAATGCCGAACATCGCCGCGGCGTGCTCGAATGACAATCCGTGTGGCGTGGCGAAGTAGGGTTCGAACAATTCCTTGTGGGCAGAGATCGGCAGGAAGGAAAAGATGGCCCCACCGTCGTTGTTGATCGCCACGACCCGGACAGGGTGCCGGGCAATCAAGGCCAAACTGTTCAGGTCGTGCAGGAAGGCAAGATCCCCGCAAACCACGGTCACAGGAGCATCCAGGCCGCGGCTCACGCCGGCCGCCGTGGCGAGTGTTCCGTCGATCCCACTCGCACCGCGATTCGACACGACCAGTCGCGGCTTCGGTCCGGGGCCCGCAAACGTGTTCATGTCGCGCACGGGCATGCTGGCCGCAAGCACAAGGCCGTGATCCTGCGGAAGCGTGCGCGAGAGGTGGTTCGCGACGGCCGGCTCGGTCAGACGCCTCCCCAGCAGATCCGGCAATGCCTGGCGCACGGTCCTTTCCGCCGAGCCCCACTTCGCTGCAAACGCCTCATCACAGGCCGGCAACTTTCCCTGCAAAGCGGCGGCCGACACAGAGAGTCGATGGGTTGCCGCGCCATGCGGATCGATGCGCTCGGTGCCGTCCGCCAACACCGCCCAAACGGACGGCTCGGCCGAGGCCAGCCAACGAGTCAGTCGCTGCGAAACGGGCATGCGACCCACCTGAATGATCACGTCGGGGGCGGGAGCGTGACCTGCGAGCAAATCTCCCAGCGTGATAACGCCGGGGCGAACGGGACCCATGCGCAGTTGTGAGCAGATGTCTGCTACGAGTGGCCAGCCAGACGAGTCGGCAAGGGCCTGAACGGCGGCTGCCTCAGCAGGCCGCAGACGACCAGCAAGCAACAGCCCCCTGGCCGGTGAGCCCATCGTCCGCAAAAACGCACTGACCTCAGAGCCGACCGCCTCTGCCCCCCCGGCGTGCTCGCCAGATGCATGGGCCGTCTCCCCGGGTCCGCCGACATTCCCCTCCCGATCCCCAGGAAGCACCTCCGTAGGCTCCAGCGGCTTACGAAACGGCGCGTTGATGTGCACCGGCCCCGGCCACTCCCCGGTCGCCGCTTGTACCGCTCGATCGACGGCCCGCCTGACAACATCGATTGAATCGGCATCCTCCGGCGCGGGCAAGAACTCCGTATGCCTTGGATAGCTACCGAAGATCCCCTCCTGCCGGATGGTCTGGTTGGCACCTGTGCCGATAAGTTCGGGAGGACGATCTGCGGTCAAAAGCACCAGGGGCACGCCGTCCTGAGAGGCCTCCACGGCCGCCGGCAAACCGTTCGCCACCGCCGTCCCGGAAGTCGTCAGCCATACGGCGGGAATACCGGTAGCGCGACCAAATCCCAGGCAGTAGAACGCAGCACCACGCTCGTCCACGTGCGTCTGAATGCGAAACCTGCCGTCCGCGACTGCCGCCGCAACCAGCGGCGTGGACCGGGATCCAGGCGCCATGCAGACTTCGCTGACGCCTGCCCGCGCCAGTTCATCAAAAAGCGCCCTCGCCCATCGCTGGGCCCTATTCGGCTTCGACTCCCGCAAGGCCCAGCACCCGGGCAAAGTCCACAATCTTGTGTTCGATCTCGTCCCACTCAGCCTGGGGCTCACTGCCGGCGACAATGCCGGCGCCCGAGTAGATGTGCATGCTGGAGCCCTGCACCAGAGCGCACCGAAGCGCCACAGCGAATTCGGCCTCGTCGCGTCCGACCCAACCGATCGGCCCTGCATACCAGCCCCGGTCGAACGCCTCCATGCGGCGGATCACACGAATGGCCGCAGGCGCGGGATACCCCCCGACCGCCGGGGTGGGGTGAAGGTGGCGAAGCAACTGCCAGGTTTCCACGCCGTCATTCAGCACACCGTTAAACCGGGATACCAGATGGCGTCCCTGCGAGAGACGCATCTCGCTGGCATGCGCATCGACCGCCAGATCCTCGCACAGTGGCCGGAGAATTTCCTCGATAGCCCATCGCACACACAGATGCTCGCGCTGCTCCTTGTCGCTGGCCATCAGCGCGGCCAGCAGGGCGGCATCGTCTGCCTCATCTTCCACGGCAGGTCGTGTACCGGCCACGGCCTCGGTAAACACGAAGGACTGCTCGCGCTTCACAAGCCGCTCCGGCGTGGCTCCAAGGAATACGCTGCCGTCCTCTGTCTCCACCAGATAGTGGAAGCGATTCGGGGCCTCGTGATAGAGCCTGGCAACCAATTCAAAAGGCCGCACAGGACCATCAAATTCGAACGAGCTGCGCCGGGCGAGCACGACTTTCTGGATTTCCAGCGCTTCGATGGCCTCCAGCGACTCGGCCACCCGCTGCAGCCACTGGGGGCGGTCCGGTTCGTCGTGGCGTGCCACCGCATGCGGAAGCATCGAGGACTGCGCCGCGCCCGGCCACACAAGCTCCCTGATCTCCCGCAGGATCGTCGACATGGATGCCCGATCCCGATGCCGGACCAGGTTGCAGACCAGTTCCGCCCCCGTGTCGTCCACAACGAGTTCGAATCGGGGGAGCACAAAGCGCACAGACCCGAACGAATTCCATTCGGGCGATGTGGTCCGTCCGCTGTCGAACCGGATGCCTCCGTAGTACCGCGTGCCGGGATCGGCCCCCTCCAGCTGGTGGGAGATGTAACGGCTCAGGCGATCCACATCCGTCTTGCCGACGCTCTCATAGACGTCGGCTATGCCGCACATGGCGACTACTCGATGGGTGTCGCGCGGTGACCAGACGGCCCTTGAGCCCGGGTGCTGCGCCGCCAGCCAGCGAAAGGCATCAACGTGCGGCACCGGCACTCCGATGCGCATCAGCCCCGGCCCATCCGGGCGGGCGGCGGCGCGCTCGACCGCATCGGCCAGAGCCTGCCGGATTTCACTCGAATCGGTATGGGTGCGCGCCCCGCTCATGCGGCGTCTGACAGGTGTTCCAGATGTCCGGTTTCGTTGCGCAGCGTCAGCGTGAAGGTCCCGTCGCGAAGACCCTCCATCCGGTAAAGTCCACAGTTCGCATGAGGGAAATCATCCATACGTGTCAGGCCGGTCTCCGGCAGTGCCGTGGCCAACAGCACGCGTAGGAAACGACCATGTGTGACGACCATGATATTCTGGCCGGCGGAATGTGTGTTCATGAGGTGGTCCAGCACCGACTGCGCGCGATTCTGCACGTCGAGGATGCTTTCTCCTCCACCGACGGCAAAGTCAAAGTGTCCGGCACGCCAATCGGCTCCGACCTCACGAAGATGAGCGCGCAGTTCCGAAATGGGTCTTCCCTCGAGGGACCCCCAGCTCATTTCAGCCAGATCGGGTAGTGTGGTGACATTCAAGCCACGTCCACCGACGACGCGCTCCGCAGTTTGGCGGGCCCGAAGCAGTGCGCTTGCATACACGGTATCCAGCTGCACCGGCACCATCCGCTTTGCAAGTGCTTCGGCCTGGCGAATCCCGCGCTCATTCAATGGAGCGTCTATGGAACGGCCTTGCATAAGCCTCTTCCTGTTGTACTCGGTCTCGCCATGGCGAGCCAGGTAAACGGTGAAAGAAGAGGTCATGGTTTATTTCGTTTGTGTCTGGTGCCGATGTCCATCATGCGCTTCTCCATCGCATCGAGATCACCGACCGACACGCCAAGCGCCAGCGCATGGCGGACTATGAGTGCCCGGAGAATCTGGTCGGACTCTGGCAGGGCATACATGCGCCGGACAACCCGGTCCAGGACAGGCTGCAGCGCGCGAGTCAGCAGCCCCCATCGCACGAAGACGAATCCCAGCAGGCCGACGGCCACCTTTACAAGGGCGTCGTCCGCGGCCAGCCAGCTGAGGCACGCCACAAACGCACCGCCGACAACCAGCGGAAAGCCGAGAACTGAGGCGAGTCGCACGAGCGGTCTCAGCACCAGACCCGGAGCAAGCAGCGACCATCCTGCATACGCGGTGAACGCTGCCAGCACGGCCACCTGCCAGGAACGTGTCAGCAGGCCGATCAGCAGGACCCAAAGCGCCAGCGTGCCAGGTGATCGCAGCCACGCCGCCGAATCCTTCAGAAGTTTCTCAAGAGGAACCCGCTCAAGCACCGGAGCCGCGAACTCCTCCAGATCGGCGCGTGAGGTGTGAAACCAGACTCCATCCGAGGTAAAGATCCCGGTGGGCAATTCAACGAACGCAGGCACTTCGGCTCGTCGGGAAGAGCGCTTGTTTGCCTTCGAATCGGTCAACGGTCGCCTTGTAGGCTGGTTTCAAAAAATTCTGAAAGTATTGTATGCCCCTGCGGCGGGCGGCGCAAGGGTGCGTCGGTCGGCCCAGCGCCCAGCCCGCGCCGGTCGGCCCAGACCCCAGCCTCGGCCCACGCCCAGCCCACGCCCGTCGGCCCAGCGCCCAGCCCGCGCCGGTCGGCCCAGACCCCAGCCCCGGCCCAGCCCCCCCGGCCGGCGCCACCATTCGCCACAGCGCCCACGCACCCCACCCATCAACCATTAAGCAACACCACGGCCGCGGCCGCCAACGCTATTCCGGCCATGTTGACGGGACTCAGCCGTTCCTTCCAGACCAACAGCCCAATCAAGGCTCCGCCAACCACCACCGACACCGACACGGTGGGAAATACCACCGTAGCCGGGATGCGGGCAACTGCCTCCAGCACGAAGAGAATGGACGCATAGTTGACCACCCCGAGCACCAGCCCCCACCTGGCGGCTCGCGAGTCCTTCACGCAGTCCCTTCGGGCCAGCATTAGCGACGCGCCAGCCAGGAACGAAACCAGAAACGCACCGCCCATGAAGGCGTGACCGGGCAGCTCGCCGGCAAACCAGACATCGAACGCCTTGACCAGCGTGTCTCCCGCGCCGCCCCCCACAAATAGCAGTACCAGTAGACCCGCAGCAGAGGCTACCTCCACGGTACCTCCCTCCTCAGAGGGCTTGCGCGTGATGAAGATCAGCGCGAAAAGGACCAGCATGAAACCGATCCACTGCGCCGAAGACGGCTCCTCGCGCCAGGCCAGCCATGAAACGAGGAACGGAATACTGACTCCCACTCGCATCACGGCCATGCTGACCGACATACCTGCTCGCCGCGTGGCTTCGGCAAACAGGAAAAACGACCCGATCAGTACCAGGCCGGTAACTGCAACCAGGCCCAGAAACCCGGGCTGGAAATAGTCTGCACTGGACGCCGCATCATCGGCGACAAGGAGCAGCAGCCCCATTCCGGCCGCGACCGCATAGTTCACCACCAGCAGGGTGAGCGTGTCCAGTCCGGCCTGGCCGGCAAACTTGAACATGGCGCCGATGGCCAGGCTGCTGGCGATTGCCAGCGCGAGAAACAGCATGGTTGAAGCCTGCGGTGCCGGTCAGTCGAACAGCACCTCAAGGAAGTATCCGAGTGTGGGCGGCTCCAACCGGTACTCCCTGAACTCGATACCCCCGGGCAGGTGAATTCCCGGCACAATGCTCCCGGTGGTGTCGGCGCGCATCGCAGCGTAACTGACCTCCGCATAGAAGTCTTCCGCCTCCAGTGCGGCATCATACTGATCCAGCGCCACCTGATAGATCACCCTGACGGTCGGAGGATCAAACTGCACCTCACCGGGAGGCGCGCCGATAACCACGATGCGCACGTCACGCTCGCCTTCGGTGAACTCCCGCACGGACGCCGTGAACAGGGTAGAGGGCACATCGACCGAGACCAACTGAGACAGCGTATCCGCCAACGAAACCTGCACGGCCACGGTGTCTGCCTCGGGCTGTACCTGCAGTCGGCGGGTGGGCCAGCTGGTGACATTGGCGATCACGGACTCAGCCCCTTCGATCGTTACTGAGTCGGGCCGGATCTCGGGCGTGCCGATGACATGGTGCCCGGGCGGGGGCACAACGGACACGCGGGACTGCAGCGGCACCCGCTTGGTGATGCGCCGGTCCTGTTGCAGGCTCACTACGCGCGGGATGATCGTCTCGACGCGCACCCCGGTAATGGCTTCGGCTGCAGCGACTTCCATGTCCAGCGTCTCCTGCGAGGCGTCGACGGGAATCGCCGTCGGGTTGTAGTACAGACGCAGCAGCTGAATGCCTTCCCCCACCACCTGCACCCGCGCAGTCGCAGGAGGGCGGGTCACCAAGGCCGCCCCCTCTTCCAGATTCACTACGCGAAGTGGGACCTCCAGCGTGCGGGTATACGTCTCCCTCATCGAAAACGTGAACCACAGCAGCAGACTGGCAAGGATGCAGAAAGTGACGACCCATCCCTGGGGCCCTTCTTCGTCTGCACGCTCCGCTGGCGCGGTCATCAGGTAGCGCCTCAGACGCGCCACCAGTTTGTTGCCCGACTCCTGTGCTGTCATCCCCGGCCTAACGACCGAACGCCTTCAACAGTTCGGCTTTACTGGCACGAGCAATCTCCCGACCCTTGATCGGCAGTCCTTCGGTGCTTCTGGCCAGCGCCCGCAACTCGCGCACCGTCATCGATTCAAGTGTGGCCGGAGACGTGGACTGAGGCGGGGCCGCCAGCGTGGCAGGCTGCGTTCTGCGGGGCGATGGGCGCCTCGGCGCCTTCGGAGCGGCCTGCTCGGTCACATCCATGCCCTGCATGCGCGCCACGTCGGCGGAGGGTCGAGGGATCACGTGCACGGAGACCACGGTGCCTACCCGCTCGGCAGCGGCGCGAGCCGCATCGACGGCGGAGCGCACGGCAGCGGTTTCGCCTACGACCTGCACAGTCATCAGGGCCGGATTCGTCTTTCGAACGCCGATAAGTTTGACGCGGGCTGCCTTCGCAGCGGCATCGGCCGCCTCCAGCGCGGCAACCAATCCTCGGGTCTCTACCAGACCCAGGGCCTCCTGCCCTGCCACGGGATCAGGAGCCCGACGGGAGAATCTGCTCCACGTCGCTGTGCGGACGCGGAATCACATGCACGGAGACCAGTTCGCCCACACGTTCGGCCGCTGCGGCTCCGGCATCGGTCGCCGCCTTGACTGCGCCCACGTCTCCCCGCACCATCACGGTGACATAACCACCGCCGATGGTCTCCTTCCCGATCAGCTGCACCCGGGCGGCTTTCACCATGGCGTCGGCGGCCTCGACCGCACCCACGAGTCCGCGGGTCTCAATCATTCCGAGGGCAATACCGTAATCGTCTGACATGGTAGATAGGCTTGTTGGAGGTCGCGGAAAGCGCCGCTACAGAGGACGAATATAGCCGCCCCTTTCCGGCGTTGTCAATCAACCAGAGCCGCCTCTCTGGAGCTCAAATGACCTTTGGCACCCGGAAATGCGAGCCGTCGTGGTCAGGCGCATTCTTGAGCGCGTCCTGATGCGAAATCCGGCTTTCCTGCCTGTCTGCACGAAATACATCCACACGATCCAGCACGTGGGCCATGGGTGGTACGTCCGTCGTGTCGAGCTCATTGAGCTTCTGCATGTAGTCCAGCACGCGCGACAGGTCCCGGGCCATGGCCTCCTCCTCCTCCGGGGAGAACGAAAGCCTCGCCAGGCGGGCCACATACCGTACGTCTTCGATGCTGACTGACATGCTCAAGAGGTTCAGGCGCCGAGTACCGGGCTGTCTTCGGGCGGGTTCCTCCATTCCGGAGGTAGATCACGGGCGATGGACTCTCTGGCGAGCCTCATGAGCTCCGGAATGTCGCGACGGGTGCGATCTGCCAGAGACATCGCGGGATGGGCCACTATTCGAACCGTGCCGGGCCTGCTCAGCCAGCGGCTTTCGTCGAACACGGAGGCCGCATCGACAATCGTAACGGGAACGATCGGCACCCCGGCCTCGACCGCCAGGACAAATCCGCCCTTGCGGAAAGCATGCAGGTGGCCGGTGTACGAGCGCTGTCCCTCCGGAAAGATGAGCACGCTGCTGCCTCCCCGGATGTGTTCGCCGGCGGTCTTGATGGAGGCGAGGCTGCGTCTCGGGTCCGACTGGTCCACAAAGACGCTTGGAGAATGCTTCAGCGCATGTCCCAGAAATGGCATTCTCTCAAGCTCTGCCTTGGCCACGAAGCCGAAGGCAACCGGAAGCGCCGCCGCCACAGCCGGAATGTCCAGGCCGTTCTGGTGATTGGCCATAATCACGCAGGGACCCTGTCCCAGGGATCCGTTGCGGTCCTCCAGCACCAGGCGCACGCCCGAGAAGAAGAACATCAGTCGGCCCCAGGTGCTTGCCCACCAGCTGAAGACGTTGGTGGTCGGTCGCAGGAGTTGGCTGATCAGGTAGCCGGTGGCGCACAGAACGGTCGCCAGGACGGCCCAGAACGAAGACCACAGGTAGTGGAGCCTCGTCCAGATACTGGCCTTCAGCGGCCTCGCTTTGGGTTCGACGGTTTGCACAGATGCGATTCTACGGCGCAGGGGCAAAATGCACATGTTCGCGGACCGCATGCACCGGCTCGGCAGGTGGTGTTCTCCAGGAATTGAAGCGCTGCCTATTCTGAGGCATGAAACGATTCCTCGTGATGGCCCTGTTCTGTCTGCCCCTGGCCATAGCCCATGCGCAGACGACCGCCCGCATGCTCATCGGCATGTCTGGATATACGATGGTGGGTGAGCCCGAACTCGATGTCGAGCCGGTGTTCAGACTTGCGGGTGGCGGCGGCATCCAGTATGAGCTGACTCCCAACCTCGGCCTGCGCGGAGAATTGCGCTACACGATCCAGGGCGGACGATTCAGCGGCACGATCCCGGGAAACGACAGGCAGCCCATTCCGGTCGATGCGACCTTCGATCTGACCTACCTCGAGGTCCCCTTCATGGTGGTCGGCGGCCTGGATATCCTGCGTGCGACCCGGATTGAGGTTGGCGCCGGTCCGGCCATTGCAATCAAGGTGGACACACGGAACACCTTCTCAGCCGAGACCGGGCCGGAGATTGGCCAGGGCGTCGATGCGCCACCGAATTACAAGGGCTGGACCGCCATGTTCGACGTGATGTTTCCGGTCCGTGGCGAGCGGGTTCTGCTGGGCTTGCGACTCTGGCGGGCCACATCGTCTGCCGGGCTAGAAGAAACCGTGCCCGGATCCGAGGATCTGCGCACCGCGGGCGTGACGCTGGTATCGGGGGTTTCCTTCTGAGCTCAGTGCAGGCGTCTCGGGACCAGGTGCCGCTACGTTATCGGGGGGCGATCAGCGTTTTTTCCTCACTGGACCGTGCGGCCACCTCGACCTCCCTCTGAATCCTGTCGGCCAGTTCAAGTCCTGCCCGCCCCCAGGCGTCCGGAGTAGGCCGCATCGCAATATCAGGGGCGACCAGACGACGCACGCCCTCAAGGCCCGCCACCTCGTCAAAGGCCCCTGCCAGGATGACCGCGTCAACCGCATCCAGCGGCCAGGGCGGATGGCGAAGGAATGAGCGCAGCCCCGCATCGCCCTGCGCCCCTCCTGCAAACCAGGCGAAGACCACCGTGCGTGCATTGCCCGCACCGCGCTGCCTCTCGGCTGCCATGACCCGAGCGACCTCCAGCAACGCGGCGGCCTCCAGCCCGGAACGACCGGGATCCGGCATGGCCACACCGGCCAGGAATCCACCCGAATCCAGCTGCGCCGCCACGAGCACCGCGCGGTCGCGCGAGGCGGGGTGCCACCCGGCCAGCATGCCGACCACGTGGATGAAGCCTGCGCCGGAATCGTGATCGGCTTCCACACGAATCTCCAGGCGCTCAAGGCCCTCCGGGACGCGACCGATGCGATCCAGAATGCGGGATAACCTGTCCGGAGCTACCTGGATCGCCGCGAGGGGCAACTGCATGGATGCGCGGCCGCTGGTCGGATGCCGCTGAATCAGTACCGCCTCAAAACCGGCGGCAGCGAGATCGATGGCGCGGCCGGTACTGAGCACGGAGTCCACAATGGCAATCTGGGACGGCAGCGCTGCCGATATGCGGCCCGATCCCGGAATCCTCCGCACGGAGGCGGCGCGCATCGATACCGATGCCGTGCGGGGATCCGGCAGGAGGTCGCGGTCCGTATCCCATACGGTCGAGTCCGGCCCCAGGGAACGTAGCAGAACGCCGGAAGCGTGATTCACGGCGTCGTAGGTCAGATGGCGGTATTCGCCGGGATGAACGGGCTGCACACCGGACGCACGCAACCGACCGGCCACATAGTCCGCGGCCGCAGCATAACCCAGCGTCGCGGTGCGCCTCCCGGCCATATCTTCCGCGTTCAGTCGACTGACGTGGGCGCGGATCAGACTGGCGGAGAGACCCGTCGGTTCTCCCGCGTCCTGCACGGTGGTCGCAGAAGAACAGCCCAGCAAAAGGCAGCTGGCGACCATAAGCAACCGACGTGCAGCCCTGTGTCCGCGCGCATCATTATCCAACTCCAGCGACTGCGCTCCGCCACGCGCAATGCGACCATCCTGTACGCCGTCGCGCTGTGCGCCGGTGTGTTGATGGTGCCGCTGGCCTACCGGAACGGGATGCCGCATCGTCTGATCGTCATGGTGCCGACGGTGGCGTACCTGGCCCTGGCGGCCTGGCGACTTCTGGCTGGATTCCAGACCGATCGTCAACTGGAGTTTGAAGAGCGCTTTGTGCGCTTCGCCGCCAACAGGAACGCCCTCATGGCGTCTGCACAGGCGGGAAGCAAACTATGGAAGCTGAGTTGCCTCGTCCAGGGACTGACACGCTCCGAGGCGGCCGCGGTGCCCGACGACAAACGGCAGGCCTATCTGATGCGCTCGCTTCGGGCGACGGGCGGTCATCTGCTGCCGCCCCGAAGCCGGTTCGCACTTCCCGCCGCGATCGCCATTACGGTTACCTGGATAGGCATTGCGCTTAGTACGGCCTCCGTGCGTGGGCTGTACCTGTATCTGGCGGTCCTGCCCGCCCTGGTTACGATTGGCTGGGCAGAGGTCCGAATCGGGCAGCGGCGCGCGGTGCTGGAGGCCATGCGACAGATGCTGTTTGAAGCGACGGCAGGCTGGGCCACCAGCGAATGGGTCAACTATCGGGAGCGCCAGTCCGTGCATCCCTTCCGCCACCGCATGCTCTACCGGGACTGGCGGGTCGTGTGACTCTGTCGCGGGCCCTTGGAGCCCATCGACAATAAAATGGGCGGCGTCCACCCAGAGGTGAACGCCGCCCGCCGGAACACCGCGGCCCCTGGGGACCCCGATAGTCAGTTTTGTTGTGTGGCGCCGCTCCGCTTGTACTTCTCGGGCTTGGCTGCCTGCTCCTGAATCTGTTCGTTGAACCGTCGCAGGGCATCCTGCACGTCCTGGCGCCGCCGTTCCAGCAGATTGTCCTGATAGGGCTGGCCGACGCGGCTGAGCAGCGGCTGAACAATGTCTGCCTGCAGCACCATCAACAGTTCCTTCTGCGTGACGGTGGTCTGCGAGCGGGAAAAGAGGTATTTGAGACCCAGGAACCAGCCGGGCAGGTCCTTGAGGACCGGCACGCCCCGGCGCGATATGGTCTCATCGGTGCTGTAGAGGCCACCAATCAGCACCTGCTCGCCGTCCAGCGACACGATCTGAGTGCCGGCCTGGCTGCGGTCGATGATGGGCCCGGCAGCAGAGGGTCGGCTGGACGACTTCTCCACGCTGACATCCATGTGTACGATGTCCACGGCCACGGAATCCGGCGTCATTTCGGTGATGATCGTCGGTGTCACGTCGATAATGATACCGGTCTGGAGAAGCTCGATCACGGTGTTGCCCGAGAAGTCGAGCTTCTGAATCGGCACGTCCTGGCCGATCTGGATGTTGCCCTTCTGACCGGACTGCACGGTCACCTCGGGACTGGCGACGGTCTCGCCGACGCCGGAGGCCTCGGCCAGCTGAATGAGTCTCTTAAGGTCCTTGACATCCACGGATGTCGGCGCGACGAGCACGTTCTTCAGGGGCTCGAAGAGCTCGTCCGTTTTCAACTGGAACGAAAGGCCCTGGCTGGCGCCACCGCCACCCTGGCTGCCTCCACCACCACCCGCGGCGGCTGCTGCGCTGGCCTCACCGAAGATCACGCTCCAGTTGATGCCGGAGTCTCTGGCCTTCGTGTGGTTGAGTTCGAAGAGCACCGCGCTGATGCGCACCTGCTTGGTGGCCAGGCTGGCCGGGCCGGCTGCAGCAGGTAGCCCGGTCGTCGGGTCCAGATTGAGCTGCGCGGCGAGGTCCGCCGCAGGATCAGGCAGTGTGGACGGATCTGGCTCCACCATGAAGTACTGCTCGGTTTCGCGCAGGTAGAACCCGTTGTACGCCAGAACCATTTCCGTCGCGTCCAGGAAATGCATGCTCGAGATCGAGATACCGATGGCGTCGCTCAGTCCATCCGGGTCGATTACCTCCTTGCCGGTAATCCGGGTGAAGATGGGATTGACCAGCTCGAGAAACGTGTTCATCGGCGTGGAGGGCAGAAAGCTCACCAGCTGATCCGGCGGGATGTAGGTCCTCAGGGCGCGCTGCGGCACACGCTGGGCCTGCACCGAGCCAGCGCCCACGAGGGCGACCAGAAAGAGCGTAAGAATGCGGGTACGGTTCATTGCAGCATACCTCAGTTGGAGGGTGCCAGCTGGGCGGGACCCAATGCCTGGCGGAAGTTGGCGTCGACATCCAGAGTGAACACTCGCTCGTCCATGATGCCGCCCATGTTGAGACGGGCCACTACAGTGTTCTGGATGGGATCGACCATGATGATTCGGCCGAGATACACGTCGTCGCCGACCCCCACGTCGACCAGTTCAGTGCTACTGGTCCCGTCGGGCTGCTTGACGGACGTCCTGAATACGGCCTTGCCGTCAACAATCGATTCAAGCACCGCCACGTCGAGGTTCAGCAACCCATAGGTATTCGGCGGAATCTGCGACATGATGAGCGGATAGAAGGGATCCTTGGCCGGCTTTCGCGAGGGCAGGATCGATGCCGGCACGGGCGGGAGTTCGGTCTGCGGTGTCACGCCGGTTACTGCGCCGGGTAGCTGGTCGTCGGCGGAGAGGCCGGCCTTGCCACCGAAGTACGCGTGCAGGTCGAACTCGAATTGCACGTACACGTCCATTCGGTCGTTGCCGGTCGTCTTGTCGGTGGTGACGAGGTCGATGTGCGTCAGATCGAAATCCATCAGCTTGTAGAAGCTGCGGTAGTTCTCGATGGCCCAGACAAAGTCATACAGCGCCCGGTACGAGGCCTTGCCGGAGATCTTGAACTTGTGCGTATTGAAATCGCGACCGCCTTCCATCTGGTCGTAGCGCAGATCGAAGCTCTGGAAGCCTGACTGGGTGAGACTGTTGAGATAGGCGACTACTTCGTGCGTGGCGAGCTGCTTGGGGATCGTCTTGTAGCGTGAATCCCACTGGGCCTGAATGGCTGCGGCTTTGCCCTGCATCATCGATTCCTCGGAAAGCAGCGCGGCCACTTCGCTCTGCTTGATGCGGGCGTTCTGTTCGGTCAGGCGGAGATCCTCGATCTCGCCCGGCTGCTTGAAGAAGGTGAGCCACGTTCCGACTCCGACCGACATCAGCCAGAGTGCGAGAATGGCCATCATGTTTTGCAAGGGACCCATGTCGCTACTCTCCTGATTGTTCGGCCTGGTCCCTCAGGAACTGCGCTGCGGCAGGCAGCTCGTGCGGAAGCGGCACGTCCATGGTGAACTTGAACACCGGCTGCTCTCGGATTTCGCCAAAGGACATGCTCTTGATGATGCCGTCCATGCGCGTTGCGTACCGCACCAGGTGATCCCGGTTGGTCGCCGTGCCGATGAGTTCCAGGCTCTCGCCCTCCTGCTCCCAGGTTTCAATCCAGATGCCGGGGACGGCTGCGGCCTCAGCGGATGCGCGTTCCATGGCGCGCGACCACTTGTCGCTTCCCACCAGGATGCTGTCCAGCACGGCCAGCGCCTGGATATAGCCCGCGGAAACGGCCTGTATCGAGTCGATGCGGGCCTGCAGGTCGCCCTTGTTGCTTTCGATCAGCTCTGCAGGGTACTCGGCAAGCTTGTCGTTCAACGCCTGGGTCTCCTGCGACTGACGGATGTACCGGTGCACAAAGAAGAGGGAGGTCGCAAAGAGCAGGACCATAAGGGGCACAGTCTGCCACTTGAACTGGTCCAGTCTCGGGCCGCGACGGAACAGCTTGCGGGGCAGCAAGCTGATTGGTTCGAAATGGGTCTTGCCGGCGGGATCGTAGAGGTAGCGGACTACGGCTGCCGCGGCGAGGGTCGCTTCGCGGGAGTACTCTTCGTCCAGGTCGTCAGCGCTTCGCGGAAGCACCTCACGAATGCTCTGAACCTTGCTCTCTTCGAAGAACTCCGTGAGCCGCCGCGTCAGCGACTCTTCGTTCTCCTCTCCGAGCACCAGGATTTCGTCCGGATCGGCGAAGCCGTGCTCGTCCTGCAGCAGCAGGATGCGGGAGCAGACCGTATCGGCCGGATCAAACGAGGTGATGGACCGGAGGGACTCCACGTGGGAAAGGTTGCCCCCCTCGATGAGCATGATGACCGTATCGTCCGCACCGACGCGGACCAGCAGTCTAGTGGGCGGCGTGCGACCGTCGTCGCTGTCCGCGACCAGACGGCGCACGGTTCCGAGCAGCAGACTCACCTCGGTCTCGATGACGCCGACGTTGATGCGTCGATTGCGCGCAGCCAGCCGCTTCAGGGTCGGAACAATGATCTCGGAGCCACGGGCGCAGATCGCGAGGTAGCGGGGCACCCGCTCCTCGGACGGCGTCATGGGCACGAACACCGTCTGGTCCGGATTGAACTTGGCGTCCGTGGTGGCGGCTAGATGTTGCAGCAGCTTGCTGCTCTCGTGCCGCTTCTTGCTTTTCTTTTTCTTGGCCGGCCGATCTCCGGGTTTCGCCTTGCCCCGTACGAAGACCTCGTGGTAGTCCAGATCGGTCGAGCCGACGCAGAACACGACGTAGGGGTCGGGGTAGCCGGCCTCGGCGCATTCATCAAGAATGTCGGTCAGCTCGATTTCGACGGTGGACGGTGCCACTTCACCGTTAATCACCTCGGTATCGGAGAATTCAGAGCTCAGAAACAGGCTCGAATGGTCGGCGGCCGCCGAAGCGAACGCTACGTCCGGATCGTTGTCCTCTACGTAATGGAACTCCTGCTGGGCAGAACCCCCGGACTCCATGGCCGAAGAATCGGTCGCGCTGCGTGGCCGATCGAAGTGACGAACAACCTCAGGCCCATTCGGAGTGTCGCGAACCAGTACGCCGTGCACGGCGCGGTAGGTTACCGCGATGCCCAGTACGAGGTCTTTGGATGATCCCAGTTTCATTGGCGGCCTCCGGGATTACCGTCGGAGCAGCTGATTCAGCCGCTTCTTGTTGTTGGCGTAGTTCACTGCGGTCTCGACCGTGATCTGACCCTGCTTGACCAGGCGGTAGAGGTCCTGCTCCAGGGTGATCATGCCCTGATTGCCTCCCTCCCACATCATCTGGTAGATCTCGCCGACGTTGTCGCCCTTGATGGCGGCTCGAGCCGAAGAGTCCAGCCACAGCACTTCCTTGACCAGGATGCGGCCGCCACCGTGACGGGGCGCGAGTTTTTGTGCAATCACGCAGCGGAGCACGTCCGCCAGGCGGTTGCGAACACGATTCTGCTCATCGGTCGGGTATTCCGCAATGATTCGGTCGATGGACTCGACGGCGGACGACGTGTGCAGCGTGGTAAAGACCTTGTGACCGGAGTCCGTGATCTCCAGGGTCGAGGAGATGGTCTGCGGATCGCGCATCTCGCCGATCACCACAATGTCCGGGTCCTGACGCAGGGACTGGGTGATGCCTTCCTTGAACGAGTTCACATCCCGTCCGACTTCCCGGTGGCGTACGATGCACTTCTGCGACATGTGCATGTACTCGATCGGCTGACCGAGAATGACGATGTGGCCGGGAAAGTCCTTGTTGTTTGCGTCGACGACGGCATCCAGCGTCGTACTCTTGCCCGAGCCGGTCACGCCGGAGATGATGGTCAGTCCATCGCGCACATGCCGGAACATGAGGCTCCGCTCGATCACGGGATGAAACTCCAACGTCTTGAGTGGCCGAACCGTGTCGGTGATGGCGCGCATGTTCAGCGCGATGTCCTCCATCTCGTAATACACGGTGGCACGAAACCGGACCTTTCGATCCCCTTCGATGGGCAGGGAGAATGAGAAATCGGCCGCTCGGCGCTCCTGAAGCACGCTGCGGTTCTTGTCATTCAGCAGGTTCGTGATGAGCACGGTGAACTCATCGGGGTTGAACATGCCGAACTGATGCACCGGCCGCTTGTCGCCGTGGATGCGGAGCCAGATCGATCCGCGTGACGATGCGCCGCCCAGGTCGATGTCGCTGGCGCCCAGCGTCAGCATGTGCCGCATCACCCGGTAGAAAAACTCCCGCATGGCCTGCCGTTCGGCGGCTGACACGCGCTGGATCTGCTCCACGACGTAGAGCACCCGGTCTTCCCCGAGAAACTGATAGGGGATCTTCTCAGCGATCTCCCGAATCACCATCGGGACCTCATGCGCGAACTGTCCGCGCAGGGATGCCGTGTTCTTCTTGCGCGGGGCCGGCGCAGGCGGTTCGGGCACGGCCGCGCCGTTCTGCTCCGCGTGCAACCGAGCCATCATGGCCCGGGCTTCGCGCGCGGTACGGGGGCGGCCTCCTGGCGAGTCGGCCACCGAGAATCGAGGTTCAGGTAGGTCTCTGAACATGAGACGGGCGATGTTCTGGCTTCGTGCACCCCCGAATGAGGGGAATACACAGCCGGTATCGTCCCGTCCGGCGAGCCCTTAAGCGTAGCGGCGAGTTCGAATCATTGCTCTGCGCGTACCCGGGACCTGCCCGCGACGATCAATATCGCTCCGGAATACGCCCCGAATGGCCCACCGGGGCGACTGCACTTTTCAGCGTCTGAATGCCCGTGGGCACTTCGATCTCGGCTCCGGCTGGTGGTGCCAGCATCAGGGAGGCCAACAAGAGCATTCCTGCCCGGAGGATGCGGTTGTGCATGGAATCAAGGGGTATCGTGCCAGAAAAGCGCGTGAGCGTATCACGCACTTCAGGTATCGGCAGCAAAGCCCCGGACTTAAATCCACCAATCAGCGGCCTGCGACAGAAGGCTGTTCCAGGGGCAACACCCACTCGGAAGCTCTCAGGCCCCATCGAACACTGGTAAGATCTGCGTTGGGATCGATGAGCGCGGTTCGGGGGCGACCATTCAGAGAGACAGAAGCGGCTCCGTAGATCTCGACGTCCGCGAGTTCGAGCTCCCGCAGCAACTCCGGTTCGATCGCGCGTGCAAACTGCATGATCAGGTGTGGCCGAGTAGTCATCTTGCGGAGCTGTCGGCTACTCAGGAAGTGCTCCGGGTCTATTCGCCAGTACTGACCGGTTTCCGGGTCCCGCGCTGTGAAACCGATCTCGCCATTCTTGTCCCGCAGCTTCATATGCCACGAAAAATTGTGGCCCTCTTCCGTCCAGCTCACGTTTCCTGGATACAGGTGGTGGCGCATGGGCATGAGCAGCTGCCAGGCGACAAACGCCAGGGCGGCCGCGAAGCCCGCCGCGGGCATGGTCCTGAGAGTCGCCGGCTTTACGATCTCCGATGGCCTGACACGACGCCAGGGCGTATCGAAGAAGACGGGCGTTGCCGCCAACATCAGCCAGGGAAAGATGCCGATGGAGAAGATGGCCGAGTTCGTCAGATGGAATGCCGTCACGGCAAGCACCGCCGGAATTCGGGTACGCTTCCACAGGAGGGCCGGCACAATCAGCACATCGAACAACAGTCCTCCCCAGGAGATGAGCAGTGGTGCCAGCGGGGCCTCAAGGAAGGGGCCGATTAGCCAGGTGTCGCCCGTGCCCTGCAACCAGTCGTTCATCGGCCTGCCGGTGAGCCAGTCTCCATTCAGTTTGGCAATGCCACCAAAAGCATAGGCCACTCCCAGCTGGAACCTAATGGCCCAAACACTCCACGTCGGCACCCAGCGTGACCGGATTTCCGGGCTTATTCGGGCATCAACGCTGCCGTAGCGGTGGGCCGGCACAAATACCAAGAGCAGGCTGACCAGCGAAATCAGGTAGAAGTGGTTCAGGTAGTTGGCCTGTTCCAGCAGGAACCAGTAGCAGAACCCTGCCGCAAACAGCGGCATCGCAATCCGATACGCCAGTCCGACTGCGACGGCGGCGGCCAGTACAGCCATCGCCGCGAAGTACATCCAGATCCAGGGCTCGGGGAGAACTTCTACCCAACCAAAACCCTGAAACTTGAAGTTCATCCAGGGCTGGATGTAGTACCGCTCGATCCACCCCTTGGACCAGTACCGGTATACCTCCCAAACCATGATGGCCCCGAAGACAAATCGAAACCACACCAACGGCGCTGCATCCATGGGTCGGGACAAGCGCGCACGAAAACGGCCCACCTCCTTGCGGAGGCGGGCCTGAAGACTGGAACTCTTTTCCTGTAGAGCGATCACGAATCCGGCGTTTCAGGCTGGCTGCCCAGACGCCGGACCAGGAGCAATCACCGGACCGAATCGGCCATCGCTATTGCAGACCAAGCCACTTGGCCAGCTTCTTTGGACGCACTCCCGCTTCGCTGACGTCGCCGAGCGTGATGGATCCAGAGCCGGGATCGACCTCGGCAAGCAGGTCCTTGATGCGGGTCATCGCCAGCGAGCTGTACTGGATCAGAGCATCGTCCTCGACGTCCAGCTCCAGCGGATCTCCGGCCTGCACGATGTCACCTCCGCCCAGAAGCGGATCACAGATTTCTCCACCCGGATCATCCCACCAGCCGTACCCGGTATGGTGGTAGACGGACGTCTCGTACAGCAGACTGCCCTGGTTCCAGCTGGAGCCGTCGTGCGAGGCATCGTGAATCTGAATCGTGAACGCGTCATTGCGATCCGTCGGATCGTAGATCACGCCATTCGGCGAGCTGATCATCAGAGCGCAGAGATACTCGAAGTTGACAGAGAAGCTGGTGACTTCCCGTGAGTCCAGCAGCGTGGCCGAGAGCCCCTCGTGCGTATTGCCAGCAAGGTCGACTGCCGGGATGTTTGTTGTGGTCGGTTCACATCCATCACCTTCATCCTCCGGCTCGGAGCAGGCTCCGATCGAGTCGCCGTGCCAGAGATGAGCGAGCACGGCAAATCCGGAGACGTTGATCGTGGTCCCGTCGTGGCACATGGCCAGGCCGTTTCCGCTGCCCAGGCCACTGAAGAGACCGGTCAGCTGAGAGGCTCGCGCCATGTCGGCGCCGGCCGAGAAGTCCCATCCGCCGTCATCGTCGTCGTCGGAGTCGCCACCATCATCATCGTCGTCGTCGGAGTCGCCACCACCCCCGCCGCCGCCACCACCACCGTCATCACAGGTGCTGGTAACGGAACCTGCGCCGGCCTCGATGTCGAAGGTGCCGTACCCGTAGGTCTCGTTCTTGAAGGACACGTAGACCGCATCCTCACTGCCCAGAATGGAGCTCCAGCAAAGGCCGCCGCTGCCACACCCGGTCGGGTCCAGGAGATCGATTCCGGTGACGTCAAAGTCGTCGTCATACTTGTGCTCGTGGTAGCGGTAGTCACCGACTCCGAACTCATCGAACACATCGACATCGAAATGGCCGCCCGGCAGGCCGCCGTCATCTCCGGAGCCGTCCTGCGCAATGGACCGGATAACCACCGCTCCATACACGCGGGCGTCGTCACGCAGAATGTGGTCGCCGCCGTCCTCTTCAATGAAGATCAGTCCTTCCCATCGCGCGTCGTCTTCCATGACGAGCGTGCCGTCGAGATAGAGAATGCCGTATCCGGTGAACGTGCCGGACAGCGTCAGGTCGCCCTCGGTGACGCGCAGAACAACCGGAGAGCCGGCAGATCCCAGCGTAGTATCCGACAGGTCCTGGTCACCGGTGTAGGTGGTGAGCGCACCCCCTGAGTAGGCCAGAATATTGGTGGACATGTTGTCCAGATTGGTCTCGGGCGTGCCCTGAAGCACATCAGCGAGTCCGGCAACGCCCGGTCCGACACCTGCGACTACCTCCGCCAGGAAGTCGGTGTAGGCGTCCGTCGTGGTTGCCAGCACGGCGTGCACATCCTGGTTGGATCCGTCGGATCCATCCGGATCGGTATCCAGACCGGACACCATCGCGTTGCCTGAGAAGTCTACCGCCTCAACGGCCCCATCGACCGTCAGTGCGTCCAGTACCCGGGATCCGGAGCGGGAAAGCACCCCGGAAATGGTGTACTCGGCGTCCTCAAACCGGCCCGTGGCCGAGATGGCGACCGGCGATCCCGCCGTGCCGACCGCAGTGATGTCCATCTCACCCTGTCGATGCGCGACATCGGCCAGGCTGACCCGGTGATTCTCGAAATCTCGGCGGACCCTGCTCTCCACACGGTTGAATGCGGACTGCGCGATCTCCCGCGCGAGGACCTGGTGCTCGTACACCGCTTCCTGACTGAGCGTCTCGATGGACTGTCTGTCCTGCGTCATGTAGACCGTAGTCGAAGCGACGCTGACTGCGGCGACGAGGATTAGTGCTGCCTTACCCATAGTGGTAGTTAGGTTGTCTGAGGCGGATCGTCTGATAGCAGACGCATGGGTAGGTATCGGCAGCTTCCCCCCCGCACTTAAGCCCGGTCGCGAACTTTTTCCCTATGGTTCGGCCCGCTACAAACTCAGGGCAATCGGCCTGAGGGTCATGCCCCAGTAGCTGACATTGACGTTGGAGTCGTCCATGTCCCCCACAGTGTGGGCCAGCGACATACGGATGCGCACCAGCTCGGCAGTGGAGGTCGTAGCGCCTCCGCCGGTGCTGGTCAGCAGGTCAACCCGGAAATCGGTGAGAAGCGCAGGGCCTCCACCCACCTTGACGCCCGCCTCAAACCGATCCACCCGGTAAATCGGGACATCCCTCCCCTGCACCTGCACCGTGTCGGTCGCCACCAGGCGGTATTCCACCTGCGTATCCACCGAACTGATCTCGCGGTTGAAGACGAACGACGTCGTCTTCCCGTTCGCGTCCGTCGTGTGGGTTTGAATCTTGGTACCACTGATCCCTTCGCCGATCAACTCATACTCGTCCTCGATCATCTCGGCGAAGCTCAGGAGCTGCTTCTTGGCCATGTACGCAATGGTCACCTCAGCGGTGTCCTTCTGCATGCGGAACTGCGTGGCGGCCAGCACCAGCGCGACCGTCGCGAAGACCAGAGTCGAGGATAGATTGTCGAGTAAGACGTTCACAGGCCGAAAGTCCGGGCAATGATCACCAGGTCAAATGCCCAGCGGTTGTGCGTGATGGTGATCTCCGCCTCCTTGAGGTCGGTTGGCGTCACAGAGAGTTCCCCGAGATCGTCCACGTAGCGCACGTCCCACTCCCAGTCAAATGACACGCTGACCGTGTCGAGGTCGTAGGTCGAGGAGCCGGTGGTGTCGTCGAGGTCGTCGAGAGCGACCCAGCTCTTGGATGCTGCAGCCGTCTCCATCTCGTGAAGGGCAACGGCTGCGGCCATCATTTCGATCTCACTGCGGATGCGGTCCTCCTGGGAGCGGATGTCGGACATCTGCTGGTTGTACGCCGCGATGGACGCCACCATCATGGCCAGGAACGCCATCAGGGTTTGCTGCATGGATTACATGGGTTTCCGCGGTCGGTATCGGCCGTCGCGACCAGGATCTAAAGCCGGCCCCTCAGCACTTCCCGCCAGGCACCCCGTCACTTCATCGTAGCTTCACAATACTTTTCTTAAGTCGTCTGAATATCTGCCGATACCCTACCTACCGGAAGCCATCCCGCTAAGCAAAGCGGGACTTCGAGTACCCAACGAGCCATTTACGGGACCGGGCGGGTATTGAGGGGTATCCTCCCCGGTCCCGGCTCTCCCGGGTTCTCTCCTTAGCATGACGAACAAGCCGTCGGCGTCTCAGATGCCGACGGCTTTTTCGTATGCGGGCGATGGGCTCCGTGCCACGCCTTCCCCGGTTCGCATGGGTTCGCATGGCGACCTGCCACCGGCTGGGCCACCCTCCGGGGGGGCACCGATGCCAGGGCCAGACGCAGAAAGGGCCGCCCCGTACCCGGAGCGGCCCTCATCCCAATCTGCAGGCTCTGGCCCTGAACTCAGTTCGCGGTGATCTCCACGTTGTCGATGTAGAGGTAACCCCCGCTGCCGTTGGCAGTCTGGATAACCCGCACCTTGGTGGAGCCCGAGATGTAACTCGTGATATCGAAGGAGAGGTCGCCCGTCGAATCGAAGGTGCTCAGCGTGTGCCAGCCGCCGCCGTTCGAGACTTGAAGCGCGGCCTGGCCTCTATATTTGTGCTTGTTGGCATAGAGCGTCAGGGTGGCGGAACTCGTTCCAGCGAGGTCTGCAGTGCGCTCCAGGCCCCGGTTGTTGCCCCATCTGGAATAGAGACGGGCGCAGCTGCCGCTTTGGCAGTTACCGGACGACACGACTCGTACCCTGCCGCTGGAGACACCATCGCTCTCGCCGATTTCCTCCCAGTCGGAGGCCCAGTTGTTGCTGCCGTCGTTGCCGCCAAAGGCGGTGGCAGCGAACGTGTCCAGCACCTGAACAGAGGTGGTCGGGGGAGCAGGCGGGGCCGGAGGCGCATCGTTGTCCTGGATCTGGCCCGCCGCTGCGTTGTCGTCGACGCCGGCGCCCGTGGCACTGTCGATGATCACCGCAAAGACCTCATCGCCCTCATAGTCGTCGTCATCCAGCAGACCGATTGACACCGTGCCGGAGGTTTGACCGGTCGGAATCGTCATCGAAGAGGAGGCCGCGACAAAGTCGGCTCCTGACGTGGCGGTGGCGCTCTGCGTAGAGTAAGCAACCGTCACGGGCTGCGTGCTCGGGTTGTTCAGCTGCACCTGGAAGACCATGGTGCCTGCACCTTCGACCGCCGAGGCATCGTGGATCGAAACACGCGGCTCGTTGTCGTAGATCGTGCCGCTTGCCGACATGGAACCCGTGTGGGCATTCTGCGCACCCGACAGGGCAAGCGTGAGCTGACGGTCCGGCTGAACCAGCTGATTGTCGAGAACCCCGACAGCAACGAGTTTTTCGGTCTCTCCGGGCTGGAAGGTCAACTGGCCGGATGCCGCATCATAGTCGGTCCCCGACACCGCAGCTGAGGCGGTCGTGGCTCCATCTACGGAGGCGAAGTTGACCGTGACCGGGTATGCGCCGGTCCGATCCAGCTTGACTCGAAAGGTCATGCTGCCCGCACCCTCGTCCACGTTGCCGGTGTTTTCGACGGAGACAGTAGGCTCGTCGTCACGAATGGTAAATGTCGCCTGCCCTTTGTCGACGTGGGCATGCGCGACGTTACCGAGTGCGACAGTGAAGGTGCGGTTGTGCTGAGGAGTGGCGTTGTCCGTCAGACTTGTCGCAATGCTCTTGTGCGTCTCGCCCGGTGCAAACGTCAGTGTTCCGCTGACCGCAGCGTACTCCGAGGTTCCGGCGGTACCGTCCGAAGACGCAAACTCAGCCGTAACCGGGTAGGGACTGGCGCGGGTAAGCGTGACGTCCAGTGTGACAGATCCGTCGCGCTCGTCGGCAGCCTGGTCACCGATCCGGATGGCCGGCTCATTGTCCTTCAGTGTGATCGTTCCGAGCGCCAACCCCATCGACGCACCCTCTGGATTCGCGATAGCGATCTTGAAGGTCTCAGTTGCTTCCGGCTGAGAATCTTCATGCACGTCGACGCTGACCTGCGCTTTGGTCTGATAGGCCGGGATTGTCACCTGACCGGAGGCGTGCGAATAGTCGCCAGACGAAGATGCGGTGCCACTCTGGGTCTCCCACGCCACCGACACAGGGAACTGGCTGGGATTCGAAAGCGCTATGTTCGCGACTGCGGTGGGCTCTCCCTCGTCCACTGAACCGTTCTCGGCCCTGATTGTGGGGAGGGGATCATCGTCGGAAATCGTTACGGTGATCGGGTTTGCGGGCAGGTTCACGTGTTGCCCGTTGGTGAAGGCCATGGTGAAGGACTCCGACCCGGCCTCATACACATTGTCCTGGGTAATCGGGACAAAGAGCGTCCACGCGTTCGTGCCCGGCTGAAGCGTCAGGGTGCCGTTGCTGGACGTGTAGTCACGACCGGCTTCTGCCGAACCGTCCTGCGTCGAGTAGTCCAGCGTCACGTGCTGCGAGGTCGCAAACGAAAGGCCTAGCTCCACGCGGGCCTGGCCGACCGCCTCATCGACCGTCACGTTGGAGACGCTCAGATCCGGTGCCTCGCCGGAGTCATTGATTTCGGGGCAGGAGCCGTCCCAGTTGCCGACGGGCCAGATGGGCTCGGTCAGGGCCGGCGATGCGGGGCGATACAGCACCTCCGCGTCGCCTTTGAAGTCCACACCCCCCTGGGTGACGATGTTGCCGAGAATGCGTGTCCCGTTTTCGAATGTGGGCGTACCGTTGGCGAAGATCTGTGCGGCGATGTCTACCCGGGTGGTGGTCTCCACTTTGCCGTTGGTATACAGCCCGATCTGGCTCTCCTCACCGGTGATGGCCGTGAAGAGATCGTCGCTGATCTTGATGTCGCCTGTGGCGACAATGATGCCGAAGCCAGAGAAGGTTGTCGTCCCTTCGGTCTCGACCGACCCGTTGACATACCAGATCTCAGGCGCCAGGCAGGTACCCATGGACACCGTACCGCTCAGGATCAGGCCGTCCCTGTGCACTTTCGTCGCCAGTGGCTCGAGGTTGTCGGCCACCAGGTACGGCATGTTGATTTCATCGACAGTCGCATGGACCGGCTCGTTCGTGGGATTGTAGCGCGGCTGAAAGGCGTTGGACGCACCGTCCAGGCTGCCCTTGTGGTAGCCGAACCCTTCGACCAGGTTACCCTGCCCAGACAGCTTGAGGTCACCGCTGGAGTACACCGATGCGTTCATCGTCGCGGACAGGGAGGACTCGACACCGATGTGCACACCGCCGTTCATCTCGAGCGAGTTGCCCGAAGCGATGGCGAACTGGAAGAATGGAGGCACGTCGACCTCGTCCATTTCCAACTGGCCTACCCACAGGCCTTTGTCGGTGGTACCGGCAGGAGCGCCGAGAACCCGGACTTCGGCCGTCGCGATGAGCGCGTTCTGCACCTGAGCAGGACTCATGTTGGGGTCCTCGGCCAGCAGCAGGGCGGCAGCTCCGGTCACGTGGCCTGTGGCCATCGAGGTGCCGTCGGCCAGGTAGAGGTCGACCTCCCCGCCCAGGCCCGGCGCCAGCGACAGGATGGTCTCTCCCGGTGCGTAGATGTCCACGGCCGGGCCGTAGTTGGAGAATTGGCTCGCGCGATTGAACACGTCGTGGCTGCCGACGGTAATGGCGCCCGGCACACGTCCAGGCATAACCGTGCTCATCTCGACGCCGTTGTTGCCGGCGGAGACGACCACGACCACTCCGGCATCAATCGCGGCCTGCACGGCGATGTCCAGCGCGGTTGGATCCGTCGAGCCGACATCGGCACCCAGCGAGAGATTGACCACCACCGGGGTGGCCGGGTTGGCAATCTTGAAGCCGATGACCTCGTCGAGCGCCTTGACCGTCATGGCCTCGTCCGCCGACCCGTTGTTGTTGAGCACCTTGAAGGAGTGCATGGCCACGCCAGGGGCGACACCGACCACGTCCGTCGCATTGTCCATGCCGCCAATGGTGCCGGCGATGTGCGTGCCGTGGCCCTCGTGGTCCTCGGCAGTCATTTCATCCGAGAAGTTGCGGCTCTCGACAAGGTTCAGGTCCCGACCACGCACCCCGGTATCCAGGACGAATACGTGGGGGCCGGTCACCGAACCGGATCCGTCTCCTGACGCTGTGGTGGATTTCTGGCCGCCGACGCGCTCGATGCCCCACGGCATGAGCTGGCCTGTTCCGGTGTCCTGGGTACGCGGGTTCGCCAACACATCCATGAGCAGGTCAGGCTCGACCCAGATGATCTCCGGATCATTGGCCATCATCGTCAGGATAGTATCCAGCATCGTCTCATCGATGTCGATGGCCAGGCCATAGAACACGTTGTCAAAACGATGGCGGTCCACCAGCTTGTGACGATCGACCAGCTTGTTGCGGTCAACCAGCTTGTAGCGGTCGACCAGCTTGTTGCGGTCAACCAGCTTCTGGGTCTCGACGATGAGGCCCACCATGCCCGCGGTCTTGCCGGCGGTCTTGGTGCGGAACTTGTCGCGATGGCGAATCTTGTCCGCGTCGGCCGTGGTGTAGGCGTCCAGAGTGAAATTCTGCTCCGCCTGGCGCGACTTGTCCGACACCATGTTGTCGGCACAACCCGCGAGGGTGAGGGCGAAGAGAAAAAGGAAGATCGGTGCGGTGCGCATACCAGTGTGTCTGGATGGGGGAAGTGTTGTCGGCACCCCGAACTGCCGCCTAAACAGACGGAGAGCCGCAGGGGGGGTATCGGCCGCCACACACCAGACTTAAATCCTATTTTCGGGCTCCACACGACCAAGCCACCGGTTCATGCGCTACGCTTCACTCCTCCCAGCCCTCCTCCTGCTCTCCGGGACCGTCCAGGCCCAAACGCCTCCGGCGACGGATGCCCGGATCTACGAGATTGCCACGGCCCCATCGCCCGAAAGACTGGAGGCAGACATCCGCACCCTGGCGGAATTCGGCACGCGACACACGCTGTCCGACACGCTGAGCGATACGCGTGGCATCGGAGCGGCGCGACGGTGGATCAAGGCTGAGTTCGACCGGATCTCTGAGGCGTGCGGAGGCTGCCTGGAGGTCTTCTACCAGCGCTACCTGGTGGAAGCCGGCGTGTCCAGTCGCATTCCGACGGACACCTGGATCGTGAACGTGGTGGCAATCCAGCGGGGCACCGATTACCCGGACCGGTATGTCATCATGTCGGGCGACATCGACAGCCGGGTGTCGAGCTCCAACAACTTTACGGATGACTCACCCGGAGCCAATGACAACGCCTCCGGCATGGCAGGCACCCTGGAGGCCGCGCGCATTCTGACGCAGTATGAGTTCCCCAACTCGGTAGTCTATGCGGGACTGAGCGGAGAGGAGCAGGGTCTGTTCGGGGGGCAGCACATGGCCGCGGTGGCACAGGAGCAGGACTGGCACATCGTCGGTGTGCTCAACAATGACATGATCGGCAACATCGAGGGCGTCGACGGAGTCATCGACAACAGAGCCTTCCGCATTTTCTCCGAGCCCACGCCTGTGACGGAGTCCGAGCAGGCTCGCCGTTCGCGTCGATTCTACGGCGGTGAGGTCGATGGGGTGTCCCGTCAGATTGCCCGGTACGTGCACCGCATGACGCGCACGTACATGCCGGAGATGAACCCCATGATGATCTACCGGCTGGACCGGTTTGGACGTGGCGGGCACCACCGTCCCTTCAACGACGCCGGTTTTGCGGGTGTGCGCATCATGGAGGCCCATGAGAACTACAACCGCCAGCACCAGGATCTAAGGACCGAGAACGGGATCGCGTACGGGGACGTCATCGAGGGAGTCAACTTCGAGTACGCCGCCAAACTGACCGGGGTCAACGTCATCTCTCTTGCCGGGCTCGCATGGGCGCCGCCCGCACCGGAACGGGTGCGCATTGGAGGGGCCGTGCGTCCCTCCACGACACTCGCCTGGGAAGCCCCCGAAGATCCGAACGTCGCAGGCTACGCGGTGTATTGGCGCGACACGACTGCCCCGCAATGGCAGCACAGGAGATTCGTGACCGGCGCAACCCAGTACACGCTGGAGGGCATCGTCATCGACAACTTCCTGTTCGGAGTCGCCGCAGTCGGACATGACGGGAACGAAAGTGAGGTGGTCTTTCCCGGCGGCCTGATCAGGCGATAGACGTTCCGGCATCCGGCGCGCGTCGGTGCGACGGCGGCTGCACGGCGGGCCGGTCCGGGGACTCTTCCTTCGTGAGATCGGTGCGTTCAAGCGGTAGCCAGATCCGGATGGTCGTGCCTTCTCCGACCTGGCTGTGCAGCCTGATGGTGCCGGCATGGTCCTCAACGAGCTCCCGGGCAACTGAAAGACCGATGCCCACACCTCCGTACTCGCGCGCCAGGCCCTGTGATACCTGCTTGAACGGCTCGAACGCGTCCTCGCAACGATCCGGCGGGATACCGATGCCCTCATCGCTCACGCTGATCTGCACACCGCGCGCCACATTCTCCACCGTCACGGTAATATTGCCGCCGTTCGGCGAGAACTTGAATGCGTTCTCCAGCACGTTTTCCACGGCTGTCGAAACCGCCCGGGTGTTGATCTCGGCCATGGCGGGCTCGGTGCCGGCGTTGAATTGCACCGTGTGCCCTGTGGTGCCGTGCTCCCGGGAGACATCCTCCAACACTTCTTCTACCAGGGTGCCCAGTTCCGTTCGCCGGCGCTCGACAAACTCCGGATTGCTACGCAGGTTGGCCAGCCGCAGAATGCCGTCCAGTGTGGCAAGCAGGCGCTCTCCGTTCTCCCGGATCGTATCCACGAATTCGCGATCCTCTTCTACGGTTGTCTCCGCCAGGATCTCTGCGAATCCCATGATGGCCGTCAGCGGCGTGCGGAATTCGTGACTGACGTTGTCGAGAATGTTCTGCTTGAGTTGCGACGCCGCGATCGCGCGGTCGCGCTCTGAAAGAATGGTCGCTTCGTAGTTCTTGCGCTGACTCAGAATGATGTCGACCTGCTCGTCGACACGCTTTTCGAGTTCCTCGGTCTGGACCACCAGCTTCTGCTGCTCTTCCCTGCCGCGAATGAGGTTTGCAATGCGGGCCAGGAGTTCGTTCGTATTGAACGGCTTCGGCAGATAGTCATCCGCACCCGAGTCCAGCCCGTCAATCGCGGACTGATTGGTAGCACGTGCCGTCAGCAGGATGATGGGTGTGTGCTTCAGTTCCGGGTCCGCCTTGACGGCTCGGCAGAGCTCCAGCCCGTCCATGCGCGGCATCATGACGTCCGACAGTATCAAGCGCGGGCGCCGGATGCGGGCTTTCTCAAGACCGTCCTGGCCGTCGAACGCCTTGACCGTGCGGTATCCGTGCGTTTCCAGGATCTCCGATACGTACGACCGCACGTCCGGGTTGTCGTCCGCCACCATGATCAGGGGCGCATCCAGGTTGACCGTCTTCCAGTGCCTGTCCTCAACTTCGACGAGGTTCTCTCCCTCGGCCAGCTTGGCGACCGTCGAAAGGTTGTTCTCCCTGGAGGTGATCTCCGCCACAATCTGATCCTGCTGCAGGTGCTCGGTCCCCTTGCGCAGCGTGACCGAGAATGCGGTCCACTCGCCTACTTCGCTGTCCACGGAGACCTCCCCGCCGTGAAGCAGCACCATTTCCTTGACCAGGGACAGACCGATGCCGGTGCCTTCGATGTCGTTGGACTTGGTGCCCTCGACCTGATGAAAGCGGTCGAACACGTGCGGTAGCTGCTCCCTGGGGATGCCCTTGCCGGAATCCTTGACGGTGACTGTGACGGTGTCGTCGGTTTCCGCGATGGAGATGCCTACCCGACCACCTTCCGGTGTGAACTTGAGCGCGTTGGAGAGCAGGTTGTAGAACACCTTCTCCATTTTGTCCGGCTCGAAGTAGAGCTCGATGTCCCTGCCCGGCGCCTCAAACGGCATCTCGATATTCTTCTTCTCGGCGAGCGCCGTCACGGTCAGCTGCAGGTTCTGCATGAACGTGACAATGTTCTTGGCGCCGGCCTTGAGCGGCATGCGTCCCGCCTCCAGCTTGGACAGATCCATCAACTGGTTGATCAGGTTCAGCAGCCGCAGCGCGTTGCGCAGCATGATCTGACTCTGGCGCCGGAGCGCATCGCTCAGATCCCCGTACTGACCCTTCAGGGCGTTCTCGAGGGGACCGACGATCATGGTCAGCGGTGTTCGGAATTCGTGGCTGACGTTGGAGAAGAACTTCGTCTTGAACCGGTCGAGCTCCTTGAGTTTTTCCGCCTGCGCCTCAATTACTGTCTTGGCTTCCTCAACGCGCTCCTTCTCCTCCCGCAGGTCCCTGGTGCGCTCGGCAACCGTCTGCTCCAGCTGGCGCTGGCGCTCTTTCATGGCCTTGAGGCGCAACTTGACGGCCAGCCAGGTGGTGGCCAGGATCAGCAGCAGGCACAGTCCCGCGAACCAGCCGGTCTCCCAGAACCGCGGCGGACGGTTGATGGCGATCTCCGCGCCAATCTCGTTCCACAGGCCGTCATTGTTGGCTGCCTGCACCCGGAAGAGCATCTGCTTTGCGGGCAGGTTCGTGTAGACGGCCTTGGGCTCGTACGTGTAGGTCCAGTCCGCGTCGTACCCCTCCAGCATGTACCGGTATTGGACTTCCTCCGGTACCATGAAGCTCAGCCCCGCGAATGCCACCTCCACGCGCCCCGGTGTGACGTCAGTGACCAGTCCTGCGTGGAACGTGGTCGTTGAACCGTCGACCTTCAGATGTTCCAGATGAACCGGCGGCACCACCGTGTTTCGAGGCACGTTGTGCGGTGAGATCACCGCGATTCCTTCGATGGACGGGAAAACCAGTCGCCCGTCCGGGCCTCTCCATGCAGCGGGCTGAAATCCGCCGTTGAACTCGTTTGACTTGAGGCCGTCGTCCCGACCGTAGGATGTGGAATTCACCCGCTCCCGAACACCGTTCGCGACGGCGTTGAGCTCCGCCACCGGCACCGAAAACAGGCCCCGCGGGCTCGTCATCCAGAGCTGACCGAGGTCGTCCACAACCAGCCCGTAGATGGTATCGTCAAACAGACCATCCTGCATGGTCAGCGTGGTGACTTCTGCCTGCTGGACGCGAGAGAGGCCACCGCCGTAGGTCGCGAGCCAGATTTCTCCGGGGGCCGTCTCCACCGCATCGAGCACCATGTTGACACCAAGGCCGGCGTCCGTGTCGAACACCGTAATCTGACTTCCCTCGATGTGGGCAACGCCGCCGTCGTACGTGCCGGCCCAGATCCCGCCGGCCGAGTCTCGGTACAGCGACATGATGTACGGGCTGGGCAGGCCATCATCGACGGTTGTGTTGTAGAACTCTCCGTCGGCATATCGGCTGACGCCCCCGTCCGTGCCGATCCAAAGCACGTCTCCCGGTGCCACCACGATGCTGGACACCACGTCGTGGGCCAGGCCGTCGGCCGCCGAAAAATGGGTGATGTCTCCTTCCGGCGAGATACGGTTCAGTCCCGCCCCGTAGGTACCCGCCCAGACCGCGCCATCGCTCGTTCCTGCGATCGACATCACATTGTCTCCAGACAGGCCGTTCTGCGTGGTGATGAGTCTGGTTTCCTGCTGGTCGATGACCGAGATGCCATCACTTTCGCTTCCCACCCAGATGCGGTTGGACGGATCCACCCATACGCCGTAGGCCATATTGGAGGCCATGCCCTCAAGCACCGTGTAGGACTCGAATTTCCCGGGACGCAGCCGGTTGAGACCTCCTCCGTCGGTGCCGATCCAGACGCTGCCTTCGGCGTCTTCCACAAAGGCAGCCACTGCGTCGTGTGTCAGACCATGCTCTGTGGTGTAACGATCGATCCCGTTCCAGGTGAGGCGAACCACGCCGCCTGTAGTCGTGCCAAGCCACCGACTGCCGAATCGGTCCTCAAACTGTACGTCCACCTCCTCGTCGGCGGCGGCCACGTCCGTCGTGAAGCGGGTGCCGTCGAAAACCCGGAGACCTGCCTTGGTGCCGACTGAGATCAGCCCGGTGCTGGTGCTTATGACGGACGTGATTTCGCTGCTCGGGAGCCCATCGTCCTCATCCCAGACCGTGAGCTGGCCATCCTTGATGCGGGCCAGCCCGGACTTCGTACCTAACCAGGCGGTCCCGTCCGACTCAATCGAGATCGCGGTGGTGTAATCATCCGGGAGGCCCCAGGCTGCGGTGATCCTGCGGATGGGCCCTCCGCCTACGGGATACACAAATACGCCGTCTCCAAAGGTCGCTGCCCAGACGGTGCCTTCCGGGTGGGCCGCGATGGAGGAAATTACGCTGCGGCTGAGCTCTTCCGGCAAGCCGGCCCGTACCAGTGCGCTGCCGTCCCAGCGGAGCAGTCCCGACCCTGAAGTGCCGACCCAAAGCGAGTCCTCCGCCCACAGCAGACTTCGGGTGCCGTGGGAAGCCACAAAGGCTGCGGAATTCGACCGGTCAAAGACATCGAACTGCCGACCGTTGAATCGAACGAGTCCGCCCTGCGTGCCGGCCCACAGATACCCGTCCGGCGTCTGCAGCAAGGAGCGCACGCTGCTCTGAGGCAGGCCCTCCTCCTCGCCCCAGGATTCAGAAACGGCCTGTGTCAGTCGTCTGGAGGGGTCCAGGCCCATGCCAGGACCTTCCTGTCCCGAAGCCGGAAAGGCCGTCAGGACGCCCAGGAAGAATATTAAGGGGGGCAGGCGGTGCAAAATGGCGGTATTGAGTGCTGCTCAGAGTCAGGTTTCGGCCATTTCGTGCGCGGGTAAAGCGCGATTCGCACGCCGCATCCCGAAAGCAGATCGCGAACCCGTGCAGGAGCTCGCTGCTAGATCGCTTTGACGACGATCATCGTGAGGTCGTCTGACAGCGTCGGCGCATCGGCCGTCCATTCCCTGATGGCAGTTCGCACTCCGTCCAGGATCTCCTGGGCGGATCCCGCCGAGGCCTCGCGCAACACCTTCTCCAATCGAGGCTCCTCGAACTCTTCGCCGTCGGGACTCATGGCCTCGGTGACGCCATCGGTAAAAATGGCGAGCACGTCCCCTTTCTCCAGCGTCACGAGACCCGCTTCATAGGGCATGCCCTTCATCACACCAAGCAACAGGCCTCCCGTTTCGAGTTCTTCCACCTCTCCGGTTGCCCGGAGCAGCATCGGCGGATTGTGCCCGGCATTGACGTAGCGGAATGTGCGCCGCTCCTTGTGGTAAATGCCGTGGAAATAGGTGATGAACTTGTCGAACCCGGTGTTTCGGCAAATCACCCGGTTCATGTTTGCCGTCGCCTCTTCCAGCGTGATGTCCATGGGCAGTATGGAGTGAAGCGCTGCCTGCAGATTGGACATGAGCAGCGACGCGGGCATGCCCTTTCCGGTCACATCGGCAATGGCCAGAAGAATGCGACCGCCGTCGAGCTCGACTACGTCGTAGTAGTCGCCCGCCACATGCCGGCTCGGCAGGGCAAGCGTCGCGATCTCAAGTCCCTCCACCTCAGGCAGGGACGCCGGTTGAAGCCCTTCCTGAATCTGCCGGGCCAAACGTATCTCCTCCTCGAGGCGCTGCTTCTCAAGCTGCTGCTCCACCAGGAAAGAATTCTGGAGCGAGACAAAAGCGAGGTTGCCGAGCGAGATCAGGAATTCGACATCGTCGGGGCCGTACGGCTTGCCGGTCATCTTGGGCCCCAGGCAAAGAACCCCGCCGGTCTCCCCTTTCTGCCTGATGGGAATGGCCACGACAAGACCCTGCTCCCGGAAAGACGTCCAGGCCTCCGAAGCATCGTGCCCGACCAATTCCACGGTCTCCAGACGGCACAATGCCAGCAGTGCCTCCTTGCCGAGGGCGCCTGCCGGCACGCCCTTGGAGGTAACCACCCGGAAATATCGGGTGCCGTCCTCACTCTCCAGCGCCTGCGCGTCCTCGGAGGGCTCGCTGGACCCGAGCAGGAAGAGGTGCTTGCTGACCAGCATCTGGCCCATCAGGCCCAGCGAGAGCAGCTTGACCAGCCTTGCCCGGTCCACGGTGGCGTTGAACTCCTGGGAGAGATCGAACAGCGTGTTGAGTTGCTGCACCTTGCCGTCCAGGTCCCGGTTGGCCTGCTTGAGCTCCTCCACCATGAGTGAGTTGTGCACGGCCGCGGACGACATGTTGACCAGCGAGTGCACAAACTCCAGTTCGCGACTCTCGAAGTCCCGTCCAAGTGCTTTCGGGCCCAGAGCCAACAATCCCAGCACGCGATCCCCATAGGCGACAGAAACCGCCAGGTCGATTCCACGGTCGGCGAGCGTGGCCGGCACGGCTTCTCCCTGCGCCAGCGCGCCTGGAGACAAGCCCGGCAGGTCCAGGTATTCCCCAGCCTTAAGGCCTCGAATACCCTTTACCGCGGCGACGCGGTACGCCCCCTCAATCTGGTCGTACAGGAACGCGGCACCTCGGGTGACCAACAGCTTGCTCATGGCGGTGAGCAGCAGGTTGTTCAGCACGAATTCCAGTTCCAGGCTGGAATTCAGGATCCTGCTGGTCTCGTAGAGCGCTCGCAGGTCGAATCGTTCGGTGCGCTGAACCTTGAGTTCGCTTTCTGTCATGCGGGGGATTCATCCAGGTGCACGACTTCCGCCTGCACGGCCTTTCCGCCGTCCAGGTGCAGCCGGACGCAGGTCTTTACCTGATGAAACCCCTGCCTCCCTGCCGCGCCGGGGTTCAGAAACAACATATTCCCCAGCGAAGCCACACGTTCAATGCGAAGGATATGACTGTGGCCGCAAATGAACACGTCCGGTGGATCCTGGCGCAGCATCGGGCCGAGACCGGCCTGCCATCGATCCGGATGTCCTGCGATGTGTGTCATCCAGAATCTAAGGCCTTCGAACTCGAATCGGTCGTGCGCAGGGTAGCGACGCAGGATGTACTGCCCGTCTATGTTGCCCGGTACCGCGCGCGTCGGAGCGACCTCGGCAAGACGTTCAAGAATCGACGGATCGCCGACGTCGCCCGCATGCAGGATGAGGTCGCAATCTCCGAGCGCGGAGGGTAGTTCTGGGTGGAACCACCCGTGCGTATCAGAGACGACGCCTACGATCAATCGGGCCTACCGAAACGTCAGCCGGAAGCCGACACGAGTCTGGAGTCGCGGGTATTCGCCACTTGGTGCCCACTGGCGGAGGGGGACCGATACGTAAGGCCCGAACCGGAAGCTCGGCCGGTCAAACTGCAGCCCGATACGACTCCAGATGACGCCCCCGTTGAAATCGGACGAACTGCGTTCTTCTGGCGCCTCAATGTCCCACTCCACAAGGTCATAGCTGCCGCCCTGTCCCAGGAGGGACACGTACAGGCTGGAGCCGGCCGGATCAAACACAATGCTGTACCGACCGCTCATGTGCACCTCCCAGCCAAAGGCCTGGGTGCGCAGTACCGATCGACTTTCCGGCGGGGGCGTCGGAGTGGGATCGGACGGGTCAACGGTCGGGCTCGTTCGGGTGATCAGTTCCTGCACTCCAATCTGAACACGCCGAACGCCCAGGGCATAGTCGGTGCGCACCCCCGGACTGAAGGGCGATCCGTACAGGAACGCCAGGTCCATCTGAGGAAACCCCGACACGCCATGGGCGATGGGGTCTACGGCAAACCGGATGGCGTAGTCCGTGAACTCGTCCATGCGGTAGTACTGCAGCGTCAACCACCGCAGGGAAGGCGCTGAACCGACGCCGGTATTGGTCGCATCGAGATACATGCCCACGTCAACGCGGTCGGACAGTTCGTATTCGACCCGGAGATTGACGCCCAGCGCATCGCCCGCGGGACCGGTAACCGCGCCGCCCTGCAACAGCCCCGTCGGACGGTAGATCAGCTCCCCCGTCACCGCGTAACCGTCAAAGAACCCTCGCCGAGGGCTCTCGTCGTGGTAGAACGGGTCGAACACACGGATGGGCCGCTGGGCCGTACTCTCCCCTGGCGCGACGGCATAAAGCACGACCGCGGCCAGCGCTGCCGAAGCAACGCGCCTTAAGGGAGATGTCCGGGCCTTCCGCATCATAACGGATACGGTGCCCTACGTAACTAAATCGAAAGCGTTTCGCCAGGGCGAAGCACGTGCCCTCTGTGTCCGGCGTCTACCATGCGGTCCAGCCACGACGCCACGTCCACCTCGATCGGCGGAAACGTGTTGTAGTGAACCGGCACCGTCACAGCAGGCTTGAGCATGCCTGCTGCACGCACGGCGTCCTCAGGGCCCATCGTATAACAGTCTCCGATGGGCAAGAACGCAACGTCGATGTCATGGTCCTCCCCTATCCAGGCCATTTCCGCGAACACCGCCGTATCCCCGGCCAGGTACACCACGTCGTCTCCGACCGTCAGCAGGTATCCGTTGGGATTGCCGCCGTAGGTGCCGTCCGGAAAGGACGAAGAGTGGCGGGCCAACGTCTGCTTCACGGTGCCCCAGGGAAATGTATAGGCTCCGCCAACGTTCATGCCGTGAACCCGCTGGTGGCCGGTCTTGCCGGACAGGTAGGTCACGATTTCGTGATTGGCCACCACAAGGGCGTTCGTCCGGCGGGCGATGTCCTCTGTGTCTCCCCAGTGATCGCCATGGGCGTGCGTGATCAGGATGACGTCCGGATGGAAGTCCCCTGCGACCACGATCCCCTCTACATGGGGATTCCCGGAAATGAACGGGTCCACCAGGATGGTGGTGTCCGCGGTTTCGATCTGCACCACGGAGTGTCCGTAGTAGGTCAGTTTCATGTCAGGCTCGGGCTACGCGATACATCCAGGCACAGAAGCACACGAACGCGCCCAGTCCCAGCACCATGGGCAACCAGTCCATGCCGCCCAGAGGAATGGCCAGCACATCGGTGCTTTGGGTCGCGGCAAAAGGAATAGCGAGCAAAATGCCCACCAGGGCCTCGCCGGTGATGAGTCCCGAGGCGAACAGCAGACCCTGCCGAGCCCCGGTCGCGGTGGCCTCCTTGCCTCCTCCGGCATTCCGGATGGCACGCGCGGCAGCCCATGCAATCACTCCTCCGATGAAAATGGGGGTGGTCAGCTCGATGGGCAGGTAGATGCCAACCGCTACGGCAAGGACCGGCGTGCGGAACGAGGATCCTGTTCGCTCCAGGTGGCGGTCCAGGATGATGAGGGCGGCGGCAATCGCCACGCCAATCCAGATCATGGTCCAGGGCAGGTCTCGCGAGAAGACACCGTGCGCGACCGAACTCATCAGGGTAGCCTGCGGCGCGGACAGGGCCTCTGCCGTGTCCATGCCGGCCCGCGGAAACACGTCGCCAAGACCGTAGGCCGAGAACAACAGCTGAAGCACCGGAGCAATGGCCACCGCCCCGGCCAGCACGCCGACGACCTGCAGGATCTGCTGCTTGGCCGGCGTCGCGCCGACAATCTGCCCGGCCTTCAGGTCCTGCATGTTGTCTCCCGCGATGGCCGCCGCACAAGCCACCACGCCTCCAACCAGAATTGCGGTTGCAGCGGCGGAGGTAGCACGGGCCGCATCGACCGCGAAATCAATCTGCGCTCCGAGGATGAGCAGCAGAAGCAGCGACACCGCCAGGATGGTCGCAATGGTTACGCCTGAGATCGGGTTGTTGGACGACCCCACAAGTCCCGACATGTATCCGGCGACGGATGCAAAGAAGAAGCCGGCCAAAACAGCAAACACGACGCCGAACAGCACCGTGCCGTAGTACGTGCCGGACGAAACGCCAAGCGCGTCCTGATCCACCACAAACAGGAACACCGCAAAAATGGGGATTGCCATGGCCAGCGTACCCACGAACACCGAGTTGATCGGCATGTCGCGTTCGGTACGCGGGACGGCGTCGGCGCCGCCCGCCCGGGCGTTGCGCACGGCCTCCAGGGAGGAACGAATGCCGTCGCGAATCGGCTTGACCAGTGCCACCAGCGTCCAGATGCCTCCGGCCGCCATCGCGCCGACTCCCATGAACCGGATGCGCGCGCTCCAGATCTGCTCCGCCGCACCGTATCCCGTGGCGCCACCCGTGACCGACTCAATCGTGTCCGGGTTTGCAAGCAGGCCGTACAGCGGGATGCCCACGAGCCAGGAGATCAAGCCACCACCGAAGACCAGCGTGGCAATGTTCAGCCCCACGATGAAGCCGACACCGAGCAGGGCCACGCCCAGTTCGCTGCCGAAACCGAAGACGGCACCCCCGGCCGTGAGTGCCCCCGAGGCCTTTCCGGCCGCGATTTTGAAGCCGGATTGCGCAAGCTTGAGGCCGGCACCCGCCAAACCTGCGATGCCGATGAGTTTGGCGCCCTCACCGCCCCGAGTGCCCGCCTTCAGCACTTCGCCGGTGGCGACGCCTTCCGGAAACTGCAGCTTGGCCTCAATGATGAGGGCCCGCCTCAGTGGTACTGTGAACAGCACCCCAAGCACGCCGCCCGCCGCTGCAACGGCCATGGTCGGCAGGAACGGGAATCCCTGCCAGTAGCCCAGCACCACCAGAGCCGGCAACGTAAAGATGACTCCGGCCGCCACCGCCTCTCCGGCCGAAGCGGCCGTCTGCACGATGTTGTTCTCCAGGATGTTCTGCTCCCGGAACAGGCGCAGCAGGGCCATCGAAATCACGGCAGCAGGAATCGATGCCGAGACGGTCATTCCCACCTTCAGTCCCAGGTATGCATTCGCCCCTGCCAACACGGCGGAAAGCAAAAAGCCCAAAACCAGGGCTTTTACGGTGATCTCAGGCAGCGTTGTAGAGGCCGGAATGAACGGCGCCAGTTCCTCCGGATCGGTGTTTGATGCCATAGACTACTTCATGAGGAGAATGGGGTGGCTCTGCACACCCTCAGGGGACGCGAGACGCACAAAATACGTCCCGCTTGGCAGTTGATCGGCAGAGAACGGCACTTCATACCGTCCCGCTTCCTGGAAACCGCTCCAGAGCATGGCAACTCGCTGTCCGGACAGGTCCCAGACGGACACGCTGACGTCCTGCCCTTCCTTCAGCTCGTAGTGAATGGTGGTTCTTGGGTTGAACGGATTGGGGAACGATCCGTCCAGAACCGCCAGACGTGGCTTTTCAATCTGCTCGTTGCGTCCCACCTTGACGGCATGCGAGACGTGTTCGGGTCCGCTTCGACGCTGATGGCGGATGCGATAGAAGGCCAGGGTCTGCACGTCGTCGTGCCGGAAGGAATACGCCGACGCCCCGGTCAGGGTCGTGATTCCGGCCGAGGCGCTCAGTGTGCCGACCTGCTCGAACACGCTGCCGTCCTCGCTCCTTTCAATCAGGAATCGCCCATCGGGAAAACCCTGCAGTGCCCAGGACAGGGTGACGCCGGACTCGTCCTGCTGAACGCCCAGGTCTGTAATGCCCCTCGAGAACGTCAGATCGGTTCTTCGGGGGCGAGGGGCTCTCGTCCCGTCGGCCAGCAGGCGTCTGGGGATCGCCTCGTCGAAAGACAAAAACGTAGCACCGACTGCCGGTTGCGGCAGCTGGCGAAACAGCGTGCTGCGCACCATGGACGGGGTACGGGCAACGGCCCAAACCCGCAGCTCATCAATCTCACCGGAGAACCGAGCTTGCTCGTCGCCAGGTCGCGCCGCGAGGGCCAGTCCGGGCGCGATGCCGCGCTGCAGGGGCGTCACGTGGCGAACCGAGTCCTGCGCAATCCCATCCACGAGCAGTCGCGCCCAGCCTCTCTCCGGATCGTGCGTCATGGCGACGTGATGCCACGTGCCCTGTGCAACGGGCTCAAGGGAGCGCAGTGCACGATGATCGCCCGGCATGCCCTGGTAAAATACGAGGTGACCGCGCTCGTCGACCACGAGTTCGATCGCGTACGGCACCTGCTCCTGTCCATCCCAGGCGGACATGACTACCTGATCGGTGTGCGACGTGCGCATCCAGGCTTCCACCGTAAATGCCGCATCGGCGTCAAGGGTGGGCAGTGCGTCGGCCGTCAGCATCACCGGCCGGCCGCCCGTCTCGAAGTGCAGGGAGCGGTTCTCCGTGCGGGCCGGTTCGGCGGCCACCAGACCATGCTCGATGCGCAGGCCCGCGTCCGGAATGAGGCTGAAGGTAGTCGGATCCGGCCGCTCCAGACGGTACGGCGTGAAGCTCCAGGCTCCGCGCCCCGGTCGCTCGGCAGCCCGCACACGCAGAATCAGCGTTCCCTGTCCGTCAACGCTCGCCTCCGGGATGAGCTGCCATACGCCGGGCGCCTGCAGGGTCCGCGCACGAACTTCGACCGCGGCAAACGAACCCGCCCAGCGAGCCTCCATGAGATCCCAACCCTGAGGCAGTCGAAGCACGCCGCCCTGAAACGCATCGCTCTCGGTCCATTCGACGTAGACCGCAGCCTGCCCGCCGGCGGATATGCGGTCGGGTGCGTGCGCGCGCAGCGACTGCGCCGATGCAGCCGCGGGTCCCGCGACCAGCCATACAACCAGCGCGGACAGCACCCACGCGGGCAACTGACAAGGTAGCTTCACAGGAATAGAGGGCCGATCTGTCGGTCCATGCGTCTTGGTGCGCGCCGGCGTGGGTGGGGGTCCGGTTTCAGCACATCCTTAACATATTGAAATATTGGACATATGACAAGAAAGCGCTACCGCGCCAAAGTGGGCGCTGAACCGCTTGCAGCACACAACGTTGGTGGGGTTCACCTCGACTCATTGGCCAGTTTGTAATGTCAAAACGGTTGCGCGTAGGCGTGCTGACGGGGGGCGGAGATGCCCCGGGATTGAATGCGGTAATTCGCGCAGTTACCAAGAGTCTGATCCTTCGGCATGACGCCGAGGTGATCGGCATCGAAGACGGATTTCTCGGGCTGATTGAGCGACGCATCCGGCCGCTGGCCTACGGAGATGTGTCGGGCATCCTGACGCTCGGAGGCACCATTCTCGGCACCCACAACAAGGCGAATCCCTTCTCCTACTACAAACGGGGTGGCGCGGACGTCTCGGCAAGCGTGCTGAAGTACGCCCGAAGCCTGGGCATCGATGCCATCGTGGCGATCGGCGGAGACGGCACCATGTCCATCTCCTCCCGCCTCCAGGAAGTGGGCCTCAACATCGTAGGCGTGCCGAAGACCATCGACAACGACATCGTGCACACCGACCGCACGTTCGGATTCGACACCGCCGTGTCCATTGTCACGGAGGCCATCGACCGTCTGCACACTACCGCGCAAAGTCACCAGCGCGTCATGATCGTGGAGACCATGGGACGGTACGCGGGCTGGATCGCGCTTCACGCCGGCGTGGCCGGCGGTGCCGACATCATCCTGATCCCCGAGTTCGAGTACGATTTGGATGAGGTGGTTGCGGTCTGCAAGGGCAGAGAGAGCTTCGGCCGCAGTTTCACGATCATTGTGGTCGCCGAAGGAGCTCGTGTACGCGGCGGCGGCATGACCGTAGACCGCAAGATTGCCGACAGCCCGGATCCGATTCGTCTGGGTGGTGTCGGCAGGGTGCTGCAGTTGGGGCTGGAGCAGCACATCAAGTCTGAGGTGCGTACGACGATTCTCGGCCATGTGCAGCGGGGCGGCACGCCGACCCCCTACGACCGCAACCTCGCCTCCGTATTCGGCTCCTACGCAGCCAAGCTGGTTGAAGACGGGCAGTTCGGGCAGATGGTCGCGCTGCAGGACGGCAGGATCACGAGCGTTCCGTTGTCCTCGATCGCCAACAAGACGCGCACGGTGCCCAGGGATGCTCCGGTGCTACAGGCCGCCCTTGCGGTCGGCACTTCGTTCGGGCATCCGGACCTGACGTTTCACCTGGACTCGTCTGCCACGCTCACCTGAGCGATCCGGCCTGGGGCGAGGCGAAAAGACCGTCTTCGGTGTGTAGAAGCCTTCGGCGAATCCCGAAGCGGAGCGGCACTCCAGACCCCTCAGGGCCAGCACGGCGCGAAACGTGTTTTCTCCGTACCAGGGCTTCTGCTGCTGCGTCTGAAAACTGCTGCAGAGAAGCTCCACCTTGCGCGTGGCGGCCTCGGCGCTCAGGGGCACATACACATTGGGCCGGCCGAGGTCTCCTTCATATTTGGGGATCTCGTATTCCAGCGCCCAGTGGTTGCGGAACGTCTGCCAGGTAAGCTCCTGAATAACGCGATGGTCCTGGTGCTCATCGTCCCCCCGGTGCGTCAGGATCAGGTCCGGTTCGCAGGCCGCGGAAAGTCGCTGAAACTGTGCCTTCAGTCCTGAGCGCTCCTCAGGAAAACGCGTGTCGGTAAATGACAGGACACGCACATCGTGCGCTCCGCCACTGAGAAACTTCCTCGCCGACTCCAGGGCCTCAGCCCGTCGCTCGCCGGCAGCGCTGAACACGACCCAGGTGACCTGCACGCCGGGATTGGCTTCCAGCAGGGAGAGCATCAGGCCGCCGCAGCCGATCTCAATGTCGTCTGAATGGGCGCCCAGGCAAAGAATGTGGCGCAAATCGGCCGGATAGAGAGGGTTCATGAGTCCGTTTCGCGCCGGAGCGTTATCTGTTTGCGACGGGCCCTCACGGGTGCGCGATCAGGCGCACGCTCCAGCCGCTGTGCCGAAGGCGTGGTCGGAAGCAGGCGGCTCGTGCCAGCCGAGTCCCGGGGCGCTTGCCGCTCCTGGCCAACCCGCTGATCCGCGGTGTCCCAGAGACGGGTCCATGGGGCGTTCCCCAGCTCGAACAGGTCGTCCAGCAGCTTCTTTTCCTTGAACGTGTCCATGCAGGCCCAGAAGCCGTCGTGCTTGTACACGCCCAGCCTGTCCTCCCGGATGAGCCGGTGGAACGGCTCTATCACCATCTCCTCGCCCGGCTCCATGTAGTCGAAGATCTCCTGGCGCAGCACGAAGAAACCGCCGTTGATGCGCAGCCCCGCCTGGGTCACCGGCATGATCTGACGGACCTGGGAGCTGCCGTCGTCGGTGACGACATGGAACGACTGGGTAGGCTTGACACCCGCAAACGTCGCGACGTTGCCCGTTGCGCGGGCCTCGGCCACCATGGCGGTCACATCCGCATCCGACAACCCGTCGGCGTAGTTGGCGAGAAACATCGGCTCGCCGCGCAGATGATCACGCACGGCCATCAACCGTTCTCCGATGTTGGCACGAATGCCGGTATCGACAAACGTGATTTTCCAATCGTGGATATCGCCTCCAAGCACCTCCACCTCTCCGCCCGGCTGCATCACGAAATCGTTCGAGACCGTCTCGTCATAGTCGCGGAAGTAGCGTTTGATGACGTCGGCCTGCCAGCCCAGGCAAAGAATGAAGTCCTTGTGTCCGTGCGCCGCGTAGTACTTCATCAGGTGCCACAGGATGGGGCGATACCCCACAGGCACCATCGGTTTGGGGATCGACTCCGAATACGAGCGCATCCGGGTCCCCATGCCGCCGCAGAACAGGACTACTTTCATGATTCCGTGCGGTCTTTTCTGGCGATGCGGTCCGGCTGCGGCCTGACGGCGTCGCGATCGGCCCGCGATCGAGCCAGGTGGTCCTTCAGCCAGGCGTCGCCCCGGAAACGCACGTACTGTTCGGCCCGGAGGGTATCGCTGAGTCGACCGGCCGGCAGGCGCACGTCGTCATAGCGCAGCACGCCGTCTTTCGGGATGTCGCGCAGCAGTGTGCAGCCCTTCACAAGCCCTTCCGGCAGGAGGCGGCCGCTGGACATTTCGTCCACGTTGACGGCTTCTCCGTAGGTCATATACATGCCGTAGTCATCCAGGACTTCTCCCGCTTTCAGGTCTCGCTTGGCTACGGCACAGACCTCCACCACCGGTCCGGCCAACGGACGTGCCACCGGATCGCGGAACGCCACCGCTCGGGCGATGGCGTTGTGCACCTCAAAGTGCACCAGGTGGTAGGGCGTGAAGAACGAGTACAGGGGCCCATCGCCCATTTTGTACAGCTTCAGGTAATGCTGCTGCTTCGGATCCGGGTGTTCGGCGAGCACATACACCTTGGTGTGCGGCGTGCCGACCACGTAGTCGATGATGCCACCATATGAGCGGACCTGGTCGAGGTCGTAGATCTCGCCGATGCGCATCACATCATCCCGGTACTCGCGCCCTCGCGACATACCGCGCTGCAGCACCCCGAAACCGGTGGCGTTCGCCACGATGGCCTGCTCGAAGCTGATTTTGGATCCGTCGGCAAAACTGGTAACCATCGTCGGGTTCTGACCCCAGGTCTCCGCAAACCCTTTCTGAGTGGTGGGATTGCGATAGGGATCCTGGAGGCCCTTGACGTTGCCGACCACTCTGGGAATAAGACCCAGGCCCCGAACCCAGCGCACGAGATTCATCTGGGCGCCGGGCTCATCGCCCTCGCAGGCGCTCAGCACGCAACCGTGGCGATCCGCGTAGGTCTGCAGAATCGGACCGAGGGTCGCGTCCAGCTCGGCGTTCATGAGCACCACGTCCTTTCTGTGCTCGAAGGCCTTCACGGCCAGCCGTGCGCCGAATTCCACCGCACCGGTCACATCCACCAGCACATCGATGTGGTCCGACGTGGCGATCAGGTCGGCGTCTTCGGTCACGACCGGCTTACCCTGCGAGACACGGGCCTCGAAGGCAGTCCGGCAGTTCGCCACCGGCACATCCTCCACGCCCGCATATCGAAACACGCCCAGTGCCCGCTCGGCAGTCCGGTTGAACACGGCTGCAATCCTCATGCCCGGCACGCTGTGCAGGATCTGATTGCTCAGGCCCTGCCCCATGAATCCAGCGCCGATCAGGCCGACACGGATCGGGCTACCGGCCTGCTCCAGCTCCTGAAGCTTGCGATCAACGATGATCATGGCGGGCCTCCGAACCGTTGGGGGTGGAGGTACGCTTGCGGCGCACCGGTCCGCGATCCGCCTCTACCCGCATCCGGGCGCGAATCTCGGCTTCCTGCTCGCTGAATCCAGCCCACTGCGTGTCCTTTTCAGAAATAACCTCGACAGGAACGGGCCAGCTCAGGCCCAAAGCCGGGTCGTCATAGCGCAGTCCGCCTTCCACGCCGGGCGTGTAAAACTCCCCTACCTGGTAGGTGGCTACCGTCTCATCCTCGAGCGTGAGAAACCCGTGCGCGAAGCGCGGCGGCACGAACAGAGCTCGAGAATTGTCCCCGGTCAGTTCCACGGAAACGTGCTGCAGAAACGTCGGGCTCTCCGGCCGCAGGTCGATGATGGTGTCCAGCAGGGAGCCACGCACGCAGCGTACCAGCTTGGACTCCGGTGCCCGGGCGTCCTGGAAGTGCATTCCGCGCAGCGTGCCGCGCGCCTTGTTATAGGAGAAGTTGGCCTGGGCAATCAGCGGCTCGACCCCGTGCGCCTGCATTTCTTTCTGACAGAAACCCCGCGCAAAAAAGCCGCGCTCATCGCGATGCGGCTCCAGATCGATGATGAAGGCGCCCTTCAGGCGCGTCTCGGTAAACTTCATGACGTGGTTCGGCGGCGTGTGTGGACGCGGGGTTTCGGGCGATGGGCTGCGCGGTCGGCCCGTTCGGGTGTCCAGCGCAGATCTGTCGTTAGCCTGCCGGCCTCCATGAGACCGAGCAGGTGTTTGATGCGGCGGTACCGGCGACCCTCGAAGTCCTCCGGCGTCAGCTCGGCCTGTCTGAGCGCGGCGTACACCTCAGCGGCCCCCTTGCGCGCGGTCCACTCGGGGCGGAAGTCCGGCAAGACGGTGCGGATCTTGTCAAAGTTGACCTGATAGGACCGCTTGTCCGGGCTGGCGTCGTCCGCAAAGGCCACCTCGCATCCGGGAACGACCTGACCGACGGCTTCGGCAATCTCGCGGATGCGGTAGTTCTCTTCGGACCGTCCCACGTTGAAAGCCTGATTGTGCACGTCTTCCACGGGAGCGCGCAGCACGCACGCAAACGCCTGGGAGATGTCGCGTATGTGCACGATGGGACGCCACGGGCTGCCGTCGCTCTTCATATAGATCTGCCCCGTCGTGACCGCCCAGGCGACCAGATTGTTCAGCACCAGGTCGAAGCGCAGCCGGGGCGACATGCCGTAGGCCGTGGCATTTCGCATGTGCGTGGGGCTGAAGCCGTCGCAGGCCAGGGCGCTGATGTCGCGCTCCGCGAGCACTTTCGCCTCTCCGTACGGCGTTACCGGATTGAACGCGGCCTCCTCAGTCAGCGGCGCATCGCCGGCCGCGCCGTACAGGCTGCACGAGGATGAGAACAGGAAACGCTTCACACCGGCCTCCCGGGACAACTCTGCAAGGCGCACGGTGGCCCGGTGGTTGACCTCAAAGGTGAGGTCCGGGTTGAGATTGCCGATGGGGTCGTTCGAGATGTTGGCGAGGTGTACCACGGCGTCGAAGCCTGATACGTCCTCAGGAGTCACGTCCCTGAGGTCCCGCCTGATCGCAGGGATGGTGACGGTCGACCCGAATGGAAAAGAGCAGCCTTCGAACAATCCGGTGTCGAGTCCGACTACCTCGTGCCCCTCCTGAATGAGGAGCGGGACCATTACCGCTCCGATGTATCCCTGGTGGCCAGTTACCAGTACACGCATGTCGATTCAGTCTGTGATTGAAATGGACCCGTGGGAGTCACACAGACAGGATCGACCGCTTTTCAGGGTTGATAAGGCAGCGTGCGCCTTTAGTAGGCCCCTTCACCTGCAATCGCCGCCCGGAACGTGCGGAGCAGGATGGCCAGGTCCAGCCACGGTGTCCAGCTGCGTACGTAGTAGGCGTCCAGCCACTCGATCCCCGCATCGCCCGTATTGCTGCGGCCGGAAATCTGCCACAGTCCGGTGACCCCGGGTCGCACTCGCCGCCGCAGTTCGCGCGCATCGTCCTCCAGACGCTCCTCGTGATATTTGGGCAGGGGCCTGGGTCCGACCAGCGCCATGTCTCCCCTCAGCACGTTGACCAGTTGTGGCAGCTCGTCGATCGAAAGGCGCCGCAGTACCCGTCCGACAGCCGTGATACGCGGATCCTCCTGAAGTTTGCTGGTAGCCTCCCATTCGAGTCGGAGTGACTCGTCGCGTTCGAGGGCCTCCTTCAGGACCTCCTCCGCGTTGTGCACCATGGTGCGCAGCTTCAGGACGGATATGCAACGACCACCACGGCCGATGCGCTCCTGCCTGTAGAAGGGAGACTTCCGGTCCCCCAACCACACCAGCACGGCGCCCACGCCCACAACGGCACCCCAGAACGGGATGGTCGCTATCGTCGCCACCAGATCCAGCGAGCGCTTCAGCGCCCTGGCCGTACCAGAGGCGAGATTGACGCTGAGCTTTAGACCCAGCAAGCCCCCGAAATCGACCATGCGGGTGGTTGAGGTCGACTGCTCCATGAGGTCCGGTACATAGACCACGTCCCGGTAGAATTTGAGCAGAAAGTCCACGTGCTGGCGACACGCCCTGCTGCCGTCGCCAGTGACGATGGCCACCGGGGCGTCCGGGTGTACGAGGTTGGCGTCACCCAGCACCGGCACGCCGCAGACCATGCGGCCCCAGAGTCGCGGGTTGTCCTCAAAGATCCCCTGGGGCAGATAGCCCACGGCCGGCTGCATGGCCAGCAGCTGCACCACCCTGGACGCGGCATCGCTGGTTCCGTAAACGACGCAGTCGACGCCCCATCGACCGAATTTCCGGAACAGTGCACGGGTGGCACCACGGGCGGCCATGAGGAGGGGGAGGGCGAGCGCTCCGGCGGCGAGCAGCGCCAGGTACTCCGCCCGCGGCGCCGCAGTAAGGCTCAGAAAGACGGCCGACAGCCCAACACCGGCCGTCAGGCCTCGAAACTGGGCGCGCATGCGGTCCACGGGACCGACGCCCCATCCGGGATACAGGTGCTGAAGGGCTGCCATGATCATCCATGCCGAGGCGAAGAGCGGCAACCACAAAGCCGACAGCACGCCGCCTGCCAAGAGGGATGCCGACCAGCCGGCAGTGGTCAGCGCGACGGCATCTGCACCCGCCAGGCCGAGCACGTTCGGCCAGAGGTTTGGCTTGCCGGGCAGTTCTTCGCGGCGTCCGGCACGCGCCTCCAGGAAGCGGCCGTCAACGTCGAAATGTTCGACGATCGGCTTGTCAAGGCGAGGCTGCCTGGGCTTCTCGTAGGTGGAGGCGTGAATCATGAGACCGCTTCCGGAAGGTGACGCTCGCAGGGCTTGCTGCGATAGCGTGCCGGAGCCGCGAGACGGTCCGGGGCCCGAAACCCCTGGGCGCGCACGCGGGCTGCAAGGGCATGCTCAGTAGTGGCGATTCTCCGCGTTTCCCTCGCGTGGCGCAGATTCCACCACACGGCCCGGGCCAGCAGCACGGCACCGCCCGCTCGACCCGAGGCCAGACGAATCCGCCGGTGGGCGTCATCAGCGGGGCGATAGTCAAGGGGCCAGGGGTTGACGGCCACGTCCAGATAGCGCAGTACGCGTCTGCCGAAAGCAGGCCAACCGTCATGCTTCAATGCGCAGCGCAACGAATTGCGCATCTGCATCCCTGCTGCCCAGGCAGAGCCGGTGCCGACGGTCGCTTCCCCAAGATGTACCAGGGGTACGGAGCACTTCAGCATACTCAGGCCGCAAGCCCGGATACGGGCAAGCAGGTCGTCCTCGTCCGCATACACGAAGTACGTCTCGTCAAATATGCCAATGGCCTTCAGTAGCGCCGCCGGAAAGAGCAGGGCAAACCCGTTCAGGTGTTCCGTCGGCTGAGCCTCGGGGCTGGAGAGCAGCGCAGTCGTGAGCTCTCGGCCGGCTGCCTGGTCGTGCTGCACCATGGTCCAGCCGAGCACACCGGCGCTACGATTCTCATTGAGGGCATCGATGCCGGCATCCAGCCAGCGCCCGTCCACCACTTCCGCATCATCATTGAGCACAGCTACGTAGTCCAGGCCGCGACACAATGCCTCCCTGAGCCCCGCATTCACGCCGCCTGTGTAACCACGGTTTTCGTCGAGCCGGATGACGTGCACGTCTGGAAAACGCTCCGCCACAAGGTCCCCGGTGCGGCCGGGTGATCCGTTGTCGACAAGGATCACCTGCACGTCGGGCCTGCTGGTACGGCCAAGCGCCTTCAGGCACCGCAGCGCCAGATCCTGACCCGTGTAGGTCACCACCACGACGCCGACAGTACTGCTATAGTCCGGATTATTCGCCATGCTCAGTCCTTCCGGGAGGTATCGGTTTCGCCGCGGGGGCCTATAGGCTTGCCGGGTGGACGGGTCGGCAGCCGATCGGGGTTCGGGGCTCGACGTGGTCGTATCTGGCGTGAAACGACCTTCCGGTAAACCTGGAGGGTGGACGCGTACACCGCATCTTCTGAGAAGCGAGACGCCGCGTCTGCGCGGGTGGAAGCCCGCATCCCTTTCAGCTGGGCAGGGTCGGCAAACAGCCGACCCACTGCGGCTGCCAGCTGGGCGGCGTCGCCGGGCTCAACCAACCATCCCGACGTGCCTTCACGCACCACGTTCTGCAGACCGCCTGCCCGCGTCACCAGAGCGGGTGTGCCCGCTGCCGTCGCCTCCAATGCCACGAGGCCGAACGGCTCGGCCCACTGCGAGGGCACGATAGCCAGGGCAGCCCGACCTACAATCTTCGCCAGTTCGTCCTTCTCGGTCCAGCCGAGGTATTCGATGTGGGGGTTGCGCGACGCTGCGCCTCGAACGAGGTCCTCAAGCGGCCCGGTGCCGGCAATCTTGAGCGAAACCGGCCGCTCGAGCCGTGCCCAGGCTTCGATCAGGACTCGCAGTCCCTTCTCTTCGGTGAGTCGACCCGAAAACACGGCAAAACCGCCATCGCCCGTACCGGGCTCGGGGAATGTCTCCAGGTGATTGGGAATGACGTGAATGCGCTCCTCGGGAAGCCCGCCCTGCACAAACAGATCGCGACCGTTCGGGTCGAGCGCGAGATACGCATCGACGTGCCGATTCCAGGTGCCCAGGAACCGATGAACGCCGGACATGGCCGCCACGCCGGCACTCGCGAGCCTGGAACCCCGATAGCATCCATGCCTAATTCCGGAAGTCGCCAGGCGTTTTCCAACGCAACTGGTGCAGGTACCTCCGTCTCGGAACAGCGTGCCGTTCACGCAGAGCAGCCGGTAATTCGGTAGTCGCAGCACCACGGGTACTCCGCACTCCGAGAGTGCGCGCAGGATTGCCGGGGATAGCGACGGGAAGAAATTCTGTACGTGTGCGACATCCGGACGGAAGGATGCCACCGCCGCACGCACACGGCGGACCTGTTCCGGATTCCAGACCACGTTGCGGGCCTGCTGCAGACGAGACCACCCGTCTACCTCCGCATTGTCGAAGGTGAAGCGCTCGACCACATGCCCGCGACGCTCCAGAAGGCGCGTGTCCGCAGCAAACATGCGGTCCTCGCCACCGAACTGCTGGTAATAGGCGTGTATCGCAAGCACCCGCATTACGTGCCTCTGGTCAGCTGGCGAAGCGCGCGCGCGGCGAATCGCGGGTTGTGCTTCAGATAGCGACGGGCCAATCGGCGAGGCTCCATGGCCAGCCGGAACGCCCATTCCATGCCGAGCTTCTGAACAGTCGGCGGAGCCTGTCGCACGCGACCGCTGTGGAAATCGAAGGCAGCTCCGACTCCCAACATGACGGCGTCGATGCGCCCCCTGTGCCGAGCCATCCACCACTCCTGTCGGGGACAACCAATCCCCACGAACACGATGTGTGCGCCCGAGGCCCGAATTTTTTCGGTGTATGCGGCGTCCTCCTCATCGGTCAAGGCGCGAAATGGAGGCGCGATGCGCGTTGCGATGTGCAACCCGGGATTGCGCTCGTGCAGGAAGTCCGTGAAGTCCTCCAGACTCTCTTCGGTACCTCCGTACAGAGCCACCGAAAGGCCGTCCCACTCGGCTCGGTCACAGACGCGGAGCGTGAGTTCCGGACCATATACCCGCGAAGTCTCGTGTCCGAGCGCCCTCAGCATCCAGACCAGCGGCATACCGTCAGGAGTTACTGCCAGCGCTTCCCGGAGCACGCCGGCGAAGTCAGGATCATCATTCGCCTCCATCACCATGTGCACGTTGGCCACGCACACATAGCTGCTGGTGCGTGCCGCGGCTGCAGATGCCACGACATCGACGGCCTCGTCGTAGGTGAGCGGGTCGACGCGAATGCCGGCAACCAATGCGTGTCGTTCAGGAGCCATGGACCTGCAGGGTTTGAGACAGTTCGAGCTCGTCCGCGCGCACGGAGGAGCGGTAAATCAGGCAGGCACCGATCCCGGCACCGAAAACCGACCAGAACCAGATGCCGCCCATCGGGCCCTCGAGAAATACGTCGAACGAGGCATTGAGCACGTGCGCCGTCCAGTAGGCGAGCAGGAAGAGCAGAATGCCGTGCCATCCGTCGTCCCCGCGACTGCGAGCCAGGAGCACGTTTCGCAGCATCATGACACCCCACCCTATCATCATGGCCATCCAGAGGAGGAACGCCGGGACGCCCATGCGGGCCAGGATCGTCATGTGCGCGTTGTGGGGGCTGCGCAGGGATTCATCTTCGTTTACCTGGTAACCGTCCTCGGTGGCCAGGTTGGGTCCGAATCCTTTTCCGGCCGCGAAGTACGGGCCGGCGAAGGTGTAGGCCACGATGTCGCTCCACCAGTTCAGCCGCCAGGTCCGCGTACCGTCCAGATCGCCCTTGGCATCACCTCCGCCAATGGATCGCACGTTCTCTACGAACTGCTCAAGCGAGACCTCCCTGCGCTCGTCAAACTGCACCCTCGGGTTGATGACAATCAGGAGCATGACCGCAATCAGGCCACCGTACACCGACTTCCCGATGTGCACGCGGTGATTGCGAAACAGGACCACCAGCCCGACCGCTGCCAGGAAGGCCAGCATGCCGCCCCGGTTGGTTGGAGCGATAGCCAGGAAATTGAGAGCGATGGCCGGCAGAAACCACCATCGACGATCGGTCAGACCCACCAGCACGAAGCAGGTGACGCCGGCCAGGTGCACCATCAAATCTCCTCCCTTGGCCTCCAGCAGAGTTGCGGGTGATCCCGGCAGACTGGGGATCTTGCCGTCCAGCACACGCGCCGCCACATACAAGAGCCACGCCAGTGCGAGGAAGACCGGCACAAACCGGCGGTAATACTGCAGTGAACGAGCAAGGACCGCGCGATCCCGCAGCATCAGGGCCGCAATGACAATCCCGAACACACCGTAGCCCCAGATCACGGCATCTCGCACCGCATCGACTCCGTAGCGGGGCACATCGACCATCAAACGCAGCGTTCCAATGAACGCCACCGATGCAAACAGCGCACCGACGGGTGTGGCAAGGGGTCGAAGCAGGTAACCACCGAGAACCGCAGCGAGCAGCCCCATCGCCAGGGCCATTTCCCCGATAAACAGCGGGGCGACGCCGAGATAGGCGATACCCCGGCCTAGCAGGGCATAACCCAGCAGCACGGAAGCAAGAAACGCCAGGAACCGGCGGTCCCAGGCGCTCGCAGGAGTATGGAGTGCGGCGCTCATGACCGGCGGTGGTGGACCAGCCAGGAGCGCATCGCAGGCAAGGCGATCATCCGTCCGGGATGCCGAAACCAGATGGCTCGCATTCCGGAGGTCTCGGTAAGTTCGGCGTACCGCCACCAGCAGGCCTGCATCAACTGGCGATCGTCTATGGCCCGCCCCTCCTCCAGGAGGTGCAGGAATCGCGAGAGAATCTCACCATGCACGCCGAGGGCCCGGCCGCTGAGGCGCCCGAAGGGTCTCGCGTGCTGATAGGCCAGCCAACCCAGGTAATTGCCGGCCGTCACCAGTTCCAGAGGCATGCCCTTCGGAGGGGGGATGCGCGGGCCGGGACCCGCGAGGTCGATCATCCAAAGGGTACGCTGGTGGTCGTCCCACAGCAGGTTGAGCGGTGTCAGGTCGTGATACGGTTCCTGCAGCTCCTGGTGCACGTGACGGACCCCGTCGTGAAGCCGCTCGGCCACCACCGCGACGGCCTCTTCGCTCAAGGCCTCATCCTGGACCCACCGGTGCAACTGCCTTCCCGGCGCGTGCTCCATTACCACCTGAGGTCCTCGGGAAACCTTGGGATAGGGACGCGGAATCGCAACCCCGGCGGGGCGACGCTTCGCAGCCCGGTCCAGTCTTCCCAGTACCTCGGCCTCATTCCGGGCCATGAAACGCAGCGGGGCGCTGCTGTCGACGTATTGCTTGACGACGCGCCCGTCCGGAATCCGGTAGAGGTCCGCGAAGCATCCGCCGTCTATGAGTTCGCTGCCGGGCAGCGGGACTTCGGTCCTGGCGGCTGTTCCACGGTTTCGTCGCCCGATGCCCAGGAAAACGCTGAATGCATACGAGGTAAGCGGAATGGCCGAACCCAACAGGACCAGCCCGATGCCGACCAGTCCGAAGTAGTTGAGCAGTATCGGGGTAAGGACTGCCAGCAGCACAATCCGGAGCGCGGCATCACGCACTACGATGGAGCTGTCGCCCGTGGACACCAGCCCCGATTTGAGTACGCTGCCTGCGATCCTCACCACGCGGGCCAGGCAGGCGATTACCACGAATCCGGCGGCAGCAAATCCCGCGTATGCTGTACCGTAGGCCAGCGTGATCAGCGGATCTGCAAACACAGCCAGGACACCCAGCAGTCCGGCCGCGACGACCACCACGACCCCTGCGATGCGGAGAAACCACGCGGAGTAGGCGTCGGCGCCGTGACGCCCGAAGTAGTCAGCCGCCCGAGGGGGCAGATAGAGGAATAGCGCCTGCTCCAGCGGGTTGGCCACATTGACCAGGTGGATCAGGGCCCGGTAGGCTCCGAGGACCGGCAGCCCGGCAAACCCGATGATGAGCCAGTTGAACATGTACTGGGCACCGGTAGAGATGAACTCCCCCGCCGTAAGGAAACGGCTGATCTTCCAGGCCTCCTGGAGATCCGCGCGCAGTTCAGCCAGGTGCACGGTGACGCCCAGGCACGCAAGCTGCACCACGCCGGTGAGTGCGCCCGCCGCGCAGGCCGCTGCGTAGATCAGACCCACGTTGGAAATGGTGGCGTCCAGATAGCCGAAGCCGAGAGCCAACGCCCCTACGGTCTGCGTTCCATAGCAGAGCACATCGTTCAGAAGCGCCCAGGAGGCCTTGCGATCGGTGTAGAAGATGCGCCTGGAGGCGTCCTGCAGCATCCACGGGAATACGATTGCGGCAAAGGCTACGGCCAGGTCTCGCCCGCCGGCGCCCAGCGCGAACTCCCCAAACGGAACGACGGCCAGGGCCGTCAGGGTGACGAGCAGGCCGAAACCCATCTGTACCAACAGCAAGTGCCCCGTCAGGCTCAGGAAACGCGTGCGCTTGCGCCGAGGGCCCAGCACATTGTGTACGTGGCCCACGAGCGAGGTCTGGATGGCCGTGACCATCAGCAGGGAGGCCAGGAGCAGGGCGACCAGGCCGAAGTCCTGAGGCGTCAGGCCTCGAGCCAGCAGGAACACCGTGAGGAAGTTCGCAAGGCTGACTACCGCCTGATCGGCCAGGGTGGCGCCGGGTCCGCGAACGAGTTCGCCTATGGACGCCCGGGTCTTCATGTCGGGCCGCCGTTGTAGTAGCGGTGTGCCTCCGAGTAGGCAAAGCCGAACGCCTCGTCCTCGTGCCCGCGCACCCTGTTCAGAAGCAGCTCGCTCAGTTCAACGCCCTGCGTGCGAAGCTCGCCCACGGCCATCGTAAGCAGTTCTCGCCGCGTCTTGCCCGATCCGACCACGCCCACGGTGCGCTGGGCAAAAGGTGCCAGTCCCGCAGCAATGGCAGAAGCCGCCACGGGCGGTGTATCGACAAGCACAAAGTCGAAATGCTGTCTGTAGTGGGAGACGGCATCGACCAGGCGCGCAATCAGGGCCGGCTCGAGATTGGCCGACTCGCGGGCGGTCAATTGGAGACCAAACAGCAGCTGAAGCGCGCCTGGAAAGCGGTCCAGGCCACCCTGGTCGGGAAACAGGCCCGAAATGGCATCCAGGCGACACGCGGCCGAAAGGCCCGATGCCCTGGTAAGGCCCTGCCGGTACGGGTCGGCGTCCACAATGAGGGTCTGGTACCCTGCCAGCGCAAGCGCGCAGCCAACATTTGCGACCGTGAGTGATTTACCCACCCCGGAATCGGCGCTCGTAAATACGATGGTGCCGCCGCCCGGCGTGCGTGACGACAGGCCCAGCGCGTACTTGCGGACCATGGCCGCCTCGGCCGAATTCGGCGCACTGGCCAATACCACCGTGGCATCCATGCCGCGACTGCCCACCCAGACCTTGCCGTCTGCTCCTGCTGCCCGCTTCGCGGCCCGACTTAGATCCGGCAGCATGCCTCCGAGCATGACGCCGGCGGGCTTGAGATCTGCCGCCTCATAAACACGCCCCAGAAGACGTGTGCGCGCGAAGGCCCCGCCTCCACCGGCCAGCAGGCCGAGCATCAGTCCGATCACCGCGATGACGGCTGTATTCGGGAACGCCGCGTCCTCCGGAACCTCCGCGGCCGCGATGCGACGGGCGTAGTCAGCGGTCTGGTCGGACTGCAGGGTGGCCAGCCGATCAATCTCCGAGGTCAGGCGTGTTTCGGCAGCCTGCTTGTTGCGGGTCAGCTGCGCCAGCGTGACGCTCTGATCGGAATACCGGGTCTGGGAGTTCTCGTAGGCCGAGATGCGCCCCTGAATGGCTCGCACCCGCGCCTCCGCTGCCCGTACGGCCACGCGCTCCTCCGCGATCTGGCGCCTCAGGTTCAGAATGTAGGTGCGTCCTTCGCTGTCCCCCGCAAGGTCGATGCCTCCGGTGGCCACGATCTCCTGGACATAGCGCTCCGATAGCAGATCCAGCTTGTCGCGCAGGACCCGGGCGTCATTGACGAGTTCGGTGACCTGGCGGCTGCCGGACGGGTCTTGCCTCAGCTCGGGGTTCTTGGCATAGAACTGCTCGAGGCTGATCTCGATCTGCGCGAGCTGCCGGTGCGTGGCCGCAATTTCCTCTTCCGCGCTGGATGCAATGCGCTCGGCAAGTCGGTCGAAATCCAGGCCATCCAACTCCCCTTCGAGACTGGACAGGCGGGCAGTGTGCGTGGAGAGTTCGATGCGCGCATCGTCCAGCGACCCTCTCAGCTCGGACAGCCGACCTGCGGCCAGTGCTGCCTCCTGCTCGATGGACAACGACCCGTTTTCCCGGAGGAACTGTCCCAACTGCTGGTCCAGACTCGCGACCTCGGCCGAGGCGTTGGCAACGTTCTCCCGCTGCTGAACAAGCGCCGCCTCTCGCTGCCCGGCCACGGCCTGCGCAATCATGGACAGGTACGACTCCGCATACAGGTTGGAGACCTGCGCCGCCAGGGTGGCATCGGGTGCCGAGGCCACGACCTCGATCACATCCGCCGATTCCTTGCCGTCTCCGGCTACGATGGTGATGGCACCTTCTGCGAGCCACTCCGCGATCTCCGCCCGCTCGACGGGCAGGCCCAGTTCTTCCAGCCTGGCGACCGGCACCGCACGCAGCAGGCGCGCCGTGGCGGAGTCGGCAATCTGCACCGAGGTCTCCAGGATCACGGCCTGGTTCGCCAGCTTCGGCAGTCCGAACGGCGAGACGGCATCGTCCGTGGCCGCATAGGTTTCGGCGATCGCCGCCAGCGCTCCCGTGTCTATGAGCAGCACCGTGCTCGACTTGTACCGAGGCGGCACGACCACGAGAAATACGGCGACCAGGGCCCACACGGAGACCGCCAGGGCGATCCCATGCCACCGGCTTCTCCGGATGGCCTTCCATACGTCCAGCAGTCCCGGCTGAGGCTCCGGAATCCGGGTTGGGTACAGGGTTTCCGCCCAGGTGGTGTCCCGAACCGGACGTGCACCGGCCCGTGGATCCGCTGCAGGGCCCCTATACGGCGCAAGCCGACGGTCCTGGTGGTCCGTCGGCCGGTCAGCGGAGGGCCGCTGCCATGCGTGCGATTGGTGATCAGCGCCTGGCGGCATCGCGGCGGTTTCTGCGTGAGGTCCGTGTTTCGGCGCGTCGTTCGGCGGCGCGTACCGGTCCGCGATCTGCTGCCGCAGCGGGCATCACCCGGCGCGTCGGATCCGGGTGGCTGAGTTCTTCCCGGAAGTAAGCGATAGTCCGTGCGAGGCCGTCAGCCCGCTCCACACGAGGCTCCCATCCAAGCTTTTTGCGAGCCTGGGTGATGTCCGGACGGCGCACTGTCGGGTCGTCCTGCGGTCGCGGGTGGAACGTCATCTGGGACGTGCTGCCACACAACTCCACGACTTCCGCGGCGAACCCCTTGATGGACACCTCACTCGGGTTGCCGAGATTTATCGGTCCGCACTCCCCGGAGGTGGCCGCCAGGTAGAGGCCGCGAACCAGGTCCTCGACGTAGCAAAAAGAGCGTGTCTGACTGCCGTCTCCGTGAATGGTGATCGGATCGCCGGACAATGCCTGGGAGATGAATGCGGGCAGTGCCCGTCCGTCGTCCGGCCGCATGCGCGGTCCGTACGTGTTGAAGATGCGCACGATGACCGTGTCTGCATCCAGCTCGCGCCGGTAGGCCATAACCAGGGCTTCCGAATAGCGCTTGGCCTCGTCGTAAACCGAGCGCACGCCGATGGGGTTGACGTTGCCCCAGTAGGTCTCAACCTGCGGATGGATTTCCGGCTCGCCATACACCTCCGAGGTAGACGCCATCAGGAAGCGCGCTCCATGGGCGTGGGCGAAATCCAGCGCCTTCTGGGTGCCGATGGACCCCGTCTCCAGGGTCAGAATGGGCAGTTCGAAGTAGTGCTTGGGCGATGCGGGGCTCGCCATGTTGTAGACGAAATCCACGGGGCCGTCCACCGGGATATCGTTGCGGATGTCGGTGGCCACGAACTCGAAATCGCTCCGACCGAGTAGATGTTCGACGTTGGCGGCCCGGCCCGTGACAAGACTGTCGACGCACGTGACCTGGTGTCCCTCGGACAGCAACAGGTCACACAGGTGGGAGCCGACAAAACCGGCTCCACCGAGGACGACCGAATGCGGAGTGTGGTCGAGGCGGTGCATATCGAAGGACTTCGTGAGGTTCTGGTATCGGACGATGCCGCCTGCACTTGAGTCCTTCTCGCAATGTGCGTCCTTCCCGCAAACGCAAAACGGCCGCGCCCCCCGGGGGGACGCGGCCGTCGTTTGCGCGCAGGTGTTGGCGTCAGTTGTCGAGCACAATCGCCGGTATGTCGGCCTCCCTGACGGCGGCGTTGAAGGCCGCCAGATCGGTGGCGAGTATCTCCGCCAGCTTGGCCAGCTCGGCGTCGATGGCGGCGACCAGCTCATCGCGCACGACGATCGAGTTGTCGGTGGGCCGGTAGTCCCCGCCGCCGGCCGTACCGCCGACAGAGGCCAACTTGTTGTTCAGCCGGATCGGGAAGTTCAGCGGATCCTGACCACTCCGGTTTTTGGTCTGGTACAGCGTTTCCTCGATCTCCTTCATGGGATCCAGCATGGCCTGGGCGGCCTCCTTGAGGGCATCTCGCGAAGCATGGCCTTCGGGCACGCGACCCAGCACGCCATTGATCTGCTCCCGGGCCGCGCGAATGCGCTTGATGGCCTGGTGCGTCTCGGTCAGCTTGTCGCGGACCTCGATCAGGAAGTCGAACTGTGCCTGGCGGTCTGCAGCCGTGGATGGGCTGCGGGGATCGGCCAGGATTGTAAAGTCGGTGTCCGTGGAATCCTCTCCGACAATCAGTCGCGCGGTGTAGCGGCCTGGCACGGCCATCGGGCCGCGCATTCCGCCGCCGGACCACAGGATCATGCCGGGGAAGTCCTCGGCGTCCTCGTAGCGCATGTCCCAACTGACACTGTTCATGCCGTGCTCGGCGTCCAGGTCATCGTCGAACGTTTCGATGATGTCCCCGTCCTGCTCCAGGACACGCACAGTGACGTCGGTGTCCTCGTCGGGATTGTTGAGGTAGTACCGGAAGACCACTTCGTTGCGGCCGGAAACCATGCGGTGCACCGCGGCCGGGCCGATCAATGCGAACGGCTGCTCAGCCATGGCCGCCGAGGCATGGTGCAGCGGCATCAAATCCTCCATGATCCAGAAACTGCGACCCTGTGTGGCGACGATCAGGTCGTGATCCTTCCACGCCAGATCGGTGACCGGAGAAATGGGCAGGTTGTTCTGGAACGAGTGCCAGTTGGCGCCGTCATCGAACGTGATGTACATGCCGAACTCCGTGCCGGCATAAAGTAGGCCGGCGCGCTCCGGATCGGGCTGGATGGCCCGGGTAAAGTGCGAGCCGTCGATGCCGTTTGTGATTTTGCTCCACGTCGCCCCGTAGTCATCGGTCTTGTACAGATAGGGCGCGAAGTCGTCCAACTTGTAGCGGGTACCCGCCACGTAGGCGCCACCTGCATTGAAGGGATCGACTACGATGTCGTTGACCATCATCCACTCGGGCCAGATCCGGTCCGGAGGAGTGATGTTCGTCCAGTTCTCGCCGCCATCGCGGGTGATGTGCATGAGCCCATCGTCCGAGCCGACCCAGATCACCCCCTCTTCCTCACCTTGCGCCACGGCAAAAATCGTGGCGTAGTACTCGACGGCGGTGTTGTCCTTGGTGATGGGACCACCGGAGGGGCCGAGCGTCGACGGGTCTCCGACAGTAAGGTCCGGACTGATCTGCTCCCAGGTCTGTCCCTCGTTCTCTGACTTGAAGAGCACGTTGGCGGCCGTGTAGACGACACCCGGGTCGTGGCGTGAGAACTGGATCGGGAAGTTCCACTGGAACCGGTAGCGATAGTCCTCCGCCCCGTGACCCATGGGGTTGTCCGGCCAGACGTTGACGTTGCGACGCAGGCCGTTCTCGTGGTCCACGCGGGTCAGCAGGCCGCCGTAGCTGCCTCCGTACACGATGTCCGGGTTGTCCGGATGCGGAGCCAGGTGACCGGACTCGCCGCCGGCGGTCGGCTCCCAGTCACTCTCGCTCCCGCTCGAGGTGTGCAGGATGCGCACCGTGGAGTTGTCCTGCTGCGCCCCGTAGATGCGGTACGGGAAATGGTTGTCGGTGGTGACCCGGTAGAACTGCGACGTCGGCTGGTTCATGTACGTCGAGAAGGTCTCTCCGCCGTTGGTGGTGGCCTGCGCACCCCCATCGTCCGCGATCACAAACCGCTCGGGGTGGTGTGGATTGATCCACATGTCGTGGTGGTCGCCGTGAGGCGTGCGGATGCGCTCATACGTGCGGCCGCCATCGGTGGACTTGTGGAAGCCCACGTTCATGACGTACACCACGTCTTCGTTCTTGGTGTCGGCGAAAATGCGGGTGTAGTACCACGCGCGCTGGCGCAGACTGCGATCGTCGTTGATCAGTCGCCAGCTCTCGCCGCCGTTTTCGGAGCGGAAAACGCCGCCGTCTTCGTGCTCGACGATGGCCCACACGCGCTCAGGATTCGCGGGCGATACGGCCACGCCAATCTTGCCGATGGTGCCTTCAGGAAGGCCGTTCCCGGCATCGGTCAGCTTCTCCCAGCTGTCGCCGCCGTCGGTGGACTTCCAGAGGTGTGAACCCTCACCACCGGATTCGAGGCTGTAGGGCGTGCGGATGACGCGCCAGGTAGAGGCGTAGAGAACCCGGGGGTTGCCGGGCTCCATTTCGATGTCCACCGCACCGGACTGGTCGTTTACATACAGGATGTTCTCCCAGCTTTCGCCGCCGTCCGTGGAGCGGTACACGCCACGCGTCTCATGCGGGCCATGAAGATGGCCGAGCACTGCGGCATACACCAGATCAGGATTGCGCGGGTGGATGACGATGTTGGTGATGCGCTCCGAATCCTCGAGTCCGATCCGGAACCAGGTTTTGCCGGCATCCTCCGACTTCCACATCCCGGTGCCGTAGGAGACGTTGCCGCGAACGGTCTCTTCGCCTTCGCCGACGTAGATCACGTTCGGGTCCCATTCGCTCACGGCAACTGCACCGATCGAGCCACCGAAATAGCCGTCAGAGATATTCTCCCAGGACTCACCCGAGTTGGTGGTCCGGAAGACGCCACCGCCGGTGACGCCCATGTAATACAGGTCTGGCTGGTCAGGCACGCCGGCAACGGCAGCGGAGCGCCCGCCGCGATACGGACCGACCAGGCGGTATTCGAGGCCCTCGTACAGGGCGGAGTCTATCTGGGCCGTTGCGTCATACGCGAACAGCACACCGATGAGAAGCGCCGCGAACGGCGTGAGGAAGCGTCTCATGTTCGGGAGTCGTGGGTGAGTGGGACGTTCCGCCCAGTGGAGGCGCTCGCGCGCAGGGCGAAGTCGATCAATATAGAAGCCCTTCCGGGTGCGATCTATCTCCGCGGACTGCGTCTATTTTCCCGCTCCCATAATCGGTCCATGCGATGCGCCTCGCCACATTCTGTCTGTTCCTGATGCTGCCCATGGCCTCCTGCAGCAACCGTCCGGACTCGGCCGACCTTCAGGCCGTCCTGGAGCAGGCGGCCGAGGGGTTCGACGGTCGCGTCGGCATTTTCGCGCAGCACCTTCAGACCGGTGTCGAGGCGGGCATCAACGCCGATTCGCTGTTTCCAACCGCGTCGATGATAAAGGTGCCCATCCTGGTTGCCACGTTTGACGCCATCGAGCGGGGTGAGCTGTCCTGGGATCAGGAACTGGTGTATCGCGACTCGCTGCTGTACCCCGGGGTCGACATCATGGGGAGTTTTGTGGACTCGTCGACGGTCACGCTGGCCAAGGGGGCCATGCTTATGATCACGACCAGTGACAACACCGCATCCCTGTGGCTGCAACACCTGTCGGGCACCGGTATCGCCATTAACCAATGGCTGTCGACCAATGGTTTCGAGGCCACCAGAATGAACTCCCGAACGCCCGATCGCCGTCCCGACTGGGAGCGATTCGGCTGGGGTCAGACCACCCCCCGCGAGATGGCGCGGCTGATGACCATGATTCGGCAGGGCTCGGCGGTCAGCCGCGCGGCCAGTGAAGAGATGTACCGGGTGCTCACCCGGATTCACTGGAACGACGAGGCGCTGTCCCGCTTGCCTCCGTGGGTGCAGGCGGCGTCCAAGCAGGGGGCTGTGTCGGAATCGCGTTCAGAGGTCGTGCTGGTGAACGGTCCTTCCGGCGACTTTGTCTTTACGGTTATCACAGACGGGCAGGCAGACACGTCCTGGGAATACGACAACGAAGGTTTCGTGCTGATCCGGGAGGTGGCCACCGCGCTCTGGGAATTCTTCGAGCCGGAGCACCCGTGGCAGCCCGCCGAGGGGTGGCAGCGGTACACGCTCGGGTATTGAGGGCGGCGGGCGGGTGCGGGTGCCAAGGGCGCGGTGGCCCAGGCGCGGCCCGGCGCGGCCTCGACGCCCTGCCCCGGCGCAGCCGCGCCTGCCTTCGCCGGCGCGCGCCCAAACGTGGAATCTCGGGGGCGGATTCCACTTCCCGACCCGACCCGACAACCGCTAAGTGGAATACGTCGTCACATTCCGTATCGGACCAGGCGCGGACGGCTGCCTTGTGGAACGAGGGCCCTGTATTCCATATCGCGGCGGATTCGCTCGGGCTCGTACGCGCAGAACCGCCGTGCCCGGCGCCGGGGCAGGGCGCGGCGCGGCCGGGTGCGGGTGCGGGCGCGGCGGCCCCGGCGCGGCCCGGCGGGCCCCGACGCCCTGCCCCGGCGCAGGTACCAGCCGCGCCTGCCTTCGCCGGCGCGCCCCCAAACGTGGAATCTCGGGGGCGGATTCCACTACCGGGCCCGACCCGAGAACTGCCAAGTGGAATACGTCGTCACATTCCGTATCGGACCAGGCGCAGACGGCTGACTTGTGGAACGAGGGCCCTGTTTTCCATATCGCGGCGGATTCGCTCGGGCACGAACGCGCAGAACCGCCGTGCTCGGCGCCGGGACGCCCCGCAAACCGGCCTGCGCCGCCCAGCGCCGGGCCGCCTCCCCCGCACCGGCCGGAACGCCGGGCCCGCAGCGGCCCAGCACCGCGCAGCAGCACGCAGCACCGCGCCGCACCGGCCAGCACCGCCCGGCACCGCCCAGCACCGCCCCGCTAAAACACTGAATGCCCGGTCAGCGTCGTGAATGTCTCCAGCGCCCGCGTCCCCGCGAGGGAGTTGCCCTTGGCATTCAGCCCCGGCGACCACACGCACACCGTCAGCACATCGGGCAGCACCGCGAGTACACCGCCACCCACACCGCTCTTGGCGGGCAAACCGACCCGGTAGGCGTACTCCCCCGCCTCATCATAGACGCCGCAGGTGATCATGACGGCGCAGAGCCGTTTGGTCTGGCGGTCGGGCAGCACGCGGTGACCGGCGGCAGTGACCCCATCGCGCGCGAGAAACGCTCCGGCACGGCACAACTGCCTGCACGAAAGCGTCACGGCCGACTCACGACAGTGCGCATCGACAACCGCGTCCGGGTCCCCGCGCAAATTGCCGAACGACTTGAGCAGGTGGGCCAGGGCCCGGTTGCGATGCGCCGTCACACGCTCGGCCTCGGCAACCACGGCATCGTACCCCACCGCATCACCGTCGAGGCAGCGGCTGAGAAACGCGATGCCCGGATCCTCATGCGGATCATCGAGAATCGCATCCAGCACCACCAGAGCGCCGGCGTTGATCATGGGATTGCGCGGCACGCCCTGCTCCGTTTCGATCTGGATCAGGCTGTTGAAGCTGGTCCCGGACGGCTCGCGCCCCACTCGATCCCAGAGCGCATCGCCATGCCGCTCCATGGCCGCGGCCAGACGGAAGACCTTGGACACACTCTGGATCGAGAGCGGCTCGTCGGCCTCGCCCACGCAGAACTCGGTGCCGTCCGCCAGTCGAACAGCCATTCCGAATCGGGCTGGATCGACGTCCGCGAGTGGCGGAATGTAATCGGCCGATTCACCCTGACCCCGGGACGGGGCGACATCCTCCAGCACCTCCTGGAGGATGCCGCCATAGTCTACCACGAGTCTGCCCGGGCACCCCGAGGCAGTTCCGTGGCATCATACAAGCGTCCGTTTACCATGACGTGCGTCACGTTCTCGGCATCCTCCAGACGGGTCAAGGGGTCGCCCTCGACCAGGATCAGGTCTGCCAGCTTGCCGGGCTCCAGGGAACCGATGTCCCCGTCCATGCCCAGATACCTCGCCCCGTGAAGCGTCGCCGAGCGCAGGGCCTCGTGAGGAGTGAAGCCACCCTGTTCCAGCATGCGCATCTCCCAGTGAAAGGCCAGACCCTGCATCTGCCCGTGCGATCCCACCTGAACGAGGTTGCCCTGCCGAATCAGCTTGCGCGCATCCGCGGCGACCTCATCGTGGTAATACTCGTTCTCGGCGGACTTCCATCTACGCCGCGACTGCGGATCGACAAAGTCACGGGGCGTATACCGCAGCAGACGCTCATTCTCCCACACGTTGTCGTGCTGATAGAACCAGCGCTCACCGCTTGGACCGCCGTACACCACCACCAGCGTCGGCGTATAGCCCGTTGCCGAGTGGCGCCAGGTTTCGAGTACATCGCGATACAGGGGGGCGATGGGCACATTGTGTTCGATGCCGGTGTGCCCGTCAATGATCATGGTCATGTTGTGCTGGAAGGTGGATCCACCCTCCGGCACCACATTGAGCCCATACTCGCGGGCGGCCTGCATCACCTGTTGGCGCTGGTCGCGCCGCGGCTGGTTATAGCTCTTGACGCTCACCGCGCCTACCGCTTTCATCCGGCGCACGTGGCTGCGGGCGTCTTCCAACGAGTTGACCACGGCCTTGAAGTCCCCGTCGGCCCCGTACAGGATCGTGCCCGTGGAGAACACGCGCGGCCCGAGAATGCGACCTGCCTTGACCATCTCCGACAGCGTGAACACGGTCTCGGTGTTGGCGCTCGGATCGTGAGTGGTGGTCACGCCGAACGCCAGATTGGCAGAGTACACCCACGACTCCTGGGGGGTGGGTCCGCTGAAGAAATGGCTGGCATGGGCGTGCGCGTCCACGAAGCCCGGCAGCACGGTTCGGCCAGCGGCGTCGATGACGGTAGCGCCGGCAGGCACGTCGACATTCGTACCGACTGCCTCAATACGGTTGTCCCGCACGAGCACCGTGCCATCCTCAATGATCTCGTCGCCCCGCATCGTGATAATGCGGGCACCGGTGATGGCCGTGACACCGGAAGGCTTGTCCGCCGTGAGCGTGAGGCCCACCGCCACTCCGGTGGTATCCACGGCCGGCAGCTCCTCGGGTGCGCCGTCCATGAACGAAAACGAGTTGGCCAGCGATCGCGTGAAGTACTCGGGCCCGGTCACCCAGTGCAAGGACTTCGAATCCGCGGACCAGTGCAGGTCGGTCCCGACATCCCGGGTTACCTGCTTCACCGGCACGGCCTTGGTGTCCTTGTTCAACGAGACCTCGCCGCCAGTCCTGGGAAAGGCTGCCACGTAGGCGTTGTGCAACTCGTTGAAGGCTACCCACTCGAAATCCGGGCTCGGCACCAGATTGGCGCCGTATGTCATGGTAAAGTGCGTGCGCTCATCGCCGCCGTGCAGGTTGACGGACCGGTACGACTTGGACAGGCCACCGCCGCTGGCGAAATAGATGCGTGTGGAGCGCGGTCCGAAGCGTGCGTCCGAGCCGGAACGGGTCACCAGGACCGGTGCCCCTCCGGACAGATTCAGCCGGTAGATGCCCGTATCCATGCCGTGGAGGCGACCCCGGAGCGCACTGCCCCCGCCTCGCCGAAAGACGATCTGAGCCCCGTCCGGTGAGAATCGCGGCTCGAAATAATGGCCGGGACGCCGTGTCAGTGGCTGCGATTGCCCGCCGCCCGCCGCAATGCGGCGGATCGTGGCATAGTCCTCGTCGCTCCAGGTGGTATACACAATCGTGCGCCCGTCCGGACTGAACGCCGGGTCGTACTCCCAGTGATCGGTCTGGCTGGTAAGTCTCCGGGGCGTACCGTCCGGCATGCGTTTGATGTACAGGTATCCGGCCGCATGGAACACGATTGTAGAACCGTCCGGACTCGTCGCTACATCCCGGATCATGCGAGAGGTGAAGCTGTCCTCATGCACCGTCACGGGTACACGAAGCGCCTCGTGCAGGGTGCGGGTGAGTTCCACTTCGAACGGGATCTCGCTGTGTACTCCGTGAACGGTCTCGCCGCCACTGAAATCGACGGCATCGACAAAGTCCAGCCGGTGGAACCCGCCTCCGGCCCAGAAGACCAGGCTGCGTCCGTCCGGGGTCCAGTCCATGCGCGGGTACACCCCGAAAATGGCCCATGCTTCCTGCTGGTCCCGGTTCAAACCGTCGAAGACCTGCCACTGGCGACCCGTCTCGGTGTCGAACAGGTGGATGGTGGACTTCTCCCGGACGCGCCGCACAAAGGCAATGGTTTTCCCGTCGGGCGATGGGGTCGCGCGCGCTGACCCACCCGCTCCGGTGATGTAGTTGTCTACGCGACCGCTTTCCCGATCCAGGCGTCGGATCACATAGATCTGCCCGTTCGGGTCTTTGCTGTACTGAAACGTCGAGCCGCCCGACATGTCCTCGGACCAGTAGATGTAGCGGCCGTCCGGACTCAGTGCGATCTCATTGCCCTGGTCCTGCTGATCGTTCTTGCGTTTGGTGATCTGCAGTCCCGCGGTCGCCTCTCCGCTCGCGTGATACATCCAGATCTCTCCGGCACCAAGGGAGCGCGTTGAGGTGAAGTGCTTGCGCGCGAGGATGTAGTTGCCATCCGGCGTCCACGCGGGACCATTCAGCAACCGGAAGGTCTCCTTGGTCACCTGCCTCGCATCGCTGCCGTCAGCGGCCACGGTCCAGATGTTGTCTCCGCCGGCTCGGTCGCTCGTGAAGGCGATGCGGGATCCGTCCGGGCTGAACGAAGGCTGCACGTCCCAGGCCGGACCGCTCGTGATGGCCGTGGCAGTACCGCCACCAATCGGGATTGTGTACAGATCACCCATCATGTCGAACACGATGGTGCGTCCGTCCGGAGACACGTCGAGACTCATCCAGGTACCTTCATCAGTTGTGAAGGACACCTCTTCGGTGGGACCGAAAGCTTCCGAAACGTCCCAGGCCTCCTTCTCCTGGGCGTTGGCGGTGGAAACGAGGACCAGGAGAAGGAGGCCGGGAAGCTGTCGGATGGCGCGTGTCAGTTGTCTAGTCGGATGGGCTCCATGGGTTCGAACCAGGGAAGATCGGCGTTCTCGATGGTCTGCACATACTCAGCCCATCGCCCGCTCATAAATCCGTTCACCAGATCCACCAGCTCCTGGACCGCTGCACGGCTCGCGGCGATAGCGATTTCTTCGGTCTCGCCGGGCATGTCAGTGCTCCGATTGATGTAGCCGAGCGCGGTGCGCATGCGACTCGTGATGGTCAGCGGGTCACGGCGAATGCCCTGCACATCGGAGGGACCGGAAATCAGTTCGCGCACCGCCGAAAGCGAGTCCGCCACCGCGCGATGTGCTTCCATGAGCTCATCCACATCCTCCATCGATGACAATTTGTCGCCGATCCACTCGTGGGCGTCCTCCGCATCGTCCAGCTGCTCCAGGGCCGAGGTAGCCGCCCCAAACATGGGCTCAAGGCTCTCATAAAGCGCTACCCGAGCCTCTGCTCCTGCCATGTTGTAGTCTTCGCGCGGGTCCGGATGCACGGTGATCGTGGTGGAATCTGTCTGCTGTCCCATCGTGAACCGCACGGTATAGGTACCGGGATACACGTCAGGACCCGGGGGCTCGGCGTTTCCGCCACCGCCTCCGCCAAAACCACCGAATCCGCCGAAACCCGGCGGACGGAAGCCGGCCCGGCGCAGGCGCCAGTAGGTCCTGTTCAGTCCGGGTTCTGCAGGACCGTTCAGCGTGCGAATCACGTCACCGTCTCCGTTGACAATCTCTATCGTCACCTGATTGCGCGCGCCCATGCCCCGACGAGCGCCCTGGCCGCCCGGACCACCGGCAGCGGCCATGCGTGCGCGCATGCGACGCATGCGTTGTGCGCGCTGCTCGTCCGTCGCGCCCTCAGCACGCTGGGGACGGTTGACGATGTAGGAAATCATGGCGCCGCGCTGCCGGTTTTCGCCCTCGAACATGGCGCTGGCAGAAAAGCGGGTCCCGGCAGCCTGGCCCCACCTGGCCAGATACGCATCCGGAGTGGGCAGTGCCTTGAGGCGGGCGTCGAGGATATCGGCGCCCTCAGAGGCCATCGCCCGCAACGGACGGATGTCATCCAGCACATACACCGAACGACCGAAGGTGCCGACTACCAGGTCGTGCTCCCGCGGATGAATGGCCATATCCATGGCGCTCATGGTCGGCATGCCGTGTGTCCACTGGGTCCAGTTGTCCCCGCCGTCGATGGACACCCAGACACCGAACTCCGTGCCGAGAAACATCAGGTTGGGCTCGATGAGGTCCTGCACGAATGAGAGCGCATAGCCCCAGGCGTCCTCAGCCAGCCGATTCCAGCTGCGACCGTAGTCGTCGGTATGGTAGAGGTAGGTGTCCCAGTTGTTGCGACGGTGGTCGTCAATGACGGCAAACGCCTCACCGGCGTTGAAGGTGGAGGCCCGCATCTGCGTGACCCAGCCGCCGGGAGCAAGGCCGGGCATGTCATCGACAACGTTCGTCCACGAGGCACCGCCATCACGGGTCACCTGCACGTTGCCGTCGTCGGTGCCGACCCAGATCACGTTCTCATCCAGGGGGCTGGGCGCGATCGAGACGATGGTCGTGTTGTTCTCGGCGCCCGTTACGTCGTAGTTCAGACCGCCTGAATTGATCTGGTTCTGCTTCTCCGGATCGTTCGTGGTCAGGTCCGGCGAGATGATCTCCCAGTTGTTGCCACGATCGGTGGACTTGTGCACGTATTGGCTGCCATAGAAGATGGTGGCCGCGTCATGCGGGCTCTGCGCAAAGGCTGCGTCCCAGTTGAAGCGCAGAAACTCGCCGTCCGGGTGTAGCGGGCGAATGCCCACGCCAGTTCCGGTTTCGCTGTCGAACCGGCGCAGGTTGCCGCCCTGACTCATCGAGTACATGAAGCGCTGGTTGTCCGGCATGACCGTGACATCGAATCCGTCTCCGAACCCAACCTCCCGCCAGTCCGAATTGCGGATGCCACCGGCTTTCCAGACATAGGCCGGACCGATCCAGGAGCCGTTGTCCTGCAGGCCGCCCATCACGTTGTACGGGATTGCATCATCCACGTTGATGTGGTAGAACTGGGCGACCGGCAGGTTCTCGGCAAACCGCCACGTCTTGCCACGATCGTTTGAGATGTTCAGACCACCGTCGTTCCCCTCAATGATGTAGTTGGGGTCTTCAGGATGAATCCACCAGGCGTGGTGATCGGGGTGAATGCCACCACCGGGTGTGCCGCTAGGCGGAATCGGTGAGAAGGTGCGCCCGCCGTCATTCGTGACCCGCACGCTGGAGGACAGCCAGTAGACCCGATGCTCGTTGACCGGGTCGACAAAGATGTCGTTGTAGTAGAAGGGGCGGTTGGTCACGGCACGGCCGCTGTTGACCTCCTCGAAGGTGAACCCCCCGTCGGTGGAGCGCATCCAGGCATTCTCCTCAGCCTCCACGATCGCGTACACCACATCGGGATCGCTCGGGGCGATGGCGAGGCCGATGCGGCCGAGCTCTCCATCAGGCAGTCCGTCCTCGCTGGTTCTGCGTACCCAGTTGTCACCACCGTCGTGCGTGACCCAGATGCCGGATCCCTCGCCTCCGGACTTCATGAACCAGGGCCACCGGCGGAACTCCCACATGGCCGCAATGAGCTTGTCCGGGTTGCCGGGATCCAGGACCAGATCCGCAATGCCTGTCTTCTCATCGACATAGAGCACGCGCTCCCAGGTGTCTCCTCCGTCCTGTGTGCGATACACCCCACGTTGGGTGGCCTCACCCCATGCGGGGCCCTGCACGCCAGCCCAGGCGACATCCGGATTCGTGGGATGCAGAATCAGACGATGGATGGCGCGACTGTTTTCGAGGCCCAGATGGGTCCATGTGCGCCCGCCGTCGATGGACTTGTAGAGTCCGTTGCCCTCGTTCTTGGAGTTCCGCGGATTGCCTTCTCCGGAGCCTACCCAGATCATGTCCGGGTTGTGCTGGTTGACGGCCACTGCGCCGATGGAGTGCACGGGCTGCTCGTCGAAGATCGGATCCCAGGTGGTACCACCGTTCTCGGAACGCCACAGGCCGCCCGAAGCCGTACCGGCATAGATGATATCGATGTCCCGCAGTACGACATCGATGGCCGTGACGCGTCCGCTCATGCCGGCCGGCCCGATGGCGCGTGCCTGCATAACCTTCAGCTTGTCCATGTCGAGTTGCTGCGCTGCCGCATCGGAAGGGGCGACAGCGAGGATCAACAGGGCCGCCAGCAGGGAGAAAAGGGTTCGCATGGTGGGAGTGGATTCACGTGGGTGTGGAAGAGCGCTGAATCTAGCGGGCGACCAGTCACGAAACTGTCACAAGTGTTGGTGGGCCCATCGTCAATTCCCCTGTGCTCCCCGAGGGCCGGCTGTAAGACGAGTCCTACAGCCCGAGACGATCGATTCCTACCTGCGCTCGCGGACGGGGCCTACGGATTTCGGCGCGGCCGAGCACGAAACTCTGATCGCGTAATCCCCCCTCGCATGCGATTATTCCGACTTCTGTCGGCGTTGGTGCCGACCCTGGCGATTCTGACTGTTTCCACCCCGGCCCAGTCCCAGACTATCGGGGGATCCCTGCAGGACGCGCTTTCGCTGGCCGCGCCGCTTGATCGACTTGAGGTTATCGTGACCTTCGAGGGAGACGCGCCTCTGTCTGCAACCCAGGTTTCCGCGCTTCAGTCTGTCGGCGTCACGGGCCTGCTGTTTCGCAGTCTTCCGATCGCGGGTGTGCTGGCGACCCCGGCCCAGGTTCAGCAGTTGGCGGCACTTCCAGGCCTCAGATCCCTCTGGCTCAATGAGGAGTTGCGGTGGGAGAATGATGGCCCGACTGCAGTCACCGGCGTTGATCGCCTGCGCAACGATGCGAATTTCCGGAACCGCCTGGGGCTGCCATTTTCCGGTGCGGGCGTAGGGGTGCTGGTGAACGACTCCGGGATTGACGCGCTGCACCCGGACCTGCGGGACAATGTCGTACAGAATGTGGCAGGGCAGACCAACCTTCGCGGCCTGAACGCCTTGCTGCCGGTGACATACGTCGAGGATATTCCCAATACCGACAACGGTGGTGGACACGGCACGCATGTCGCAGGGATCGTGGCGGGCACCGGAGCCGCATCGGGCGGCAAGTTCGAGGGGGTGGCACCAGGGGCCAATCTGATTGGGTACGGATCCGGAGCGGTCGTGCTGATCCTGGACGCCATCGGCGGTTTCGACTACGCCCTCACGCACCAGTTCGAGTACAACATCAGGGTGGTGTCCAATTCCTTCGGAGAGTCGGACGACAACGGCACCGACTTCCAGCCCGACCACCCGACAAACGTTGCGACCAAACGCCTCGCGGATCGCGGCATGATTGTCGTCTTCTCGGCGGGCAACTCCGGTTCGGGAGCCGGTACGATTACCGGCAACTACAAGAAGGCTCCCTGGGTCGTCACTGTCGCCGCTGGCGACAACCAGGGTCGCCTGGGGGATTTCTCGTCCCGCGGACGGGTGGGCGTCACCGGCAGCTACATCGATCCACGCGATGGGCAGGAATACGTCTGGTCGGACGCGCCGACCGTGACAGCTCCCGGAGTCAGCGTGGTCTCGGCAAACGCGTCCACCGGTTCGCTGTACTTCAGCCTGCACCCCGAATTCGCTCCGTACTACAGCGTGGCAACCGGTACGTCCATGGCGTGCCCCCATGTTGCGGGCATCGTGGCCTTGATGCTTGAAGCCGACCCCACTCTGGACTGGCGCGATGTCAAGGACATCCTGGCCCGGACTGCGACGAACCTGCCGGCGCGCACGGAATGGGAAGCCGGAGCCGGATTTGTGAATGCGTACACCGCTGTGCAGGAGACACTGCGCCGACAGTCGGGCGATGGCGTTCCCTTCGGATCCAGCGTCAATCTGTTCCGGGAGTTCAATTCGCAAGCCAGCCTCTACCCCGCCCAGCCGGCCGTTTCCTTCAGCCTGCAGTTCAGTCCGGTCGGGACGTCCGAATCAGCGACCTTCGAGGTCGACGGCGAAACCGACCTGGTGTCGGCCTCGGCCGTGATCGGCGACAATACGGCGGCTCTTGTGTTGTCCGCTCCGGACGGATCCGAGTTTGTTTCTGCCGTTTCGGTGCCTGCCTACCAGCAGTCCATCACCGTCACAGCACCCGCCTCTCCGGGTACATGGACCATCTCTGTGCGCGGTGTACGGTCCTGGGTCGGACTTCGCCTGGACATGCTGGGCATTTCGAACGGAATCGGTACCGCAAGTACGATACGCGGACAGATTGCGCTACTGGGCACCACATTCGCAGGGCTCGACGACATCCACGGTTCACCGGAGGAGGCACTGGTCACATACGCCGTGGCTCGTCGCCTCGTGGACGGAACTTCAGAAGCCCACTTTCTGCCCGACGAGGAGCTGCGCCGGAGCAACCTCGCGGACTACCTCATCATGGGAGCCGGTGTACGCCAGTCGCTGCCCAGGGACGGCCGATCTTCCTTCCAGGATCTGCCAGTGCTGGACCCGTTTGCCGAAGCAGTGGCCGCCCGAGGGGCCGCCCTGCGCGACCTCCATGGTACCCAGCACGGCGTGATGCGCCTCACCAATGGCGAGTATCTCCCCGAACAACGGGTACGGCGCTTCGAACTGGCATACTCCCTCATCCAGAGCCTTGGGCTGCAGCCGGAGGCCGAGCAGCTTGGATCCGGTCCGGTTACCGCATCGGGTGGCTCCGAGGTTGAGCTCGCAGACTGGCAGGATATCCCCGAAGACGTCCGGGGACACGTGCAGCTGGCTCTGGATCTGGGCTTGATGGCACCGGAAGAAGCAGGGGGACTGTTCTACTTCGCCCCCGAGTCAACCGTCACGCGAGGTGCCTACGTGGCGCACGCGGTTCGCCTGAGCGACAGCTTCCTGAATCCTGCCCTGCCCGACCTCGGATTCGCGAGCAAGGGAGGATCGGCCAGGGTGGTACATGGAGACGAGGCTTTGCCGCAGGCGATTGAACTCGACCAGAACTTCCCGAACCCGTTCAACCCTTCCACCACGATCGGTTTCAGGCTGCAGGAGGCCGGCCACGTGCTACTCGAGGTGTTTGATCTGACCGGGAGGCGAGTCTCCGAGTTGGTTAATGCGACCGTGGGAGCAGGTCAGCACTCCGTACCCTTCGAAGCGTCCCGACTGTCTTCAGGACGCTACCTCTACCGCCTGACCGCTGGCGGCACGGTGCACGTACGCTCGATGGTGCTCGTCAAGTAGGGACGCACCGACGGGCTTTCGCCCAGCGAGTGGAGAACACGGGCAGAGGTTGCGCTGACGCGCTTTGACGCAACGCCGTTCCTGCTGGACGACAGGCAGGCCGCCCACACCACCGCTCGCAGCTGGAAGGGAGCTCGAGCCAGGGGGCAGTCACACCCAGCGAAACTTCGCTGAGAGACCCCGAATCGCCTGTCACGGAAATGTCACAAAACGGTGGCGAGAACGCCGTTAAGTAGGACGATTCCTGCAGAAGCATCGTCCGATTCCTACGCAGACATCGTCGAATCCCTACAAACTGCGGTCCTCTACGACTACGGATTCCGGCCCCGAAGTCCCACAAAACGAAAGGGCATCGACTGATAGCCGACACCCTTTCGTGGTCAGGATACTAGCGGCGTCTCAACCCGCATCGCCTCTTTTGTCCTGTTTTCGAGACCTGACAGACGAGGCGGTCGATATCCAACCAATTGTCATGATCTCTTTTACGAATCCGCTGGGACTCGTGTTGCGCCGTCTTACACTGGTGGTCGCCTTCACGATCATCTCCGCCGGCACCGTTTTGTCACAAAATGTTGTCTTCGGACCCAGTCTTCAGTCGGCGCTTCAGTCCGCGCTTCCCACCGAACAGCTTACAGTAGTCGTCACCTTCCACGGTGAAGGGGCCCTTTCAACCACACAGACTTCCGCGCTAATTGCGACCGGCATCACGCAAGGCATCGTTTTTCAGAGCCTGCCCATCGCCGGAGTCGTCGCCACCCCATCGCAGATCAACGCCATCGCCGAAATCGATGGCGTTCGTTCTATCTGGGGGAATGATCAACAGGAGTACTACAACAAGGACGCGCGCCACCTGACGGGAGTCGAGAAGCTGCGCACGGACTCCGAAATGCGTAATGCCATGGGCCTGCCCTTCAGCGGACAGGGTGTAGGTATTGTCGTGCATGATTCGGGAGTCGACGGAACGCACCCCGACCTGAGTCTGGTGCAGAACGTGCAGGGCGCCACCAATCCGCACGCGGTGAGCAGCCTGCTGCCCATCAACTATCTCGAGGACCAGGACAACACCGACCTGGGCTCGGGCCACGGGACCCACGTGGCGGGCACCGTTGGCGGCAACGGGCAGCAGTCCGGCGGCGACCACGCCGGTGTGGCGCCAGGTGTCAACATGATCGGATACGGCTCGGGCGCCGTGCTGCTGATTCTGGATACGATCGGCGGTTTCGATTACGCCATCTCCAACCAGTTTCGCTACGGCATTCGCATCATCACCAACTCCTGGGGATCCACGGCGACGTTTGACCCGGAGCACCCGGTAAACGTCGCGTCCTACGCCGCCTTCAACCGTGGCATCAATGTGATCTTTGCCGCTGGCAACTCCGGACCCGACGAGGCCACAAATAACCGCTACGCGGCACCGTGGTCGATCGTCGTGGGCGCCGGCACCAAGGCAGGCAAGCTGGTCGACTTCTCGTCCCGCGGCGTGAAGGGTGAAACGCTCGACTTCACCACGCCCGACGGAAAATCCTGGACGTGGCACAATGAGCCGACGGTCGTTGCCCCCGGTGTCGACATTATCTCGACCCGTGCCAACTCAGGTGCGCTTCCGCCGCTGGAAGCCGAAGCCGACGCAACCGTTCTGGGCGCGAACGCTGCGTTCTACACGCACATGAGCGGTACCTCCATGGCGACACCGCACGTCGCAGGCATCGTGGCACTGATGCTGGAGGCGAACCCAAGCCTGCAGCCCGCCGACGTGATCGACATCATTCGTCGAAGCGCAAGCAACATGCCGGGCCGGGAGGCCTGGGAAGTCGGAAGTGGCTACGTCAATGCCTACGCGGCGGTACAGATGGCCCTGGGACTCCAGGACTACGGTTCCACGCTGACGGCGGACCGTGCCTTTAACGCATTTGTGGACGCCAGCCGCAACGACACGCCCTTTACGATCGATTACAACCCGCGGCCGGAACTGTCCTCCGACGGAAACTCGATGACGTTCAACGTGCCCGCCGGCCTGACCACGCTCGCGGCACGACTGTCGGCTGAAGGCGTGCTGGGAGAAACCGGCAACCCGATCTACCCGGTGCTGATTTCGCCGAGCGGGGTTTCGCACTCCAGCGGCACCACGCTGCTCTTCACACTCGAATACGGTCGTGCGCAAATCGTGACCGCTCCGGAGCCGGGTGTCTGGACCATGGAGATCCGCGGGATCCAGAACGGAACCGGCAACAATGTCGTGTCGGTGCCGGAGGAGGTGCATGGCACGCTGTCGTTCGAAACCGCAAACGGATTCACCGGCCTCAATGATGTAGACGGCCACGCGGCCGAAGCCGCCATCAAGAGCGGGGTGGGCGAACTCCTTTTCGACGGCTATGCCGACGGCACCTTCCGTCCCGATCAGGGACTGACCCGCATTGAGCTGGCTCAGTACCTGGTATGGGGAGCAGGCATCCGACAGGCCGACGGCGGACACGGGTTTGGTGATGTGTCTGCTGCGCTCGCCCCCTTCGCTGAGGCCGTAACCATGCACGGTGCCTCGATGCGGGACCGCGAGTTCCTGGAAGGCGGCGTAATGGAAGCAGGCGGTGCCTTCGACCCGAACGGCTCCGTCACCCGAACCGATCTGGCCTACAGTCTGGTACGCAGCCTCGGTCTTGCCGACGCAGCCGACTCGTTCTCCGGCGACATCACCGCCGACTTCAACGGGACCCGCGTGCCGGTAACCGACGCCTCCGGCCTCGGGGACAAGGCGGGCTATGTGCAGATCGCCATCGACCTCGGACTGATCAACGTCTACTTCGATCTGGCCCAGGGCGCCTTCGAGTCAGAGCCCACTGTGACGGCCCGGTTTGAACCGAATGGTCTGGCCACGCGCGCCGACTACGCCGTCGCCGCCGTGCGCTACTTCACCCAGTACTAGAGATTAATCGGCCCGCACGGTGGCACAACGTGCCTGAGACCGACGGACCGCATCGCAATAGAACAATGACTTCTCGCATTACCCGGAGCTTGCGCTCCACGATTCTTCTCCTGGCACTGCTCCTGGTCGGCGCCTCCACCGCGCTTGCCCAAACCATCGGCGCTTCGCTCCAGAACGCCCGGATTGCAGCCGCTCCGCTGGACCAGCTTCAGGTCATCGTCACCTTCGATGGTGAGGGTGCGCTGAATGCCGGCCAGTTGGCTTCGCTGCAGGCCGTCGGCGTGACGGGCTTCTACTTCCAGAGTCTCCCGATTGCCGGCGTCCTGGCGACGCCCGCCCAGATTGACCAGCTGGCCGGTCTTCAGGGGGTGCGTTCACTGTGGCTGAACGAACAGCTCGAGTGGGAAAACGACCGCTCAACCGCGCTGACCGGCGTGGACAAGCTGCGGAACGACCCCGGCATGCGGAATGCCATGGGCCTGCCCTACTCGGGACAGGGTATCGGCGTTCTGGTCAATGATTCGGGTGTAGACGGCACCCATCCGGACCTGAAGGACAACGTGGTCCAGAATGTCGCCGCCCAGACCAACCTCGCGTCGGTCAGCAGCCTGCTGCCCGTGACCTACACGGAAAACGTGCCCAACACGGACCACGGTGGTGGCCACGGCACGCACGTAGCGGGTATCGTCGCCGGTACCGGTGCGGCCTCAGGTGGCAAGCATGAAGGTGTTGCTCCCGGCGCCAACATCATCGGCTACGGCTCCGGCGCGGTCATATTCATCCTCGACACCATCGGAGGATTCGATTACGCCCTGACGCACCAGTTTCAGTACAACATCCGTGTCGTCTCGAACTCTTTTGGTTCTTCCAGCGACTCCGGCACCGACTTCCAGCCGGATCATCCGACAAACGTGGCAACCAAGAGGCTGGCTGATCGCGGCATCATGGTCGTTTTCTCCGCCGGCAACTCGGGGCCGGGCTTTGCCTCCATCACGGGCAACTACAAGAAGGCCCCCTGGGTCACGCTCGTCGCTGCCGGCGACAGCCAGGGCAATCTGGCAGACTTCTCGTCCCGCGGACGCATCGGCGTCGGCGGCACCTACACCGACAACCAGGGCAACACGTACAGCTGGGTAGACCGTCCCACCGTGACCGCTCCAGGTGTCGACGTGATTTCCGCCAACGCATCGACGGGATCCATGCATGACGGCATGGCAGACGAGTTCCAGCCGTTCTATACCGTTGCGTCCGGCACCTCGATGTCATGCCCACACGTCTCGGGCATCATCGCCCTGATGCTGGAAGCAGACCCGACGCTGAACTGGCAGGACGTCAAGGACATTCTCGAGCAGACCGCAACCAACCTGTCGGCACGCGCCGACTGGGAAGCAGGCGCCGGCTATGTGAATGCGTACGCCGCCGTCCAGGAAACCCTGGCCCGTAAAGCCGGCACCACGGCCGACTTCGGCGCTACCGTCAACGCGTTCCGCACCTTCAACGCCTCGGCGTCGGTCAGCCCCGCCGGTGCTCCGGTGGACTTCGAGATCTTCTTCAATCCTGTTGGAGAAGCCGAAGAAATGGAGTTTGAGGTACCGGCCGGCACCGGCATTGTGGCTGCAAACGCCAACATCGGCGACAACACGGTCGCGCTGGTCCTTTATGACCCGCTCGGCAACCGCTACGGCTCGTCCATCAGCCTTCCCGTGATTGGCCAGACCATCGGCGTCACGGCTCCCGGCGTGCCCGGCACCTGGCGCGTGACCGCGCGCGGCATCGGCAGCATCTCCGGCAATCGTGTGGACCCGCTGGGTCTTACCAACGGCTACGCGGCTCCCGGATTTATCAACGGACAGATCTCTTTCCTGGCCAGCAACTACGAGGGTCTGGGAGACATCGGCGGCCATGAGGCCGAGGAACTGATCAAGTACGCGGTCTCCAAGTACCTGGTCGATGGGTCCAGCAGCTCCGCCTTCAGCCCTGATGCCGCGCTCAACCGGGGCGACCTGGCGAACTACCTGGTCATGGGCACCGGAGTACGCCAGACCGCAGACCGTCCTTTCTCGGACGTGGGAGCAGCCGGCGCCCCGTTCGCAGCCGCCGTGGCGGCCCAGGGGGCAGCCCTGCGCGACACGGACGGGTTCAACGCAGGCGTGATGCGGACGGACGGATCAAGCTTCAATCCGAACGGGGGCGTTTCCCGTGCCTCGCTTGCCTACTCGCTGATACAGAGTCTCGGTCTGCAAAACGCAGCCCAGTCGCTCAACGACGGTTCCGTTTCCGTCGCCTACATGGGTGAAGACATCGAGCTCAGCGACTGGCAGGATATTCCCGCCGACCTGCGCGGCTACGTCCAGTTGGCGCTCGACCTCAACGTCATGCAGGCGCATTTCAGCCTGACGCAAGGTGCCTACGACCTACAGCCGACGATCCATGCGGCCTTTGACCCGAACGGATCCGTCAGCCGCGCTGCCTACGCCTGGCACATTACCCGCTTTGCCGACTCGTATCTCAACGGCTTCACCCTTCCGGGCGCCGGCGAGCAGGCGTCGAAGACCATCGCACCCATCACGTACAGCCCCGTTCAGGAAACCACACATCTCGAGCACAGCCCGGCTGGCGAGATGACGCTGGACCAGAACTATCCGAACCCGTTCAACCCGTCAACCCAGATCAATTTCTCGGTGCCCGAGAGTGGAAACGTCCGGCTGGCGGTGTATGACCTGACCGGCCGTCTGGTCCAGGTCCTGATGGACGGCAACCTGTCCTCCGGGCAGCACAGCGCCCGCTTCGACGCGTCCCGTCTCGCCTCGGGTCGCTACCTCTACCGTCTCGAAACCCCGACCAGCACCATGACCAAATCCATGCTGCTGATCAAATAGTTCTCGCGGGGTGTGTTCACGTCAGGCTTCATTGCCGATCGAACACCAGGAGAGACAGCAAGGGGGTCGTCATCTGCAGGTGGCGGCCCCCTTGTATTTGTTCGAGCTATCGATCCATGCTCCGCGCCGACTCATGCAGGCGGTGGATTGCGTCCACATTGCCCCGGCTCTCGGAGATGGGAATAGCCTGCGCAGCGCCGTCCAGCACCGCCCGCTCCATGTCCGTGACCTCGCCAAGGAAGATGGGTTCAAATCCCGGCACCACAACCGTGCGCGATTCGTCCCCCTGTTCCAGGACGATGTCCGCCGTCAGGCCGGGGCGGAACGCCATTGGGACCGTGATTCGGCCCTCCGTCCCGACGAAGGTCATTTCGGATCGAAAGACTGCATCGAACCCACAATCGAACGTCGCCAAGACACCGGAGGGAAACCGCATCGAGCCCGCAAACAACATGTCGACGCCGCTCTCTCCCAGCACACTGACGCCCTGCACGGTCTCGGGCTCCTCTCCCACCACATAGCGAGTAAAACTCACCGGGTAGCAGCCCACGTCCCACAGCGCACCGCCTCCGGCCGCCGGGTCGAGTCGAAAGTTGTCGTCGCGGTCAAAGAGAAACGTAAAAGCCCCGTGCACCACGCGCAGCCTGCCGATGGCCCCTTCGCGAACCAGATCGCGCACGCGGTGGGTACGCGGATGATGGCGATACATGAAGGCCTCGGCCAGCACGTTCCCGGACTGCTCGGCAGCTCGGGCCATGACGTCGACCTGAACCGGCGACAGCGCCAGGGGCTTTTCGCACAGCACGTGCTTGCCGGCCTTCAGGGCGCGCACGCACCATGGCGCATGGAGCTGGTTTGGAAGCGGAATGTAGAGGGCATCGACCTCGGGGTCGTCGACCAGATCCTGGTAACAACCATGGCTGGACGGGATGCCCCACTCGTGGGCATAATTCGCCGCGCGTTCCGGCGTGCGACTCGCCACCGAAACCACCTTGCTACGCTCGGCTGCCCGAACAGCGGCGATAAATCGCCTGTTGATACGCGCCGTCGACAGGATGCCCCAGCGGATCATGGGCGCCAGGTCCCGCGAGCTACCGGAGGTATGTAGGAATCGAGATTTTCCGGTTTCCAGGCGATTGTGCGCTCCTGTTCGGCGCTCATGTAGGCCGTCATCAGCAGCTCCACGACCTCCAGGCCGGCATGGAAGTCGAGCTCCGGCTGGATTCCGTCCAGAAAGCAGCGCACGAAGTGCCGATTCTCATCCTCGTAGCCATACTCGGCGGCTTCGTTGCCCACAAACGGCATGACTCCCTGCTCGGCGTTTTGCTTTTCGACCAGGTCCTCTCCCTCCTCACCGGTCACGCGCCGGCTGAAGAACAATTGCCCGCCCGCGTCGAGTGAATTCAGCTGCATGGAATACTCGGGACCCAGCAGTTCGCTGCTCAGTCGCAGTCCGGCACCCACGAAGCTCCAGGAGGTGGTCGTTTCACCAATGAGGGTGTTGCCGTGCCCATCCACATATTCGATGGTCGCCCGGGCGAAATCCTCCGACGGCCGCTTCAGATAGTCCACCTCCTCGCCGAATCGCTGCGCCAGGTCAGCAGCGTATTCGGGTCTTGACCATTTGAGACTGGCTATCTGTGCCGTGACTTTGAGCGGCCGAATGCTGTTTCGGGCCGCGCCCGGCTGGGTCAGCAGGAAGCGCGCCACCTCGACACTATGGCACATCATGTCATTCAGCACCCCGCCGCCCTGGAGGTCACCTTGCCAGAACCAGGGGGCGTGTGGGCCACTGTGCTCCTCGGCAGCCCGGGCCAGGTACGGACGACCCGCGATGGCCGCTCCCCGTTTCCAGGCCAGTGAACGACCGCGCATGAGGCTCGGGGAGAACAGCTGGTCCTCCAGATAACCGTGTAGCACGCCTGCCTCCTCGATCAACTCCACCACGCGGCGCGCCTCGGCCACGTTGCGCGCAAGGGGCTTTTCGCAGGCTATCCCGACCAATTCGGCTCCCTCGCTTCGAGCCTGCACGATCTCCTCCATGTTTTCGACACGTCGGTGATTGGGTCCGCAGATCCAGATCGCGTCGATGGACGGGTCATGGACCATCTCCGCCAGGGAGTCAAAAGCCCTGGCCTGCCCCACCCTCAGGTCACGTGCAAGCGCTGCGGCAGAGTCTGCGTTTGCCCTGTTGGGACTCCAGACTCCCAGCACATCCGCATCGCGCACGGCCTGCCAGGATTGGATGTGAAACCGGGTGATGAACCCACTGCCAACGAACCCGATGCCGAGTCTTCTTGCCATACCATCACTGTGTTGAGGGGCGCATAATAAAGAACCGCCCCGAGCCACGAAGGGCCCGGGGCGGTCTGCACACGGAACGTTAGGGGAGCATGGCCGCCTGATAGCGGCAAGACCGTAGTGTCAGGTCTGGCGTTGCCTGACTGCGCGGCCTGCGCAAAGAGTGTTTGGGATTGAGATTCGTGACTTGCCCACCTCGCGCCCCAAGGGTATCGGCAGAGCTTAAGAAACCTTAAGTCCGACCCAAAAGAATTCCCGAACCGTGCCCTCAGAATCCAAAACGGGGATTCACGACGTTGTTGAAAATCGACCCGAACCGGTAGTTGAATCCTATCCGGGCGTTGAAGTCGTACCCTGTCGGCAGGCGGCGCGTCCCCAGCAGAATGTCCTCTTCGGAAATGTCGCTGAGCGGCAGAAACAGCTGGTCCCTGATGAGCTCGTATCCAGCTCCAAAAAAGACCGAAAAGCCCCGGGCCAGGCGCACGTCTGCACTGAAATCCAGTTCGAGCCGGTAGGAGTCGGTGAGCGAACGGTCGAAATTCGTGAGCAGATGCGAGAACTCGGCGTCAAACCCGACCTCTCCCCAGGTCTGCTGCATGTCCAGTTCCGCCTGCAGGGAATGGCGGAGGAGCGATTCTTCGGTCACGTTGAAGATGGTGACCTCGTCGTAGTTGCGGTAATCCAGCCGCACGCCGTACTGAAACCGGAACTCCCGCCGGGTCGACTCGGAGTACGGAAAGACGTTGTATTCGATGGCCGGCCCCGCAGTAACCGACCCGTCGGTATTGCGCTCTGAGGAGGTGTTCATGAACAGCGTGCCACCCACACTCCAGTGGTCTCCCAGGCTGTTGACGACCATCATCCATATCGACCCGTTGCGACTGATGCTGGAGACAGTGCGATCGTCTCCGATGTCGAAGTTGCGCTCGCGATACCGCCCGTTTGCCGAGAGCCTGATTTTCCATTCCTCGGTCGTGCGATTGGCCGAAATGTTGCCGCGCACCGAGTACGAGTCCGACGATTCCTCGCCCGACACGTCCCCACCTCCACCCACAGAAAACACCCAGTAGTTCCACGGGTCGTATTCGATGGACTCGGTCACCTCTCCGTTGCCGTTTTCGGGCCTCACCAGACTCAATTCGATGCTGGGAGCCAGCGTGGTGCGAGACAGATAGCGCACCAGGCCGTTTTCGATCATGTTCGTCAAACCCCGGCGACGCTCGTCATCGGTGGCCGTGCCGGGACTAACGAAACCCAGCGTGTCCGTGAGGGCAGCGAAGTCCCGCTGGCCGATGAATGCCAGGCTGAATACCCGACCGCCCGAGCCGGTACCCTCCGTCGTAACCAGGAGATGCACGTCGGAAGCGGTCCGGTCATTCACGAAGTCCACCAGGGTGATTTCGGAGCGGATGAACTCCTGGTCGCATGCCCACTCGCAGTCCAGAAAGAGTCGGAGTGACGAGGGCTGGTCTTGCGCGCTGACGGAAGGGGCCATCAGCAGGAAGACCAGGGCGAGTGCAAATAGACGCATGCGGTTCGGCGTGAGGCGGGCAGTTGTTGGTTTGATAGGTCGGGGAGATTCAGGAGGACGCGCCGGCCTACCCTTTGATGCGATTCCGGTAGCGCTTTCACGCAAGCTTGGAACGGGCCTTTGTCGAGGCCGTCCATATTGTCGCCGCGTCATGTTGGTACGCGGGTTGCTTTCCAGCAGGTCTCCACCCCTCTTCCATATGTCCCAAACCCTACCGGACGCCGTATACCGCGCGCTCTTGCGGGCTTTGCCCGACAAGGGCCCCATATCCCGCCGGGATCTCAGGCGGCACGACGTTCCGGAATCGATCGTCCATTTCCTGGAGCACGCCCTGGACCGTCGACTCGAACTGGAGACGGCCCGCATCATGGATCTTGCGCCGGGTTGGGTGGACCATGGTCAGAAAGAAGTGTCCCTGGCGCGGACTGCATATCTCAATGTGCTGGCCCGATATGCGCACTACCCGGAGTCCGAGTGGCCGCGCGCCCTGCGGCAAGCCGTACATCTGGTCACAGCGTACCTGATCCGGCCGGTGCCTACCCTCATCCATTTTGTGTTTGGTGAGAAGCGCTCGGAGCTGTCTCCGGAGGACGTTCGCCGTCGGGTAGCCTATTTCCTGCCCTACTCGCACCTGCGCACGGCCGTGGACGCGTTCGCGGAACGTGGGGGTGACAAAAAGGTCACTCGTCGTGCGCTTTCCACCGCGCTGGAGGCCGTCGATCGCAGCTTTTGTGTCGATTATGCGGGCGATGACTGGCGTGCCCTTGTCGGCCCACTCACGGAACTCGGCGAGTTGACCGAGGCCGGCACGCTGCCCGTTCCGCTCCTGACCCAGTTTTTCGAGGCCCGCAACGGGGCCGGCCTGGCTTCCGGCGTGCGTGGATACGCACGGGCCAGAGAGTTGGCGGCACTGACCGCCGAGCAGGTCGATGCGGCGATTGCACTGGTCCTGGGCGATGGGGGCATCGCCGAACCGGAAATTCCGCAGCCGTCCGCACGTCCGTACCGGGCGCCCGCGTCTGAAATTGTTCGGGATGACGAACCCGCGCCGGAGCTCGAGTATGAGCGCGAGCCCGAACCCGAACCCGAACCCGAGCCGGAGCCGGAGCCACCGCCCGAGCCGGAGCCGGGGCCTGAGCCCGAACCCGAGCCGGAGCCCGAGCCCGAGCCGGAGCCCGAGCCGGAACCCGCGCCCGAGCCGGAGCCAGAGCCAGAACCCGCGCCCGAGCCGGAATCCGAGCCGGAGCCAGAGCCCGAACCCGCGCCCGAACCCGAGCCGGAGCCAGAACCTGAGCCCGATCCCGATCCCGAACCGCCAGGAATCGGACTCTCCGTCGTGAGCGCTCCCATGGGCCCGATCACGGACATTGAATCCGTTGAGCCACCGGAAGAAGACTCCATCGACGAAGCCCCAATTCCGCTATGGGCGCGCTTCCAGGCCAGCAGCGCCGAGCCCATTCCCGAGCCCCTCCCGGAATCGGAGCCCCTCTGGAAGAGATTTCAGAGCAGCGTGACGGGTGTGCCGGACGACCCGGACCCCGAACAACCGCAGTCCGGCGCGCTCGATTCGACCCCGGACGGCGAGCCGATGCCAAGGGTGGTCAAACTGCATCCAGCACCGCCCACCCTGCCGGAGCCCATCGAATCCGACTCTGCAACTCTGGAATTCGACGTGCTCGGCCCGGCGGCGTGGCAGCGCGATCAGTTCATCGAACGACTGTTCCTCGGCAGCTCGGAATCGTACTTCGAAGCCCTGCATCGGCTGCGCGACGCCCCCGACTGGCGCTCTGGCAGCGACATCATCGCCGTGGACATTTTCCGGGCAAACCGGGTCAACATCTACGACGAAGCGGCCATCGACTTTACGAACGCCGTCGAGGAGCAGTTCAAGCGCCGCTCCTGAACAGATTCGCGTCTCCTCCATGACCCGCGGCGCCGGGTGCGTGTACTTTCTCTGCAACCAGTCACGAGACCATGGCAGAGCAGGACAAACTGGCGGATCTGGAATCGCGGCGCGAGCAGGCCCGACTGGGCGGCGGCCAGGCCCGAATCGACAAGCAGCACGCCAAGGGCAAGCTGACAGCGCGTGAGCGCATCGACCTGCTCCTGGACCGGGGTTCATTCCAGGAACTGGGCACGTTCGTGCGGCATCGGTCCCACGACTTCGGGATGGAAAACAACCGGCCGTATGGTGATGGCGTGGTGACCGGATTCGGCACGATCGAAGGCCGTCTGGTGTACGTGTTTTCGCAGGACTTCACCGTGTTCGGTGGGTCGCTGGGACAGGCCCATGCAGAAAAGATCTGCAAGGTGATGGACCTCGCCGTGCAAAACGGTGCTCCGGTCATCGGCCTCAACGACTCGGGGGGAGCCCGCATTCAGGAGGGCGTCGTCTCTCTGGGCGGTTATGCGGACATCTTCCTCCGGAATACCCTGGCCTCAGGTGTGGTGCCGCAGATTTCCGCCATAATGGGCCCCTGCGCGGGCGGCGCGGTGTACAGTCCGGCGATCACCGACTTCGTGTTCATGGTGAAGGACACCAGCTACATGTTCATCACTGGTCCCAACGTGGTGAAGACCGTCACGCAGGAGGACGTGTCGTTCGAGGAGCTCGGCGGCACCTCCGCGCACGCGGTTAAAAGCGGCGTGGCGCACCTGGCCTGCGACAACGACGCCGATTGCCTGCAACGCATCCGCGATCTGTTCGGCTACATCCCGCAAAACTGTGAGGATCCGGCGCCGGTTCGACCTACGGATGACCCGGAGGATCGCGCGGATGACGCCCTGGACACCATGGTCCCGGACAATCCGAACAAGCCCTACTACATGCATGATGTCATTCGGACAATCGCAGACGATGGGCGGTTCTTTGAGATCCACCCCGACTTCGCCGGAAACATCGTGGTAGGATTTGCTCACCTCGGCGGGCAGTCGGTCGGCGTTGTGGCCAACAATCCCGCCAATCTCGCGGGCGTGCTCGACATCGATGCCTCCGTCAAAGGCGCCCGGTTCGTGCGTTTCTGCGACGCCTTCAACATCCCCCTGGTGGTGTTCGAGGACGTGCCCGGTTTCCTTCCAGGCACGGACCAGGAGTGGCGGGGCATCATCCGACACGGCGCCAAACTGCTGTATGCGTTCAGCGAGGCCACGGTGCCCAAGATCACGGTCATCACGCGCAAGGCCTACGGGGGCGCCTACGACGTGATGAACTCCAAACACATCCGCGGTGACCTCAATTATGCCTGGCCAACCGCCGAAATCGCCGTGATGGGGCCGAAGGGCGCAGTGGAGATCATCTACCGGCGCCAGATTGCCGAGAGTCCATCGCCCGCCGAAACCGAGGCCGCGTTCATTGACGAGTACCGGGACAAGCTGGCGAATCCATACGTAGCCGCCGAGTACGGCTATGTGGACGATGTGATCAGGCCGTCCGAGACCCGGAATCGCCTGATCAGGGGCCTGCGAATGCTGGAGAACAAGGTGGTGAACAATCCGCGGCGCAAACACGGCAATATTCCGCTCTGACGCAGCTACCGCCTGCGGACCGAACTTGTGCAAAATCGCAGAACCTGCGGCGGGCTGTTCAGTTGATACTTGAAGGTGGTGCTCGCTGCGGGCGCGCTCCGGCCCGCACGCACAACCCACTCACGGGATGTGAGATAGGGACACCACCTCACCCAATACTTCAGGTAGACCGCCTCTGTCGTGAACGCTCGCTACACGCTCGCCGCCCTGTTGGTCTTCGCTGGTTTGTCGGCCTTTGCGCCGCTTGCCGCCCAGGATATTGAACGCCTGGAAGCGCGCCCCCCGTCCCAGCTCACAGGATCCCGGCTGCTGCTTCCGCTGCACCTTTCTCTGAACGGGTCCGATCGAGCCCCGGACACCCTGCCGACGGTGGCCGAGCTCTACCGCCGCCATGCGGCCGTGCTGGAAGCTCAGGCCAACGAGGATCACATCCTGGTGGAGGCCCGTCTCGGCGCCATCGTGCGCGATCTCCATGCACTGGTTACCCGGCCGGAATACCTGGAGGACGAGCGTTTCGCCGAGCTGTATCAGGCCGTACTCAACGAGCACGAGCGTTTTTTCGGGCCGGATGACGAGCGCCTTGCCAGCCCCGCAGAGGTGTTCGCGGTGCGCGAGCAGACCTTTGCGGCCCTGAACGAACTCGAGGACCCCCTGGAGACCCCGGTCGAAGGGGCCGTGCTGCCGACTCCTGCCTCGGTCGCTCCGACGCAGGTCCCAATGACCATCAACCGCGCGGCAACCACCGCCATGCAGGTCCTGCTGGAAAAGCGGCCCAAGACGTTGCAGGCCTGGGCAGAACGGGCACATACCTGGTTCCCGATGATCGAGCGCATCTTCGCCGAGGAGGGCGTGCCGGATGAGCTCAAGTACCTGGCCATGATCGAGAGCGGCCTCAGGCCCAGCGTGCGAAGCCGGGCGGCTGCAGTAGGCATGTGGCAGTTCGTGGCCGCGACGGGTCGTGCGTACGACCTCGTCATCGACGGCTGGGTGGACGAGCGCATGGATCCCGAGAAAGCGACCCGTGCGGCGGCGAAACACCTCAAGGACCTGTACGAGCGGGAGGGAGACTGGCACATTGCTCTGGCAGGCTACAACTGTTCGCCTCGCTGCCTGAATCGCGCGAAGCGCAACGCGCGGGCGCAGGGAGTGGAGAATCCCACATTCTGGGATATGTACCGCTATCTGCCGCGTGAGACGCGCAACTACATCCCGCAGTACATCGCAACGTCGATCATGCTGTCGAACCCGTCCGCGTACGGGATCGAGCCGGAGGCACCTGGTCTCCCGTTTGCCTACGAGTTGGTCCCCGTTCGCGGCTCGCTCGCGCTCAGGGACATCGCGGCCATGGCCGGCACCACCACCCAGGATCTGGCCGCTCTGAATCCGGCGATTCGCCGCGGCTACCTGCCGCCCTCGGCCAAGCCGTATCCGCTGCGCCTGCCGGTGGGTACCTCGCAGGCCTTTCTGACGGCGTACGCGGAGCTGCCCGCTGACGCGCTCAGGCCCCCCGGAGAGCACATCGTCCGTCGGGGAGACACGCTGTCGGAGATCGCCGCCACGTACGGGGTGTCCGTATCCAGGCTACGATCCGACAACCGCATTCGCGGAAGCATTATTCGACCTGGGCAGCGGCTGATCGTGCCGACCTCCGAATATGCCCTGCCGATTGCCGAAGCCGTCGTTGAGGCGGAACCGCTGTCTGTGGCCTACGAGGCCATTCAGCTCCGTCCGATTCATTCGCTGACGCCGATCGAGTTGGCGGACCGGGACGCCATCCCGGCCATGCAACAGTCGACACCCACCCGCCAGCCAACGCAGCCGGCCGGCAAGCGTGTCACCTACACCGTGCGGCAAGGCGATACGCTGAGCGAAATTGCCGAGGCGCACGGCGTCGGCCTGAGCCGAGTCAGGGCCTGGAATAACCTCCGGGGGTCACGCATTCGTACCGGAAGCCGCCTGGTGCTGTACGTCGCGGATGACTTTCAGGGCCCCGCCGCCGCCTCCCGCGGTGCCACCACCTACCGGGTAAAGTCGGGCGATACGCTCAGCGAAATTGCCCGCGCCAACAACGTGTCCGTAGCGAACCTCCGGGCATGGAACGGCATCTCGGGGTCACGCATCCGGTCGGGCCAGACCCTGCGGCTCCACCCCCCTGCTACCAGAAGCACCTACACGGTGCGCACCGGGGACACCCTCACGTCCATCGCCCGCCGCCACAACGTATCTATTTCGGACCTGCGCCGTTGGAATGCGCTGTCTTCGGACCGCATCTACCCCGGACGCACGCTGGTCGTAGCTGAAGGCCAGTAGCAAATCGGGCTGACCGGGCCGCGGACAATAATCCGAACCCGATCACGTTGTAGCGTGGAGGCCGCGGCAACACCCGCCCGCCGGCCCGGCTACCTCACCCAGGCCCGACTTTGGCGACAACGGCACTGAGCACTCCCTCGGACGAAGAACTCGTCTCCGCGTATGCGCAACGCGGCGATGAGCGCGCCATCCGAATGCTCGTCGAGCGTCACCAGGAACGGGTTTACGGGTACCTGCTGGGCATGGTACGGGATCGAACCACGGCTGATGACCTCTTCCAGGAGACCTTCCTGCGCGTCCTGAAAGCGCTACAGGGCGAGCGGGCCGGGTACACCCGACAGGGCCGATTTCTGGGCTGGGTGCTTCGCATCGCCCGGAATGCCGCGCTCGATCATCTCAGAAGCCGGAAACGGTGGCAGGATGTCGATGCCGGCAAGGACCAGGATGGATCCGGCTTCTGGGATCATCTGAAGGACGACGCAACACCCGTTGATCATGAAATCGATCAGGGCACGCAGCGAGCGTGGCTCCGGCAGGCCATAGAGAAGCTGTCGCCGGAGCAGCGTGAGGTGCTGCTGCTGCGACACGAGGCTGAACTCACGTTTCGCGAAATAGCTGCTCTGACTGATGTCTCGATCAACACCGCGCTGGGTCGCATGCGATATGCCCTCCTCAACCTGAGGCGCATGATGCCTGCTGAACTGGAGGGAATCCGACCCTAGCCCACTGAACCCCATGGATAAAGAGCTACAGCTTATAGAGCACCTGTACGACGAGGTGTCGCCGGACACGCCCCCGCTGCGTGAGCTGCTGGAGGATCCGGATCTTTCCTCGGAGTACCAGGCCCTGAGCCAGGCACGTTTTGTCATGGAGCACCGGCCCCGCGTGCGGCCGCATGCCTCCGTGGTCAACGCGGTGGTCCGGGGAGCGACACCCGGGCACGCCACGGATGCCCGGGCCGACCGCCCCGCCTTGCGGCGGCTGATCTTGCATCGCCGAACGCTGAGCGGAGCGCTGGCCCTGGCGGCCGTACTTGCCCTGACGGTCATGGTGTCGCCGTGGACGTTCTTCAACGAGCGGCCGACCTCTCCGGTGGCAGATCGCTCGATGGCACAGGAGGCACCCGCAGACATCATGAAGACCCTCCCGCCGGCAGCCACGCCGGCACGATCGGCCGGCGCATCGGCCATCCCCGAATGGGACTCCGGAGATGATCTCCGCACGTTGTCCCGCAGGATCAAGTCGCTGCAGGCCTCCGGCGAATTACAGTGGGACGAGCCCGCTGTGCCGCTGGAGTTGTTACCCACTGGTGCCACGCAGGGCGTGCGCCCCGCAGGAAACCGGCGATAATGTCAACAACCATGTATACCCAGACTGTTCGGTCGTTCGCTCTGGCGCTGTTCTTCGGAATGACGCTCACCGCAGCGGCCCAAACCAATACCATCCGCATCGAGGAAGGCGCCGTCTTTGTGAACGGACAGCGGCAGGCCGCCGAGGAGCTGCCCGAAACGCTTGAACTGGAAGGGCTGACGGCCAGTCTGTCCTTTTCCGGGCCGGCCCGCTTCCGGATGGGCGAATACACCTACTCCATTGAAGGAGGACGCCTGGTCCAGGCAGAACCCTCCGATGATGCATTCCTGATTTTTGTAGGGCGCGGAGACAGCTACCTCGAGTCACCGCGGGCCGCGAATCCGTTTCTGATGCGCCGGCTCAGCTCCACGTCGGAGCCCCGGCCCCTTGTGCAGGGCCAGGGTGGTCTGTTTGACCTGCAGGGCAACCGCGTCGCGGTGACAACGCCGCAACCCATGCGGCAGTACTTCGAACTGCTGGACGGCAAGCTGCAGCGCATGGACGTGTTGGCTGATATGCCGGCCAGTCAGGCAGCCATCCGCCTGCATCAGGAAGCACGTGAGGCGGCCGATGTGGTCCGTGCCTTTCCGCAGATAGAGCTTCAGACGTACCTCGAGGACGTGCAGAACCGGAATTCGGGGCTGTATGACCGCATCGTGCGAGAGCACCTGATGGAAATGGAGACCCGGCGCCTGGCGTCGAGGATTCTGACCACCGACGATTCCCGTCAAAAGCAGGAACTGCAGGAGACCCTGCACGAGAAGCTCTCCGAAATTTTTGAGCTCAAGCAGGAGAACCGTCGCTCCGAGATCGAGGAGCTTGGTGACCGGCTCACCGAACTCCGTTCGCAGCTGGATGCACGAGAACGCAACAAGCAGGAGATCATCGATCGGCGCATCCGGGAATTGCTCGGCCAGCTGAACTGATCACCGCATCGCACAACCACGAACAAGCGACCAACATGAAACGACTCGTTACCGGCCTGATGGCCCTTGCCCTGTTCGCCATGGTCGCCCCCGAGTCTCGGGCTCAGGAGGACGACAAAACCATCCGCATAGAAATCCGTGATGGCCGCATACTGGTCAACGGAAAGGACGTCGACCGCGCCGAGGGAAACCGGCTCACCATCACAGGCGATGATGGCGAGGAAGTGAGCGTGCTGCTCGGCGACAACGGACACAGCGTCTGGGTGGGGAATATGGATGGCCCCTTGCGGGCCTTCGACCGCCTGCGCGACAACGCATTCTTTTCCGACGACGCGGAGCCGTTCGTCTGGGAGGGCTTCGGTCAGGGACCTCGCCGCGCCTATTCCATAAACGGAGACCTGCTGCGCGGTTCGCGAGAACTGGCCGAGTTGGCCGGACGGCTTTCGTTTGAGATGGACCCCGAACTGCGCAGCATGGAGCGCAGGATTCAGGAACTGGCCCGGGAGGTGCGTCGCGCCGCCGAGGCGGACCGGGCCGAGCTGGAAGCCGAACTCGACGAGTTGCTGGCCGAGGCCTTTGAGGCCAAGATGGCCCGCGAGCAGGAGCAGGCCCAGAGGATGAGCGAGCGTCTGGGTGAGCTCGAGGCACGTATGGCTGAGCGACGCGAGGCGCGCGAGGAGATCATCCAGCGTCGCAAGCGGCAGCTGCTCGGTGAGCGGGACCTGCTGGATTGGTAGGCCCCGGCATACCCGGAAAACCTTTCACGGCCAGGGGCTCCGAATTCCAGATTCGGGGCCCCTGGTTGTTTTGCCCCGCAGAGGAAGGGCTTCATTGGCGGGCCTGCGCGCCGATACCTACACATACGCGAAAACGGCATCCGCTTTGTCTCCTCGAGTCCACCTACGGTGACCACAGATCATGCTGACCGGACTCCTCTTTCTGGCCCTCCTGAACCCGCTTGCGGGTGAGCGTGCGCCACGGCTGCACGCCGTGAGCTTTGTGGAATCAGCCTCCGGACACCGTCAGGTATTGCGACTGCACCTGGACAACCGCGTCGCGGCGTTTTCGGACCCCAGACAGAACGGCGACGGCGCCTGGGAAGTGACCCTGTACAACGTCAAGCGTTCACGCGACTTCGCGGGAGCCGCTCCGCGCGCGCCTATCGAAGCCTACCGCGCCAGGCCGGAGCGGGCTCATCTGGTAATTGAATTTCGGACCGATGGCCCAATCCTGGCGGACGCCTATCGGGATGACGCCTCGGATGACCTTCTGGTCGCCATCACGCAGACCGGACTCCCGGTTGCGACCGAACTGGAGGCCGCGGCAGCGATACTGCCCGCCTCCGGCCAACCCGTGTCGGCACCCGCGGAAGAAGCCCCGACACCGGTGCTGCAGCCGGCGACAACGTCAGTCTCACAGGCGGCCTCCAGGTGGCGCATAGATCGCATCGCCATCGATGCCGGCCATGGTGGACACGATCCCGGCGCGGTCGGTTCGGGACGTCTCAGAGAGAAGGACGTCGTGCTCCCGGTAGCCCGTAAGCTTGGACAGTATCTGGAAGAGCGTCTCGGAGTCGAGGTGATCTACACCCGCACGGACGACTCGTTCGTGGAGCTGCGAGAGCGGGGCCGCATCGCCAATCGTGCGGAGGCGGACCTGTTCATCTCGATCCACGCCAACATGGCCCGCAACACGGGCGCGCACGGGACGGAGACCTATTTCCTGGGCATGAACAAGGGCGGATCAGCGCAGGGAGTCATAGAACGAGAGAACTCCGTCATCCAGATGGAAAGCGACCAGTCACACTATGATCAGTTCGATCAGGCGGCGCTGATTCGCCTCCAGCTGGCTCAGAGCGCGTTCCTGAGACAGAGTGAGGAACTCGCGGCCCTCATCGAACACCAGTTTGAGGACCGGGTGCAGCGAAAAAGCCGTGGCGTCAAGGAGGGCAATTTTCAGGTACTGTGGGCAGCAGCCATGCCTGCGGTGCTCGTGGAGTTGGGATTCATATCCAACCCCACCGAAGCGCGATTCCTGCGCACCGCGCAAGGCGTGGACTACATGGCATCGGCCATTTTCAGGGCTATTCGCGACTATAAAGCCACGGTTGAGGGAAGTCTGCTCTCCGCGCAGGACTAGCGGCAAGACGAACTCACTGGTAGCGGCGGTAAGCCCGGAAGCGGGGCATCGAGGAAACCAGAGCCCTCCCGGTCGAATCTCCCGGCCCTGCACGTCGTATGGATTGCCCATCTCGGACCGACACCGCCGCATGCGCACCCGCCTGATCCTCCCGACCCTCTTCCTGGCCGTCCTTCTGGCCGGTTGCGACTCGACCACCGGCCCGGACGACCTTGTTGTTCTGACCGCCGAGGTGTCGGCAGATGGAGACGGCAATCCCATTCGCTTCACGTTCGACTCGGACGACCTGCAGACCGGGCGCCTGGCAGACATCCTCTGCTCGTGCTCCCTGGAGATTGACGAGTTTCTCGAGAGTCGAGGATTCACGCGTACCGACCTGGTGTCAGCCAATGTCGAGTCCGTGCGGCTGCGCATGCTGTTCCCGATTCAGGAGCGGCTGGACTTCCTGGATCGGGCCATCCTCAAACTGCGCGCCTCCGGCAACAGCGTGACAGAAGTGGCGGAGCAGGACACATTCCCGGAAGCGGCCGAAGCACCCATGACCCCAAGGCCCGGTCGGGATGTGGCGGGCTTCGTGGCTCAGGACTCGTTCGAGCCTCTGCTTCAGATCGACCCCTCCCGCCTCATTGCAGGTCGGGAATATGAGATCGGACTGGTCCTGACCCTGAGACTGGAGCTGGAAGGCCTCTAGCCTACCGGACTGCTACGCAGGAAATCTCCACGCGCGCCCCCCGCGGAAGTGCGGCCACCTGCACGGCCTCCCGAGCTGGGGCATCGTCGCTGAAGTAGCGCGAATAAATCTCGTTCACCTGCGCGTAGTCATTGATATCCGCCAGGTAGACGGTGCACCGTACCACGTGACGGAAGTCCATCCCGGCGGCCCGTAGCACGGCGCCCAGGTTGTCCAGCACACGCTCCGCTTCAATCTCAACGCTGTCGGTCACCATGTGCCCGGTAGCCGGATCAATCGCGATCTGCCCGGAGCAATACAGGGTATCTCCCGCCAGAATGGCCTGACTGTAGGGGCCGATGGCGGCGGGGGCCAGCTTTGTTTTGATACGCTGGCGGCGGACGGTGACCTTCTCTCTTCTCATGGTGGATCGAAAGTAGGAGAGCCACTACCGTACCTTGGTGAGGTTGCTCCTTAGACGTATCGAATTCTGATTAAAGAACATGGAACTGGGTCTCGACGGAAGCGCCGCATTTGTAGCCGGCGCCAGCAGCGGTCTTGGTAAAGCCTGTGCCGATGCGCTCCTGGGCTGTGGCGCGCGGGTAGCCATCTGCTCCCGCAGTGAGGATCGCATCGCGGAGGCGGCTGAATCTCTCCGTGCCGCACACCCTGGAGCGACCGTGCTGCCGCTGGCATGTGATGTCACTGATGAGGCACAGCTGGCATCGGCGCTGCGGAAGACCGCAGACGCCTTCGGTGGCCTGCACGTCCTGGTCACGAACGCCGGCGGGCCGCCGGCCGGCACCATCGACGACTTCGACGCCTCAGACTGGGAGAAGGCACTCCAGTTGAACCTGATGAGCACCATCAATCTGTCCCGACATGCGTTGCCCCATCTCAAGCGTACTGCCGAGAGGGACGGCTGGGGCCGCATCATCATGATCTCGTCACTGAGCGCCAAGCAGCCCATTCCCACACTCTATCTCAGCAACGTCTCAAGGGCAGGCGTGCAGGGGTTCGCCAAAAGCCTGTCGGAAGAGGTGGGTGCACTCGGCATTACAGTGAACACGGTGCTCCCGGGGTACACGCGCACGGATCGATTGCGCCATCTGTCGGACGCACTTTCGGAACGCACGGGCAAGTCGGTCGATGAGGTCGAGGCCGGCTGGGCCGAAAGCTCGGCACTGAAACGCATCGGCACGGAGGAGGAATTCGGGGCGACGGTCGCGTTCCTGGCGTCCCGGCCTGCCGGATATATCACCGGTGTCGGCCTGCCGATTGACGGTGGCGCCGTGAAGTCACTGCTGTGAGTAGGCTTCTTCTACTGGTCGTTCTGGCCGGTGCCTGTGCCTCCCCGTCTCCGGAGCGGGAGGCCAGGTCCGGACTCCCGGTTCCGACGCCCGAAACGCCCTTTTTGGCTGTGCTGGGCATAGGGCAGGACGGCGGGGTTCCCCAGACCGGCGATTGGGATCACCCCGGCTGGACCGATCCCGGAAAACGGCGCCTTGTCAGCTCTCTCGGGCTCATCGATCCGGAGTCAGGGACCTCCCTGCTGCTCGATGCGACACCAGACCTGCCGCGTCAACTTCGACGCATGCACCTGCTCGGCGCATCCGGTTTGCCGGCCATTTTCCTGACCCATGCGCACATCGGGCATTACGCCGGGCTGATGTACCTCGGTCACGAATCCATGGGTGCTTCTGATGTGAACGTGCACGCCATGCCGCGCATGGCAGCGTTCCTGCGGGCTGACGGGCCCTGGTCCCAACTGGTCAACAAACAGAACATCCAACTTTCCGAGTTGGAAGCGGGCACGCCGGTCCAGATCAGCCCGTTTGCGGTGACAGCCGTTCTTGTGCCTCACCGACAGGAGTACTCGGAAGTCGTCGGCTACCACGTTCAAGGCCCCTCCCGGTCTGTGCTCTTCATCCCGGACATCGATTCGTGGGAGGACTGGGATGCCTGGGGTGAATCCATTGAAGAGCACATCGCCCGTGTAGATCTGGCCTTTCTCGACGCGACGTTCTTTGCGAACGGAGAAGTCCCCGGCCGTGACATGTCCGGCTTCCCACATCCGTTCATTACGCACTCCATGCAGCGGTTTGAGGACTTGCCGGAATCGGAACGTGCCAAGATCCACTTCATCCATCTCAACCACAGCAACCCGGCGCTCTGGGACGGCCCCGAGCGTCAGCGTGTCATCGATGCCGGATTCCGCATGGCCGTGGAAGGGGCGCTGTTCGAACTCTGACGCACAGACCGGCGTCGCAGGGACACGATTCGCAGCGCGGCCGCAACGATCGACCAGCCCGATCTCACGCACGATGGGATCTCCTGCCTAGGTTCGCTTCTCACCTGCTCCCCCATCCCCATGCGCCTTCTGCTACTCCCCATTCTGGCACTGTCCCTGGTTGCCTCCGCGTCCGCACAAGATGTTGCCGACGCCGACGCTGATCGTCAGGCGCGACCATGCCACTATGATGAGCGCTTCCGCGCGTTTGACTTCTGGATTGGTGAGTGGGAAGTCACCGTGCCCGGCGGGGCCGTGGCCGGCGTGAACCGCATAGATCTGGTCGAAACCGAGTGCGTGCTACAGGAGAACTGGACCAGCGCCAACGGCGGCACCGGCCGGAGTTTCAACTATCTGGACGCGGCGACCGGCAGATGGCATCAGCTTTGGGTCGATGGCCGTGGAGGCCACACCCGCTACGAGGGTGAATTCCGGGACGGAGCCATGCGATTCGAGGGCACCAATGTGTACGGGAACGGCACCACGACCATGATGCGCATGAGCTTCACGCCGATGGACGACGGGAGGGTGCGCCAGTTCATTGAGGAGTCGCGCGACGAGGGCCAGACCTGGTCCGTCTGGTTCGACGGCTACTATGCCCGGAGCGCCTCGAACTGAAGCTCGTCCCCGTCAGGCCTCCAGCCGAAGCCCGTCATAGGCAAGGCGCATCCCGGGCGGCAAAGCTGCGTCCTCGACTGCGTGCAGCACCGAGTGCGTCATGTGCACAAACCAGGTTTCCCGGGCCCCGATTCGCTCCGCAGCCGCCACCGCCTCATCGAACGAAAAATGGCTGCGATGCGGGTCCCTGCGTAGCGCATCCAGGACCAGCACCTCGACGCCGTCCAGCAAACGAAAGCTCTCCTTGGGGATGAGGTTGGTGTCTGTGAGGTAGGCAAAGGGCCCGAACCGGTATCCGAACACCGTCGTGCCCCCGTGGGACACCGGAATGGGCTGCACCTCTATCGCCGCATCATCCCGACGGGAGTACAGAGCAACCGGCTGCGAGTCGATGCGCGTCAGGGTCAGGTTCGAGACTCCCGGATAGCTACCGTCCTCGAAGATGTAGGCGAACATGCGCCGTAGGGTCTGCTCGGTTTCCCGGGGCGCATAACACGGAATGGCCTCCCGATTGCGGAAGAGAAAGGGGCGGAGATCGTCGAGCCCCACGACGTGGTCAAAGTGGTGGTGGGTGAACAGCACGGCGTCGATGTGCTCCACGTGCTGTGTGAGCGCCTGCATGCGAAAATCAGGGCCGACATCAATCAGGACCGACACACCGCCCCACTCCACCAGGGCAGAGCACCGCGACCGCCGATCACGAGGATCCGGTGAGTTGCAGACCCGGCATCGACAGCCGATCACGGGCACGCCCGTCGATGTCCCGGTACCCAGCAGGGTGACCCGGACCGGATCAGCCATCAGCCTCTTCCTGCAGTTCGACATCGACCGCAGCGGCCCAGGCATCTTCCAGCACCTTGCGCACTGCGGGCTTCAGATACACCGAGTCCACGGGTAACGTTTGCAGGGCCCTCGCCAGCACCGCCAGGTGCGCCTCCGCAGGCTGGTTCTTGTTCAGCATCATCAGGGTCTCGTCATTGCGCACGCACAGACCTCCGCGAAAACTGCCCTTCTCCCTGCGAACCGGAACGCCGAGCTCACGCACGGCCTGCTCCAGTTCCTTGACCACCTGTTGAACCTTCATGGTCGAATCTACGCCTACCAGGTGATTCCTACCCGCAGAGACTGGGTATTTCCGTCATAGGTCACCTTGCCCGATCCGGCCGCATCGAACGCATCCGGCCCCCCGACACGCCAGGCCTGATACCGAAAGCCGTATCCCAGCGCCAGACCGAATCGTCCGAACAACTGGTCTACGGTAATGTGCAGATCGCTGTCTACGAGGGTCGTCCATCCGCCGGAGGCGCCGAAACTGCGGGTTGCATACCCGATGCCGGGGACTCCGCGAACCTGCACGCTCACTCTGCCAGACTCCCTGCGACCGGCAAGCCCGGCGCCAAGCCCCACGCCGGTATACTCGAATGCGGCGAACTGTGAGCCGGACTCGATGCGTCTGACCCGCCGGTAGCTCGAGTGGAGCATGACCGGCACGAAGACCGGCCAGTCCTCCGTTCGATCGGCCAGCAACCGACCAAACACGCTGAGGTTGAGATCGAACAGGTCCAGCGCCCCGTCATCATTGAACGGAGAGCCGTTGTGCAGAGCAATCTGCAGGCCGGGGCGTGTGATGTAGAGGCCGACCACCGTCTCCGAGAAGTCGAACGCGATGGCCGGATTCTCATGATCCAGCGCAAACGCGACCGGAACGGCGGCCACGGTCACGGTGGACAATTCCGGGCGTGGCTGCGCATTCCCCGAAGCAGGGAGCATCGCGGCCAACAGGACTGCGGCGGCCAGAAGCCGAATGAACCTCACTGGTCGGACTGAGCGGGCTGGTGACTGGACGAGTATCGCAGCTTGAACGGCTGGACCTTCGGCATTTTCTCTTCAGCCGACGCCTCGGCCGGCCCGGCTGCCTCCTTTTCCGCCGAGTCGGACGCGTTCAGTTGCACGGTCTTTTGCGCCGCCTCCACTGAGGTCGGTGGCTGCTCCACGGAGTGTTCGTCTTCGGGAGAGCCGTTCTTGCCGGACGCATGTTCCGTGTCTTCAGTCGAGGACCGCTCCGCCTTGACCTCCGGCTCGGCCTTGACCCGGGACTTGCGTCGCGAGCCGGCCGCCTTGCCGGCTTTGGTGCTCTTGGCCCCATCTCCGGTGTCCGCCAGGTCGCTCTCGGCGATTTCGAGGGACGAATCCCGGGCTTCGGGTGCTGCGGAATCCTGCTTCGGCATCGCCTTGTCTACCGCCTCCGCAGACGCCTCTTCAGCCTGCGCAGTCTTTGTCTGCCGGCGCGACGTCGAACTGCGGCGCGAGCGGGTTTTCGGCTTCGCCTCGGCGGACTCGGAGCCGTTACTGGAGACTTCCGCGGCCGTCGACGACTCCCCGTCGGAGACTACGGCCGCCTTTGCACCCGCCGCCTTCTCGGCGCGAGCTGAACTCCGCGGCTTGCTCTCTCGCCTGGGCTTCTGAGCCTCAGAGCGCGAGCGGTTGGAGCGGGAAGACTTGCCGGACTCAGAATCGGACTTGGACGATTCCGATTTGGAGTCCGCATCGCCCCGGGCTTTCTGGGCTCGCCGGCTCTGTTGATCCTGATTCCTGCCCGAACCGCCTCTCCGTGCCCGGCCGTCGCTCTGGGGTGTGTCCTCGGATCGCTTGCCGCGTCCGCGCCGCTCGTTTCGCTGCTCTGACCCGCGACCGCTCGTTGCCTCTGCGGGAGCCTGAGCATCCCTTGCCTGGGGTGCGTCCTCGGCTTCCGTCGACGCCGCCTGGCCATCCTTGCGCTGCGTGCCCTTTCCGCGACCGACCTCCTCGCGCTTCTTGCGTCCGCGTCGAGGTGGACGCCGTATTTCCTTGCCGTTGGTTTCGTCGTAGAACCGGAACCGTCCCGGGTCCATTCCCGGCGACCCCTCCAGCACGACCCGCATGCGGTATCGGAACAGACAGGGTAGCCAGAACCCAAACAGGCCCTTGGACAGATAGGCCGCCGTAAACGGATGCACCTTGAGCCGGATGGCACCCTTCCAGCGGGCGTTGCCGAATGCCTCGAGCCAATCCTCGATGCGACCAATGACCTCACTGGGCTCCACAACCCGCGGGCGTTCCCGCGCCTCCCGGATGCCGCTGCTGGCCGCCTTTGCATCGATATCGGCCACCGATTCTTCGTGCAGATCCGAGAAGGTGTGCGTGATGCTGGGACGCAGGCGCTGCCGGGTAATCTGCATCAGACCAAAGTCGCTCATCGGAAGCACCTTGGTCACCGCGCGGTCCTTGCGGAATTCCCGCCGCATCTGCTCGTACACCTTGCGGCGACTGCGCTCGCTGCGCATGTCGATGAAGTCGATGACCAGGATCCCGCCCAGGTCCCGCAGTCGGATCTGCCGGGCAATCACCTTGGCAGCCTCGATGTTCACCTTGAGGGAGTTTTCCTCCTGGGAAAGCCCCTTGCCGGCGCGGCCCGAGTTCACGTCGACCACGTGCATGGCCTCGGTCTGCTCGATATACAGGTAGCCTCCCGACGGCAGGTTTACCCGGCTCTCAAACGCTTCCGCCACCGCGCGGTCGATGCCGACCGTCTTGAACACGGGCGTCTTCTTGTCGTGGAATCTCACCTTGGCCCCCATGTCCGGTGCGACCGCCTGCACATAGCCCTTGATGTTGCGGTACATGCGCTGCTCATCGATCAGAATGCGATCGAAGTCCACCGAAAACAGGTCGCGCATGATCGAGGACACCATGTTTACGTCCTCGTAGACGGCCACGGGCGGCTTGGGCTTCTCGGCCAGCCGCTTCTCGATCTCGGTCCACTTCTCCCGCAGGAGCCGCAGATCCGTATCGAGCGCCTTGGCGTTCTGACCTTCCGCCTGCGTGCGCACAATCACGCCGAATCCGTCCGGGAGCAGCATCTTGGCCAGCGCACGGAGCCTGCGCCGCTCCTTGAACGAAGACACCTTCTTGGACACGGCCACATAGTTGGCCATGGGTACCAGCACCAGGAATCTGCCGGCCAGGGAGATGTCCGTCGTAACTCGGGACCCCTTCTGGGCGATGGGCTCTTTGGAGATCTTCACCAGGATGGGCTGATCCCGCTGGAGGAAGGACTCCGGAGGCACGCCGTCGTCATGCTCTTGCGACTGCCCGCCTCCGCGACGCCCGGAGCGACCGCGCTGCTCGGCCTGCACCTTCTGGCCGGCCTTGCGGCGATGTCGTCCCCGCAGTCCTACAACGCCCCGTTTTTGCTGGTCGTCCTCCTGCTCGAGGGCCAATTCAGCTTCCGGATCCTCGGCCCCGTCTTCCAGCCGCTTTCTGCGTCGGGCACTGACCGGCTTGCGTCGCTTTCCGCCTTTGGACTGTTTGGCCGACCCGGATGCAAACCGGGCTATTTCAGGCTTGTCGGACTTGACGTATTCGAGCCAGTCCGGGATGCTCTCGCTCAGGTCAGAGAAATGGAGAAACGCGTCCTGTTTCTGACCAATGTCGACGAAGGCCGCCTGGATGCTCGGCATGACCCTGCGGATCCGGCCGACAAACAGGTTGCCGATGGTTCGTTCATGCTCCTCGGTCTCAATAAAGAGTTCCGCGAGATCGCCGCCTTCAACGATGGCGATCCGGGTGGTCTGACCGTCGGAGTTGATAACAAGCTCTTTGGACATGGAATTCGCGCGGCCGCGCTCCTGTCCCCTGGAGACCGCCCGATACCACGGGCAGAAAATCCGGCGGGTCGTACTACTTCAGATCCCGCCTGAGCCCGGAAAATCCCGGGCAATGGACTGCCGGGCGGACCTGCCGCCGGCCACTGGGTGAATACAGGTCTCCCGAAGCGTCTTGAGGCGACGTCGACGGAGCGCTGGCCTTTTGGAAGATGAGTCCGCGAATCCGAAGCCGAATGAATCGGGGTGCTTCGAAGTCGGGGAAAGTGCCGACCGGATGGGCCCAGAGCGGGCCTCCAATCGGAAAGAAGTGCGATGGTTCGCAAGATCTGCCGCACCGACCAGCCCCCTGCAAGGAGGACCATGTACATCGAAACCAGAGCCGCGCGCCTGCGCTGTGGCCCAGATTTCATGATGGATGTACGCATACCGGGGGAAGCAGACCTGAAATTCGAATCTTGGTGTCCGCTCGGGCGCGGACCTCGGTCGTCGTATAATCCATGATCGTGCCGAAATGATCCCCCGCAAACCCCGAATGCGCACCCGGCAACAGTCCCGAACATGAGCACTGCTTCCACCTCCTCAGCCGGACGCGGCCTGGAGGGCGTCGTCGCCCTCGAAAGCCGAATCAGCGACATCGACGGTGCCAAGGGCCACTTGGTCTACGGCGGATACGAGATCGATGACCTGGCCCGGCACAGCACCTTCGAGGACGTGGTGCATCTGCTATGGCACGGCGATCTGCCCGACCCGGCTCAGCGGACCGAACTCACCGACCGGCTTCGCAGGAGCCGCTCGCTGCCGCCCGGGGTTGTGAACCTGCTGGACCACGCGCCTTCGACCTCCTCCCCGATGGCGGTGCTTCGCACTGCGGTCTCGGCGCTCGGCCTGAGCGATGGGGAGGCCGACTCGCCGGATCGGGACGCCAATCTTCGCAAGGCCGTGCGCCTGGTGGCGCGCACGCCTGTCATCGTGGCCGCCATAGCCCGTATCCAGGCCGGGAAGAGCCCCCTGATGCCCGATCCCGACCTGAATGAGGCGGACAACTTCCTGTACATGCTGCACGGTGAGCGCCCCGGTCCGCAGGCCAGCCGCATCTTCGATGCCTGCCTTATTCTGCATGCCGAGCACGGACTGAACGCGTCGACCTTTGCCGGACGGGTGATAGCGGCCACGATGGCAGACATGTACGGAGCGGTCACCGGAGCCATTGCCGCGCTGAAGGGACCGCTGCACGGAGGGGCCAACCTGAAGGTGAAGGAGATGCTGGACGAGATCCGCGCCTCCGGCAAGGACCCTGAACGCTATGTCATGGACAAGCTCGCCGCCAGGGAGCGCATCATGGGCTTCGGTCACAGGGTCTACAAGACCATCGATCCCCGGGCCACATTCCTGCGCGAAATGCTGGCCGACCTGAGCGCCGAGCGCGGAGATACGTCCTGGCTGACGCTCTCCACGACGCTGATGGAAACCATGGCCCGGGAGAAGTCGCTGTACCCGAACGTGGACTTCTTCTCTGCTTCGGTGTATGCGCTGCTCGGCATCCCGGGCGGCCTCTTCACGCCCATTTTCGCCATGAGTCGCATGGCCGGATGGACGGCCCACCTGCTGGAGCAGTGGGACGGCAACCGACTGATCCGGCCGCGGGCCGCTTACGTGGGCCCTTCGGCCCGCAGCGTTCCCAGATAGTCCGTCGGGTCCCGGCAGACGGTGCGGCCCGGTGCGGCGGCGGCCCGGTGCGGTGCGGCCCGGTGTGGCCCGGTGCGAGGGCGGCCCGGTGCGAGGGCGGCCCGGTGCGAGGGCGGCCCGGTGCGAGGGCTGCCCGGCGCGGCGGCGGCCCGGTGCGGCGGCGGCCCGGTGCGGCGGCGGCCCGGTGCAGCGCCCACCAAGGCGCGCGGTTGTGGAATACCAACCCCGCATTACACGTCGCTACGCGCCCCCCGCGGCACCGAGTGGAATACGGCCCCGAATTCCACGTTGGGACCCGCCAGCTGGGCGCCGATGCGGAATCCGGGGCCTCGATTCCACATCGCCACCCCTAAACCGCGCCTAAGTCTCAAAAGAACGGCCAAGTCCCGCTCACCGCGCCTCAGTCCCGGTCAGCCCGACGACCGATGAAATCCCTGTTTGAACCCGTCGGCCCGGGCGTTTGAGCGGACACAGGCGTATTCTCCGGCGTAGGTATTTCGCGCAGAGATAACGCGGCCTCCCCAGCGGGCCTCCGGCCGCAAACCGCACCATCCGCATGCTGAAAAAGCTGTTTCAATCCCCGGTCCTGAAAAAGGTGATCACCGGGGTCACGGGACTTGCGCTGACCGGCTTCGTGCTTGCCCACATGACGGGCAACCTGGCTCTTCTGGCCAGCGATCAGGCATACAACGAGTACGCCGAATTTCTGACCGGACTCGGCGCCCTGTTCTATCTGATTGAGGCCGTACTGCTGGCCTTCTTCCTGTTCCACATCGTTGCAGGCATCAATATCTGGCTCGGCAAGCGCAAGGCCCGCCCTGTCGGATACGATCGGTACCAGAGTGCAGGCAAGCCCAGTTACCAGAGCGCTTCCTCCCGTTCGATGATCGTCACCGGTCTGATTCTGCTCGGCTTCCTGGTCCTGCACCTGGCCAGCTTCAAGTTTGGCCCCGGCGGTCCCGGCAACGCCAGCGAAGCCTACCTGGTAGCCTACGATGGAGCCGAGCCCATCCGGGACCTGGCCAAGCTGGTGCGCGAGCGGTTTGCGTCTCCAGGCTATGCCTTCGGGTACACGGCCGTCATGCTGCTTCTGATGGTGCACCTGCGCCATGGCGTCTGGAGCGCGCTTCAGTCCATCGGCGCCATGCGGCCGTCGATCTCGGCACCGCTCTACGTGGCAGGCGGCGTTCTGGGCGCCGCCATCGGGCTTGGATTTCTGTTCGTGCCCCTGGGCGTCTATTTCAATCTTATCTGACCGGTCCATGGCTACCCTACCCGACTCACAGGTCCCTGCCGGCCGACTCCAGGAGAAGTGGGACAACTACAAGAACAGCATCAAGCTGGTCAACCCGGCCAACAAGCGAAAGCACGATGTGATCGTGGTCGGCACCGGTCTTGCCGGTGGTTCCGCGGCCGCCACTCTGGCCGAACTGGGGTATAACGTCAAGGCGTTCTGTATCCAGGATTCTGCCCGCCGTGCCCACTCCATTGCGGCCCAGGGCGGCATAAACGCCGCGAAGAACTACCCGAACGACGGCGACACGGTGTGGCGGCTCTTCTACGACACGATCAAGGGTGGTGACTATCGCTCACGGGAAGCGAACGTCTACCGTCTGGCGCAGATATCGAACAATATCATTGACCAGGCAGTCGCCCAGGGCGTGCCGTTTGCTCGCGAGTACGGCGGGCTACTGGCGAACCGGTCGTTTGGCGGCGCGCAGGTGTCCAGGACGTTTTATGCCAGGGGGCAGACCGGACAGCAGCTACTGCTTGGAGCCTACCAGGCCCTGGCGCGCCAGATGGAAACCGGCAAAGTCCAGATGCACACGCGCCAGGAGATGCTGGACCTCGTCGTCATCGACGGCCGGGCCCGCGGCATCATCACGCGGAACCTGGTCACAGGAGAACTGGAACGGCACCTGGGCGATGCGGTCCTGCTTTGCACGGGCGGATACGGCAACGTCTACTACCTGTCCACGAACGCCAAGAACTCCAACGTGACCGCGGCCTGGCGCTGTCATCGTCGAGGAGCGTTCTTCGCCAACCCCTGCTACACCCAGATTCACCCGACGTGCATTCCGGTGTCGGGAGACTACCAGTCCAAGCTCACGCTCATGAGCGAGAGTCTGCGCAACGACGGTCGCGTCTGGGTACCCAAAAAGCCTGGTGACCCCAGGCCGCCCAGACAGATTCCCGAGGACGAGCGGGACTATTACCTCGAGCGCCGCTATCCGAGCTTCGGCAACCTGGTACCACGAGACGTGGCATCCCGGAACGCCAAGTATGTCTGCGACGAAGGCCGCGGCGTGGGAGAAACCGGCCTGGCCGTTTATCTGGACTTTGCCGACGCCATCAATCGACTCGGCGAACAGGCCATTCGCGAGCGATATGGCAATCTGTTCGAGATGTACGAGCGCATCACCGGCGAGAATCCGTACAAGGTGCCGATGCGCATCTACCCGGCCGTGCACTACACCATGGGGGGCCTCTGGGTCGACTACGGGCTGCAGACCACGATCCCCGGACTCTTTGCGCTCGGAGAGGCCAACTTCAGTGACCACGGCGCCAACCGTCTGGGAGCCTCGGCGCTCATGCAGGGTCTGGCGGACGGCTACTTCGTGATCCCTTACACGCTGGGAGACTACATCGCCTCCAACCGGCTCGAAGCGGCCACCACCGACCACGACGCGTTCGCCGAAGCGGAGGACGCCGCGCGCACCCGCATCGACAGGTTGCTGAATGTGAACGGCACCAAGACCGTCACCGAGTTCCACCGCGAACTGGGCGCGCTCATCTGGGACTATGTCGGCATGTCGCGCACCGGCGATGCCCTCAAGGAGTCGCTAGGCAAGATTCAGAGTCTGCGTGCTGAGTTCTGGGAAAACGTGCGTGTGCCGGGCGAGCCCAACACGTTCAACAAGAACCTCGAGTTCGCCGGTCGCGTGGCCGACTTCATGGAACTGGGTGAGCAGATGGCCCTCGATGCCCTCAATCGAGAGGAATCGGCCGGTGGTCACTTCCGCGAGGAGTACCAGACCCCCGAAGGCGAAGCGCTGCGTAAGGACGACGAGTATGCCTACGTCGCCGCCTGGGAATTCACCGGCGACCCGTCCCAGCCCAAACTGCACAAGGAGCAGTTGGAATTCGAAAACGTCAAGCTGACCACTCGGAGCTACAAATAGCCTCAGATCCATGAACCCCATGCGAATCAAGCTGAAAGTCTGGCGTCAGGAAGGCCCCAATACCAAGGGTGGATTTGAGGAGTACACCGTGCCGGATGCCAATCCGCACATGTCGTTCCTCGAGCTCCTGGACGTGCTCAACGAGCAGCTCATTGGAGAAGGCAAGCGCCCTGTGGAGTTCGATCATGATTGCCGGGAGGGTATCTGCGGATCCTGCGGCGTCGTGGTGGACGGGGTGGCCCACGGCCCCCAGCAGCGCACGGCCTGCTGCCAGCTGCACATGCGGCACTACAAGGACGGCGACACCATCGTCGTAGAGCCGTGGCGAGCCACAGCGTTCCCCATCATCAAGGACCTGGTGGTGGACCGCAGCTCGTTCGACCGCATCATCGCGGCGGGCGGCTACGTGTCCGTGAGTACGGGATCGGCCCCTGATGCCAACGCCCTGCCCATCGCCAAGGAGGATGTGGATCTGGCGATGGACTACGCGACGTGCATCGGCTGCGGTGCCTGTGTTGCAGCGTGCCCCAACGCCTCCGCCTCACTCTTCACCTCCGCCAAGATTGCGCAGCTCTCCATGCTGCCACAGGGTCAGCCGGAGCGCGACGAGCGGGTGCTCAACATGGTGGACCAGATGGCCGAGGAGGGCTTCGGGGACTGCTCCAACCATGCGGAGTGCGAGGCGGTGTGCCCAAAGGGTATTTCGATCTCGTCGATCGCGCGCATGCGCCGCGACTACCTCAAAGCCAGCCTGAGTCGGTAGTCCCGTGCGCAGGGTTGCGCAGATCCTGCGCTGGGTGCTTGCTGCGGTTGTGGCCTTCTACCTGGTCGTGTTCGCCGGGGACCTTCTGGCATTCGAGACCGAGGTGCCTGCGCTGCGTGCTGCCGCCGTCGAGGCTGCGGGCTTCGACGGCGATCCGGACGTGCAGTACGCGGCGACGCGGGATTCCCTCGGCGTGCGACTGGCCGAGCGAGCCGCAGCCGGCACGACGGATGCCCGCCGTCTGGAACTCGAAGGGGAAATCGCCGACTGGCAACAACGCATGGGGACGGTGATGCGCCACGTGGACGTGCAGCGCGTTGCCTCCCGATATCGGCTTTATGGCTGGACGGCCGTGACGGTACTCGCCGCGCTATTGCTGGTGCTCATGGCCGGGCCGGCCGTAAAGCGGAGACTGAACAGCACCTAGCGGGTCAGACCGCCGCGCCGAGTTCCGACAGCGCGCTTTCGAAGAGTCGAAGTCCGTCTGCCGACCCCAGCAGGCTCTCGACATGACGCTCCGGATGCGGCATCATGCCAAGCACGTTGCCGGCAGCGTTACGGATTCCGGCGATGTTGTTCGCCGAGCCGTTGGGGTTCGCCTCCCGTGTCACCTGACCATCCGTCGTGACGTAGCGGAACACCACCTGCCCATCGTCCTCCAGTTTCTGCAGGACTTCGGCGGATGCGTAGTAGTTGCCTTCTCCATGGGCCACCGGAATTTCCAGCACGTCGCCCGGGGTGAGACCCTGTGTGAAGGGCGTGCCTGTCGATTCGACCCGGATGTGAACCGGCTTGCAGACGAAACGCAGGGATGCGTTGCGCATCAGCGCCCCCGGTAGCAGACCAGCCTCACACAGAATCTGAAAGCCGTTGCAGACCCCGAGCGTCAACCCTCCGGACCGGGCAAAACGCACCACGTCCTGCATGATGGGGCTGAATCGGGCGATGGCACCTGAGCGGAGGTAGTCGCCGTAGGAGAATCCCCCCGGCACAATCACAAGATCGAGTTCGCCGAGAGCAGCCTCCTTGTGCCAGATGAAGCGCACATCCTGCCCCATGACATGCTTGAGGGCGTGATAGGCATCGTGGTCGCAGTTCGATCCGGGAAAAACGATGACGCCGACGCGTGCGGACATGGCAGCAGGATTGGGTTGCGCTGAAAAATAACGCGCAGGCTCGGCGGCAGAGTTTTGTGCGCGTGAATTCGGGGCACCCGGGCCGGGTCGGAGACCGGGCGCGTCGAAACCTCAACATACTGCAGCGGCGTGCGACCAAGGCCGCACGCCGCGTACAGGGCACCTGATCCGCCCTCCCTCCTGGCGGACCCGGTGATGAGAGATTATCTCAGTCCACACACATGGTGCAGTGCCTACTGGGCCGTCGCTTCAAGTTCGAGGATGAGTCGTACATCTTCGGCGACGATCAGTCCGCCCGCCTCGGTGAGCGCATCCCACTTGAGACCATAGTCAAAGCGACTGATTGACCCGCGGGCCTCGAAACCCAGCACCTGATTGCCGCGCATGGTTGCTGAACCGAGATACTCCACGTCCAGCACAATCTCCTTGGTCACGTCGCGGATGGTCAGGTCACCGACCAGCTCGAACTCACCGCCGTCCAGGTTGCGTACTTCCTTTGACGTGAACGTCATGGTCGGAAACGCCTCGGCATTGAAGAAGTCATCGCTGCGCAGGTGATTGTCCCGGCGCTCGATTCCCGTGTCTACGGATCCGGTCTGGATCACGGCTTCTGCCTTCAGCGTGGACAGATCGGCCGGGTCTACGGTTGCCGTCGCCTCGTAGTCGGTGAATGAACCGTTCACATTGGTGATGCCCAGGTGCCGGACCTTGAATCCGATGTTGGAGTGTGCGGCGTCGATCTGGTACGTCTCGACCGCACCGGCGATGGCTACAGTCGCGGCGACCGCCATCAGGAGTGCTTTGCTCATTGCAAAAATTGCGTGTTTTGGTTGTCAGGCATTGGACAGAACGTCATGGAGGTCGGTATCTCCCGGCCGCCAAGCCTGTGTGGCGGATGCCGATTACATGTTACAACAACTAAATTTGTTTCCATCGCAAACGGGACAACAAGTCCTCGGCCATCGGCGTTATAGGTTTCTTCGGCCCGCCCATCCGGAACAGGCCGGGTCCGCGCAAGCGTTCCGCTGCCCCACATGATCCCCAAGGAACTCTTCAAGACCATCCGAAAACTGGAGATCCGCACACGCGGCCTGGTTTCGAACATCTTTGGAGGCGAGTACCACTCGGCTTTCAAGGGGCAGGGCATCGAGTTCGCAGAGGTGCGTCCCTATCAGTTCGGAGACGACATTCGCAGCATCGACTGGAACGTGTCGGCGCGGTATGAGGAGACGTTCGTCAAGGTGTTCGAAGAGGAGCGGGAGCAGACGGTCATGCTGCTCGTGGACGTCTCCGGCTCGGGCGACTACGGCTCCCAGGGCAAGTTCAAGCGCGAAATGGCCGCAGAAATCTGCGCCATCGTTGCATTCAGTGCGATTCAGAACAACGACAAGGTCGGGCTACTGCTCTTCTCCGATGAGGTCGAGCTCTTTGTGCCGCCCAAGAAGGGCCGACGCCATGTCCTTCGGCTTATCCGGGATTTGTTTGCGCACGAAAACCGGTCGCACGGGACAAACCTGTCCGTGGCCTTGAATCACGCGTTGCACGTGTTGCATCGCCGATCCATCGTGCTGCTGGTCAGCGATTATCTGGACGCCGACTATGAGCCCGCACTGCGTGCGGTGGCCCGGCGACACGACACGGTCGCCATCCACCTGATCGATCCTACGGAGGAGGCGCTTCCCAACGTGGGCATGCTCGAGGTGACCGATCCGGAGACTGGCCGCACCCACATCATCGATACAGCCGCACGCTCCCAGCGCAGTGACTACGCGGATGCCGCGGACGAGCGGCGACGCCTCACGGAGGCCATTCTCCGGCGCGTTCGCGTGGATCGTGTGCCCGTGCACACTGATCTCGGCTACCTCGACCCGCTGGTGCAGTACTTCCGCAGGCGAAACCGGCGCATGGCCCGGTGAGACTCGGCGCATTCATAGCGATGCTCTGTCTGGCGGTCCCGACGGCGCATGGTCAAACCGTGCGCACGATCATCGACACGGACTCGCTGTCGGTGGGTGCCCGGCAGCAGCTCACGGTCACGGTGCGACACGACGGCTCCCGCATGGCCGTATTTCCCGACCAGCAACTGGGCCCCGTGCCTCCTGGCGCAATCGGAATGGTGGGGGACCTTGAACTTCTGAGCCGGGTCTCGACCGGCAGCCGCCTGCTGGCCGATGAGAGCCGCGTCGACAGTGTCGTCTATGAAATCACCACGTTTGCGCTGGACACGGCACGCGTCGCGGCGTCTGTCGGGCTTGCGACTGAGCTGGACACAGCACGTTTTGCATCCGTCGAGGGTCTCTTGCCCGTCCGGTCCGTGGTGCCCGAGGATGCCGAGGACATTCGTGATCTGGCCCCGCTCGTGGAGTTCCCGCGCGCCGTCTGGCCGTGGATCCTCCTGTTCCTGGCCGCACTGGTGGTCATCTGGTACTTCTTCCTGCGCAAGCGCCCCGACGAAGCACCCGAGGAGGCCTATGTGCCTCCTGAACCCGAAGAGCCGGCCATCGAAGAAGCACTTCGGCGACTTCAGTCCCTGGCTGCGCATCCTCCGGCCGAGACCGGCGTGAAGCCATACTTCGTGGAACTGTCCGACATCGTGCGTACCTATCTGGCACGGCGAACCCATGTGCCGGCCAGGGAACTGACCACCCGCGAACTGCTCCTCGAACTCGACCAGCGCGCAGCCCTGAAGCGCGACCGCATCCGCGAAGTCAACCAGTTGCTCTCGGTCTCTGACATGGTCAAGTTTGCCGACCAGCGTCCGGGGCCCGAAACGGCTGCCCAAACGCTGGAAGCCGCCCGGGAATCGATCCAGCGCACAGAGTCTGACCTCAGGCCCGCGCCCGCTCCAGAAGAGGAGGTGGCTGCATGATGCTGTTCGGCTATGAGTTCGCGCAGCCCCTATGGCTGGCCGCGCTGCCCATCGTCCCTCTGCTCGTGGCCTTCCGGTACTGGAAATCACGCGCCGAACGTGGCATGCGGTTCTCCACGGCCGGGGTTGCGGACGGCTTCCGACCTACGCTGCGAGTCAGGTTGCGCCATGCGCCGATGGTGTTTCGAACGGCTGCGCTGTGCCTGGGCATCATTGCCATGGCGCGCCCCCAGGAACGCAACGTGTCTCGCGAGCGCTTTGCCGAGGGCGTCGACATCATGATGGTGCTTGACACCTCCACTTCGATGCGTGCCGAGGACTTTCGCCCCAATCGTTTCGAGGCCGCCCGGGAAGTCGGCGCCGAGTTCGTTTCCGGCCGCACCTCGGACCGGGTGGGACTGGTTGTTTTCGCCGCGAAGGCCTACACCCAGGCCCCGTTGACGCTGGACTATGACTTCCTGCGCAGCATGCTTGATGAGGTGGAAGTGGGCGTCATCGAGGACGGCACCGCAATCGGCACCGCACTGGCCATGGCCGTGAACCGGCTCAAGGATACCGAGGCCACGAGCAAGGTGATCATCCTCCTGACCGACGGCCAGAACAATCGGGGCGAGCTCAGCCCGGAGACCGCCGCCGAGGTCGCGCAGACGTTGGGCGTGCGGATCTATGCGATCGGCGTCGGTGCCCGCGGCGAGGCGCCGTTCGTCATCGACCACCCCTTTGCCGGCCGTCAACGGCGCATGGTTGCGGTGGAAATTGACGAAGAGATGCTGACTCAGGTGGCCGAGACCACGGGCGGCCGCTACTTCCGCGCCACCAACAATACAGCGCTGAGGGAGATCTACAGCGAAATCGGCGAACTGGAGAAGACCAAGATCGAGGAGCGGATTTACACCGACTACGAGGAGCGCTATCCGCGTTTTCTCGTCCCGGCCTTCCTCCTGCTGCTTCTGGAGATCCTGTTGTCCACAACCGTGCTGCGACGCTTCCCGTGAACTGGCTGAATCCGATATGGCTGTGGAGTCTGGCGGCGGTGCCCGTCGCGGTCGGGCTGATGCTTTTTGCCGCGATGCGGCGTCGGGCTGCCACGCGGCAGTTCGGGGATCAGAGCCTTGTGGCCCGCCTCACTCGCTCCGTCAGCGTGCGACGCAGACGTTGGAAGGGGGCCTGTATCACGGCGGCGGTGGGCCTGTTGGCACTCTCGCTCGCCGGCCCACGGTTCGGCACGAAGCTTCGCGAAGTCGAGCGGGAAGGCATCGATCTGGTCATCGCCCTTGACGTGTCCCTGTCGATGATGGCCGAGGACGTGGCGCCCAATCGCCTGGAGCGAGCGCGCAACGAAATCAAGAAACTCCTGGAAAGCCTGCGCGGAGACAGGGTGGGTCTTGTGCTGTTTGCCGGAGATGCGTTTATCCAAACGCCCCTGACTACAGACTACGGCGCCGTGCGCCTCTTCCTGGATGTGGCGGACCCGTCGCTGATTCCCACCCCGGGCACCGATTTTGGTGAGGCGCTCAAAATCGCGTTGAGGGCCTTCCAGGCGCCGCATGCCGGCGGTCCGGACGAGCCGCGCACACGCGCCTTGCTCTTTGTATCCGACGGCGAGAACCATGTCGCCGACATCGAACAGATCCTGGGCGAGGCCCGGGCGGAGAACGTGGTCATCTTTGCCGCCGGCGTCGGCGAGACGGACGGCGTTCCAATTCCTTTGTATCGGGGCTCGCGCCGCGTCGATTTCAAGAAGGACGGCGCCGGACGTGTGGTCACCACCCGTCTGGAGGAGGCCGCGCTTCAGGACCTGGCGGCTGACGGTACCTACTTCAGAATCGCGCGCACGTCCAGTTCGCTGTCAAGCCTGACTACAGCCCTGGAACGTCTGGATCGAACCACCTTTGGAGCCGAGGAGTTCGAGGAGTACGAAGAGCAGTATCAGTGGCCGCTGGCCCTTGCGCTGCTGCTCCTGATGGTGGAGTTGGCTGTCTCGGATCGGGTACGCACCCGCGAGGACGCCCTGGCTCTGTACACCGAATCTGCCGAAACGTCGTGATGCGCCTCATCATCATAGCGCTGATCCTGGGCCTGTTTGGTCCGGACGACAAGAAAGAGGGTCGCAAGGGCAACGCGCTCATGCGGCAGGACCTGTTCGAAGAGGCTGCTGCCGCCTACCGGCAGGGACTGGCCGGGTTCAATACGGCCGAGCCTGACGCCGTGCACAGCGGGCTGATCAACAACCTCGGCGCTGCTCTCTTTCGGCAGGGTGACTTCGAGGGCGCGCTGAACGCCTTCGATGGTGCCGTGGCGCTGGCCACGTCATCAGACGCGGCGGCCGCCTCCGTGTACAATTCGGGCGGTGCCGCCTTCCGCGCGGAGGCCCTGGAAGAGAGTCTCGCGCGCTATCGGCAGGCCCTGCTCCAGAATCCCGGTAACGAGGACGCGCGTTTCAACTACGAGTTCGTGAAGCGCCGCCTCGAGGAGCAACAGCAGAACCAGGATCAGCAGCAACAGAACCAGGATCAGAATCAGGACCAGCAGGACGAGAACCAGGACCAGCAGGACCAGAATCAGGATCAGCAGGACGAAAATCAGGACCAGCAGGATCAGCAGCAGGACCAGAATCAGCAGCAGGACCAGCAGCAGCAGCCCCAGAACCCGGAAGAACTGAGTCAGGAAGAAGCCCAGCGCATTCTGGAAGCGCTGGAAAATGAGGAGCAGCAGCTGCTTCGCCAGGTTCAGAAGATGAAGACCCGCCCGCGCCGTGTCGAAAAAGACTGGTAGGATCCTTCTTCTGCTCGCGTTGCTGACCCAGATCGGCAGCGCCCAGGCCCAGATCCGCGTGCTGGCCAGTGTGTCCGAGCCGACCATCGGCACGGAAGAGACCGTCGCATACACGCTGGAGGTGCGCGGCGTGCGCTCCCTGGACACACCCGCGCCTCCCGAAACCGACGGACTGGCACTGGCCCAGAGCTTCCCCAGCCGTCAGACCAGCATGTCCATCGTGAACGGCGCGGTTACCCAGAGCATCAGCTTCTCGTGGATCTACCGACCCATCCGGGAAGGGCAAGCCACGTTTCAGGGGGTGACGATCTCGGTAAACGGCTCGCAGTACACGACCGACCCCATCGCCATCACAGTCATTCCGCAGGCCCAGCGCCCCTCCCGCCGTGCGCCTGCGCGTCAGAATCCGTTCGCGCCGTTCCAGCGTGTGGACCCACAGCCCACACCTGAGCAGGTCGACCCGGATGCGAGAGATCTGTTCATCGATGTAGTGCCGAGCACCCGCAACGCGGTGCACAACGAGCAGATTACCATTGCCTACCAACTGTACTTCCGGGAAGGGATTCAGCTGCGTCAGAGCCGCCTCACGGATTCCTGGGATGCCGAGGGATTCTGGCGCGAGGAGATGGAGGTCGAGCAGCGGCCCATCCCCCAGGTAGTCGTGCGTGATGGCCTGCGCTACAACCGCATCACGCTGATGCGCGCGGCGGTCTTTCCAACGCGCAGCGGCGACCTCACGGTGGATCCTCTTCGCATCGAGTCGGAGGCCGTGTTGCCCTCTCGGTCCAGCGATCCGATGGAGCGCTTTTTCTCGCTGCAACGGCGATTCCAGCCCGTGGAGCTGTCCTCTGCCCCCCTGCGGCTCACCGTGAGCCCGCTCCCGGCCGGTGCGCCCGACGAATTCCAGGGTGCTGTGGGTGACCTCCGCTTCAGTGCCGAGTTTGACCGAACCGAGCTGGAGGTCGGCGAGTCCCTGCAGTTGACCGTGCGGATTTCCGGCGACGGCAACCTGGCCACCCTGGCACCGCCTGCATTTGAGGCGCCGGGTGCGTTCGAACGCTACGACCCGCAGGTAAGCTCGTCGCTCGATCGCACCGGGCAGGAGCTGCGTGGCTCCAAGACGTTTACGTGGGTACTGGTGCCCCGGTCGAACGGTACCTTTGAGATGCCCGCCGTGCGCTACGCCTGGTACGACCCCGGCAGCGGCCGGTATCAACGTGCCGGCACCGAGCCGGTCACGATTACGGTCACCGGCACCGGCACCCCGGCCGCGACCGTGCTGGCACTCTCCGGCGGTCTGCCGGTAGACGACATTGCCGGTCCGCTGACCAGCGCGTCCGAGTGGGTACCCACGAACCGCGCGCCGCTGCACACCCGGATGTGGCCATGGCTGGCGCTGCTGGTTCCGGGCCTCGTCGTTGGGGGTCTTGCGCTGGCAGGAAAACGATCCCGCCATCTGGCGGCCAACCCGGCGCTTGCGCGGCTGCGCCGAGCCGGACCGCTGGCCCGGAAACACCTCAAAGCTGCCGACGCCCGCCTGGATGCTCAGGATCCCCGCGGTTTCTACGAGGCACTGGAGCGGGCCCTGCTCGGGTTTGTCGGCAATCGCCTCAATGTCTCCGAGCATGGCCTCACGCACGAGAGTCTGGAACAGGTGCTGGCCCAGCATGCTGTGTCCGCCACCGTCAGCGCGGAGCTCATCGCCTTCCTGGACCGCTGTGATCAGGCGCGATTCTCCCCGGTTTTGCCGGACGCCGAAAGCCTGCAACAGGAGCGGGCAGCCGCCGCGGATCTGCTTGTCACACTGGACGACGAGCTGAAACGATGAGGTCGGTGCTGCTCCTCCTTCTCACCCTGTCGGCACCCGTCTCCGCGCAGTCACTGCAGGATGCGCTGGTGGCCTTCGACGCGGGCACGGCCTCCGTGCAGCAAGGCAACTATGTCGCAGCCCTCGAGCAACTGGACAGCGCGCTGGCCAACGGATTCGAAAGTGCCGAACTGCACTACAATCGCGGGGTCGCCCTGTACCGGCTGGACGAGCTGGGCCCGGCGATCGCCAGCTTCGAGCGCGCTCGCCGGCTCGCCCCGGAGGATCGCACGATTGCCCACAATCTGTCGTTCGCCCGCGCCAGGATTCGGGATCAGATGTCCCAGTTGCCGCTCACATTCAGCGAGTCCCTGCGAGCCGGACTCGACCGCTGGTTCGGCGCCCTCGGACTGGTGCTGATTGGACTCGCGGGATACCTGGCCTGGTGCATCGTGATGGGCCTGCGATTTACCGGAAGACCCTACACGGACTGGATGCGGCGCGCGGCCTGGGCTGGAGCAGGCGTGGCGGTACTCGGCTTCGGGCTGGGCATGGCCATCTCGTCCGCCCCGGTGGACGCCCCTGCGGCCGTAATCGTGGCAGAACAGGTCCCCGTCTACGCGGATGCCGCCGCGACATCGGAGGCCGAACTCCAGATCCACGAGGGACTCACCGTTTCGGTGCTCGGGCAATCCGGGCAACTCACGGCCGTCCGTCTTCCCAATGGAGTCACAGGATGGGTGCCGTCTGACGCCCTCCTTGATGTGTAGCGGGGCTATCTTCCCCCCCACCTGCCTGTCCGCGCCCGTGTCCATGGAACCCAGCATCCTGCATTCTTCCGGCAAGACCGGCTGGATCGAGGTGATATGTGGCTCCATGTTCAGCGGAAAAACGGAAGAACTGATCCGCCGCATGAAGCGGGCCCGCATCGCCCGCCAGCGGGTGGAGATCTTCAAGCCTGCCGTGGACACGCGGTATGACGAGGAGGCCGTCGTCTCGCATGACGAGTCTGCCATCACCTCCACGCCGGTTTCGTCCGCCACCCAGATTCTGCTGCTGACCAGCGACGCGGACGTGGTCGGCATCGACGAAGGCCAGTTTTTTGACGATGGACTGGTCAGCGTCTGTACCCAGCTCGCGCGCGATGGGCGCCGCGTCATCGTAGCCGGGCTGGACCAGGACTATCTGGGACGGCCGTTTGAGCCGATGCCGCAGCTCATGTCCGTGGCGGAGTACGTGACCAAACTGCATGCCATCTGCGTGGTGTGCGGCGCGCCGGCGAATCACTCACAGCGACTCACGGCAGCCTCAGGCCGCCTGGTGCTGGGCGCAACCGAATCCTACGAGCCGCGGTGTCGACGGTGCTTCCGGCCCCAGGAGGGCGGCGAAACACCACGCACGGAGGTCAAATCGAAGGCGGAGGCAGCGCCCACGCCGGACGCAGACGTCTAGGCTGCCGCGACCTCTCGGCGGCGGCGACGTCCGGGCTGCCGGCACGCTCGAGGCCAACGGCAAGGCTGCCCGCACCACAGCAGCAGCGACTAGGGAAGCGCCGGAGGCTGCGCACCCTCGATCTGCGCCGCTGTCGCCTTGCGCCTGCGGTAGATCGCCTCGTCCAGCCCCCAGAGCGTGAGGCCGATGGTGCCGAGCAGCGCCACCGACAGCAAGGGCTGCCAGATCACCAGGCCACCGATGGTACCCAGCACGCCGCCCAGGTACTTGATGTAGTTGAGCTGCTCATTGGTGGTCTTCTTGAGCAGGTCCTCCAGCTGACGCTCGTCATACCGCGAAATGTTGGTCATGATCATGGAGTACACATCCAGGTTCTCCACGAAGCCGAGCACGATGCGCGTAGCATACATCTCGATGTCCTCGGCGCGAGATTCGATGCGTTGCGGAATCTCGTCCAGCAGCTCATCCATGCCGTCCAGCACCACATCCAGGTTCGACGGAATGGCATGCACCGCCTTGTCCAGGCGCCGCTTGAAGTCGTCCTCGTTCAGGAAGCGGTAGGCTTTCAGAGCCAGGCCGCCGACCCCCTCGCCCAGATATTCTTCCAGCTTCTCGGCCGTGAACTCGACGATGCGCGTGCGGACTTCGTCCGACGTGAGCACCGTCTCCACGTAGTCTGCAGTGATCGACTTGAGGTCACGCCGGAAGTCCGGATCCTCGAGGATGCCCCGGGTGACCGCGAGAGCCATTTCGCGGTACTTCGGGATGATCTGGGCCTCCTCGATCTTCTGCTTGATGATCTCCTCATTGATGAGCTCATCAGAGACGGCCTTGGCCAGCCGGTAGACAACCCGTTCCCGCTGCGAGGGGATCAGACCCTGCCCGAAGATGGGCCGGCGCTCGCGCGGATTGAAGAGCATCGTGATGGCCAGCCAGTTGGTAAAGAACCCGATCAGGCCACTCACCGCGAGCACTCGGAGCAGGTTTTCCATCGGCAGGGCGTAGCCGAACGGCTGCAGCACCACGCCATCGAAGTCCCAGACAAAGGAGAAGCCGAACAGCGCGGCAAGCAGCCACGGGATGGCCCGCATGGCCATCAGGACCCTCCCCAGGTTGCCTTCAGCCCTGGGCGGCGCCTCCACCGCGGATTCCGAGCGCTGCGGCGCGGGCAGATGGCGCTTGATGTACTTCGCCAACAGGTCGCGAAAGTCACGCACGCGCGCAACCGTCAGCGCCTTCGCCTCCTCCACATCGTGGACCGGTTCGGGATGGACCTCGCGTTCTTCCACGTCAGAATCCCAGTCGTTCGGCGTCTGCCTGCATGCCGGCAATCACACGGGCGATGTGCTCGTCCATGTCCACGCCCAGTTCCTCGGCTCCCTGGCGGATGTCGTCCCGACTCACCGCTGCAGCGAACGCCTTGTCCTTCAGCTTCTTCCTGACCGAGCGCGGCTTCAGACCGTCCAGCTTGGCAGGCCGCACGTAGGCACAGGCGGTGATGAAGCCGGCCAGCTCATCGCACGCAAAAAGGGCTTTGGCCATCTGCGTCTCCCGCGGCGTGCCGCTGTACGTGGCGTGGCCGAGGATGGCGTCCGTGACCGCCTTCGGGTAACCCCGCTCCCTGAGAACCTCGACACCGACAAACGGGTGTTCCTCCGGCGTGGGGTGCTTCTCGTAGTCCATGTCGTGAAGCAGCCCAGTGATGCGCCAGAGTTCTTCATCCTCTCCCAGGTGGCGGGCATATTCCGCCATGGCAGCCTCGACCGCATAGGCGTGGCGGCGCAGACTGTCGGACTCCGTCCAGGTGTGGAAGAGCTCGAGGGATTCGGCGTAGGTGGGCATCACTAAAAGACGTCTACGAGGCGGAGCTCCTTCAGATACTTGCCCGGGTTGACCTGGAAATCAGCTACCAGAGCCTCCAGCGTCGTGAGCAGAGAATCCGTGCGCCGGTACATGCTGTCGTCGTTGATCAGCAGGCCCAGCGTGCCCTGACCGCTGTTCAGCTTTGCCAGCAACTCGTCCAGGCCGGCCGTGGTCTGGTCCAGCTGGGCCAGTGAAGCATCCACCTGTGCAAGCGTGCCGCTCAGGCCCGATACGGCCGCGCCGATCGAGTCCGCATTCTGCTCGAGAAAACTGTTCAGCTGACCGGTGGCGCCGTCTACGTTCTGCAGCGTCGAGGCGATGGTCTCGCGCTGTGTGCGCAACAGGTTGTCCAATGTGGTCATGGAGCGGCGCGCGGAAACCAGTGTCTGGCGAAGGTCCGAGTCGGGTTGCGCCAGCAGTTCGTTGGATTCCTGGAGAACCCCGTTGAGATTGGCGAGCACTCCATCGACCGAATCAAGCAGCTCCGGCGCCTTGTCCGAGAGCTCCCCGATCAGGTCGGCAGACTCCTTGCTGGGCACGAATCCGCCCTCCTCGATGCGCGGGTTGGTCGGGTTGCCCAGTTCGATATCCATGCGCACCACACCCAGGGCATCGAGACCGCTCACCAATGTGCGGGATCCCTCGGGAATCGGCAGGCCGGAGTCCACATGGAAGAGCACGCGCACGCCGTTGGTCTCCTGGTTGATGTAGACCTCATCCACCGACCCGACGGTAACCCCGTTCACACGCACCGTATTGCCGGCGATCAGGCCGGAAGCGTTGGTCAGCTCGGTCTCCAGGTCATAGGTGCCCCGGAAAAGCGGCAGGTCCTCGAAGTAGCGCACCCCGAGGATGAAAATGATGGTGGCCAGCACGATGGTCGTGCCCACCTTGAGTTCGTTGGAATACTTCACGTCAGTCGTCTCTTCTTCGGCTACGTACGCACGCCGATCTGGTATTCATTCGCCTTTACGAAATCGCGCAGTGTCTCGTCCTCGGAGGCGTGGAGTTCGTCGATGGTGCCCACCCAGTGCATGCGGCCCTCATGGATGAACGCCGCCCGATCTGCAATCGAAAGCACCGAATGCATGTCATGCGTGATGACGATGGACGTCACGCTCAACTGCTCGGCCAGGCTGCGAATGAGGTCGTCGATGGTATTTGATGTCTCCGGATCCAGGCCGGAGGTCGGCTCATCATACAGGATGTATCTGGGTCTGAGTGCCACAGCGCGGGCAAGCGCTACACGCTTCTGCATGCCGCCGGACAGCTCGGCCGGCATCTTCTCCCCCACGTCGGGCAACTCCACCATGGTCAGGCATCGCAGGACTTCCTCCTCGATCTCGGTATCCGACATGGTGGTGAATGTGCGCAGGGGAAACGCGACGTTCTCGAAACTGCTCATTGAGTCGAACAGTGCGCCGCCCTGGAAGAGCACGCCGAACTGGCGACGGACCTTGCGGAGTTCTGCATACGAGATGTGATCGATGTCGACCCCATCGACCATGACCCGCCCCTCATCCGGAATGAGCAGGCCGATGATGTGCTTCATGAGCACCGACTTGCCGGAGCCCGAACGGCCGATCACGGCGATCGTCTCACCCTCCCGGATCTCGAGGGAGACGTCCTTCAGCACGACCTTGTCGCCGAAGCTCTTCCAGATGTTCTGAACCTGAATCATGTCAGAGCAGGGCTACCGCAAGCAGGAGGTCTGCAACCAGGATGTAGACACAGCTGGTAACCGCGGCTTCCGTGGTTGCGCGCCCTACGCCCTCGGCCCCACCGCCGGTGAAGTACCCCTTGTAGCACGAAATGGATGTAATCACAAAGCCGAACACAACCGACTTGATGAGCCCGAAAATCGGATCGAAGGGCTGAAAGAATTCCCGGGCGCCGGACACGAACTCGCCCAGCGGCACGAACCCTCCAAGGGATCCGATCATCATGCCGCCGGTGACACCCACGAATGAGGCCGTGACGTACAGCACAGGAAACATCACGACGCCGGCCAGCACCCGCGGGACGATCAGATAGCCCACGGAGTTGAGCCCCATGGCCTCCAGCGCATCGATCTGCTCGGTAACGCGCATCGTGCCCAGCTCGGCCGCAATCCGGGCTCCGACCCTGCCGGCCAGAATGAAACCGGTCACGACCGCACCCAGCTCAAGAATCATGCTAGGCACCACAATGGAGCCGATGATTGATCGGGGTATGAACGGAGAGACCAGCTGGTAGGCGGCCTGCACGGTGGTCACCGCTCCGGAGAAGGCTGCGGCAAGCGCCACAATGGGGATGGAGTCGTACCCCACCCGAATCATCTGTAGCGCGATATTCTTCCGGTAGGACCGCAAGTCTCCCAGGGTCGCGAACGCCTTGCCCAGCAGCAGGGTATAGCGCCCTACAGCCGCAGCCGGGCTCAGCACAAGGGAGTTGACAAAGGCCATCTGGGAGGGTCCGGAGGAAGCAGTCCGAACCTACGCGGGCGGGCCAAAGTTGTTGTAGAAAGGCCCGAGAAGTCGATGGGCGGTTTCACGAGCGATGCGGTCCGTGCCGAATCCGAAGACCGCCTCCTGCGGGTGGTGACAAATCACTGTCACCGGGCCTCTATAGATTGCTGCCACACCACCCACATCTGATGCCGAAGATCAAGTCTGTATTCGTCTGCCAGGAATGTGGCAATGAGGCCCCTCGATGGACGGGCCAGTGCAGTTCATGCGGCACCTGGAACAGCATGGTGGAGGAACTCGGCGTACCTCGTACAGCCCGCCCCGTGGTGACAATAAAGGCTGTCCGACTGGGCGAGGTCAACGCAGAGGAAGGAGAGCGGCTGGACACCGGTGTGGCGGAGTTTGATCGCGTGCTTGGAGGCGGCATTGTGCCCGGATCGGTCACGCTTGTCGCGGGTGATCCGGGCATCGGCAAAAGCACGCTGCTGACAGAGGTCGCCGCGTTGCTGGCTGGCCGCGGCGTGCTGTACGTCTGCGGGGAGGAGTCGCCGGGCCAGGTCCGTCTGCGTGCCGACCGACTGAAGGTCTCCGCGGATGCCGTGCATCTGCTGCCGGAAACCAGTGTGGAAGGCGTTCTGCACGCGGCTGGTGAGATCGACCCCGCCGTTCTGATTGTGGACTCCATCCAGACCCTGTTTCTCCCCAGCCTGTCCAGCGCTCCCGGCTCGGTGGCGCAGGTGCGCGAGTGCACCGCGCGGCTGATTCGTTTGGCCAAGGACTCCGGCATGGCGGTGTTTCTTGTCGGGCACGTGACCAAGGAAGGCTCGATTGCAGGGCCTCGCGTACTGGAGCACATGGTCGACACCGTGCTGCACCTCGAGGGAGATCGGCATCACGCTTTCCGCATCCTGCGTGCCGTCAAGAACCGCTTCGGATCGACCAACGAGATCGGCGTGTTCGAAATGCACGGCAACGGCCTGCAGGCCGTGGACAACCCGAGCCGGCTCTTCCTGCCGGAGAACGGGCGGAGCGCGTCAGGCACCGCGGTGGTGAGCACGCTTGAGGGCACGCGGCCCGTGCTGGCCGAGCTGCAGGCTCTGGTGACGCCCACGTCCTACTCCACGCCCCAGCGATCCTCCACTGGATTTGAGGCGAGGAGGCTGCAGATGCTGCTGGCGGTACTGGAAAAGCGGGAGGGCATGAAACTGTCGAGCCATGACGTGTTCGTGAACGTCACAGGCGGCCTGCGCCTTGGCGAACCCTCGGTAGACCTTGGTGTGGCGATGGCCGTGGCCAGTTCGCTGTTTGACCGGCCGCTTCCGGATCGCACGCTGTTCGTTGGTGAAATTGGCCTCGGCGGCGAGATCCGCGGAGTATCCCAGCTGGGCAAGCGGCTCAGCGAGGCCGAGAAGCTGGGGTTTGCCGCTGCGGTGATTCCTGCGGGGAACGCGCCGGACCGGAGCGGATCGCTCGAGCTTATCCCGGTGAAACGGCTGAACGGGGCGATAGACCGGGTGCTGTAGCACTAGGCCTCAAGTCCCTTACTCCTGCGGACACCAGGCGTCGCGGTCCGGTTGAGAGCACCTAAACCGGTCGGGTGGGTAGGACTCGGGGCCACACGAGTGGGAGCCGCTGAGATCCCATCGTCCGTCTTCCAGGAGGCCCACCGAAACGGTTCCGCAGTCCGGGTTCACGAAGTGATACCGTGCTGTATACCCGGGGAATAGCGCGAATGCGCCCGTGTCCGCAGGAAGAACAACCCAGTCCGGATGGAGCAGGCCCGTTCGAAAGTCTTCGACTGTCAGACCGTTCTCCTGCGCCCGGTCCAGTCCGACCAGGGGTTCGACGGGTGGCGGTATTGGCTCAGAGATCGTTCTCTGGATCTGAATCTCCTGCTCAGGGCCACAGCCTGCCGCCACGCCCAGCACAACGAGAGCCAGGAGGCAGCCCCGATAGATCCCCGCCCACATGCCCTATCCCCGGCGCCTGAGGTGACGCACCTCCCCATCGCTTTGGCCGACCAGAACGTCTGTCGCGAGTCCGACGAATATGCCGTGCTCGACCACCCCGGGCATGCCCGATATGTCAGCCGACAGTCCTGCGGCATCGTCAATCCCCGGGAAGTGCGCATCGACGATCCACATGCCCTGGTCGGACACCACCGGGCCGTCCTTGGCCTCTCCCATACGCAGTTCGCAGCGTGCGCCGAGTCGCTCCAGGCGCCGAATGACGGGCGAGGCCGCCATCGGCACGACTTCCACCGGGACCGGCATGCGGGTGCCCAGCTTCTCGACCATCTTGCTGTCGTCTACCAATACGACCAGCCGGACAGCCTCGGCCGCGACCACCTTTTCGCGCGTGTGCGCTGCGCCCCGGCCCTTGATCAGCGTCAGGTTCGGATCTACTTCGTCGGCGCCATCGAACGCGAGGTCAATGTGCTCGACCTCGTCCAGGGTCGCGAGAGGAATGCCGCACTGACGGGCCAGACGCTCGGCGAAGAAGGACGTAGGCACGCCGACCACGTCGAGCATCTCGGACTCGAGGCGACGCCCAAGCGCCTCAATGGCCTTGGCGGCCGTGGATCCGGTACCGAGGCCGAGCACCATGCCCGACTCGACCCAACCGGCCACTTCTTTTCCGACGCGTGCTTTGGCTTCCGCTGACATAGGCCCGTCCTGATTCGGCGGCATGGTAACCCCTGGCGGGCGGCCATGCCACAGAGCCGGACTGGCTACTCGTAGCGCAGCGCATCGATGGGATTCAGGCGGGCGGCCTTCAGGGCCGGGTAGCCGCCAAACACCAGCGAGATGATGGTCACCATCACGACGGCGCCGATGGCCCAGTTGACCGGGAAGGCAGCGCTGATCTCGAAGTAGACCGCGGTCAGGTTGCCGACCAGCGCGCCCAGCAGGATGCCCAACAGGCCTCCGATCTGGCACAGGACGAACGCCTCGGTCAGGAACTGTCTCATCACGTCCTTGCGTCGGGCGCCAATGGATTTGCGAATCCCGATTTCTCGGGTCCTTTCGGTCACAGACACCAGCATGATGTTCATGATGCCGATCCCGGCTGCGAGCAGCGCGATCAAACCGATGCCCGCACCCGCGGTGGTGAGCGTGCCGGTGAACGCATCGAAAATGCGGCCGATGCTGTCGTTCGTGCCGATCTCGAAGTTGTTGTCCTCTCCAGGTCCCACGCCGCGAATCACCCGCATGCGCCCGGTCGCTTCTTCCATCGCCGACTCCATCTGCTGCGAGTTGGTTACGCGCACGCTGATGTTGGCGATGTTGCGATTCGGGTTACCGTAGAGTGTCATTCCGCGGGTGATGGGAATGAAGAGGCGGGTATTCTGGTTGAAGCCCAGGAAACTACCCTGATTCTCCAGAACACCGATCACCTCGAACCGGTGTCCCCGGAAGCGAATCTCTTTCCCGAGTGGCGACTCGTTCGGGAAGAGCACGTCTACCGCATCCTCAAGCAGCACGGCGACCGGACGTCCGAAGCGAACATCCTCTTCGGTGATGTATCGACCGCTCTGCAAATCGTAGGAATAGTTGGCGAGCAGGTTCTCGTCGGCACCGATCAGAACCATGTTGGGCTCGGTCTCCCGGTCCTGATAGCGCACGGCTCCGAAGCTGAAGTCCTCGATGACCCCCAGTGCAACGGGCGTGCGCATGGAGCGCTCCAGACGCTCTACTTGTTCGTAGGTAATCGGGGGGCGGTTTCTGGAACTGCGACCGCCTTCAATCCGGATTACCGGGTACTGGGAAATCGTGAAGGTGGAAGCTCCGAGGAAATCCAGCTTCTCGTTGAAGTAGACGTCGATCACCTTGACCGCGGTCACCGAGACGATGATGGCGAACACGCCGATCACCATGCCGAGCAATGTCAGGGCCGACCGGAGCCTGTTGCCCCTCAGCGCCTCGAGCGCCATGCGGACCGCTTCAAAAAATGCCATGGCTATTCGTAGCGAAGGGCTTCAATGGGTTCGGCCTTGGCAGCCGACCACGCCGGCGCAATGCCGAATACCGTGCCGACCGCCATACAGATGCCGAATGCGAGCATCACCACGCCAGGTCCCAGCTCGGCCGGCAGGATTGTTCGCACTCCAAGGAAAATGGGAACGGACAAAAGGACCCCGACAATTCCGCCCATCAGGCTCACTGCCACGGCCTCGATCAGGAATTGCAGCATGATCGTTCGCCTCTTGGCACCGACAGCCTTTCTGATGCCGATTTCCCGGGTGCGTTCTTTCACCGATACAAACATGATGTTCATGACGCCGATTCCCCCCACCAGGAGCGACAGGCTGGTCAATCCGATGCCGATGGCGAAAATGGCAAACTTCACGGGCTCAACCGCTGCGCGGATGGCCCCGCTCTCGTTGACCTCGAAGTTGTCGTCCTCCCTGGCGTCCAGGCCACGAGCCACGCGGACCACACCGGTCAACTCGTCCATCGCCTCCTCCACTGAGACCTCATCGCGCACCTTCACCTGCACGGACACGTCCCGGTATCGCGTGCCGTATTCCTGTTCGAAGGCACCGAACGGAATGCGCACCTGCCAATCGAATCCGCTGGCCTGATCCGCACCCTGGCCTTCTCGAACACCCACACCGATCACCCGGTAGCGCGTCCCGCCGATGCGAATGTCTTTGCCTACCGGATCTTCTACAGGAAAGAGCTGGAGTGCTATCTCCGATCCGATCACGGCCACCTTGCGCGCTGCGCGGTCATCCATCTCGGTAAAGAACGTGCCGTGTTCGATCAGGACTTCATGTACGTCGGGATAGGTGTGGGAAACCCCGTTAACCACCACCCCGCGAGACATGACCCGTTCCTTGTAGGTCACACCACGGAACGTCTGGGCCACGGTCGTTACGGCTTCCGCAGATCGAGCCCTGCGCTGGACTGCCTCGGCAACCTCGGCCTGCATGCGGGGGCGGTTGATGAACTCCCACCACTTGGTGCCGGGGCCCTGCACCCAGGGCATGCGTTCGATGTACAGCACATCGGTGCCAAGTTCGGCCATGTCCTCCTCGAACTGGCCTTCAATGCCCGACACCACCGTGGCCATTGCCGTCACGCTGACGATGCCGATGATGATGCCGAGAGTGGTCAGAAGGGAGCGCATCTTGTTCACGCGGATGGCGCGGAGAGCAATGCGCAGCCCCTCCAGGAGCTCAAACAGAAATCCGGACACAGGGAGGGTGGACTGGTTCGATGGGCCTTACGCAACCTGAGCCCCGCTGTTGCGCCCGTTCGTGGAACTTGGCCCCATCCGGGGCATGTCAATCCGACCTTCACACAATCTCGCGTTCGCCGGGCCCCTGCCGGCACCCGAAATCTGGTCTGAAATGGGCAAGCTTCGCATCCTGGGCGAGTTCTGGGAGTTTCTGAAAGTCCGCAAGAAGTACTGGCTGGCCCCTATCGTGATCGTGCTGGTCCTGCTGAGTGTGATTATCGTGGCGGCCCAGGGATCTGCCCTCGCGCCGTTCATCTACGCCCTGTTCTAGGGCAGGCCCGTGCCAAGTGAGCAAGGCCGGCAGTCCTACAGCGACGCCTCGAATCGAAGCCGGAAATCCTGATAGGTCCGGTTGAAATCGGCCTCCGTTAGCCGGAATCCGCGCTTCAACGCCATCATCGTCATGCCGGGATGCATGTTCGGGAAGGTGTCGAAGGCAAACTTGCGATAGCCGGCCCCGCGAGCCTCATCCATCAGCGCATCCAGCAGCGCCTCCGCCACACCCTGACGGCGCCAGGACTGACGCACACCGCCTTTTGCAGAGTAGAACGTCATTCGGTTCTGCCGATAGCCCAACTTGAATCCGACCGGCTCCGCATGCACGCGGGCCAGGAGCATGGTCAGGTCTTCCTTGTCGAAGCTGTTGATGATGCGCTTCTCCCCGAAGATCTCCCGGTTGAGGGCATCGATCTCGTCCAGTCGATCGCGACCAATGCCCTCGATTACCAGCCCATCGGGAGCCAAACTCATGATCCCGCCTCCGGCAGCAGCGGCGTCGGTGCCTCTTCAACCAGGCTCCACGGCTCCAGCAGCGCCTCAGGTACGCCCTGCACGAAGCGACTCGGACTGGTCAGGAATTGACCGTGGTAGCGCCGGTACTGAACGGACGGATAGGTCACGAACAGGTGATCCGCAGCCCGGGTGACGGCCACGTAGAACAGACGGAGCTCTTCGTCGATCTCTTCGTCGCTGCTGACCGAATAGCTGGACGGAAGCACCCCTTCCAGCGCGTGGATCACGAACACCGCCTTGAACTCGAGGCCCTTGGCGGAATGAATGGTCGACAGGACCAGAGGAGCCTCGTCTTCCTCCAGCGGCTCGACGTCCAGCGCCGACAGCTCAATCGGGTCGAGCGCGAGCGAACTGAGGAGCGTGGCCCGGTCGGTGTAGCTCTCGACCACGGAGACCAGGTGGTCCAGATCCTGCTCGCGCTTGGGATAGTCTTCGTAGTACACCCGCTTGAGGATCGGCGCATAGTAGTCCAGCACGGCATCCACCTGCCGACCCAGGGTCTGCTTGCCCGAGGTGAGTGAGCGAAGCAGCGCGAACAGCGCGGCCAGCGAATCTGCGTACTTGGGAGACCACGGACGATCGGGCAACTTCAGTGGATCATCGCCGGCCTCCAGAATCCACTGGATGATCTGACCGGCCGTCTTCGGACCGATGCCCTCCAGCAGCTGCAGCACCCGATTCCACGAAATGGCATCCTGCGGATTCTCCAGAATGCGCAGGTGTGCCACAACATCCTTGACGTGCGCCGCCTCGCTAAGCTTCAGCCCGCCGTACTTGACGAATGGAATGTTGCGCCGGTTCAGCTCGACCTCCAGATCGTAGGAGTTGAATCCGCTGCGGAAAAGCACAGCGACGTCCCGCAACGGAATGCCCTGCTCGCGCAGATCCAGAATCATCTGACACACAAACCGGCTCTCGAAACGGTCGTCCGGCGCCGTCACCAGCGCGGGCAGATCTCCGTCTCCGCGCTCTGTGAACAGCTCCTTGTCGAACTTGTGGCGGGCCTGCTTGATGATGTGGTTCGCCAGGTCCAGAATGCGCTGCGTAGAGCGGTAGTTGTGCTCCAGCTTCTGCAACCGGGTGCCGGGAAACTCTTCCGGGAAGGCGAGGATGTTGCGGAAATCCGCGCCACGGAATCGGTAGATGCTCTGGGCGTCGTCGCCGACCGCCATAACGTTGCCGTGCATGCTGGAAAACGCCTTCACCAGCCGCGCCTGCAGACGATTGGTGTCCTGGTACTCATCCACCAGCACGTGCTCACACTTGCCTGCGACGAGTTTCAACACATCCGGCTCTTTCTCGAACAGTTCCAGCGTGCGCCGCAGCAGGTCATCATAGTCCATGAGCCCGTGGCTGCGCTTGTACCCCTCAAAGCGCCGCATTAGCATCTCGAGATCGTGGGCATGGGGTACGAATTGCGGATACTCCTTTTCCAGCAGATCACCCAGAGGCAGGTCACGATTCACGACGGACGAGAACATGCCCTGGATGGTGCGCTTCTTCGGGAATCGATCCTTTTTTCCCAGCTCCATCTGGCCCCGGATCACGTCGATCACATCGGACGAATCCGAAGAATCCAGGATGGTGAAGTTGTTCGGGAAGCCAATGCGGGTTGCGTGCCGTCGCAGCACGCCCAGACAGAACGAATGAAACGTGCCGCCTCGAACCTGCTGGCATCGTCCGTCCAGCAGTCCTGATGCCCGGGCCAGCATTTCCCGGGAGGCCCGTCGGGTAAACGTCAGGAGGGCGATGCGCTCCGGAGCGACCCCGGACTCCACCAGATAGGCCAGCCGGTAGACCAGCGTTCGGGTCTTGCCGGTCCCTGCACCGGCCACGACCAGAATCGGTCCACCGGATGCCGTCGCGGCGGCGTACTGCTGGGGATTGAGCTCACCGGCGTAGTCGATCCGGTAGCTGACTGGAGCCTGGGCCTCCTCTCGTTTGAGTACGAACTGCCGCGCCATCGCCCGAATAACCCGGGTGGCGGGCAAGTGTTCGGACACATGTGTGCGCTAGCGCTCCCGAGGGCTTGTCAGTACCTTCTCAGTTCTTGGGTCGGTGCGGGAGAACCCTACGCTGCGCGGTTCATTGTAGACCCCACACCACGTTCAGGACCGGAAGCAGAGGATAGATGGGAAAGGTCATTGCGGTCGCAAACCAGAAGGGGGGAGTCGGCAAGACGACTACCGCGGTTAACCTGGCCACGTCGCTGGCGGCGGTGGAGCGCTCGACCCTGCTGGTAGATTTCGATCCGCAGGCCAACTGCTCCTCCGGCGTAGGCATCGATCCGCGCACGGTCACGGCCTCGAGCTACGAAATCCTGGTCGGATCCGTCCCGTTTGAGGACGCCATCCGCACCACGGAGATGCCGTTCCTGGATCTCGTTCCGAGCCACATCAATCTGGTCGGCGCCGAGATTGAAATGGTGGACGTGCCCGACCGCGAGCGCATCCTGCGCAATGCGATGCAGCGGGTTCGGGACCGGTACGACTTCATCGTCATTGACTGTCCGCCTTCCCTCGGTCTGCTTACGCTGAACGCGCTGACTGCCGCCAACTCGGTGCTCATCCCCGTGCAGGCGGAGTATTTCGCGCTTGAGGGGCTGGGACAGCTCCTGAACACCATCAAACTGGTTCGCCAGCATCTCAACGAGAACCTCGACATCGAAGGCGTGCTGGTCACCATGTTCGACGTGCGCCTTCGGCTTGCGAACCAGGTCGCCGGGGAGCTGCGCAAGTACTTTGGAGACAAGGTCTTCAACACGCTGATCCAGCGTAACGTGCGCGTCTCTGAGGCGCCCAGTTTCGGTCGCCCGGTCCTGTTGTACGATGCGACCAGCGTCGGCGCGCGGAACTACATCGCGCTGGCCAAGGAGGTGCTGAGCCGTCAGACGAATGACGCGAGTGCCATGGCCGCTGAAATGGGCTCCTACTCGTCGGGTGACGGACACGTGCGCGGCATCGAATAGCATGGCAAAAGGCAAAGCAGCTCTGGGGCGCGGTCTGGGCGCCCTCCTTCCAGACCGGGAAGAACAGGCCGCAGAAACCGCGGCCGCGGTAAGTCACACGCCCCTGTATGACTTCAGGGATCGCCAGCGGGCCGGTGCGATCAGCGATGTGGCGATCGGGCGGATCAAGGCCAATCCCTACCAGCCGCGGACCGAGTTCGACCAGGCGGCCCTGGAAGAGCTGGCCGCCTCCATTGAGCAGCTCGGCATCATCCAGCCCGTCACAGTCAGGGCCACGGATTCAGGCGATTTTGAGCTGATCTCGGGTGAGCGCCGCCTGCGTGCGGCTCGCATGGCCGGTCTCGAGCACATTCCGGCATTCGTTCGCGAAGCAGACACAGAGGCCATGCTGGAGATGGCCATCGTGGAAAACGTGCAGCGTGAGCAGCTGAACCCCATTGAGGTGGCGCTCGGTTATCTGCGCCTGGTTGAGGAATGCACACTGACACAGGAAGAGGTGGCCACGAAGGTGGGCAAGGGCCGCGCGACCGTCACCAACCTGCTACGGCTTCTGAAGCTGCCTCCGGCCGTTCAGGCCATGCTGCGGGACGGCAGACTCTCCACCGGACATGCGCGGGCACTGATTCCCCTTGAGGACCCCGATGTGCAGGCCACGCTGGCAGCACGCATCGTGGATCAGGAGCTCTCTGTGCGGGCAACCGAAAAAATGGTCAAGCAGTGGCTCAACGCCGGCGACGATGAACCCGAGCCTGCAGTTGCCGAGCCACCGTCCCGCGACGACCTGGAGCTGCGCCGGCTGACCGACCGGCTTCGGGGTGGCCTGGGCACCAAGGTGGCCATTCGCCCCAGCGTCTCCGGGGAAGGGGGAAAAATTGAGGTCGAATACTACTCGGCGGACGATCTGGAACGTCTGATCGAGCTGATGGGCCGTTGACGTGAAGCACGCGCTGACGGTTCTGGTCCTTGCAACCGTTCTGGTGCCCGCGGCCTCCGTCACCGCACAATCGACGGAAGCGCGGTCCCCTCAGTCCGCATTGCTGCGCGGGCTGGCGTTCCCCGGGCTCGGCCAGGTGTACAATCGCGACTATGTGAAATTGCCCGTGCTCTACGCAGGCATCGCGGTGTTCGCCTACAACGTCGCGAACAACCACTCCGAGTACGTGCTCTACAAGCGCGCCTTTCAGTACAAGGCCTGGCAAGAGCTGATCGGGGAAGACGATATCAATCCTGCTGCTGCATTTGAGGCGCAGTATGATGAGATAACGGCCCGCTTCGGCAGGGAGCTCAGCTCAGCACCGCTGGAGAATCAGCGCGACAACCTGCGCCGAAACAGGGACCTGTCCATCCTGGGCATCGGTGCCATGTGGGCGCTGGGCGTGCTGGACGCGTACGTAAGTGCGCATTTGAGCTCCTTCGACGTCGGTGAGAACCTCACGCTGAGGGTGCAGCCTGTTCACGAATTGCACGCTTCCGGGCAGTTTCGGACCGGATTCCAGGCGACCCTGCGCTGGTAGGAGAATTTTTTTGCCGGCCGTGTTACTTCTGCCGGTTTGACCGCGGCTAATGGACGATATCGCCGTCCTGTTTTCTCGAGGGAGACGTACGCCCACACGTGATCTTCGAAGAACCGGACAGCTTCCAGTCGATTCTGAAACGTTGACCTGTCTTGGAGCACTCAAGGCTTGGTCAACCGTAACGCGGCCTTCGGCCGGCTTCCCTCCTCTATCACATGGCACAGGGCACAGAGCGAACTGAGCAGCCCGAAACGCTGTCTGCCGAACCGTCGCTGTTCGACAAGACACACCGCTTCTTTGCCCCAAACGGCCTGTATGCCCAGGTAAAGAACGCGGACCTGTATCCGTATTTCCGCGCCATTGAGAAGAACGACGGGGCGAGGGCCATCATTCACGGCCGCGAAATCGTCATGGCCGGATCGAACAACTATCTCGGTCTGATGTCCGACCCGCGTGTGAAGGAAGCCGCGGCCTGGGCCATCGAGAACTACGGTACCGGGTGTACCGGAAGCCGCTTTCTGAACGGCACGCTCGATCTGCATATCGAACTGGAGGCCCGACTCGCTCGTTTTATGGGCAAGGAAGCCTGCGTGCTGTTCAGCACCGGCTACATGACCAACCAGGGCGTGCTCCAGTCGCTTGCCGGCAAAGGGGACATCATCTTCAGCGACAAGGACAACCACGCCTGTATAGTCGCTGGAACGCAGGTCAGCCTGGCCGACACGTGGCGATTTCGGCACAACGACATGGCCCACCTGCGCCGTCTGCTGGAGCGGGCGCGCACGGAGCGGCCTTCGGCAGGGCTCCTCATCGTCACGGATGGGGTGTTTTCGATGAGCGGCGTGCTCGCGAAGGTGCCCGAGCTTGTGGAGCTTTCCCAGGAGTTCGGAGCCGCACTCATGCTGGATGATGCGCATGCCGTCGGTGTGGTCGGGCCTGGTGGCAAGGGCTCCGCGGCACACTTCGGCCTCGGGGAGCATACCCACCTGACTACGGGCACCTTTTCCAAGAGCTTTGCTTCACTCGGCGGATTCTGCGTAGGCGATCACGACATCATCGAATACATCCGCCACACCAGTTCGACCCACATTTTCAGCGCTTCCATGCCGCCTGCCAATGTGGCCACGGCGCTGAAGTGCCTCGACATCCTGGAAGAGGAGCCGGAGCGTGTCGAACGACTGTGGGAAATCTCGGACTACATGCGAGAGGGCTTCCGCTCGCTGGGCTTCAACGTCTGGTCAAGCCAGTCTCCGATTATTCCGGTCGTGGTAGGAGACCTGCACACCTGTTTCCGGTTCTGGAAGGACCTGCTGGAAGAGGGTGTATTCGTGAATGCCGTGGTTCCGCCGGCTGTGCCACAGGGCCAGAGCCTCATGCGTACCTCCTACATGGCCACGCATTCCAATGAGGATCTGGACTTCATCCTGGACACGTTCAAGCGGGTCGGCAAGAAGCACGGAGTGATCCGTACCAACGGCACCGCGCACTGAACGCGGCCGTGTCGGGTCCGCATCACGCCGCTTCCAGAGTGATCTTCGCACGCCGGGCCAGACGACTGTGCACCCCATGAGCCGCGTCACGGTCACAGCCGTATCCGGTCGCCGCGACCTCAAGGCATTCATCGATTTCCCGTACCAGCTGTACCGGGACGATCCCTACTGGGTGGCCCCGCTGCGCATGGACGTGCGCAAACTGCTCAATCCGCGGAAGAACGCGTTCTTTGAGCATGGTGACATCCAGCCTTTTCTCGCGCGGGATGCAGACGGCCGCGTCGTCGGACGCATCGCCGGAATTGTGAACGGCATGTATCTGAAGAAGTATCGGGACGGTGCGGGCTTCTTCGGTTTCTTTGAATCGGTAGATCGTCAAGACGTTTTCGACGCGCTGCTGGCTGCCGTCGATATCTGGCTCACCGCACGTGATCTGACCACCGTCCTGGGCCCCGTGAACCCGTCACTCAACGATACGGCAGGCCTTCTGATGGACGGATTCGAGTCTTCCCCCTTCGTCCTGATGACGCATAACCCGCCCTACTACCCTTCACGCCTGGAGCAGGCCGGCTTTGAGAGGGCGATGACGCTGTGGGCGTACTACATCCATCGGAAATACGCTCGGGTCGAGAAGCTTCGTCGTGGAGTCGAACTTGTGAAACGGCGTAACCCGGGCCTGAAGCTGCGCACGCTCGACATGAAGCGGTTTCGGGAAGAGGCTGCCGTCATCCGGGACATCTACAACGAAGGCTGGTCCGACAACTGGGGTCACGTACCGATGACCGAAGGTGAGTTCGATCACCTTGCCTCCGAGATGAAGCAGGTGGTCGACCCGCGCATGGCCTACATCCTGGAGATGGACGGCCGCCCGGTCGCGTTTTCCATCGCCATCCCGAACATGAACCAGGCGCTGAAGCCGCTGAAGGACGGCAGACTGTTTCCGACGGGCATTCTCAAACTGTTGCCACGGGTGTTCTTCGGCGGCATTCAGGAGGTCCGGCTTCCCCTGATGGGCGTGCGGAAGGAATACCAGGGTCGCGGCTTCGATGCGCTGCTTATTCTGGAGACCGTGGACAAGGTGCCTCCGCTGGGTTTTCCAGCCTGTGAGATGAGCTGGATCCTGGACAACAACATGCCCATGCGGAACGCGCTCGAGTCCCTCGGGGGCACCGCGCACAAGGAGTACGCGATCATGAAGCGCCCCATAGCCACCGGATGAGCGGGCCGGAACCTGTCCTTGACCTTGATGCGGTTCGCTTCGTCTACTTCGATCTGGACGACACACTGCTGGATCATCGTGCAGCCCAGGATGCGGCCCTGGCCGACCTTCGGGACGACCTGCGTGCGCTCGGCGCCTTCTCGTTGGCACACGTGAGGTCGAGCTATGCCGCCGTGAACCGCGTGGTATGGCAGGAATACGCGGCCGGAACCCGCGACAAGGAAGGCACACGATCCGGACGCTTTGCGTTGCTTTTTGAGAACCTGGGGCTGGAAGAAGACCCCGTGTTGGCCGCCGATCGGTACCTCGAGGCGTATGCCGACCACTGGGTCCTCCTGGACGGAGCCTCTGAGGCCGTGTCGCTCATTGCCGGAAAATGGCCGGTGGGTGTGCTTACGAACGGCTTTGCAGAAGCCCAGCGAGCCAAGCTCGCCCGATTCCCCGACTTGACCGCACAGTTCGAGTCCGTCGTGATCTCCGAAGAGGAGGGTGTGCTCAAGCCCCACCCGAAGCTCTTCCGTATCGCGTCGCAGAAGGCCGGCACGGACCCAGGCGCCATACTCTATGTAGGCGACTCCATTTCGTCCGATGTCGAGGGGGGCCTGAATGCCGGGTGGCAGGTGGTCTGGTTCACAGCGGCAGATGCGCAGGGACCGGACGTGCCACGCTTGTGCGATTGGACGGCCGTGCACGCCCTGTTTGGCGTCTGAGCAGACGGGCCACCGCTCACAACCCGAGCTTGTGGAGCAGGAAACTCAAACGACTTCGCAGGCCGAGTCCGTATCCGAATCGCTCTGCCGTGCCCCGGCCGAGGTGATTGACGTGCTCGGCGACCGGCCATGACCGGATCCGTAGCCCCTGCTGCTGGGCCTCCTTGCAGGTTTGCAGCACCGGAAGGCCGTGGTGCACAAACGGAGGAAGCTCCAGGTACGCCGTGCGATTGATCATCATGTAGGCAGACACGGGCACCGGGATCCCGGTCCTGCTCGCAAAGCCCCGGCCGTCGACCGTGACCACTTCGCCCGCGGCCAGCGTCTCGGGCCGGAGGGCCTCGCTGCGCATGGGCGCGATGAATCCGCCCTTGAGGGTAACGGTGTCGCTGTCCAGGAAGAACACGGTATCGTGGATCGCCTCCTGGAGCACAAGGTCCATCGCGGGGCCGTGATAGATGTTCTCATCCAGATAGCGGGCTCCGACTCCCGGCAATTCCTCGGCAAGGCACCGAACCACGCTTCGCGAGCCGTCGGCGGACCCGTTGTCGAGAATGAGAAGCGGATCGTGCGGACAGCACTTCCTGAATGATCGTACCGCCTCTTCCAGAAGGTCTGGCGTCTGGAAGTGGATGATTGCCGTCAGGGTGCCCTTGTCCATGCTCCCAGAATAACCCTCAAACCAGAAAAGGCCCCCGGCGAACCGGTGGCCTTTCAAGGGAAGAAGATTACCTCCTCCAGATTTTCGTGCCTTGGCACTCCCCCAACGCGACTCCTCCCCCGAAATCCATCGTCGCAAGCGACGCCAGACCCCGGCCTGGGAGGGGAAAGTCTCGATTTCGACCCGACCTCGCGGTCGGACCGTCCGATCGGCCCCTTGCGGTGCCTCTCGGCGACCGAAGCCTCGCGGCTCCGGCCAATGACCGGCGCTTTGCAGCGTCGGTCTGGCGGGCATGTTGGAACTGCGCTTGCGCGTCAATTCCATACTCACGTCGTATGGGCACACTTCGTGAGTAACCCTCACTTCGGATCGGCATTGCTGCCGTTCCTCTCCAGGTGGTGCGGTCCCGCGTGACAGGCACGCTTGTGCTCACACCCCTCGCGCTCCTCCGCCTGGCAGACCTTGCGGCCTGCTCGGCGTGGGTGTGTCCGCTTTTCCGGGCTTCCCCGCTCACCGTTTTACGGGCAAACGTTTCTGCTCGGCGCGCTACACAACGACCACGGTGCGCTTCCTGGGATGCGCGTCCGCATGTCGCCGCCTGCCGAAGCTCGCACAGCCCTTCCGACTCTCGCCGGATTCGTTCGGGTTTGACCCCGACCCTGTGTTCACCGCTTTCGTTGCTGAGTGCCGTTTCAGTCATCTGCCGCAGTTGCCTGCGGATCAGTCTGTCGTTCACTCTGCCTCGTGAGCCGAAGTTCGTGGCGCCCGAGGGCGCTGTCCTTCGTCGGCCTTCCCGGGGATCCATACGTAGTAGTAGATCCGTTCGGGCTACCTCATGCAGCCTAGAGACTCAGTCGCGTCAAGGAACTGTGCCGTCAGGCACTGGGACTATTATAGGCCGACCCTTCACGGTGGTCAATCCGAATCTTCACCGCAGCTTCCACAAACAGTACACACAATATCCACACAGAGGGTGCATAACTGCGGACACCCCACCAAGCGCAAAAAGCCCGGCCCAGGAGCCGAGCTTTTTGGTGCCCATTCCGTGTGCGCGACTGAGTGTCGTACCGGATGTACGTAATCCAGGCGGCATGAGGTAACGGAAGCTACGCGCGCCGCTGCGGATTTCCAACTGCAATAACGGCTCCCCTCCAAAGCGCGGCTGCCTGTGCGTCCAGCCCGATGATTCAACGACCAGCAATAACGGGGCTTTCTCCGGGCGAGTCAGAAACCGAGCCGGCCGAAGAAAATCCCGAACACGGACGGGTTCATGGCAAAAGCAGCCAGTATGCCGCCGAGGGCACCCCCCAGGTGCGCTTCATGGGCAATGCCTCCCTGCCCACCCGGACGCTTCATCGCAGCAATGGATAGCACCACAAACAGGATCGCAAAGAGCCAGGCGGGTATCGGCAGAGCTGCAAACACATAGATGAGGTCCAGCGGGCGGTACAGCGCAAACGCGAACAGCACGCCGCTCACAGCTCCCGAGGCACCTACCGAGGCGTAGGACGGACTATCCCGCCTGAGCCAAAAGGTCATCCCGTTGGCTGCCAACTCCGAGACGAAGAAGATGACGAGGAACGCTGCCGTGCCAAGCATGGCCTCCAGCGCTCGCCCGAAGAAGTAGAGGGTGAACAGGTTCAGGGCCAAATGCCCAATGCCCACATGGACCAACCAGGCGGTGCCAAGTCTGTAGTACTCATTGTTGTCCCGGACCCGACGGGGACGAAACGCCAGCGTCTCCATGAGGTCCGGGCGTGAATGCAGGGCGTAGCCGCTGACCAGCACGGTCACCACCATCAACATGAAGGTGGCCGGTGAATCCAGGAAATACATGGGCGCTCCTAAAGTGAAGGCTGGCTAACGCCGCGCCTTGCGACTGTTCCTGGTTCGCGCCGGAGTCCGGGACCAGCCCGGGCAGGGTCAACCGGGTGTATCTACCTGTTGAGAGACTCCGCATCGGAAGACCATCTCCCCGCTCCGCACGTCCGCGGAAGGATTCATGAGGTGAAAGCCCTCCATCACGGTCATGCCGAGCAGAAAGGCTCCGACGTAGATGAGCCCCCGCAGAGAGCGCGGGCCTCGAGTGCTCTCGAGAGGAGCCTGAACTCCCGCATCCCGCAAGGCTCGGCCCACGAGCAGATCGATTTCCTCGTCCGTGAGGGGTGCCTCTCTTGTGATCTCGCTGGTTTTCATGAGTGTTGAGACAGGTTACTTCGTGATAGTGCCAGTGAATGGGCGCGGCGTACCGCGTCATAGAATCGCGTCATCCGCATCCGGAGAGATGCCTCGGAGGCGCCGACGCGCCCCGCGATTTCGCGGTACGAAAGTCCTGGTTCGGCGCAGCGGTATTGCACCAGCTCACGCGTGCGTTGGTCGCTTGAGGCCATGACCCGGCCGATGACCCGGTAGCGCAGCCAATCCCTGTCGGACCAGGCTTCTTCTGCGTAATAGCTGATTTCGATCGCCCTGGACTCAAATCGGCGGGCCAGCTCGGCCTGGGAGCAAAGCGTCTCCCTGTTTCTGCGCGTGCGACTCTTCTTGAGGTGACGATGCAGGTTGTTCTTCAGGCTGCGCCGGGTGTAGTGGTACACCGCATGGATGCGGGGCCACGCTCGGGCAAACTCGAAGTAGAAGGCCGTCGCCAGGTCCTCGGCCTCCATCGATGACAGGGCCGTTTCTGCTCCGGCCTTGTTTCTGTAGTAGGAATGGGCTGTGACGTAGGCCCATCCCAGCAAGCGATCCCGTGCCTGCCGGTCACCGGCCTGGGCTTGTTGAAGCAGGTCCACGGGGGTTCCCTGCTTCGGGGTGGAAGCAATCATGGTGGGGTGGTGGGTTGTTACCCCCCTGACACCCTCACCGGCATTCCATAACGTGCGGCGCGACTAGCGCGCGGCGATGTCCCGGTTTTCCCGCCACATCGCGACCCCATCGTCAAGGAATTCAGTGAACTCCTCGACGCTCATGATGCCGCTTTCTCCAGTGACCATGCGGCCGGTATCTGCGTCCACGATTGCGTAGGTGGGCAGAGCCACCGTGCCGGTCAATCCGAGCTGATAGCGCTGCAGATCCGGCCCGAGGTCCAATCCGTCCGTGTACAGTCTGAGCAGCACGAACTCGGACTCGAAGCGCTGTTGCACGGGCTGTCGGGGAAAGACGTTCGCCTCCATCTCTCGGCAATTGGTGCACGTGTAGCCGGTGAAATCCACCAGCACCGGGCGACCGACAGAGCGCCCCTCTGCCAATGCGCCATCCACATCGTCCACAAACCACGCCTCGTCGTCCAGACCGGCCGTGGCCATTGCCGACTGGGACAGCAGGCTGATGTCCGTGCCCTGCCGGGGCGGCAGAAACGCATCGAGCGCGTTCAGCGGGGCTCCGAGCAATCCCGGAATCATGTAGAGGCTGATTGCGAAGAAGCCCATGGCCCCCATCAATCGCCCGACACCAACCGTCTCGAGAACGGGCTCGTGGGGCAGCCGGAGTTTGCCCAGCAGGTAGGTCCCTGCGACCAGGAATATGACGATGGTCATGGCGATTGCCAGTGGCCGGGACAGCAGTCCCCATCCCCACACGAGATCTGCGTTGGAGATGAACTTGATGGCCGCGGCCAACTCCACAAAACCCAGGACCACCTTGAACGCATTCATCCAGCCGCCCGCAGACGGCAAGCGGTTCAAGGCATTCGGAAAAATGGCAAGCAGGACAAAGGGCGCTGCGAACGCCGTGCTGAACCCGATCATGCCGACAAGCGGAAACAGCCACGTTCCGCCCGCCGCAGCAGCCAGAAGGCCTCCGACGAACGGGGCCGTGCAGGAGAACGATACAAGCGTGAGCGTCAGGCCCATGAAGAGCACGCCCAGGTAGCCGGCACGTTCGTTGGACTGCCGATTGGCGTAGTTCAACAGGCTGTTCGGCAGACGCAACTCATACAGCCCGAGCAGGGACAGCGCGAACGCAATCAGCACGGCCGCAATGAACAGGTTCACCCACGGGTTGGCCGCGATGGTCTGTGCGCCGGCCGCGCCTACCAGTACGGCCATCAAGAGTCCCAAACCCGTAAACAGCGCCACAATGGACAGCCCGAATACAGACGCCATGCGCAGGGCCGTCGGCCGGTCATCCGCGTGCTTGGTGAAGTAGGACACCGTCAGCGGAATCATGGGGAATACGCAGGGTGTCAGGAGCGTGGCAAGCCCGGCGCCTATCGCCAGCAGGAAGAAGCCGAACAGTCCGCCGGATGCCGCTCCACGCCGCGGACGATCGCTGGAGCTTGACGGCTGCTCCTCATCGGGCTGCGACACGGCTCCCAGCAGGGCATCGAGCTCGGCCTCATCGCCCGTGCATTCCACCGAGACATCTCCCTCCTGCACCAGGCAATCGGGATCCACGACGACGGAGGCCTCGAACGGTATGGCCGCCAGCGGCAGGCAAATCCCGCGATCATCGTTGCAGATCTGGAATCGTACCTCTCCCGGAAGCCCGTACGTCCCTGCCGCGAGATCCGACGCTACCGCAACGGTATACACGAACCGCGCCCGCTCGTAGAACCAGAGCAGGGTCAGGTCGAAATTGGTGTCCAGACCCTCCTTGGGCGTGGACTGCTCGACGCCAACAACGGAGAGTCCTTCCGGAAGCGCCCACTCCGTGGTGACGCCAAAGGGCCTCGGGCCATTGGTCTCCGGCAGCGTCTCATCCAGGGCGTACATCTTCCAGGGTGCATCGATATACGCATCGAGCACAACCTTCAGATCGTAGCCCGGCCGGACCGAATCCGGCACCGCCGTCGCCTCGAAGCGGACGTAGTCCGTGGCGGGACCGATGGGCTCTATCTGACCGTGGGCCGCGCCTGCCGTGATTACACACAGCAGGGCGGCCCACGTCAGGCCTAATCGGGATGCTTTGATGGTACCGACCCGGATCATCTCAGGGGATCGGTGGCAATTACCGCGCCAGCGTTACGGGGATCCCTACCCTTCGGCGGTCTCCTCGGCGGCCGGCTCGGCCTCGGCAGTCTCAGGAGCGGCCACGGCACCACCTTCAGGTTCGACCCTGAACTTGACCTTGGCGACGACCTCCGGATGGATGCGAACGCTTGCGGTGTACACACCCAGCATGCGCACATCCTCGTCCAGTTCTACGCGACGGCGATCCACGGTCACGCCCTCCGATGCGAGTGCATCGACGATCTGGGCGGACGTGATGGATCCGAAGATGCGATTCTCCTCGCCGGCCTTGGCCTGGAGAACGAGCTCCATGCCGGCCAACTCGGCGGCCAGTGCTTCCGCGTCGCCTTTCTTCTGGGCAATCTTCCGGGAGGCCTGCTTGCGCTCTTCCTGCCAGGCCTTGATGGAGCCGGCGGTTGCAAGCCGCGCAAGCCCGCGCGGAATGAGGTAGTTACGGCCGTAGCCGTTCTTGACGCTGACGATTTCGCCCTCGCCGCCCAGATTTTCCACCTCCTGCAGCAGAATGACTTTCATTGCTCTGTATTCGGGTTGGGTGGATGCTAGCGGACGGCGTCCGCAACGAACGGAATAAGCGACAGATGCCGGGCGCGCTTGACGGCGCGGGTCAGCTGGCGCTGGAACTTGGCAGAAGCGCCGGTCACACGACGGGGCAGCAGTTTGCCCTGCTCGTTGAGGTAGCGCTTGATCAGGTCCACATCCTTGTAGTCGACGTATGCCGGCTCCTGGATGTCAACCTTCTTGGGGGGTTCGCTGGACCGGCGTGCCGGGCGACGATTGTTATTTCTTCTCTTAGGCATCGGCGGTTGCTTCGGCCTCCTCCGTTTTCGCTGCTTCCTTCTGCGCTGCCTCCATGTGACGGATCATCTTGGCGTCCATCTTCAGGGTGAGGTAGCGAAGGATGTTGTCGTCGATCTCCAGGGCGCGCTCCAGCCGTGCGATGAACGCACCGGGGGCCCGGAAATACATGTTCACATAGAAGCCATTACGCTTCTTCTGGATCGGATACGAAAGCCGACGGCTTCCCCAGACATCCACATTGATGATGTCCGAGCCACCCTCCTTGATATACTGGGTGACGCGATCGACCAGATCCTTGATCTGCTCTTCGGCGAGCACCGAGTTCACGATATATGTGAGCTCGTACGTGTTCTTTGTTATCGCCATCTGTTTCCTCTGGTTTGGAAATCTCCAAGCCCCTCAAGATGGTATCGAGGAGCAGGATTTATGGTTCAGCCTGTCAATATAGCGGCTCCATACGCGATCTGATCCCCCTGACAGACGGATTCGCGTGATCTGCACGGGCTCCGTACGGCGATGCGGTCCGCGCCGGGATCCGGGCTGGCTCAGCTGCGGGCCGACAGCCGCTCGGCGTTCTCCGCCATGCGCAGCGCCTTGATCACCGGCTCCAGATCCCCATCGATGACACGCTCCAGCGGGTGGTTCTTGTCGTCCCCTTCCAGCCGATGGTCGGTGACGCGTCCCTGCGGCCAGTTGTAGGTGCGGATTTTGGCAGACCGGTCACCTGAGGCAACCATTGAACGTCGTGCCTCGCTGCGCTCGGCCTCGGCCTTGGCCAGCTCCATTTCGTAGAGTCGCGAGCGCAGCACCCGCATGGCCTTGTCCTTGTTCTTGTGCTGGGACTTCTCGTCCTGGCAGGTCACCACAAGCCCGGTCGGGATGTGTGTGATGCGCACCGCCGAGTCGGTGGTGTTCACACTCTGGCCACCTGGACCACTGGATCGGTAGACGTCGATCTTGAGGTCATTGGCGTGGATCTCCACGTCTACCTCCTCTGCTTCCGGAAGCACTGCCACCGTCGCCGCCGACGTATGGATGCGCCCTGAGGATTCCGTAGCCGGGACCCGCTGCACGCGATGCACCCCGCTTTCGTATTTCATGGTGCCAAAGGCTTCTTCGCCGGACACCGAGAAGACGATCTCCTTGAACCCGCCCTGCGTGCCGTGGCTGGTGTTCATCACATCGATCCGCCAGCCGTTCCGGTCAGCAAACCGGCTGTAGAGGCGGAACAGGTCGCCGGCGAAAAGGCTCGCCTCATCACCACCGGTGCCCGCACGGATCTCCACGATGGCATTCTTGCTGTCGGCCGGGTCGCGGGGCAACAGTTTGAACCGCAACTCCTCTTCCACACCCGGCAGCTTCGTCTCGATCTCCTCGAGCTCCAGCCGCGCCAGGGCGGCAATCTCCGGGTCGTCTTCGATCTCCACCATGTCACGCAAATCGTCGCGTTCCTGGAGCAGATTGCGATACACGTGAATGGATTCCACGACCGTGCGTAGCCCGGTATGCTCCCGGCCCAACTCCGCCATCTGCTTCGGGTCGGTAGCCACTTCCGGCTGTGACATGAGGCGGTTGACCTCTGCGTGGCGGTCCAGAATGCCGCGGATGACATCGTCTGCAATCATGCGCTCCGAACGCCGCTGAGGCCCAATCGGTTCGACACTGCCAACTGGAGATTTTCGCAGATTGAGACTCAGAATTCGGCCTGCAGGCCCCTGAAATGGCCAATAACGCGGGTCGGACGGCGTGGCACAGTTTTCGAAGTCCTGCAGGAGCACTCAGGCTTCACCTCTGCTATGCTGGCTTCGACCAACTACCACATCAAGAGCACCTCCGCAACCCGGGCAGTCTTTATCTGGCTGCTGACCTGTTGCTCCGTCTTCTACGTCATGGACGGCGTCGCGACGCGGGACGTGCCCATCCATGTGGAGGACTTCCGGACCCCCGGCATGTCGGACGAGCAAGCACTCTCGCTGGCCGTTCAGGCCGCCCACGCAAGTGAGCCCAACTACTGGTGGATCCATGACAAGCGTCCGTACCTGGTCTTCGACCCGGCGCGGGACTACTCGGTGACGCCACAGCTGTTCGAGGTGTTCGACCTCGAGATGGTATCGAGTTCACAGACCGGCCCGATCGGACTCCTCCGCCCCCGCATGGCCTCGATGAAGTAGGTCTCCACGGTCAGTCTGACCCCAGATCCGCGTAGCCGCTGAAGAGTATCCACAAGACGACGCTGAGCACGTTGGCCTTCTGGATCACGGGCATGAACTCGTAGGTGGAGCCTGTCAGATAAAGCGTCGCGCTGAGCACCGAAAGTCCGAGACTGAGTACGCCCCAGGCAGCCAGCTTCCAGGCCCTCGCAGTGTACTGGAAGTGCACGGTGGTCAGCAGTGCGGTCAGGCTGAACACAAGTCCGATTCTGACCATCAGGTCGTGCATCGGGGTAGCCACCAGCGCTGCGTAGACGGCTGCTCCGATTCCCGCGATCTCGATCAATTTGCGATGGCCACGAGAGCGGGGCTGATCCGAGATCCGCTTGAACGAAACGCCGAGCGAGAGGCACCACAGCAGCAGGGCGGCCACGGCAAAGGGCCGTCCCGGGTTTGCCTCTCCGTTCAGGGCCTCCGGCGCGAAAAGCGCCGAGATGAAATTGTGCGACCAGCTATACCCAACGGAGTCCGGGTCCAGCCCGGTGCCGCCTGGATACAGGGAGGACGCAACGGCAAACAGCCCAAACCCGGCGGCAATGCCGTAGATCGGAAGGAGGCGCAGGTTCAACGAGGCGGCGGTTGTTCGCAGTAGGTTTCAGCACCGGAAGAACCGCGGCGCCGAGCTACTCTACCGTAACACTCTTGGCCAGGTTGCGCGGCTGATCCACATCGCATCCGCGCATGACCGCGATGTGATAGGCCAGCAGCTGCAACGGAATCGAAGTCAGGATCGGCGACAGCTCTTCGACGGTCTTCGGAATCCTGATCACGTGCTCGCAGAGCGCATCGAGCTCCCCGTTCCCTTCGTCGGTGATGGCGATCACGCAGCCCTTGCGCGCCACGACTTCCTCGATGTTGGAAATGACCTTTTCATAGGTCGAGTCCTTCATGGCGAGGAACACCACCGGCATGAACTGATCGATCAGGGCGATGGGCCCGTGCTTCATCTCGGCCGCGGGGTAACCCTCAGCGTGGATGTAGGAGATCTCCTTCAGTTTGAGCGCGCCTTCCAGGGCGACAGGGAAGTTGTAGCCCCGACCCAGGTAGAGGAAGTTGGATGCGTACCGATAGACACTGGCAATCGCCCGGATCTCGCCGTTGAGGTCCAGCACCTGCTGCACCTTGTCGGGCATCGCTTCCATGGCGTCGAGCAGCCGCTTCGCCTCCCCCCGGGGCAGTCCGCGTGCCAGTGCCAGCTTGGCGGCAATCATGGTCAGCACGGTCACCTGGGCCGTGAACGCCTTGGTGGATGCCACGCCGATTTCCGGACCCGCGTGCAGGTAGACGCCGGCGTCGGTCTCACGGGCAATGGTCGACCCAACCGTGTTCACCACTCCAAAGACGGGCACATTGGCCGCCTGCGCCTGACGCACGGCCGCCAGCGTGTCCGCCGTTTCACCGGACTGCGAAATCACCAGAACCACGTCTCCCTGCCGAAGCACGGGATTGCGATAGCGGAACTCGGAGGCGTACTCCACCTCCACCGGAATGCGGGCCAGGGCCTCGATGGCGTATTCGCCCACGAGGGCGGCGTGCCACGAAGTGCCGCAGGCGCAGATGATGATGCGATCGGCCTTGACCAGCTTCTCCATGTGGTCGACCAGTCCGCCCAGCACGACCTGGCTGGTTTCCGTGCGCACCCGGCCGCGCATGCAATTCGAGAGCGACTTGGGCTGCTCGAAGATCTCCTTGATCATGAAGTGCTCGTAGCCACCCTTCTCGATCTGCTCCAGATCCCACTCGAGCTCGTGGATTTCCTTGTTCAGCACCTCGCTGTCGATGGTGCTGACTTCGAACTCACCCCGCCTCACGACGACCATCTCGCCGTCGTTCAGGTACACCACCTGCCGGGTGTATTCGATGAGGGGGGCCGCATCGGAGCCCAGGAAATACTCCCCATCCCCGACCCCCAGAATCAGCGGACTGCCCTTGCGAGCCGCAATCAGCAGGTCCTCTTCGCCTTCGGCCACGATGGCGATACCGTAGGTACCTACCACCTGCGTCAGGGCCTGGCGCACGGCCTCCTGCAGGCTCAGACCCGTGGAGTTGCGCACGTCCTCAATGAGCTTGGTCAGAACCTCGGTATCGGTCTGGCTCTGGAACTCAAATCCCTTGCGGGTGAGGCGCTCGCGGATGGCGTTGTAGTTCTCGATGATGCCGTTGTGCACCAGCGCAAACGACCCATCGGCCGCCATGTGCGGGTGGGCGTTGACGTCGTTGGGTTCGCCGTGCGTGGCCCAACGGGTATGCCCGATTCCGAGCGTACCCTGGAGATCATTCTTCGAGATCGATCGAGCAAGGTCGCCCACCTTGCCGTTCTTCTTGGCTACCCGGAGTTGTCCGTTGACGATGGCCACTCCGGCCGAATCGTAGCCACGATATTCCAGTCGCTTGAGTCCCTTGATCAGAACATCGACGGCTTGGCGCTCGCCGATATAGCCGACTATTCCGCACATATCAGATCTGTATGATGCGCGAAGGCAAACCTTCGCAGTCCGGTTCTATGTATCGAACAACGCGACAAATCCTGAATCTCTGGGTCGCTGTCCGATTACAACGGCTGATTTACACGTTTGAGCGCCGCTGTGTCCGACTAACATCGGAACGGGCAGCGCCCCTTGCAACGGTTGTTGCACCAAGCTTTCAGGTCGGCACGGTGCGTTCGATGGCGTCTGCGATGGCCCTGACCTGGGCCATCAGATGTTCGAACTGATCGAAATAGAGGGACTGCGGGCCGTCGGAGACCGCGTGTTCCGGATCGGGATGCACTTCGATCATGAGCCCGTCCGCTCCCGCTGCCACGGCAGCGCGCGCCATGGGCGTCACCTTGTTGCGGATGCCGGTGCCGTGACTGGGGTCCACGATGACCGGAAGGTGGCTCTTGGCTTTGATCACGGGCACCGCCGACAGGTCCAGCGTATTCCGGGTGTAGGTCTCAAACGTGCGGATGCCGCGCTCGCAAAGCACGATGTCGGGATTGCCCTCGGCCATCAGGTACTCGGCGCTCATGAGCCACTCCTTGATCGTGGCACTCAGGCCACGTTTGAGCAGAATGGGCTTCCGAGTCTTGCCGAGCTCCTTCAGCAGGGAGAAGTTCTGCATGTTGCGGGCACCGATCTGGAACATGTCCGCATGCGCATCGACTACTTCAATCTGCGCCGGCTCCATCACCTCCGTCACGACCGCAAGCCCATGGGCGTCCGCAGCCTGTCGCAGAAGCTTGAGTCCGTCGAGGCCCATGCCCTGGAAACTGTATGGTGACGAGCGGGGCTTGAAGGCACCGCCGCGCAGGAAGGTCGCACCGTGACGCGCCACCACCTCCGCACAAGCGAAGATCTGCTCCTCGGATTCCACTGAGCAGGGACCGGCCATCACGGCCAGCTCCCTGCCACCGATGCGCCTGCCGCCCACATCCACCACCGTGTCTTCCCGGCGCCAGGCACGGCTCGCAAACTTGTACGGCTCGGTGACGCGGTGCACGGCGGCCACACCCGGAAGGACGGAAATGTGGCGTGTGTCGAACTCAGGTTTGACGCCCACGGCACCCAGCACAGTCTGCTGTTCGCCGCTCGACCGGTGCACATCAAATCCAAATCGGTTGAGGCGCTCTATGACGGCCTGCACATCCGTCTCTTCCGCGGCGACTTCCATGACCACGACCATGACTACCTCACCTGGATCAGACGATAGTTTTTCTTGCCCTTGCGCAGGACCAGCAGGCGACCCTCGATACAGTCACCGGCCGTCACACTGCGACTCTCCTCACTGATCCGGTTGTTGTTCAGGTAGATGCCGCCGGAGCGTACCAGCCTGCGGGCTTCGCCATTGGACTTTGCCAGGCCGGCCGTCGTCAACAGATCCAGGAAGCCGATGCCCTCGCCGGCGAAACGCTCGCGTTCCATTTCGGTGGACGGCGCCTCCTCGAATACATCCAGAAGCTGCGACACGGACAATTCCTCCATCGCGCCTCCGAACAGCACGCTGGAAGCTCGTTCGGCTCCGGCCAGAGCGTCCGGACCATGCACCATTTCCGTGACCTCGCGGGCCAGTCTGCGCTGGGCTTCCCGACGACCCGGATTGGCCGAAACCTCCGCTGCCAACTCCTCTACCTCGGCCTGTGTCAGCCACGTGAAGTACTTGAGGTACGGCACCACGTCTCGATCATCCGTGTTCAGCCAGAACTGGTAAAACCGGTACGGACTCGTGCGGTCGGCCGAAAGCCAAACCGTGCCGCTCTCCGTCTTGCCGAACTTGGTGCCGGCAGAATTCGTGACGAGCGGGAAGACCAAACCATGGGCCTTGGCTCCGTTGACCCGGCGGATCAGATCTGTACCCGCCAGAATATTGCCCCACTGATCACTGCCGCCCAGCTGCAGTGTGCAGTCGTACTCCTCGTTCAGCTTCAGGAAATCGTAGGCCTGCAGCATCATGTACGTGAACTCCGTGTAGGAGATGCCGTCCTCCGACTCCAGGCGTCGCTTGACCGACTCCTTGGACATCATGTAGTTCACCGTGAAGTGCTTGCCCGTATCCCGCAGGAACTCGATCAGGCCGAGGCTGCCCAACCAGTCCAGGTTGTTGACGATGCGAGCCGGGTTGGAGGCCGCCTTGAAGTCCAGAAACGGCTCCAACTGGGACCGGATGCCCGCCAGGTTTTCCTCCACCTGCGCTGCATTCAGAAGCTGACGCTCCTTTGTCTTGCCACTGGGGTCGCCGATCATGCCCGTGCCGCCACCGACGATCGCAATGGGATGATGCCCGAAGCGCTGCAACCTCGCGAGGCACATGATGGGCAGGAGCGATCCGATGTGCAGACTCGACGCCGTAGGGTCGAACCCGATGTACGCCGTCAGCGACTCCCTTTGCAGAAGGTCGGACAGGCCGGGCGTGGCATCGAAGACCATGCCCCGCCAGGCGTACTCTTGAAACAGGTTGCCGGAGGGTGGCATATCGGATCCGTGTGTGGCTCGGAAAAAGGGCCGATCAGACCCTCGCAATCAACCCCTGTTCCACCGAAAGCGCTTCTCAGCGTTCCTGGTAGCGCTCCAGGGTGAACTTCTCGCCCAGGTAGCGTTGGCGCACCTCCTCATCGGACACCAGGGCTTCTGCCGAGCCCTGCTTCAGAATCTTGCCCTCGTATAGCAGGTACGCGCGATCCACAATGGCCAGGGTCTCGTGCACGTTGTGATCCGTGATCAGGACACCGATTCCCCGCGCTTTCAGTCCAGCCACGACGGCCTGAATATCCTCCACGGCGATGGGATCCACGCCGGCGAAGGGCTCGTCAAGCAGGAAGAACTTCGGGCGCGTGGCGAGCGCCCGGGCGATCTCGGTGCGACGCCTCTCGCCACCGGACAGCATGTACCCCTTGGACTTACGAACCCGGTGTAGGCCAAACTCATCGATAAGCTCGGCCACGCGCTCCTTGCGGGCTGAGCGCGAGAGCTTCTGGTATTCCAGCACGGCCTCCAGATTCTTCTCGACGGTCAGCTGGGAGAAGATCGAAGCCTCCTGCGCCAGATATCCGATGCCCTTGCGAGCCCGCTCGTACATCGGCTGCCGGGTCAGGTCATGCTCGTCCAGCATCACAGACCCGCCGTTGGGCTGCACCAGGCCCACGATCATGTAGAACGTGGTTGTCTTGCCTGCACCGTTCGGCCCGAGCAGGCCAACAATCTCGCCCTGATTCACCTCGAGCGAGACCGACTTCACCACACTGCGCTTGCGATACCGTTTGATCAGGTTCTCGGCCCGAAGGACTGCGCCGTTCACCAGTCGAGGCACAGCGACAGCCTCGGGAGGTGCTACGGGTGCGGGTTCTGGCTGGTCGCCGTACATGGTGCGCACCGCGTAGGAACGTGGCACCTGAGCGGGCCGGACGATGTCCGTGACACGCTCCCGGGCCGGCTCCGGTGGGAGGGGTGGCGGAGCCGGGGCAGGCTGCCAGTCGGCCGGTGCATCCGCGGCTGGAAGCTCCCCCTGGTCGATTTTGTTGAGGTGGTCCAGAAATGCTGCGAAGTCCGGATCCTCCACCTCCATGGCCTGGCCCCGAACGGGCGAGTTCGGGATCAGACTGTGCGCCTTCTTCCAGGAGGCTACCGCCTGCTCCTCCTGCTGGGTCGCCTCATAGGCCTGCGCCAGCATCACGTGCGCGAGGATGTACGAGGGGATCATGCGCACGGCCTCCTCCAGCACAGGTATCGCCTTCTCGGGATCCCCGTCCTTGAAATGCTCGATCGCTATTTCAATCTCGGCGATGGGCATTCACGAGTCCGATGAGGGTTGTGCCTGAAAGCGGGCGAGCGCTTCCTGCAAGCGCTGTCTGAACGGGAGCGGGTCCGGGCGAGCGTCCGGCCTCCAGTTGAGTCCGTCCAGACGAAGTTCGGAGGGGATGAGTTCAAGCGGAAAGTACGTACCGTTGACATCCTGATAGACGCGCAGGTCCGAAATCTCCTCACCCTCGAACAGGAACCGGATCCGGTCGGCAGTCACCTGCATGGCACCGTTGAGCGAGTCCGCCTCGTCCCGATTGAAATACACCGCCTCCGCATTCGGTGTCACTTCCAGCGCCTGCAGATCTCCGTCTGCGAATCGGCCCTGCAGCGTGCGACCTTTCAGCTGCTGAATGCGATTCACCATGGTGTCGCGCTGCGCCACGAAGGCGTTGCCCCGCACCCGCAGTGAATCCACCGATCCCGACACGCCGGCCACCGCCACCGTATCGCCAGAAACCTGCGACTCTCCGACCCAGATGAACGGTGCGCCAAACAGACGACTCCAATTGCGCCGCGACTCCAGATCCTGCATCTGGTATACCGAATCGGAAAGAGCCGCATATTCGGTATCCCAGACTTGCACGCTGCCCGTGGCGGCCGTCCACTCCTCGATGTCGTCACGAAACGAGCGCACGATCTCCGCGGCTATGTACAGGGTGTCTGAGGCCGTGGAGTCGGCGGAAACCCTCACGACCAGCACATTGCCGTACGCCTCGCCCGTGCCCAGGCTGTCGTCGTTGACGGCGCGGTCCCCGAGGATCAGCGTCTCGGTATCTTCACCCCGCCGGGCGATGAGCACATTGCCACGGGCATCGCTCCGTCTCCCGCCACGCAGGTAGGTGAGGCTGTCCGCCAAGACGTCCGTGTCGTCGGAGTCCAGGCGCACCAGGCCGGCAAACTCGGCCCGCTTCTCCTCCGTCCAGTAGGAGCCGTTTTCGCTGGTCAGCACACTGACAGAATCCACCATGCGCACGCCGGCGCGGAAGTCCGCACGATGGGCACGAAGGTCGAAATCACCCTCAGGAGCATTGACCACCACCTCTCCATCGCCAAGGCGCACATTGCCGGTGGCCCGGCCGAGTTTTGTGAACCGGTTGTACCGCACCTCGTCGGCCGTGAGCGTATCGCCCTGGTCGATCATGCGCACGTTGCGGTAGAAATGGATATCCCCGGTGCCGTAGTCGATGCCACGCTCCGCTCTCAGGCGGGCGGTGTCTTCGCTGAGGCGCACGTTAAAGAGTTCAGTCACGCGCCGTCCGTCGATGACGCGTGTCTCGGACGAGTCAGCGGCCAACTCTACCCGGCGCACCTGACCCCACAGGTCCCCGGCGGGCAGCAGCACGACCACAGCAAGAATCAGCAGTCGACTCACTGTTCATCCTCGTCAATCAGGACAATGCCAGTCACGTTGCGCAGCCGCACGTTGGTAATGTCCTCGTCGGCCACCAGGCCGTAGCCTTCCAGCTGCTGATCCGGCATGTCGATCCGTGCAAAGCCGGGTGTCGTGATGACACGCTCGAACTCGGACCAACGAAGCTGCTCGCTCTCGATGCGCCGCCCTTCACGCGCAATCGCAATCACGTTGCCGCGTGCTTCCATGCGTCGCTCACGATCGAAAAAGGTGACCTCGTCAGCATGCACGACCGCTGCGGAGTCGCCGGCCGCATCGAAAATGTCCACACGCACGCGGGCCGCATCGTCCAGCCCGGACAGGACCATGTAGGTAGAGTCGCCTCGATCGTAGTAGGCCATGTAGGAAGCACGCAGATGCACGCGGGGGAGCCCCTCCTCACTCAGGAAGAGTGTCGGATCCCAGGTCTCCTGATCGGGGCCGTCTTCGGTCTGCACCACGCTTTCGACCGTCGGTGCCGGCACCTGACGCTCACAGGCGCCGACCAGCGTAGCGGCCAGCAGGAAGCAGAACGCACGCAGCACCTTCATGGCCGCCCCTCGACGAGCAGGTACCCTGCCTCGACCGCGTCTCCACACCCCGCCAACAACGCGACAAACCGGCTGAGCACATACTCTGTATCCAGATTGGCCGCGCGGGGCATATACACGACCGCACCCACCCGGGTCGAGTCCACAGTCGTCTTCGTCGCGTGGCTGTCCTTGACCGGATTGACCATGGGCTGGTCGGAGTCGGCCCTGCACACCACCAGCAGATCCTGAAGACCGATTTCCTGGCCGCCAGCATTGAAGACGTAGGACTCGCCTTCCCGGCCGCGACGGCCCAGGAAGGCCGTGCCTGAAAGATCGAGATCCCAGACGGACGCAGGCACCAGATAGTGCAGGCTGATGAGGTTGCAAATGTCTACGGGAGCCGAGATGCGCGGGAAACTACCCTCGCGGGCCGCTCTCATCAGATACTCGCTCGCCGGCTTGCCGCGGCCGGTGGGCTTGTACCTTCCATGGCGAAGCATGTCGCGAGATGCCCTTCGCACGGCATCTTCTTCCGCGCCCAGTTCCCCACTCCGCTGAGCCACCAGCCGCGCAATCTCCTCATCCAGCTCCTGTGGAAACTGGCCCGGAACCAGCCCCATCGCCCAAACCAGGCCAAACTGGACGGATTCGGTCTCGGGTCCGGCGGTGAGTGCTATGGGAGGCTTCGAACGAATGGCTGTCTGCTAACGTATACTGGCGCGATTCCTGCACGGGCCATCATCGCTCGGCCCGTGTATGCGGGTGCCCGGACCGGTTGTTCCTCGATCAGACAGATAGTCTGAAAAGGGACGGCTTCCGGAGCGAGGGGATCGGTTTTCAACGGCCGTTTTCGCTTTAGCTCCGCGGATCGGCGCCGATACTACGGGCCAGTGAATGCGTACACAATCAAGACCGCTTTCCGGCCATGCAAGTCACCTCGATGAACTTCACGGTTGAATCCTGGAACCAGCAGACTGTCGTCGTCCACGTCGGCAAAGCCCTGGACTTCAGGAACGCGTCCGATTTCAAAGCTGCCTGCCAGGAGCAGGTTCGCGCGGGCGTCCGCAACTTCGTGCTCGATTTTTCTGAGACCGGCATCCTCGACTCGACGGGTCTCGGCTCCATCTTCTCGCTTTACCGCCAGGTATCTCCGCTCGACGGACAGGTAGTGTTTGCTGCTGTCTCTCGCCCGGTTCAGGTGGTGGTGCAGCTGACGCGGACCTACAAGGTCTTCCGCCAGTTCCCCTCCCTCGACGCCGCTCGCGAAGCCGTCAAGTAAGGTAGAGTCCGAGAACCCGTTTGCCCCCAAGCAGCGTGCAGCCAACCGGCAAATTCGGAGACCTGGAGCGCATCATTGACGAGGTGCATTCCCTGTTCGAACACTGAGAGAACAGTGGAATCTTCTCGCCGGCTTTTGATCGCGACAAGGTCCTCCTCATGAAACTCGCAGTGCACGAGTGGTTAGCCAACCTCGTGCAGCATGCGCACTTCGGTGATCGCACACCGGAGATCCGGTTGGATATCACGCCCAACGGCAAACGAGTCCGATGCGTGATCGTAGACAACTCCGATGGTTTCGACCTCGGATCGTACCTCGATCAGAAGCGCGGCGCACTGCCCGTGCTGCCTGAACGGGGGATGGGGCTGCTCATGCTTGATGCAGCTACCGAATACATGCATTACCACCGGGACGACCAGGGCTGTCATCGCCTTGAATTCTCCGTCTCGGCTGACCAGGATCCATGGCTCAACATTCCATTCTAGTCGTCGAAGACGAGCATACGCTGCGCAGGCTGCTTGAGTACCGCCTGAGCAAGCTGTATCGCGTCCGCACCGCGGCGAATGGTGAGGAAGCGTTGGAGCGTGTTCGGGAGGAACTGCCCGACCTGGTCGTATCGGACATCATGATGCCCCGCATGGACGGGTTCGCGCTGCAGGCCGAGCTCCAGAAGGAGCGCGAAACGCGCGCCATCCCGTTCATTTTCCTGACGGCCAAGGCAGACGAGCAGAGCCGTCTGAAAGGCCGCAGGACGGGTGTTGACGACTACATCACCAAGCCGTTCGACATCGACGCGCTACTGACGCGCATCGAACGGCTGCTGGAGCGCACCGCGTTGTTCCAGACACAGCTGGACGCTCGCATCGGGCAGGACTTCTCCCAGAAGCTCATGCCCAAGAAGCTGCCCAGCGTGGAAGGCTACGCATCGCACTTCTTCAACAGCCCGAAGGAGCACGGAGGCGGCGACCTGTTCGACTGGACGGAGCCCGAACCCGGCACCTACTACATCACGATTGGTGACGTGATGGGCAAAGGCCTGCAGGCCAAGTTCTACGCATTCAGCTTCCTGGGCTACGTGCGGTCCACCTTGCACGGAATGCTCCGGGAGACCCGTTCCCCTGCCCTGCTCATGCAGCGGGTGAATCAGGTACTCATGGACGATCCCACCATGGAAGAGACGTTCGCGTCCCTCCTGTTGGTTCGCTGGGAGCCGGCCAAACACGCGCTCACCTATGCGAACGCGGGCCACTGCCGCCCGCTGATCGTGACGCCGACGCAGGCTGAAGTGGTTCCGTACTCGGACATCATTCTCGGACTGGACCCGACGGCGGAGTTCACGGATACGACCATCGAACTGAAGCCCAACAGTGCGTTTGTGGCCTACACCGATGGACTTGCCGAGCAGGAGATGTCCTCCGGTACACAGCTCGGAGAGGGCGGTCTGATGGACGTCATTCCGACGGTGTTCAACGAACAGGCCCCGATCGACACCCTGCTTGAGCGCATTCTCGCCGGCAGCGCATCGAACGAGTTTGCCGACGACATCCTGGTCTTCTGGCTGCAGCGTCAGGCTGCCGCCCAGCGCCAGACCCCGCGGTGGTTCTCCCCTTTTTCGGACCAGGCGGACCGTAAGCTCTGACCTGAGCCGGTCCGTGCACGCGTCCGCAGGGTGAACGCCCCGCTACACCAGACGCAGTCCCGGAGCCCCGTCACGCCCGAGAATGCCCGCGAGCGCATCGCACAGCACATCGACTTCCTCGGGAAGATTGTAGGCGTGCACGGAAATCCGCAGGCCTCCGCGCCGTGCTGAAACCACAATGCCCCGCTCTGCCAGCGCCGCCGCTACGTGTGCCGGTTCCGAAACCGCCGCAATCACGATGCCCGACAGGCGATGCGGATCTCGGGTCGATCGAATCGGAATACCCAGAGCGTCCAGGCGGCCCAGCAGTTGATGCACCAGGCCTGTGATGTGCGCGGCTGCCTGGTCCGGGCCGTACCGGTTCCAGAGTGCCGCACTGGCGCCCATGGCAAACGTGCCGGGAAAGGGCGGATGCCCGGCCTCCGCTCCCACACCGGACCGGGTGGCCTGAATGCGGTCCGAGACCAGCGCATACGGCTCCTCCTGGCTGCGCCATCCGGCGAAAGGTGAACCCTCCTCTGCAAATCCGTGTGGGGTGATAACCCCGGCTACGCCGTAGCCGGACGTGATCCACTTGTACCCGCTGAAGACCAGCGCGTCCACGGGCGTGGTCTCAAGGTCCAGCGGGAATGCCGCTATCCCCTGAGTGGCGTCCACAACCAGCCGCACCCCCATGTCCGCGCACATGGCCGCAATTTCCGGCAGGTCTGCCCGGAAGCCGCTGGCAAACTGCACCCAGCTGAGCACCACCGTGCGGGCGCCGCTTCGCAGTGCCCATCGCACGTCCGCCCCATCGAAGGATCCATCTTCGCGCACGCGCCAGGGCACCGGCTCAAAACCACGTCTCAGCCAGGGCAGCGTGCAGGAGGGAAACTCGCCTTCCGCAAAGGCCACCTTGCCGGGCGTGTCCAGTGCGGCGGCCAGGTTCAGGCCTATGGACGCGTTGCCTGTAAACGCCACGTGCTCCGGCGCACAGCCGACCAGGCCGCCAACCTCCGCGCGCGCCCCGTCCACCCGGGCCATCCAGTCATTCCACAGCACGTCCCCCTGCTGGTAGGCCTCCCTGTAGTATTCCGCCGCGGCCGCGTGGGCCGCGTCCGGGATCGGCGCCCCACCCGCCGTATTCAGGTAGGTGCACCGTGCAAGGGCCGGGAAACGCTCTCGGAGCATGCCGTCAAATCTACACGCCGGGCACGATTGTTGTCTCCCTGTGAATGTGCCGCAAGACGGCTGGCAGGGTTCGGAACACCGATGGGCGACCAGCCCGCGCCGAACGCGTGGCCGGGCTTGTCCTTGGCGTCACGACATCGCACATTACGCTCCGATGCGCTTTCTGCCACTCGTCATACTGTTGCTCTGCGCCGGGTGCCGCGACTTTGCGGTAGACCTGGGTGAGGACCTCCCGGGAAAGGCGTTCCGCTCGTTTGATGTACGAGCTCACGTGCCGTTCGAGATCAGCGTCGGGGACGAGGCGTATCTGCAGATCGCAGATATGACCCTGTCGTTCAATATGGTATTGGCCGACACCCGCTGTCCGGACGGCGTGGGTTGCGAGCACCCGGGCAAAGCGGACATCCTGATGGACATCAGCCGTACCGGCGGCGACGATCACCAGATTGTGCTTCAGATTCCCGGACAGGTGCGCACCCCGTATGAACTGAACGATTTCGTGCAGCATCGCCAGGAGCGGTTCCAGCTGCTGTCGCTGGTCCCCTATCCCGTCGAGGGCACGGAGACCGCGGAGGCCGACTACATCGCGACGATCTACATCGATCGCTGAGACGGCCCGTTTCACCGCATCTTCCCTCCTGAGGGGATCCCAAACCGTATTTTTTGGGCGTCGGGATCGGCCTGGAGAGTGACGGCCGCACGTCTTCCCGACGGCCATCTGTACACCCCAGCATTCGATTCCATGGCTGTAGAACGCACGCTCGCCATCTGCAAACCCGACAGCGTCGAGAAGAACCTCGTCGGCGAAATCCTCCGTCGTATCCAGGAAGCCGGCTTCACGCTGCGCGCCATCAAGATGGTCCGGCTGACCAAGGCAGAGGCCGAAGGGTTCTACGCGGTGCACCAGGGCCGCCCGTTCTTCGACGAGCTCACGGACTTCATGTCGAGCGGCCCGTGCGTACCCATGGTTCTTGAGAAAGAGAACGCCATCGCGGATTACCGCGCGCTGATCGGCGCCACCGACCCGGCGGAAGCGGACGCCGGCACCATCCGCGCGGACTTTGCCGACAACAAGGGACGCAACGCCGTGCACGGCAGCGACTCGGTGGAAAACGGCAAGCTTGAGGCTAACTTCTTCTTCCCCGAGCACGTCATCGTCGCCAACTCGTAATGCGCATCCTGCCCGTCCTGGTCGTTCTGCTTCTTGCAGCGTGTTCCGGTACGGGCGATGGGCAATCGGCGCCGACCCAGGACCGGGAAGCCGTTCGCACCGGCGCGGAAGTGCTTGCAGCTCAAAGTTTTGAGCTTCTTGCCGGCAAGCGGGTGGGTCTGATTGCAAATCAGACCTCGCGCGCGGGCCGGGAGCACCTGGCCGATCTGCTCGCCGCGGCTCCCGACGTGGAGTTGGCAGCCCTCTTCGGCCCCGAACACGGTCTGCGCGGAGATGCCGACGCGGGCCTGGCTGTTGCAGACGGCATAGATGACGCCACCGGCACGCCGGTCTTCAGCCTGTACGGCGAGCGGCGCGCTCCGGACCCGGAGGTGCTGCGTTCGCTGGATGTGTTGGTGTTCGACATCCAGGACATCGGTGCGCGTTTCTACACGTACATCGCCACGATGGGCCTGGCCATGGAAGCCGCCGCCCGGGAGGGCGTGCCGTTTGTGGTGCTGGACCGCCCGAATCCCCTGGGCGGCGCGCTGGTGGACGGATTCGTGCTCGAGCCCGAGCACGAGTCTTTCGTGGGGCCGTTCCCGATACCCGTGCAGCATGGAATGACGGTCGGCGAACTCGCCCGCATGGCTGCCGGCGAAGGCTGGATAGAAGGCGCCGACGTCCTGGACCTCACCGTGGTAGGCGTCGAGGGCTGGTCCCGGGAGATGCTCTGGCCGGAAACAGGTCTGGAATGGATTCCGACCAGCCCGAACATCCCGGACTTCGAAACGGCACTCGTCTATCCGGGCATGTGCTTCTTTGAGGCGACGTCGCTGAATGAGGGGCGCGGCACGGAGGCCCCCTTCCTGCTGTTCGGCGCGCCGGGACTCTCTGGCGATGCGGTCATCGCAGGCCTCGAGCCGAGTGGCGTGTCCCTGAACCCCGCGGTGTACGTACCCGTGAGCATGCCTGGCCGGGCCGCCTCACCCCGCCACCAGGACGAGGAGGTTTCCGGCGTACAGGTTGAGGTTCTGGATCCCTCCGCGGTGCGGCCGCTCGCCCTTGGGATGCAGACGCTTGCCGCGGCTGTTGCGGTGACCGGCCTCGAGGTACTGAACAGCCGCTGGATGACGCGCCTGGCAGGAACCGAGCGTTTGGAGTCCATGCTCAGGGAGGGCCTGTCCGGCGACGCAATTGTGGCATCGTGGGACAGCGAGGTCGCCTCGTTTCGGCAGCAGCGCGCTCCCTACCTGCTCTACGACTGAGACCGCCTACCAGCCGCGGGTATTGCCATCGGCAGCGGCTTCTTCCCCGGCTTTCGGCCGCCACAGGATCGCGTAGATGATCTCGAGGTAGCCACCCAGAATCATGAGAGGCGCCACGTAGAGTGAGATGAACCCGTCCACCTCGTTCTCCATGCGCATCATCACATAGCCGGCCACCACAACTGCCAGACCGGCCAGGAGCAGCACATAGTTGCGGCGCTCGAAGACCATGGAGGCCGGCGCGCGGCCGCGGGATCGGGATCGTTTCTGGTTCTTCCGTGCCATGTCTCAGGTGGGGTGGCCGGTGCAATCCGGCTGGTGCATCGGGGTTCCTGCCTCGGCCCGCGGATTCACCGTCGTCGCACGGGCTCAGGCCGTACCTTCGGCCCGGTTTCCCGCCCCATCGCCCGGATGCTTTCTCCGTTCCGCACCATACTGGCCGGCGTGCTCGTCGTGGCCGCGCAGTGGCTGGTCTTCTCCAGACTGCGACTGTGGGGCGTGTATCCCGATGTCGCGCTCCTGTTTGTGGCCTGGGTGGGTATTCGACGGGGTCGGCGGGCCGGGGCACTTGCCGGGTTCGGTACAGGTTTTCTGCTGGACTTTGCCTACGGAACGTGGGGCCTGCAGATGTTGGTCAAAACGATCGTAGGCTTCCTGGTGGGCCTCTTCCCGGCGGCCGAGCGCGAGAGTCTGCTCATTCTGCCGCGGCAGGCCCTGGTAGGAGGTCTCGTGATCGCGCTCGTGCAGAACGGTATTCTGGTCACGCTGCTGGCCCTGCAGACCGGCTCCAGTGATCCGTTTCTGGTGACCGGACTCTGGCTGGGCGGCGCGGCCTACACGGCGTTCGTCGGCACGCTCAGCGCCATTATCGCCGACCGATAGGGGCACGGGCGCTCGCCTTGCTGAACCTGCCGGAACCGCCTGCTGTCAGCGCATCGCTTCTGCAGCCCGCACCACATCGGCCATCATGCCCGCGCTCGTCACCCCCGGCCCGGCACCCGCTCCCTGGATTACGAGCGGGCGCTCGCGATAGCGTTCCGTCGTGAAAACGATCATGTTGTCCGTGCCCTGAAGGCCTGCGAAGGGACTGTTCGCTTCCAGGGTCTGGATCCCCACACGCACCCCGTCTGCATCTGCAGTGGCCACGTACTGCATCTGTCGACCTGCAGACCACGCGCCGTCGTGCTGCGGAAGCGCCTGGAGGAAATCTGGCACGTCCAGATCTGCAAGCCCGGCAGGCACAAGGCTCTCAACTGCAATCTCCCCGCGCTCCACCTGCCATCCGGCTACGCGGGCTAGGGTCAGAATCTTGCGGGCCACGTCCTCTCCGCCCAGGTCGTCTCTGGGATCCGGCTCGGTGAACCCCGCTTCGCGGGCGGCCAGCACCGCCTCAGAGAATGAGCGGCCTGCCTTCAGCTGCGCAAAGACGAACGCCAGCGTGCCTGACAGCACGCCGTCTATGCGCAGTACCCGATCCCCCGACGCAACGAGGTCGGCCAGCGTGGAGATCACCGGCAAACCGGCGCCGACGGTGGTTTCGTAGAGAAAGGGCACGCCGCGTCGGGCTGCCGTGCGGCGAAGCGTGTGGAAATAGGAAAGGTCTCCGGTGTTGGCCCGCTTGTTTGGCGTCACCACACCGATGCCTGCCTCCAGAAGCTCTTCGTAGCGCTGAGCCACCGCCTCCGATGCCGTCGCGTCTATGAGGATGAGTCGTTCCAGGTGAGACGATTGCAGCGCGTCGACGATGCGGTCCAGCGAGGTCTCCTCGCCCGTATCCAGGCCTTCCAGCACCAAGGCCGGATCGAGCCCCTCGGCGTCCATCAGGTGCCTCCGCGAATTGGCCACGCCCACCAGGCGCAGGTTCAGATGGCGAGACTCCGACAGCGTCTCCGCGTGCGCGGACAGCAGTTCCAGGAACGCCTTGCCCACAACGCCGGTGCCCAGCAGGAACAGGTGGGCGCGCTCAAAGGACCGGGCGAAGCCCTCATGCAGCGCGCGTATGGCGCGTTGCGCATCCTGGTCAGCGACCACCGCCGAAATGTTGGTCTCCGACGCCCCCTGCGCAATGGCACGTACGTTGATGTTGGCATAGCCCAGCGTGCTGAACATGCGTCCGGCAATGCCGGGCTGCATGCGCATCTGATCACCCACTACCGAAACCACGGCACAGCCGGGTTCGATGTGGATGCGCTGGATGTCGCCCCGCATGATTTCCAGCTCGAAGGCGTGCTGGAGCGCTCGCTGCGCCCGCTGGGCGTCTTCCTCCCGCACGCCGATGCAAATACTCTGTTCGCTGGACGCCTGGGAGATCAGCAGCACGTTGACACCCGCAGCTGCCAACGAACTGAAGGTTCGGCCGGAGATGCCGGGCACACCGACCATTCCGGCACCCTCCACCATGACCAGCGCCACACCGCGAATGGCCGTAACCGCCTTGACGGCTCCATCCGAGTGCACCGATTCGGCCTGAATCCGTGTGCCGGCGGCCGTTGGATTCATGGTGTTCTTGATCTCGAGCGGGATCGCGTTGTCCAACAGCGGCCGCATCGTTCGTGGATGCAGGACCTTGGCCCCGAAATAGGCCATCTCGCCGGCCTCCCGGTAGCTCAGGTAGGGAAGCGTAAATGCTGCCGGCACCAGGCGCGGATCCGCGGACAGCACCCCGTCCACGTCGGTCCAGATCACCACCCGCTCAGCGTCCAGGGCCCCGGCCAGGATCGTGGCGCTGTAATCGCTGCCGGATCGGCCCAGCGTGGTCTGAACTCCTTCGTGCGTGCTGGCAATGAATCCCGTGACGATGGCCGTTTCCCCGGCCTGCACGTCCAGCCGCTCATTCACCAGGGCCCGGGTGGCTGAAAAGTCGACGTTCGCTTCCCCGAAGGCATCGTCCGTCCGAATGAGTTGACGGGCGTCAAACGCTCGAGCCGGATGCCCTGCCGCGCGAAACGCCGCGGCGACCAGGGGCGCCGAGGCCCGCTCCCCAACGCCGATTATCGCGTCCCGCGTTCGAGGCGTGCACTCACGCAACAGGTAAACTCCGTCCAACAGTTCGCGGAGATCCCTGAACAGGTGGCCGATCTCTGCACGCAGGCGCTCCTGCTCGTCCGCGGCTACAAGCTCGCCGATCGCGGCCTCATGGCGGCGGTGAATGCCCGCCACCAGGTCTACGTGCTCGCCGGAGCGCGCCAGCGCCGCATCCATGGCGGCAAGCAGGTCATCGGTCACACCACCAAAGGCGGATACTACCACGACACGGGCTGCATCTGCCGGCTCGGCGGCGACCAGATGGACAACGCTCTTGACGCGCTCGGGGGTGCCGACGGAAGTACCGCCGAACTTGTAAACGTGTATGCTCATCGGAGAGAGTCGAGGTGCCCCGCATCAACGCCGTTCGCGACCTCCCGTTCTGCCCCGGAAAGGCGAAAAACCTGCCCGTTTCTTCACGCCTGCGCCGGTTGCAAACTCCGGGACCCGACGTAATTTTCAGGCTCTCGGGGCTATAGCTCAGTTGGTAGAGCGCTTGAATGGCATTCAAGAGGTCAGGAGTTCGAATCTCCTTAGCTCCACACAAGCCCGCCGGCTCTCGCTGGTGGGCTTTCTTTTTGCGAGTAGCTCAGGCCCGAGCCTCGCCGCGCCGCCGCTCGTCCGGGGAGCCCTTGCGCGTCGGTCGAACCGGACCGCGATCCTTGCGCTCTTCAGGCAAGACCTTCGCAAACGCCGCCTGAAGATCCTTGACCGTCAGAGGCTTGGCTACGATGTCTGCCATGCCTGCAGCCTCACAGTTCTTGCGGTCCTCAGGGAGCACTGCCGCGGTGAGCGCGACGACCGGCGGACACACTTCCGGCGGCAGCTGGCTTCTGATTTCGCGACATGCCGTCAGTCCATCCACGAGCGGCATCTGCACATCCATCAGCACGATGTCGTAGTGCTTGTGGTGTACGGCGTCCACTGCCATCGCACCGTCTTCCACGACATCCGGACGGTGACCCATGCGCTCCAGCAGCCGCGCGATGAGCATGCGATTGGTAGGATTGTCTTCGGCGACGAGGATGTCCAGCGGACGAGCCGGACCCTCCGAGTCCTCCCGGTTTCCGGTCTCAGAACGCTTCGCCCTGTAGATCCCGGTTTGCACAGCCTCGTGTAGCGCACCGCGCTTCACGGGCTTGGCAATCTCCTCCACGCATTCGCTGAAGTGCGCGCGTTTGCCGATGGCGTGCAGAACGATGCACGGTGTCAGCACGGCGCCGGATGTCGTGCATCGGAGTCGTGAACGGACCTTCGCGGCATCAACCAGGTCTGCATCCAGAATGGTCAGATCATAGGACGCCGAGTCCATGGCCTCACCCGCCGAAACCCCATCGAGCCGGACATCTGCCTGCGCGCCCCAGTACTGCAGCTGATCGCTCAGGGCCGCCGCTCCGAACGCGTTCGACACCGCCAGCAGGACCTTGCGGCCCGCGAGCCCGTTCGGCTCATCAGCCGGATCCGGGTGCTCGGGCTGGGCGATGGGCAGCCGAAGCGTGAAATGGAACTTTGAGCCGTGCCCCAACTCGGATTCAACCTGAAGATCGCCGCCCATCAGGGTGCACAGTCGGTCCGAAATCGCCAGCCCAAGGCCCGTTCCGCCATATTTGCGGGTGGTCGAGGTATCTGCCTGGGTGAACGGCGCGAACAGGCTTTCCAGTCGATCTGCAGGGATACCGATGCCGGAGTCTGCTACCTGGAAGCGCACGGCCACCTCGGTTGCCGTGGTCTCTACGATCCCGGCGCTGGCCACGACCTGCCCCTCCGACGTGAACTTGACAGCGTTGGCTACCAGATTCACCAGCACCTGCTGGAGTCTCGTCTCGTCGCCAACGAGGAGGGGCGGCAGATCCGGCGCAACGTCGCCGACGAGCTCGATGCCTTTCTCCGTCGCTCTGGCCGACAGAAGATCGAGCACCCTCTCCACGACCTTGCGGCCCGAGAATGGACTCGATTCGATGTGCGTCTTGCCGGCCTCGATCTTCGAATAATCCAGGATGTCGTTAATGATCATCAGGAGCGCATCGCCCGAAGACTGGATCACCTCCACGTATTCGCGCTGCTCCTTGTCCAACTCCGAGTCCGACAGCAGGCTCGCAAAGCCCAGCACGCCATTCATGGGAGTGCGGATCTCGTGGCTCATGTTGGCCAGGAACTGGCCCTTGACCTGCAGGGCGCGCAGTGCGTCCTCACGCGCATCGATGAGCGCGGCCGTTCGATCCGAAACGGTGTCTTCAAGGTGCTTCTGCCGCTTGCGCATGGCCCGGGTTCGCATGTCGATCAGCACGTAGAGACCACCCAGAACCGTACTCAGGCAGAGCAGGACGAACCACCACTGGCGCCAGAAAGGGGGTAAAATGCTGAATCCGAACGCCCGTGTCTCCGGACTCCAGTTGGTGCCGTCCACAGACGACTGCACGCGGAACGTGTACGCTCCGGGAAGCAGGTTCGAATACGTGGCCAACTTCTCCGGGTGTGCCGGGCTCCAGTCGTCATCAAACCCTTCAAGCCGATGGCGATACCGCACGCGTTCAGCGGCCCGGTAACTGAGGCCTACAAAGTCAAAAGTCAGGTGGTTCTGCTTGGGGCCCAGCCTGAGGTGCGCCGGCAGGCCCGTCGCCGGATCGGTTCGCAGTCCGAGGGAGTTCCATCCCGGGTCTTCCATGAACAGTCGCACCCCCGTCAACTGGGTGGTCGGGATGCCTGCCGGGGACTCAACGGCGTCCGGCGCGAACCGGGAAACCCCTTCGACGTGACCAAACCACATGGCATCCTGCGCATCGCGAAACGCCGCATGCAAATTGGCCTCGACTCCAATGAAGCCTTCGTATTGCCCGTATCGGCGCAGCACGATCTCTCCGGAGGCGTGGTACGCCGCGAGGTCGAGTCTGCTGAGTCCACGGTTGGTGCCGATCCAGAGACCATCGTTCGGACCGATGGCCATGAACAGCACCCCATCGTCCGTCAGCCCGTGCATTTCGTTGATCACGTCGAATACGGGCTCCCGGTCAGTGCCCAGCGGCTCCTGAAGCACGCTGACTCCGCCGCCGTATGTGCCAACCCAGACGCGTGCAAAACGGTCTTCCACCGCAGCTACCGTCAGTTCGTGGCTCAACCCGGAGGCTGCAGCGAGCCGGGTGAATGCCTCTCCCTGCATGACGGTCAGGCCCGATCCTCCCATGAACCAGACGCTCCCGTCCGAGGCCTCGAGCACATCATAGATCTCCGTCTCCTCGAGACCACCGATCCTTCTGAACGAGGAGCCCTGAAGCTCGAACGCGCCGCTGCCCACAGTGGCCGCCCAGAGGCGTCCACCGGGGCCTTCGCGGATGGCTCGAACTCCGGTGACCGACTCCCCCGAAGAGGCATGAACCTCGTGGAACTCGGACCCGTCCCAGCGCCAGATTCCGCGCGAAGAGCCTATCCAGACGGTGCCGCCCTGATCCACGGTCACCACGCGCACGCTGCGGCCCCGAAACAACGAATCGTCCAGCGGCAGCTGTTCGAGCGTTTCTCCGTCGAAGCGCTTGAGGCCGCCCTCCAGGCCGAACCAGTAGTGCCCTTCGGGATCCTGCGTGACGTTCCAGACGGTGCGACCGTCAAACGCTGAAATGCCGTCCAGGTGGGTGAACGGCGAATGCGTGTAGAAGAAGACGCCCCGGCCGGAGGTGCCGATGTAGACGTTCTGCTCGTGATCGATCCCGAGGCTCCAGACCGGCACCGACTGCAGCGCCCGATCTTTCAGGGGCTCGAACACGCTACCGTCGAACCGAGTCACACCGCGCCCGGTGCCAAACCAGGTCACGCCCAGGTGGTCCTGCAAAATGGCATACACCCGGTCGGTCGCCAGCCCGTGAGCTGAGGTATAGGTGACAAACGTGTCACCTTGCAGGCGTGAGGCTCCCTCTTCGGTTCCTACCCAGAGTGTGCCGTCAGCAACCTCTTCGACTGTCAGCACGGCCCCCGCGGACAAACCATCTGCGGCCGTGTATCGAGTCCATTTCTCGTCCTTCAGCCGGTACAGTCCCTGATCGTAGGTGCCGAACCATACCACGCCGTCACTCCCGGCATGCACGGCGCTCACCGACGCTGATTTCATGGGCCCGACGCGAACAAACACGCTGTCCCGGAAGATGAATGCGCCCCTCTCCGTGGCGGCCCAGATGCGGTCGGCCTGGTCGGTGACGATGTCGAACACCTTGTTGCCTTCGCCGGTGCCAGGCACGGTGGTCACCCGGCTTCCTTCAAGCCGGTTCACGCCGGCGCGGGTGGCAAACCATTTGGTCCCCCGGCGGTCCTCGTGCACCCCGTAGACGCTGTTGGACAGCAGTCCGTCATCCGTGGTGTAGACCTTGAACTCCTGGCCGTCGAAGCGGGCTACTCCCCCTCCGTATGTGGCGAACCACATGAAGTCCTGATGGTCCTGCTCGATGTCCCAGATCTGCGACTGCGGGAGCCCATCGCCCAGGGAGAACGACTCCAGCAGGTGCTGCTGGGCGTACGCCTCGGTACTCAGGCAGCAGGCAATCAGCAGCGGCGCGATCCGAGAGGGGATGATCGCAGACTTTCGCATGGATCAGCCGGTGAGGCGGTGGGCTTCAGCCTGTTTCAATTCGTGGAGCAGGAGATTGGAATCGACCGGCTTGGTCAGGTAGGCCGCCATGCCGACGCGCTGGCACTCCTCTTTGGCCTGCTGGGTAACGTCCGCCGTCACTGCGACAACGCGGGGTGCAGGATCCAGTCGGGTGACGATGGCCTCCGTGGCTTCGATTCCGCCCATGCGGGGCATGTGAAGGTCCATGAGAATGGCATCGTAGACCTTGGCCGTGGCCATTTCCACAGCCTGCTGGCCGTCGACGGCAATGTCGGCTTCGTAGCCCAGCCGCCTCAGAAGCAACTGCATCACCTTGCGGTTGATCGGGTTGTCCTCAGCTACCAGGATGCGGAGAGCTTCCAGGTCTTCGGCGATATTTCTGCGGGGGGCAGGAGCAACGCTCCGCTCCGTCGCGACCGGTGCGACCGGGCGTTCGCGAGGCGTCTGCGTGGCCGGAGGCGCAGCAGGAGCACGATCTTCGCGGACTGGCTCGGGCCGTGTGTACGCCACGGGCGCCTCCGCTTTCGGCGCGGATGATTCGTCTTCAGAGGTCTTGGCAGCAGTCGGGCTCCCGCTCCCGGCTTCGTTCTCGTTCTCGGCCTGTGGGGCATTCGACTTTCGACCCCATCCAGCGGCCTTGAAAATCGAAAACACCCCTCCTACCAGGCAGACGGTGACCACGAGGCCGCCGGACGCGAAGGAAATGATGAGTGACATACCTTTGGGGGGTGGTTGACTCGTGTGTAATCGACCACCTCCCAGGATTCTGAAGTAAGCGTCAAGACCTTTTCCTTATGGCCGATGCGCGGCATGTAGAGCTGATTCGATCTGGTGTCACCGCATTTAATGCGTGGCGCGGGACCAACTCCCATGAGAGGCCGGACCTTTCGGGGGCCGACCTGAGTGGCCTGTCTCTGGAGGGGGCGGCGCTTCGGGGTAGTGACCTCGCCGGGACTTCGTTCGCCGTGGCAGACCTGGCGGGCGCCGACTTCTCCGAAGCTGACCTGTCTGGCGCAACACTCACCGGAGCAGACCTGTCCGGGGCTCAGTTTCAGGCAGCGGTCATGGCGGGTTGTGAACTCAGCTTCGCCACCCTGACGGAAGGCGATCTGCGGGGCGCGGATCTGTCTGGTGCACGTCTCACGGAGGCCGTGCTGCACGGTGCGCGCCTGGCCGGAGCCCACCTGGAAGGTGCCCTTCTTCGCAGGGCCATTCTGACCGGCGCAGACTTGTCCCAGGCCGACCTTGCTGGCGCGGACCTGACGGGCGCCATCCTGGAAGGCGCCATTTTGCCGATGTCGCTGGCAAGGGCTGCGGCCCGCCGCCCGGAAGACCCTACCGAATGAAGGTGTAGGTGTACTTCACCAGCAGCGTGCGTCCACCGGAGATCGGGAGAAACGGCGCCAGGCGCTCACGGTCCAGATTCAGGCCCTCGTTGTACACAACCCACAGATCGTTTCCTTCGCGCATGTTGTAGCGGAACCGGGCGTTGGTCGTTACGAGGTCGGCCGAGGAGTTGAGCTGCACGAAGCCGTTGATCGACAGTTTGGTGTTGAAACCTACCTGAGCGCGCAGGCGAGCCAAATGCACATCGAACGACTGGTCCCGGGGGCCGAAGTCGACCTTGTTGTACTCGTAGGTGGCCTCCAGCTCCAAATGCTTGGACGGATTGATGCTGGGTGAAAGGCTGGCCTCCAGCCGGGTGCCGTCAAAAAAGGTCCCGTAGCCGAGTTCGGCATTGCCGCGCACAAATCCGCCCGGGGGCAGGCGCGCACTGAGCGATCCGGTCACGAACTCGTACCGGCCGGCCGGGACTTCGGTGTCCTCTGGAAAGGCGAGGCCGCGCCTGAGATCTTCCAATTCCCAACTCCCGGACAGCGACAGGTTGTGTCCCGATTTCAGCTCGAGCGAGTTGCGGGTCTGGATGACGCGGGATTCGATGGAGTGATCTTCACGGCGGTAGTACGGCCGGTACACCGCAAACGTGGAAACCCGGCGAACGGGAGAGTCGCCCTGTGGAAACCACCCATAACCGACGCCGGCGCGGGGCGAGTAGTAGTTGGTGCGCGTATAGAATCCGACGCCGGGGTCGTAGGTGCCACCTCCGTAGGTGATTCCGCCGACGTAGGTGAAGCCCTCCTGGCGCCTGCGTTCCAGCCATATGCGGGCCAGCGCTGCATCCGCGAAGCGAAAGTCCACGCCTTCTGCCAGTGTTTGCGCAAACTGGAGCGTCGCGTAGTCGTCACCGTGCCACCGCAGGGTGCCGTCCAGTCCGTAGGTGACGTTGTAGCCGCCGTTTTCGTCGATGCGGCTTGTCAGAATGCCACCCGTCGAGGAGTAATCGTTCAGTACCCGCCTCCGGAGACGCAGCACGCCGAAATTCTCGCTGGGAACGGTAACAGGCTCGCCGTCCACCTGAAAGGTCTCCCTGGCGGTCTGCATTTCGATCAGGCCCACGTCCCAGCCGCCGATGCGCCCCACCAATCGACCGCCTCCAAGCAGACGCACCGGACCAAATCGAGACAAGCCAATCGAGCGGGTGTGGAAGAGCCTGTCCTGGCTACCGGTGGAAAACTCGAAAATGCCGGCTCGCTCCTGGAAGAACTGGCGCTTCTCCGGGAAGAAGAGCGAGAAGCGGGTCAGGTTCACCTGCTGGTCGTCGGCCTCGACCTGGGCGAAGTCCGTGTTCACGGTCAGATCCAGCGTCAGATTGGATCCCAGGGACTGCTTCATGTCCAGCCCGATCTCCCGGGTGTAATCGTTCTGGAAATCGTAGGCGGTGCCCGGCGCGTTGAGCACGCTCGCGCGGCCTGCCCCGGCCGTTACGTAGGGCGTGATGTAGACCGGTGTGCGACTCTGCACATCCTCCAGAATGACTGTCTGTGCCTGACTGGGTTTGGCGAATCCCATACGAAACGCAGGATCAATCGCCGGGAAGATGTGCCGTTCGTTCTTGCGGGCAATGAATCGATAGGTGATCAGGCCCATTCGCACAATTCCGCCCTCGTCCAGGAAGCCCAAACTGGAATACGGGATACGCATCTCCGCGAACCAGCCCGTTTCGTCACGCGTGGTCGCCACGTCCCAGTACGTGTTCCAACTGGTATTCATGCTGCCGAATCCTCCTCGTCCACCCGGGCCGCCTTCCGCATCGTTCGCGACGGCCATGTCGGTGCGCACCCCGTTGGGCGTGGTGAAGAACCAGAGTGCGTTCTCGTTGTCGTTGAAGGTGTCGAGCACCAGACCGAAGGTGTCGTCTCCCGAGTAGCGATCCCGGTACAGGGTGTTGGCGCGAATGCCGCCGGGATCTGAGTCGAACAGGGCCGCGCCCACATACAGGTACTCCTCGTCATACCCTACCCGGATCTCGGTGCGCTCGGAAGGCTCGGCCATGAATTCCGGCTGGTACTGCACGACCGGAAACGGGGTGACGGCCTGCCATTCGTCAGCATCAATGACGCCGTCCAGCTGCGGAGCCTGCATACGGGACAGCACCACGGCGTCTTGACCCGCCGCGGGCAGTGCGAGGGCGGCAATTAGCAGGACCGTTCCTGTGGATCTGATCATTCGAACTCGTCTGAGTGGGCAGAGCGAAACTACACGCTGGCAACGGGAGGCGCGATGCATGCGGTTGCCCCCGGGCCGTCATAGACCCGATACTTGGCGCCAGCCATGACCCGTCACTTCGCACACCTCCTGCTGCCCGTGGTCTTCCTGCTGCTGTCCGGCGGCGGGGCTCCAAACGCGGACTTTGATCTGGTTCTGGCCGGCGGCCACGTGCTGGATGGCACCGGAAATCCTTGGTTTCGGGCCGATGTGGGGGTGCGCGATGGGCGCATTGCAGCCGTAGGTGACCTCTCGGGGGCTCAGGCGGACCACCGTGTGGACGTCACCGGCCTTTATGTCCTGCCGGGCATCGTGGACATGCACTCCCATGCCGCTGACGTGGCTTGGGAGGAGCAGGGATTTGACTCGCCCGATGCGGCCCGCCGGGCTGCCCCCAACCTGGTGGCGCAGGGCATTACGACCGTCGCCATCAACCAGGATGGGCGCTCTCCTGTTGATCTGGCCGCCCAGCGCCAGACCTACGAGGAGTCCGGCATCGGGATAAACGCCGTGCTGATGATCGGGCACGGAAGCGTGCGGGCAGCCGTGATGGCGGACGATTTCCGGCGGCCTTCCACCCAGTCCGAAACTGCTCAAATGCAGGCCATTGTGCGGCGGGCGATGGAGGCCGGCGCAGCCGGTATGTCCGCAGGACTCGAGTACGTGCCTGGCCGCTGGTCTGCGGTCGATGAGGTGGTGGCCCTCATGGAGGTCGTCGAGGAGTTCGATGGTGTCTACATCTCCCATCAACGCTCCGAAGGCGCAGACCCCATGTGGTTCTGGCCCTCGGTGGACTCCTCCGGTCCACCGACTCTGATCGATGCCGTCCTGGAGACCATCGAGATCGGGGAGCGCACGGGAGGACGGGTCGTCGCAAGCCACATCAAAGCCAAGGGCGCGCACTATTGGGGCTCGTCAGCAGCGGCGGTGCAGTTGATTCAGGCGGCCCGGGACCGCGGCGTGCAGGTATTTGCCGACCAGTACCCCTACACGACCAGCGGGTCCGATGGCAGCACCGTGTTGCTTCCGCGATGGGCATTTGCCTCGCGCGAGGAGGGCGATGAGCGACCGGACTACGCAAGGCACGTGCGTGGGCTTCTGAGCGATCCGGGCGTCGCAGCTCGGCTTCGCCTCGACATCTTTCACGAGATACGCCGACGGGGCGGGGCCGACCGCGTGGTAGTGCTTGATGCACCCGATTCCACGCTTGAAGGCCGCTCCCTGCGTGATATTGCCGTCGAGGTAGGACAAGACCCGGTGGGGGCAGCGCTCTGGTTGCAGCTCAACGGTGATCCTGGCCGTCGGGGCGGGGTGCGCTTGCGCGGCTTCTCGATGGATGAGCAGGACGTGGACCGATACGCAGGCAAGGACTGGGTAGCGACAGCGTCTGATGCCGGCATCGCACTCAAGACGGACGGGCGGGTGCACCCACGCTACTGGGGCACCTTCCCGCGCAAGATCCGTCGTTATGCCATGGATCGGCAGGCCCTCTCGGTCGCCGATGCCGTGCGCAGCTCAACGTCGCTGCCTGCCATGCTGCTCGGCCTGAAGGATCGCGGTCAGGTTCGCGAGGGATTTGTGGCGGATCTGGCGGTGATCGATCTCGAGCGTATTCGAGATCACGCCACCTCGTTTGACCCGCACGCAGAGCCGGAAGGTGTGGTGCACGTGTTTCTGGCGGGCGAGGCCATCCAGGAGCACGGGGTACGGTCGGGATCCCTGAACGGCCGGGTCCTGCGACCGTGACGGACCCGGTATTCATAGCGGCCGCGCTGTGCCTGTTTGTCGTGCTCAGCGAGTGGCTGGTTCGTCGCACCTTTTTCCGGCATATCGGCACCGCCCTGCTGGTGATTCTGGTCACCGCCCTGGCGGCAAACATCGGGCTGGTGCCCGCCGGGTCCACCGCCGAAGCGCCCGTGGCGGTCTACGACGGCATCTTTGCCTACGTGGCGCCGCTGGCCATTTTCCTGTTGCTGATCCCGGTCAACCTGCGGGACGTGCTGAAGGCCGGTGCCAGCATGATCGGTCTGTTCCTGCTCGGTTCACTCGGCACCGCGCTTGGTGTCCTGATCGCCATGTGGGTGATAGACGGTCCGGCCCGCATCGGTCCCGAGTTCGCCGCAATCGGTGGCATGTTCACAGGCACCTACACCGGCGGAAGTGTCAACTTCAACACAGTCGCTCTCGAGTACGATGTCGTGCGCGACGGCGTGCTGTACGCAGGGTCGATTGTGGTGGACAACATCGTGACCACGCTCTGGATGATCGCCACCTTGGCCCTGCCGCGGTTCCTGTACCGCTTCTGGAAGGCTGACCCTGCCGCGGGCGATGGGGTGGCTACCGACTCGGATCCGCTCGGCATCGAGTCCGACACGGAATCACTGCATCCGATGGACATGGGCCTCACGCTCGGTTTGGGCCTGCTGTCCGTCTGGGCTTCCGAGGTGCTGGAAGCCTGGATTCCGGCCATCCCGTCGGCGATTTATCTCACCGTGATCGCGCTGGCGCTGGCTCAGGTGCCAGCCATCCGCAAGCTGCGTGGTGTGCGCACGCTGGGCATGTTCGCGGTCTACCTCTTCCTGGCCGTGATCGGCGCATTCTGCGATGTCGGAGCCATGGCCGAGATGGGCTCGCTGGGCGTGGCCCTGCTGATCTTTACGGTCATTGCAGTGGTCATCCATGGGCTGACCACCTTTCTCGGTGCCAGGGCACTCGGCATTGACCCGGACATTGCGGCCGTGGCGTCTCAGGCCAACGTTGGAGGCGGAGCCTCGGCCCTGGCCGTGGCGCGAAGCCTGGGGCGCGAGGATCTGGTGCTCCCCGGCATCCTGGTCGGATCCCTCGGCTACGCGGTCGGCACCTTTCTCGGTTTCGGCGTGGCGGATCTGCTGGCGTCGATCGGCTGAGGGTTGTCGTCTGTCTTGGGGGCGGCTGCGCGGGCACTGGTCCGAGTGTAATGAAGGGGGCGGATTCCACTAAGCGGCCGCGCCGCCTCATCCCCGAGTGCAATGCGGGGGGCGGATTCCACTCCGCGGCCGGCGCCGCCCGACCTCCGAGTGTAATGTGGGGGGCGGTTTCCACTCCGCGGCCGGGCTGGCTCATACGCGGGTGTAATGAAGGGGGCGGATTCCATTAAGCACCGGTGTCACCCCGCCTCTCGGCGCCGGCTCTCCCCGGAGTGTAATGCCCGGGGCGGACTCCACTCGGCGCCCGGGTCGCCTCATCCCCAAGTGTAATGTGGGGGGCAGATTCCACTTCGCGCCGGCGCCGCCCGACCCCCGAGTGTAATACCACGGGCGGATTCCACTCCGCGGCGGCGCCGCCTCACACCCCGAGTGTAATACCACGGGCGGATTCCACTCCACTACCGCGCGCGGGCCAATACGGCGCCCAGCTCAGCGCCGCAGGAAGAAGTCCATGACCAGGTCGCGACCGTCGGGATCGCGCGTGTACCAGGCGTGCTCACCCTCGGGCATCTCCAACAAGGTGACCCGCGTCCCGCCTCGACATCCCTGGTACCGGGTCGACTTGAGGCGCGCATCTCCGGACGTGACTGTTTCTTCGGTTGCGGGCCGGTCACACTGCAGGGCATGGGACCAAAACAGTGTAGTCTCCGGAGCAGACAGCAGACTCCACGCGCCATTGTCGCTGCCGGTCCACGGCAGCACACGATCCTCCCGACCGTGCAGCGTGAGCACGGAGGCGGCCGTCCCCGGGCTGCAGGACTCGGACAAGGGTTTTGACATCGGCGCCGACACGGCCGCAACGGCAGTAAAGTCCCGACCCATGACACAGCCGAGCCTGTACGCGAACAACCCGCCCTGTGAGAACCCCATCGCATAGGTGCGCTCACGGCTGATGTTGTAAACGGTAGAAATCGAGTCTATCAGAGCCGACATGAAGCCGAGGTCGTCGATCTGGAGCCGGTCCGCAATGTTGCAGTTGCACCCCTCAGCCCAGTTGCCCTTCGCGGCCGTGGGGTATGCAATGATCATGTCGTCCGTACCTGCCTCATCCAGTTTGGAACCGGCCTTGAAGTTGGGGCCCGTATCGTTGGAGCCGTGCAGCGCGATCAGCAAATGCGCCGGTTGAGATGCCGTCAATCCGGCAGGGACCCGGACGCGGGCCTCGCGAAGGGTGTCGCCGACGGCTACGATGAGGTTGAAGTCGGACCCCTCCGGCCCGGGTGCGCTGTCGCAGGCGGTGGCGAGCAGTCCGAAAACGAATAGCGCAGGTAGGCATACGGGTCGCATGCCCGAAAACTAGCGCTTCCGTGTAGCGGTCCGCCCCCGGTCGCGGTAGCGCCAGGACCGTTGGGCCGCGAAGACAGGGGAGAAATGCGCACCCTGTCCAGACCCGCGGCTTGCCCCGGCCGCACCGGCTTCAGGCCGCTTCCTTCCCGGTCTCGATCGGCCGAACCGTCACGGGATGAAACTCTTTCGGCACCTCAGGTCGGGCGGTCATTCGTCCTTTCTCGTCCACGGGCGCCCAGATGACCGGCATGCGGTAGAGGTAGCGACCAATCCCCCACTGCACTGCGCACCGTCTCATGGATGCGCTCAATCCACCTTTCACAGGCTGGATTTCGGTGTTTTCAGCCCCGTCCCACTTGGTCACCCACTCGGCCGGAGCCCCATCGCGCGCAACCCGGATTCCGATACCGCACAGCACGCCTCCCGCCGGGCCCTCGCGGTATTCGTTGCGCCAATTCTCGGGGCCACATGCCGCATCCAGACGGTCCATGATGGCTCGATTGGAAATGAACGGTGCCACGCGTGCCTTCTTTCGGTCTTCCGACATCCCGATCGGCTTCCATCGCAAGTCATGAAGGTCAAACGGGTCCGCGAGTCGCTTCAAATCCTGACTCATGCTCTCTCTCGTTGCTTGATACGAGAATGTACGGAGGGGGTATGACATCAAATTGTCATAGGCTGCCTGCCACAAAAGCGCTTCCGTGCATTGGAAACAACTTCCAACTTTTAACCTGAATGATTAATCTTGGCAAGCCACAGGGACTAAATAAATAAACCTCCCATGCTTCTTTCCTTCCTTTCCGTGGACCCAGACATGCTGGCGGCCTTCCAGGACTCGGCCATCAGCAAAGCGGATACGGCGTTTCTCCTCGTCGCCGCCGCACTGGTTCTGCTCATGACGCCTGCGCTTGCCTTCTTCTATGGCGGTCTGGTGCGCTCCAAGAACGCCTTGAACACCATGATGATGAGCTTCGTGGCGATGGGCGTCGCGGCCGTCCTCTGGGTGGTTGCCGGCTACTCCCTGGCCTTCGGAGAAGGCAACTGGTTCATCGGCGACCTGTCCATGGCCTTTCTGAACGGCGTCGGTCTCGAGGCCAACGGCAGCATTCCACATCTGCTGTTCATGGCCTTCCAGGGCACTTTTTACATCATCACTGCAGCCCTCATTTCCGGCGCCGTTGTAGAGCGCATGCGCTTCACCTCCTACACCGTGTTCATCGCACTTTGGGGCCTGCTGGTTTACGCTCCGGTGTGCCATTGGGTATGGGGAGGCGGCTTCATTGGTGAGATGGGCGCTCTGGACTTTGCCGGCGGAGCAGTGGTGCACGTGAATGCGGCCGCCGCGGCGGTCGTGGCTGCCATGATGCTCGGCCCCCGCGAGGACTATGGTCGCCAGGCCCTGCTGCCTCATCATGTGCCTTTTGTGCTGCTCGGCTCTGGCCTGCTTTGGTTTGGATGGTTCGGGTTTAACGCCGGATCCGCCCTGGCTGCAGACGGACTCGCCGTGTTGGCCTTTGTCAATACCATGCTCGCTCCAGCGGCGGCTCTGGTGGCCTGGATTGGCCTCGACATGGTTCGTACAGGCAAAGTGACTGCCGTTGGTGCCGCTACGGCGATCGTGGTCGGCCTGGTGGCGGTCACTCCGGCCGCAGGATTCGTTTCGCCGGTCTCGAGCCTCGCGATCGGCGCCCTGGCAGCCCTGCCGTGCTACTTCGCCATCGTATGGCGCGCCCGCACCAGGCTTGACGACTCTCTGGATGTCTTTGCTGCCCACGGCGTTGGCGGAATTGTCGGCGCACTGCTCACCGGCGTGTTCGCCCAGGCGGCGTGGAACGGTGGAGTGGACGGTGCCCTCTTCGGCAACATCGCCCAGTTTGGCATCCAGGCTCTCTCGATCGTAATCGTGTTCGCTTACAGCGCAGCGGGCACGTTCATCATCCTGAAACTGGTAGGCCTCGTGCTGCCGATCCGCACCGGAAAACGAGCCGAAGGCCGTGGCCTGGATGTGGCCCACCACGGTGAGGAGGCGTACACGGACGGCGAGGGCGCCATTCTCGTGCACGACCAGGACCTGCCTGTCATCGAAGCTCCCGCCACCAAACTTGCTACGGTGAACGCATGAAACTGATCAAAGCCATTGTCCGCCCCGAAAAGCTCAGCGACGTGCTGCTCGCCTTGTTCCAGATCGACGTGCGCGGCCTCACCGTATCCCGTGTTCGTGGGCACGGCGGCGAGCGCGAGGAGGAAGAGACCTATCGCGGCACCACCGTGCGCATGGAACTGACCGACAAGGTCATGCTCGACATCGGGGTCTCGGACCCTTACGTCGACAAGACCATCGACGCCATCCTGCAGGCAGCTCGTACGGGCGATGTGGGGGACGGCAAAGTGTTCGTCCTGCCGGTAGAAAAGGTCTATCGCATCCGATCCGGTGAGGAAGACGTGGCAGCCGTGACCCCGGTTGAGCCTGTTCTCGCCTGAACCGCGACTCTGATCGGCCAGATTGAGGGGGCGGTGACCGTTTGGTCGCCGCCCCCTCGTGTTTTGGCAGGAGCGGCTCCGTGCAGTATCCGCTCATCGCACAATCTCCGTGGACAACCCATGAACACGGTGCGTGCGTTGCCAACGGCCGCAACTGCGTATATCATGGATCCGTATTGGGACTTATCCCCCTCCCTATGGATTCGGTCTATCTCATCAGCCTCATCGTAGGAGGCTTTTTTGTCCTCCTGTCGATTTTCGGCGCGGATCACGAAGGTGACTTCGACGCCGATGCCGATGTGGATGCCGAGTTTGATCTGGAAGCCGACACCGAGTTCGAGATCGGCATGGACTCTGAGACGGGGTCCGGTGTAGGCCTCGTGGACCTGTTTTCCCTGCGGGCCCTGTTCCTGTTCGCCGCGTTTTTCGGCCTAACCGGTTTCGGTTTGGGCCTTGTGGGCGAAGGGGAGCCTCTGACGCTGATAACGTCGATCCTCGTCGGACTCACCGTAGGCCTTGGTGGCAATTACGTCATCAAGAAGTTTGCCTACGAACAGGTGTCATCCACGGTGGGCGTGCGAGACTACAAGGGACGCACCGCCAAGGTTGTCCTGCCCTTCACCGGAGCGGAGAACGGCAAGATCACCCTGGAGGCGAAAGGCCAGCGACTGCAGCTGCCTGCCAGATCGCTGGATCTTGAGACCATCGAGGCCTTCAAGCCCGGTGATGAGGTCGTGGTAGTCCGCATGGACGGCCGCGTAGCGGAGGTGGTAAAGCCCAACTGAACCAGTAGTGCCTTCCTTGGGCACGGAGATACAACAATGGATCCCTTCACCTTCATTGTAGCCGGCGCGATCATTCTGGGCGGTCTGTCCGTCCTGGGTTTTGTGCGCGCGAACCTGAAGATTTGCCAGCCGAACGAGGTCCTGATCTTCTCCGGCCGTCAGCGGCAGCTGACCGACGGCAGCAAGGTCGGATACCGGGTGATCCGTGGTGGCCGCGGCTTCCGAGTCCCGATCATCGAAAAAGTGGATCGCCTGTTCCTGAACACGATCCCGATTGACCTGACCGTGTCCAATGCCTACTCCAAGGGAGGCATTCCGCTGAAGGTGCAGGCGATCGCCAACATCAAGATTGCCTCGCAGGAGCCGGAGCTCAACAATGCCGTGGAGCGCCTGCTCGGAAAGCCGCTGGACGAGATCCAGCTCATCGCCAAGGAAACGCTCGAGGGCAACCTGCGTGGCGTGCTGGCATCCCTGACCCCGGAGGAGGTCAACGAGGACCGGCTGAAGTTTGCCAAGGTGCTGCTTGATGAGGCGGATAACGACCTCGGGGCGCTTGGCCTGCAGCTGGACACGCTCAAGATCCAGAACGTGGATGACGACCGGGGTTACCTGGACGCCATCGGACGCCAGAGCACGGCCAACATCATCGCCGCTGCGGAAGTGGTGGAAGCCGATCGTCGCGAGCAGGCCAAACTGGCCGAGGCCAAGGCCGATGAGGCCATTGTCTCCGCCCAGAACAAGGTGCGCATCCTGAAGGCGCAGCTCGCCGCCGAAGCAGAGGCCGAGGAGGCCAAGGTCAATGTTGCTGCAGAAGTCGCCCGCGCCAGGGCCGAACAGGAGCTGGCCGAACAGGAAATCCAGCTGGCTGAAAAGCGGCAGAAGGCCGAGATCGTCGTCAAGGCCGAGGCCGAACGGCAGGCGAAGGAAGAGATCGCCAAGGGCAACGCCGCCAGGATCTTCGAGGACGGCCAGGCCGAAGTCGAGGTACTGAAGCAGAAGCTGGAGCTCTGGAAGAACGCCGGTAGTGATGCCGAGCGCCTGTTCCTGATCCAGATGCTGCCCGACATCCTGAAAGAGGTCATCAAGACGGTCGACAACCTCAAGATCGACAAGATCACCGTGGTCGACTCCGGTACCGGCGGATCCGGCAAGGGCGTGCCCGCGGTGTTCAACCAGATCGCGGGATCGACGCCGGCATTGCTGGAAAGCCTGAAGGCGACTACAGGCATCGACATTGCAGGAATGCTGGCTACGGCAGGGTCCAAAGAGGTTGAGGTCGAGGCGCGTCCCGTCTCCGGAGACGGGGCTGCGGAATAGCTTCCTTTGGGGTTGTGCTCTGGCGTGTCGAAAGGGGTGCGCAGGGGTGGCGCCCCCGAACCTGAGGTGGAGTAACCGCCGGGGGCGAAGGGGTCAAATACCCCTGCGAACCCCTTTCGACACGCTGCCAACCGTTGTGGGGAGGTGTTCCTGGCGGGTGCGGTTTTGGCGGTTGGGCCTTTGGCCCTCCGCCGTTGGGGTTGCGCGGGGCTGGCGGATCGTGAATCGTGACGGAGAGCGCGGGGCTGGCGGATGGTGAAGCGCTGGGCGGTGCTCACGCGTCTCCGGCGGGGCGTCAACATGGGAATGCGGGCCTGTTTTCCACATTTCGTGGCGCCGAACTGGGGGTGCACATGGAATAGCGCCCCCATATCCCACCTGCATAGGCGCCCGAACGGGGCGTGAACGTGGGATCGGCCCCTGGTTTTCCACCCGGCCCCGCGCGACGGGCGATGCGCGAGCGGACGGACCTCCGAGCCGCAGGAGCGGGCCGGGGCCTTCGGACCGACCGCAGCCGACTCGACCGCCGACCCGCAAACATGCGCGGAGGACGGAATTGAGGCCTGCCGCTCTGCAGCCGATACCGCAGGTGAACTGCACCGTCCGAATATGATGCGCCTGGCCTGCCTCTTGATTGCCGTGCTTACTGCCTCCGCGGCTTACACCGAAGAGATTGTGGACGGCCTGCGCGGAACGGTACGGTACGCCGACAATGTTCGGAGCTTGTACACGGCTCAGGAACCCATGGCGCCGGACCACCCTGCGATGATTCTGAGGGAGTGGTCCCGATCCGGTGACGAGAGTTGGCAATCGCTCGACTCGCTGTACGAGCAGTTGGACCAAGTCGGCGCGGAGCCACGGTGGCTCAGGTTTGCCGTGATGAACAGTTTGGTCGTTGCCGCCCGTGAGTGTCGATTCGGCTCGGCCGCCTCCTTCTCTCGCTTCAGGGACTGGGGTGACAGTCTGAAGGGCCCCTCCATCGCCGCCTGGCACGAGTACACTGCCGATCGCTGCGGGGGCACCCCCAACCTGGACCTATCGAAATCGATCCGGGACGACGACCCCGCCTAGCTGCTTGAGCCCGGAACGCACAACCGGCTCCCGGCACAACCCGTGCACATGCGGGTTGTCCAGGAAGCAACGATGAGAGACTCATGCGGAAGATCACCCTTGCCCTCGTAGCCATGCTCACAGTCGCCTGTGGCCCGGTTGAGCCGGCAAGCCAGGTCGCAGACTCGACCGCCGTGCCGCCTGGCGCCGTGGTCATCGGCGGCGAGACTGTCAAGGCCATCTCAATCCGGCACGCCGGCGGCGAGCTGATGTACGTGCCCGCGTACTCGCACATCTTCCACCGGAACGCCTCCCGCCAGATCGATCTCGCAGTCACATTGTCGGTGCGCAACTCAGACCCCGAGTATTCGATCACCGTCAACCACATCGGCTACTACGACGACAACGGCGCGCTCGTCAGGGACTACGCTACAGAGCCCATTGTCCTGGGCCCGCTCTCCTCCCGGGCTTTTGTTGTTGACGAGAGTGACCGAACCGCCGGAGTGGGCGCCAACTTCCTTGTCGAGTGGCGCGCCGAAGATTCCGTCAGCGCCCCCGTGGTCGAGGCCGTCATGATCTCAACCGCCAGCGCGCAAGGCATCACATTCGTGAGCCGAGGTTTCCCAGTTCGAGTCTTCGAGTCCGCCGAATAAGCCCCCGACTCCGCACCCGTTCGCCGCAGGCCAGACCGCCGTCACCCACCCCCGGCCGCCGCCCGAAGGGCCGGCCCGCCCAGGTCCCCGGAGACAGTCGACACTCCGCTACAAACGGCCACTCCTCCCCAGCAACACCAAGGCTGACCCTTCCCGCCAACGCCTCCCAGCCAACCCCCGCCGCCGCCCGAAGGGCCGGCACGCCGAGCCCCGCCGAGACAGTCGAGACTACGCTCCCAACGGCCACTCCTCCCCAGCCACACAAGGGCTGAGCCTTCCCGACCACCCTCCCAGCCAACCCCTGACCGCCGGCCCGAAGGGTCGGCGCGGAGGGTCCGCGGAGGTGTTGGGCTCTACCACCCGATCGGTAACTCCCAGCCAACGCCCCACAAGCCCCTACCTCCGGGGACCCTTCGCGCCGACCCCCGGCACAACGCCGACCCCCGGCACAACCTCAAACCGCAGGAGCAGCGAGGGAAAGCTCAAACTGCGCAGCCCATTCTCCCGGCCGGTTGATCCGCCGCCGATGCAAGGTTGCGCGGATGCATCCGTCCCAGCCCTCAGCCGCCAGCGTAGTCCGCCCCATGTGCACATGACGCACTGACGCCATCGCAGCCACCCGGGCATGCCCCTGTTTGAACAGCGTAGGCTCGGCCGCCTCCAGCAAGGTCACGGCGGCGAGGTACTGCTGCCGGGCATCCCCCTCGGACACCCGGTAAACGGCGTCGAAACCCCCGTACACCAGCAGCAGCACCTCGCGCTCGCTTGCGGCCTCCCCCACGAGCACCGCTATCCGCCGCGACCGACCCTCGAGGACCACCTCTGCCGGCACCGGCCCCATCGGTGTGTGCGTCGTCGCCGCCAGCTGCATGTCCGTGGTGGATCGCAGCGCGCGCCGCAGGCTGTGAACAAACAGCCTCGCGGTGGGCGGGTGACGTTGCCGACGTGCGGGTGCCCGGTCAACAGCCGGGGACGGTGCCACGACGGCGGCCTGGCGGGTCAGCGAAGCAACGGTGGGGTTGATGGAAACGGCGTGCATGGTGGGTGCCTCTTGAGTTACGATCCAAGGATACAGAGACACCTATGACATCATTCTGTCATAGCTTGCACACACATTAGACATATGCCAGAAAAATGTCGCTCAGCGGCGTCCCCACACGCCAACCGGCCGCAAGCACGCCCCCCTCCGGGGACGCACACCTCAGACCCGATACCGATAGCTCAGCTTCAAGAAGAACCCGTCATTCAGCCGGGTGAAGTCCGAAAACCGGTACGTCTGCGGCTCCGTCAAACTGGACCCATACCCCAGAAACACCACGGTACCCGGCGTGGGCCGATACGAAAACAGCCAGTCGAACCGGAAAAAATTCGACCGCCGCTCCGGAATCCCCGAGAACGTACCGTCCGAATTCCGCACCACAATCGGCCGATTGGTCCGGGAGTCGTCTCGCAGCTCATCGACAAAATTCGAGTCGTACTGCCCCACCACGCGCACAAAGAGCGACGGCGTAGCCTGATACTCCACCTTTAGCCGCGGCACCCGCCGCAGCCCCACGTTGGACCGGTCCGTCACCCGGATGAACTGCTGGTGGTTGTACAGCAGGTTCACCCTGATCTGGTCTGTCGGATTCCAGTTCAGGCTGCCGTTCACAAAGAAGATGTCCGCGGAGGCCCACTCAAAGAAGTTGTCGTCCCGGCCACCCACCAAAAAGACAAACCCGGAGAACTTCTTCCACTGCGGCGTGCCCAGCGTACTCCAGAACCCCAGATTGATCAGCCGGTCCACACCCACATACGGTGTCGGCTGCCCACCGGGCGAGGCCGGCGCCACGAAGTACCCGGTGTACAGCTCCTCCGGATACTTGAAGGACTCGTAGAAGACACTCGTGCCGCCGCTCCAGCCACCTCGAAAACTGTAGGCCGTATTGAAATGCAGCTTGCGGTCATTCGGCCCGGTGCCCCGCGTGAACCGGTCATAATCCCAGGTGCCGTCAAACGTCAGCCCGAACGTGAACCGCTCGACCAGAGCACCCTCCTGTCCATACCACGTGCGCCGTGGGCTGAACGTGGCGGTCGCAATGCCGATGCGCTGGAGGAATCCCGACTCGGCGTTGAAGTCCGGGTGGAACCCCGTCGTGGAAAAGGACGCAGCATACTTGCGTCCGGTAGCCGACGACTGCCAGGTCCACATGGGCGCCCCCACCGTCTCGGACCCATCGCCCGTCAGACTTCCTGCCACCTGCCACGTCGCCGAATAGATGCCCGACACCAGCCTGCCGTCCACAGCACCCACCCGATTCCAGCGGTCGCCGTCAATCTTGTCGGTGTAGGTTCCGCCGATGGTGTTCTGCCCGCTCAGATCGCGCGACAACCGCACGGCATTGAAGTACCGTGCCTCCAGGTCGCCCAGGTACAGCTCGGTATTGTCCACCGCCGACAGCACGCCCACATTCGTCGCCCCCGTCTTGCCGGTCAGCTTCACGGCGGTCAGGGGATTCGCAATGCGCCGGGTGTAAATGAGATTCGTCGGCCCCTGGAACTGCTCGATGCCGTCCAGAAAGAACGGCCGCTTCTCCGGGAAGAAGAGCGCGCGCCGCGGGTCCGTCTGAATCTGCGCTACATCCGCCTCGACTTGCGAGAAATCCGGGTTCACCGTGCCGTTGAGGGTCAGGTTGTTCGTCACGCCCCATCGCACGTTCACGCCCAGGGGATCCCGCGCATTGCCGTCCCAGGGAGAATCCCCGGCCGCGCGCGTGAGGGAACCAGTGATCTCAGGGCTTACATCCAACACAATGCCCCTGCGCAGGTCCGTAAGGTCACTCAGCTGCCCGGACTGCCCCAGGAACGACGCATTGTTCTGCCGTACCTCCGTCCACGCCGTTGAATACCCCGAGTGCGCCACGTTGCGCACCACATTGAACCCCCACGTCTGGGTCACCGACGGCTGGAAGCGCAGGCTCTTGAACGGCACCGTGATCTCCACTTCATAGCCGAAGTCCGTTTCGCGCCCGGCGGACTGAAACACAAAATCCGGACTCAGATCCATGTTGAACGGCTGCCCACCTCCTCGGAAGAAGCCGCCCTGCTGGGCATCACGCAGAATGCCATCCGCCTGCTGCCCGAGCGGGTTGACCGCGATGCCCACGGCCTGCCTGCGGTCGTTGTACGTATCCAGGACAAGCAGCACATGATCGTCGCCGTCAATCTTGTCCCGGTCAGCGAGCGTGGCCCTCACCTCGCTGTGCACCTCATATGCTCGGATTCCAAAGTGAATGGCCGTCGCTTCGTACCAGACATACACGTGGGTCGAGTCCATCGCCGGCCGCCCATCGACAGGCTGGTACTGCATGAAGCCGGTGAGCAGCGTGGCCTGCTGCCAGACCGCATCGTCCAGGACCCCGTCCAGCACAATCTGCGAGCCCTCCACTCGCGGAATCTCCACCTCATTCGGGTTGCCGGCCAGTACCAGAAGCAGCGTAAGCAGCGTCATCGGAATTCAGGGGTATGCATCACGGAAAAGATGGCGCCGCGCGCCGTGCGGAGGAAGAGCACCCCGGGCGGCATGCCTTCCAGACTGACCCGTCCCCGGGCGTCCAACGGGCGATGGGCTCTGCGCCGTCCCAACACGTCATAGATCTCCACCGCACCCTCTCGCGCCGGCACGGTGACCCACCCGGCGGCCGGATTGGGCCACGGCGCGGCGTCCCCAGATGCATCCGGCGGTGTCTCGACAGCCGTGGAAGTGCCCCGCACCAACGTGTGATAGCGCCCCGCCTCGAGCCCAAGCCACACCTCTACCACACCGTCAGGCCAGTGCACTTCGACCCGCTCCGCAGTCTCAGAGGAACCAAGCCCGAAGTGTGCCGGCACCAGGCTCTGGCCGAGCATGTCCATGCCGTCCAGGTAACGCCGCATGGTGCGCCCGCCGGACTCCAGCAGGATTTCAGCCCCGACCGCCCAGCGGTTCATGCCCGGCTGGTCCAGATCAAACCCAATCCAGTTGCCCGCGGGATCGTCCCGGTCCAGCAGCACCGACGGCGCGCGAAAATTGCCGACAAACAGATCCAGGTCCCCGTCCCCTTCGCGGTCGAACACCACCAGCGCCCTCGCCTCAGGCGCGCCATCGGTTCCGGAGCCCATCGACACATCCGTGAAGCCCGCGCCATCGCGCTCAAAGAAGCGGTTGGTAGCGGGGTCGGTCGGGAAGCCGTTGACGACATAGAGGTCCAGGTCGCCGTCGTGGTCTGCGTCGAAGAACTCCACCCCCCAGGCCCACCCGGCGTCCTGCACGCCGTAATCTGAGGCGCGATCGATGTACTGCTGCCCGTGTCGTACATACAGCGGATTCGGCTGACGGTCGTAGATATTGGTGACGTAGATGTCGCCGCGGCCGTCATCGTTCACGTCGGCCAAGGCCACGCCCATTCCGTTGCCGGGGTCACCCACCGCCCACGCGTCCGTGTCCTCCAGGAAGGTGCCGTCCGTCTGCTGGACATACAGGCGATTGGGTCCGAAGTCGTTCACGACGTACAGATCCAACCGGCCGTCCTCGTCAACATCCCACGGCAGCACGCCCCACGTAAAGCCACCGTCCACGATGCCCAGCTCAGCGGCCATCTCGGTGAAGGTGCCGTCGCCCTCATTCCGGTAATAGCGGTTCGGGCCAATCCAGGCCGAAACGTACAGATCCAGGTCGCCGTCGCCGTCCAGATCCGTCCACGCTCCGGCGACGTCATTCGCGGTGTCGTCGCGCCCGAACACGCCCGCCTGCACGGTCACGTCTTCAAACGTGCCGTCCCCGCGATTTCGGTACAGCCGCTCCGGGCCTACCCGCGCGAGAAAGAGGTCCGGCAGCCGGTCCCCGTCGTAATCGCCCCAGGCGACACCGAATCGGTTGCCCTGCTGGCCCCGTCGATACCCACCGTCAAAGGGCTCGATGCCCGAGCCTGCGGTGATATTCTCGAAGGTGCCATCGCCCAGATTGCGGAAGAGGTGGTTGTAGGTGGTCGGATCACCCTCCACGCGCTCCTCCGGCGATACCACATATAGGTCCAGGTCACCGTCCAGGTCGATGTCCGCCACCGCCGCACCGGATGCTCGCAGGATGGCACCCAATCCGGCCTCCAGAGCCACATCCCGGTAGGGCTGGGCGGCTACCGTGCTGCCCGCTGCCCAGAGCGCAAGCAGGAAGCACACAGACCGGTTCACGGACGCACGATCTTGCCGAGCACGGCGCCGATGATCAGGAACGAAACGAGGTCGTAGAGCGAGGTCGTCAGGTGGTACGGCCACGGCTCATAGAACCAGATCGGGTCGCTGAGATTGGACCAGAAGGCAACCACAACGCCCACCGCGCCGCCGAACCCGATGCGCCGGATGTAGGAGGTCGATGGGGACAGCACCCGGATCATGCCCAGCCCGATCAGGAACGACACGATGAACATATGCAGGAAGCCCAGCACGTATACGCGTGGCGACATCGGATCGGTGCCCGCCCGTGTCACATGCAGGAATGCGAGCGGACCGGCCAGATGGCGTGCCGTCCATTCCTCCAGGCTCGTCGTCTCCGGGTCCGGCAGCACATAGGCACCGGTCTCCGGAATGTGCTCCGCCAGCGCCGACATTACTGCCTGCTCGGCCTCGACGTCCAGACTTGAAAAGCCCATCGCCGCGCCGCCTCCGGCCCAGAACACGAATCCCCAAATCATGAGGGCGATCGCAGAAAGGAGCGATCCGAGCAGCAGACGTTTCATGGCGGGTGAAGCCTGGTGAGGCTGCACGATACGGCCTCCCGCGCGGAACAGAAACGCCCTACTGACCCCACATGCGGTCCCAGACCGCGCCCAGTGATCCCAGCATGGGCCGGGCCTGATAGAAACTGCACCAGGTGTCCCCGCAATCACCCGGCTCCATCACGAAACGGAAAATGGGAGAGCCGCTGTCCCCCAACCAACCGTCCGATCTTCCGAAGCGGTAGTCGTCGATCACCAGGGCACCGTCTCGCTCAAACGCCGAGTACCACCCTTTCGAAAAGCCCAGCACACGACGTACGGCCCGCTCTTCGGCAACCGGCCGGACCAGCTCGGACCGCATCGGAATAACCAGGAAGCTGTCCGGCGGCGCGCTGTCCAGCAGGCTGAAGAGCCCTACATGCAGGCTGTCGTCCTGCTGGGCAATACCCATCCACATGATCGTATTCAGAGGCGTGGCATTGGTCATGGTGCGCTCGGGCTCCAGACCGGCCGCCGCCCAGCCGCGATTCAGGGCATCGTACGCCACGCCTTTCGCCACGAGGGACCAGAGCACATACAACGTGCTGACCAGCAACCCGAGCTGGTTTGCGTGGGCACGCCGCGAAGACCCGCGCCGCAGGAACAGGGCGAACACCACCCCCATCGCAAGCGGGATCGTGTACAGCGGATCGATGATGAACAGGCTGTTGAACGCCAGCGGATAGTCCGTGACCGGCCAGAACACCTGCGTGCCGTACACCGTGAAGCTGTCCAGCAGGATATGGGTGCCGATTACCCAGAACACCATCCAGCGCCATCGCCACCTCGGCACCTCGAAAGCCCTGTGGAGCCGTGCGAGGAACGTCCCCACCAGCGGGGCCATGACTACAGCAAAGACCAGGGAGTGCGTCAGTCCCCGGTGGAACGCCAGCTCCCCCACCGAATCGAGGAACGGATACGCCAGGATGTCCAGATCCGGCAGCGTGCCCAGCGCCGCGCCCCAGGCCGCCCCGCGCCCGCCCGCCTCGCGCCCTACGGCGGCCTCGCCGACCGCCGCTCCCAGGGCTATCTGCGTCAGTGAATCCAAGGATTACCGCATGTCCGGGGTGCGCTGGGCCGGCAGTTCTGTCGGGCGCTCGCGAGGCCACACTTCGGCCAGCGAATCGCCGTCGTACAGTCGCCCGTTCATCATCACGTATCGGATGCTGTTCGTATTCCGGATGTCATCGAGCGGGTTGTCGCGAAGGATCACCAGGTCCGCCAGCTTGCCGGCCTCGATTGACCCCAGGTCTCCCGCCAGCCCGATGGCCTCGGCCCCGAGAATGGTGGCGGTACGGAGTGCATTGTGCGCCGTCATGCCGCCTGAGGCCGTCGCCCACAGCTCCCAATGGTAGCCAAGACCCTGAAGCTGCCCGTGCGAACCCACGGCCACCCGACCGCCTGCCTTGAGGATCTCGTCAGCAACCTCCGCATGCCTCGAGTGGATGTACTCCTCGTCCCGAAACCAGCCTTCGCTGCGACGCCGCGTAGACTGATCCAGCACCTCATGCGGCGTGAATCGGGCCAGCTTCTCGTCATCGTGCGGATTCTCGCGCGTGTAGAACCAGTTCTCGCCGAACGGCCCGCCGTAGGCCACCAGCAGCGTCGGCGTGTAGGCCATGCGGGTGAATGCCGTCAGCCGCACCACATCCTCGTACAGCGGATACACGGGATACGAGTGCTCCTGCCCGGGATACCCGTCGATCACCATGGTCAGGTTGTACTTCATGTCCAGGCCACCCTCGGTGGTCGGCATGATGCCATACTCCTTGGCGGCAATCAGCACCCACTGCCGCTGCTGGCGGTTGCCCGCCATGTACATCTTGATGGTCTTGGTATCGTAATACTCCGAGTACCGCTTCATGATGTCCCGGGCGTGGGCCAGGTCGCGAATGCCGTCCTCCACGTAGTCCCCGAAGATGCCGGGCCCGGTGGAATACACCCGCGGTCCGATCATCATGCCGGCCGTCACCTGGTCTCCGTAGGTAATGACATCGGTCGATGAGGTCTGCGGGTCCCGCGTGGTCGTCACGCCGTACGCGAGGTTGGCCAGGTACTGCCAGTCCTGCGGCTTGTGCAGATTCCAGGCGGGCCACATGTGCGCATGCACGTCGACAAATCCCGGCACAATTGTATGGCCGGACACATCGATAACCCGGTCCGCCGTGAACCCGGACCCCACGCCGGCGATACGGTTGTTCTCGATCAGAATGTCTGCGGACTCCAGCACCTCATCGCCATTCATGGTGATGATGCGCGCGCCGGAAAGGATCACCGAGCCCCGGGGCGTATCCCGTTCGGCCTCAATCTGAATGCGGTGCTCGACGGCCTTGTAGGGCTTGGTTTCGGGCGATGCGCTCGTGCTGTCTGCGGCCACCTCCGGCGCTGCACCGGTTGAGTCTGCCACCACGGCACCGTCTCCTGCCGCCGCGCTGGAATCCGCGGCCGCATCCGCCTTTGCTTTCTTCTCCGCCGCAATGATCTCGTCGATGCGATCCGCCTCAACCAGATCAAAGATGAAGTGCGCGTTGCCGATACCCCAGTGCACCGTATTGCCGTCCGACTGCCAGGCGGGGAATTGACTGCCGATCTCGGTCAGCTTTCGTGCAGGGAATGCGGCATTGGCCGGATTCGAAACCGAGATGTCCGGTGTCGTGCCGCCGATCATCGGTACCGTCACCACATAGAGGTCATCGTTCACCTGGGCCAGCGCCTGGTCGCCGCGAGGCGCCAGCTTGATCCAGGACGCCCGGTTGGGCTGGGTAGCACCAGGCCGACGGTTGCCCGCCACCTTGACGTGCTCCTTTTCGTCGGTGCCGTCGTATCGGATGGACACGACGCCCCGCGAGCCCGCGTAGAGGTAAATCCGGTCCGAACCCTGTACAAAGTGTGGTGCCGTGCGGCCGCGCGACGGGGCGATCTCAGTCACCGCCCCCCCATCGCCCGGAATCCAGACAAGGTCATCCACCGCACCCGGGGCAAACGGCCCCGTAGACTCGCGATACGCCCGCGCCGGGCCCCGCACCGCCACAATGCGGCTGCCATCGTTGTTGTAGGCCGGAAGCTGGTACAGTCCCGAGTTCAGGGTCAGCTGCTCGGCATCCCCGCGGCCGTTCGAACGCACCCGCTTGAGATGTCCCGCTTCGCCGTCCCAGGTGGCATACGCGACCCACTGCCCGTCCGGAGACCAGGTCGGGAACGCCTCGGTTTCGTCCGCTTCGGTGAGGCGCTGCGGCGTGCCGTCCGGATAGTCCATCACGTACAACCGGTCGAGCGCCGTGAAAGCCAGTCGCGCGCCGTCCGGACTCGGCACCGCATCGCGGATCTCGCGCACCGTGAAGGTGGGCGTGTCTTCGATCGCATACTCGAACTCCACTTCCGGTCCGACCTCGAGATTGACGGCGACCTCAAAAGGGATCTCGGTTGCCGCACTTCCGTCGATCGGCTGCCGCCAGAGCTTGCCCTCCCAGGTCGCAATCAGCGACTGCGAGTCCGGCATGAATGCCATGCCGGGCATCACGTCACGGCTGGCCACCGACTCCTGATCGTCCCGCTGCACGGGGTAGACCAGCCACATCTCGTCGCCCGTGCGCAGGTCCCGTCGCACAAGCCCCGTCTGCTCCTCATGCCGGGACGCATATACGAGCCATCGCCCGTCCGGTGAAAGGGTCGGGCGCATGGCCGAGCCGTAGCGGCTGGTGCGCGTGAACTGCTCACCGGTCTCGCGGTCGTAGTATGCCAGCTGGTACTGCGGCATCGACGCGTTGTAGTTCCAGGTGTTGGTGCCCCGGGCGTACCAGATCTGCCGGCCATCCGGTGTAAACGCCGCGCCCGACGTGCGCAGATTGTTCGGACTGTCGATGAGCTTGGTGCCGGACCCGCCGTCCTTGTGCGCCATCCACAGCTTCGACACCCCAAAGCGTCCCTCACCCTTGGAATAGACCACATAGTCCCCGTCCGGAGACCATGCCGGACTGTGCATGGGATTGGACTTGCTGGTGGTCAGCGCACGGGTCTCGCCGGTCTCGACCTCGATGATCCAGACATTGTCACTACCGCTGCGGTCTGAGATGAACAGCACCTCCGTCCCGTCCGGGCTGAACCGCGGCTGTGCGTCGAAGGCCATGCCGGTCGTCAGCGTGTCGGCGGTGCCCCCAGCGATCGGGAGCAGAAACAGGTCTCCCAGAAAGTCGAAGACGATGCGGCTGCCGTCCGGACTTACATCCACTGAGATCCAGGATCCTTCGCTGGCCGTGTATGAGAGGGTGCGGGCCGCGTTCAGGGGCAAATCCGCCTTCTCTGCGAACCAGGTGGTATCCGCTTCGGCAGCGGTGGAATCCGCATCCTGCGCCTGAACGGCCAGGGGAGACAGAACGAGGAGGAGAGGGAGTATTCGGTACATGGCAGCACTCGGGTGGGCCGCCAATTAACCGCGCCGCGCAGGAATCCGGCAAGGGGGGTCCGGGCGATGGGCTTCATGCACTCGAAGCACGGCGCTCCCCGGCCACCGCTCGGGGCGTTCCGACGATTTCAGGTTCTGTTATCTTGGCAGTCCACCACCCCAGCCGACCATGCGTTTTCAGGCCGCTCTCCTTTCTCTGGTTCTTGTATCTGCTTCCGGCGTCTCTGCGGATCCGTTCGCCGCCTTCGGTGGCTCGGTTTTGCTGCACCAGAACACGTTGTACATCTCCGAGGCATCCGGCTTTCACGAGCCGGGCCAGGTCCACATCGTCAAGCAGCAGGGGGACGGAGCCTGGCAGATCGTGCAATCCGTGATGGCCGCGGACGGGCAGGTCGGAGACCGCTTTGGTTCGGCTGTCTCGGCACACGGTGATCTGCTGGTCGTGGGCGCCTCGGCAGCGTCCGACGGCAACGGCCGCGTATACATTTTCCGGCGGGGGTCCGATGGGCTGTACAGCCAGGCCGCAACGCTGGATGCTCCCTCCGCCAACGGCGCGACCGGTTTTGCGAGTTCGGTGGCCATCGTGGAAGAGGCCATCGTTGTAGGAGCGCCGCGCGCTTCAGACGGCGCCGGGCAGGTTCACGTTTTTGTATACAACTCCGGAGAATGGGTGGCCGTCGCCACCCTGAGGGATGACGGGGACGATGCGCGGTTCGGGTCAGCGCTCTCTCCCGACGGCAATCGCCTGGCCGCCTCGTCTCCGGGCGCCGCCAAGGTCGCTGTATTCGAGTGGTCCGGGGTCAGCATGAACCCCGCGGGCACGGTCATCTGGGAAGGCGACATGCCGGGCCGATTCGGGAGCTCCGTGCATCTCCAGGAAGGCCGCCTGGCCATCGGTGCCCCCGCTGCGGAGCGCGTGCACACCTACTTCTGGCGGGACGGAGAGTGGCAATCGGATGTCATGATCGAAGCACCGGAGTCGTTTGGTGAACGCTCCCAGTTCGGATCGTCGGTGCAGGTGGACGGTCGGGCGGTATGGATTGGTGCGCCCTGGGCGTCGGGAGGCGGCCAATTGATGCGCTGGGATGAGAGCGGACCCATCGAAATCCTGCAGGAAAGCGGACTCAGCGGCAGGCCGTCCTTTGGCGCAGGTTTCGCGGCCTCCGGCGACTTCCTTGCGGTGGGTGCGGCCGGAGATGCGTATGGCGAGGGTACGGCCTTCGTCTATCGCCGCGGCGGTGACGGCTGGGCCGTCAGCGACGTGCTCTACAACGCCGTCGATGCCGTGCCCGCAGTCGCCGGCGCCGAGGTGGAGTGTTCGGACGGAGCCGCCGGACCCTACTCCTGTAACCGGGTCGACCTGCTGGCCTTCCTCCCCAACGAGGACATGGAAATCAATCGTGGCGTTCGCCTGAACGACATCTGGGGCTGGACCGACCCGGAGACGGGCAAGGAATACGCCCTGGTGGGACACATGGAGGCCATGGCGGTGGTCGACGTGTCCAGCCCGACCGGCCCGGTCTATCTCGGCACGCTGCCCCGGACTGAAGGCTCACCGGGCTCGACCTGGCGCGACATCAAGGTCTACCGGGATCATGCTTTTATCGTGGCAGACGGTGCGGGCCAGCACGGCATGCAGGTGCTGGACCTGCGACAGCTACGCGACCTGGCGGACATCCCGGTGACGTTCGAGCCGACGGCGTTTTATGACGGGATCGCGTCGGCGCACAACATTGTGATCAATGAAGACACGGGCTATGCCTATACCGTAGGCAACAGCTCCGGCGGCGAGACGTGCGGCGGCGGCCTGCACATGATCGACATTCGAGACCCCGCCAATCCGACCTTCGTCGGTTGCTTCACGCACTCCGGCACAAACAGCGGTGGCGGCGGCGCCACTCACGATGCGCAGTGCGTCAGCTATCAGGGGCCGGATTCCGATCATCGCGGCCAGGAAATCTGCGTCAGTTCCAACGGGGCTGCGCTGTCCATCTCCGACGTCTCCGACAAGGACAATCCCGTCGCCGTGAGCCAGGCCACATATCCGAACTACGCCTACGTGCACCAGGGGTGGTTCACGGATGACCAGCGGTATTTCTACCAGAATGATGAGGGCGATGAGCTCTCCGGCCTGGTGGACCGAACGCGCACCCTGATCTGGGACCTCACGGATCTGGATGACCCCCAGATGATCGGAGAGTTCTTCGGACCCACCAACGCGACGGACCACAATCTGTATGTGGACGGCAACCTGATGTACCAGACCAACAATGCCAGCGGACTACGCATTGTCGACATCAGCGACCCGGAGAATCCCGTCGAGGTCGGACACTTCGACACCACGCCCTATGGCAACGACAAGGCCGGGTTCAACGGCACCTGGAGCAGCTATCCGTATTTCGGTTCCGGCACGCTGGTGGTGACCAGTCGCCGGGAAGGACTGTTTCTGGTGCGAAAGCGCAACATCGACACCTAGCGACCCAGCAGCCGCCGGGCAACGCCGTAGTACTCCAGGGTCACCAGGGGACTCCATTCCCGCAGGTCGGTCGCCAGGTTTATGCGGAACGGTAGATTGAACGGCTTCGACCACGCGATTCCGATTTCATCCCGACGCGTGGTGCTGCCGTGCCACGCCGTTCCGTGCGCTCCAAAGACCACAATGCCGAGGTTGGTCTCACCGAAGCCCATGCGTTCGGCGATCGCGGACCCGAAGTCGTGCTGCCAGAACAGCGCGGCCCAGCGGCGGGCGACGAGTCGAGCGTCATGGCGACTTCGAAACGCCACCTCTCCAGCAACGGGACCAGTAGCCACATCCAGCACCCCCCGGCGCTGAACGGGCACGCCTGCTGACCCTCCGCCCGCGACTACGTCAAGCCGCAGCATCGCCGGCACGGCCCTCCGGCGCATCAGCGTCGGCACCTGAAGCGAAGCCGCTCCCTGCCACCGACTGAAGCCGAAGTCAGAGCCCAGCATGCCCTCGCTCGCGACCTCGCCCTGCAGATCCAGATGACCGGTCAGGCGCCGTGCGTCTCGGTCCGGCTCGCCCAGCCCAAGTCGCGCCGAGAGCGCGGCCAGGGTGCCTTCGTCAATTGGCGGATTCGCACGCTGCACGTTGCGTTTGAGCCAGCCTTCGTAGTCGTCCTGCTTGGGCACCGACCGGTGTTCCTCGTGCGATGCGGTCACTTCCCATGAGATGCGGCGACTGAATCCCAGCGTGGCCCAGCGCCGCGCCCGATCGTAATAGTCGAAATAGTCGTCCCAGCCGGCGTACGCCGCCAGACCCGTCAGAAAACGATCCGGGTGCTTGCCTACCCCCACGATTCCGGTGAGCCGCTCTGCGCCGAATGAGCCCGACCAGGGACCTTCGTCATAGTGGGCAGCAGCCGTCCAGCGTACTTCGTCAGGCGCTTCGGCGAAGGCCAGTCCCGGGCGCAATGTGACGCTGCGGGTGAGCGGCACCTCCGGCCTGAGCCCAATGTGCCATCCGTCGACCCGGTTGAACCATACCCAGGGCTTGAACCAGACGGGATCCGGAACGCCGATTTCGGGCGGCTCTTCCCTGCGCTCAGCAATCGGAATGGCCGCGTACTGGGCCAGGAGTCCCTCCGGTCGAAAGTAGGCGCCTAAACCACGGTTCGATCGCATGCCGTCCATCTCGCGACGCTCCTCATCGGTCAACGGAATCATGCCCGGATTCCAGGAGAACAGCCACGTGCCACCCTGTATACCGGGGTCATCCCGGAGGCTGCGTCCAGAGGTGCGCAGCGTATCCGGCAGTTGTACGCCAGTGACGTGCAGGGACAACCCGGATACCTGTCGATACCGGGCTCGTGGATAGCGTACCCCGGCCCTGCCGAATCGCACGGCCCCGTTGGCCTCAAAGTAGACGGGCACCATGGCGATACCCCGTCGAGCAAAGTGTTGCTCCATCCTCACCGACCGGTCCAGCACCGGCGGCGGACCCATGCGGTCAATGGTGGGCCTCGCCGTGATCAGGAGCACATCAAAGGTTGAGTCCTCCACGGCCAGCGTGCCGACAAACCCGGCCGCCGTCAGTCCAAATGGCGTGTAGGCGATGTCGTGAATCAGCCGTCCGTCTTGCGCCCGCTGGCCGGTCAGGCGAAAGCGATAATTATCGAGGGCATCCGGGTGGAGGGGACCCAGGAAGCGCGTGCCTTCAATGGGGACCTGGTCGTCATACAGGTTCGGCACATGCGTCGGCGCGGCATACAGAAACTGCTCGGGCCGGTCGGGCTGCACCCGCCGGGCGCGGGTGATCTGCCGTACGCCCAGGCCGGCGTGCCACCAGTGCGCACCGATCGTCTCCTCCACCTCGACGAGGTCGAACTCCCGGTACAGCTGAAAGCGCGAGTACACTTCCGCATAGGACGTGGAAATCGAGTCCCGCCAGGCCTGCTTGCGGGCCAGCACGTGGCGCATGATGGGCAGCGCCGGATCTTCGCCGGAGACCACCAATTCTCCCAGTTCCACCGGACTGGGGTCCAGTTGGATGCGCAATGGGCCTGCAGCCACGACGTCGATGCGCCGCGAGGAGTACCCGATGTGCCGTACCAGGAGCGTTACCGGAAGCGTGGCTACGGCCAGGGTGAACCGCCCGTCCCGGCTGGTCACAGTTCCGAGCGCCTGACCCTCCACCTGCACGGTCGCCGCGGGCAGCGGCAGGCCATCGTCGCTTCCGGAAACCACCCCGTTCAGCAGGACCTGCGCACGGAGCGGCATGGAGGTCACACACAGGAGTATGATCCAGGCCGCACTGCGCATCGGCTACCAGAAGATGATGTAGAGGGCCGCCGTGATGCCCAGGATGCCGAACGCAAGGCCAATGAACACGGGGTCATTCTGCAGCACGCTGCGGTCGAGCTCTATGCTCTTCGCACTGTCCTTGCCTTTGCCCTCCCAGAGTGAGATGAGCACGATCAGCAGGACGGAGGCCAGGAAGGCCACTCCCATGCGATCAATAAAGGGCAGGCCGGGCAGGGCCACCTTCATGGTCAACGACAGAGGAATCGAAGCCAGGGCAGTGACCAGCGCCGCATTGGCGGTCGACTTTTTCCAGAACAGACCCATGATGAAGACCGCCAGAACGCCCGGGCTGACAAAGCCGGTGTACTCCTGGATGTACTGGAACACCTGGTCGAGGCTTGCCAGCTGCGGGGCCATGATCGCTGCGACCGCGATCGCCACCACGGCGGCTACCCGCCCCATAAAGACCAGGCGCTGCTGACTGGCACCCTCGTTCACGTAGTTGCGGTACAGGTCCATCGTGAAGATGGTAGCCGTGGAGTTCATCATGGACGCCAACGACGAGACGATGGCCGCAATCAGCGCCGCGAAGGTGAGGCCCTTCAGACCGGGGCCCACGTAGGCATTCAGCAGCCACGGATAGGCCTCGTCGCCGCGGGTGATGGGAGCCTCCAGTGCGTAGGCCACAATCCCGGGCACCACGACAACCAGCGGCAGGATCATCTTGAGGTAGCCGGCGAAGGCCACACCGCGCTGGGCCTCCTTGAGGTCCTTGGCGGCAAGAGCACGCTGGATGATGTACTGGTTGCAGCCCCAGTAGAACAGGTTGGCAATCCACATGCCCCCCAGCAACACCGAGAGCCCCGGCAGCAGGTCGTAGGCGTCCTGCATGTCGCCGGCATCGTCCGTGTACAGCAGTTCGCCTTCGAACAGAATCATGTTGAAGCGATCCCCAGCCTCTGCGAGCAGCTTGGAGAATCCGGCGATGGCCCCTTCGCCCCCCGAAAACGCGTCCAGCGCCAGATAGGTGGTCAGCAGACCTCCACCCACCAGGAAGATGACCTGAACCACGTCCGTCCAGGCGACCGCCTTCAGACCACCGTATACCGAGTACAGTGTGGCGAACGCTGCCAGGCCCAGCACTCCCGTCCACAGGCTGACCCCCATGATGCCTTCCATCGCCAACGCGCCCAGGTAGAGCACGCTCGTGAGATTGACAAAGACATAGACCAGCAGCCAGAACACGGCCAGGATGGTGCGTACCCGGGCGTCGAACCGTACCTCGAGAAACTGGGGCATCGTAAAAATGCCCTTCTTGAGGTAGATCGGCAGAAAGAAGTAGGCCACGATCAGCAGCGTTACCGCGGCCATCCACTCATAGGTGGCAATGGCCAGGCCCAGCCGGAAGCCCGACCCGGACATGCCGATGAATTGTTCGGCCGAGATGTTGGACGCGATGAGCGAAGCGCCGATGGCCCACCAGGGCAGGGACTTGGACGCCAGGAAATAGTCTGACGCGTCCTTGTCGTGGCCTTTCTCTTCCCTGGAGACCCAGAGACCGAGAAAGACGATCAGCGCGGCGTAGCCCGCAAAAACAACGTAGTCGAGCGTCGAAAAGCTCATGATCCGGTGAGGGGTTGGAAGCCGCCAAAGGTACACTGTCGCACTGGCAATCCGCTTCCATTATTCAGACGCCGTTAACCGACCACTTGGTAACAACCCGGCCACTGCCCCGTCTACAGCGGCAGATATGATGACGCCCGACCAAATCCGCCTTGCCGTCGATGTCGCCCGCGATCTGTATATGGATCAGGGCCTTCCCGCCGGCCTGCAACAGGTTGCCGACGCTGCCGGTCTGCCGGTGGACGCCGTACATGAGGAATTCGGTACCGTGGACGGGCCGCTGGTCCGACACTACGCGCTCCTGGTAGATCGATGCCTGGCTACCGTCGCTGAACTGGCGCCGCCCGGTCCCGAGGAGCGGTTTGGCGCGTTCGCCTTCGTGATGCTCGACCTGCTGGAGGAGGATCTCGGATATGCGACCGCGACTTTTGATCGATATGCGTCACCCTGGGGCAGCCCCTTCCGCGCCCGCCTTGGCTCGGCGCTGGACGAGATGCTGGACATCGATCGTGTGCCCGGCATCAATCGCGCGGTTCTTTCCGGCACGCCGTCCGCCTTTGTAACGGTGCAGACCTTTGTCACGCTGATCCAGGCCTGGCTGGATGACGATTCCGATGACCGGGAGCGTTCCACGGCGCTCCTTGACCGCCTCGTTCGGTTCTACGCGGAGTTGGCCGCCAATCAGACCGCTTCGCGCGGCCTGGACGTTTTGCGCTACGCCGCAGAGGCCGGATACATCCCGGGCGCTTCGATGGTGGGCGACTGGTTCTTCGGCACGTCGAAGGACGGAGCCACCGACGACGAAGCCCCCTCGGACCCAACACCACCCTCCGAAGAGCCCACCGCGAATGGCTGATCAGGAATTCCCTTCGACCAAGCTCAAACGGGGTGCGATTGCGGCGAAGGCAGGCCTGAAGGTTGGGGCCAATTACGCCCGCTTCATGGCTCGTTCTGCAGTCGGGGCCGGTGGCGAACAGGCCCGCCGGGACATGCACCGGCAGAATGCGCAGGACATGTTCAAGGAGCTGTCGAAGCTGCGTGGCACCGCGCTCAAGTTTGCGCAGGGCATGAGCATGGACCCCGGCCTGATTCCGGCCGAGTTCATCGAAGTCATGAGCCAGGCGCAGTACTCGGTGCCGCCCATGAACGCCGCACTGGTCCGTCGGCTCGTGCGCAAGGCACTCGGCGCTCCGGTTGAGGAACTGTACGCATCCTTCGAGCCGAATGCGGTGGCCGCCGCAAGCATCGGGCAGGTCCACCGCGCCACGCTTCATGACGGCCGCGTGGTAGCCGTCAAGGTGCAGTACCCCAATGTGCGCGAAACCATTGACGCCGATCTCACCATCGCACGCGGGATTGCGTCCAGAGTCGCCAAAGGCAACGTGGACCCCTTCATCGAAGAGATCCGGGACATGATGCTGCTGGAAACGGATTACCTGCAGGAGGGGCGCAACATCGAGTTCTTCGCGGAGCAGTACAATGATGACGAGGTTGTCACGCCGCGATGGATTCCCGATCTGAGTTCGCAATCCGTGCTCACGATGACCTTCGTGGAAGGCCGGCACATCAAGCCGTTTCTGGAGGCGAACCCCTCCCGGGAACGCCGGAATCATTTTGGCCAACTGCTGTTCGATTTCTCGCATCGTCAGGTGGCCTCGGGACTGAACACCATCCACGCGGACTTCCATCCCGGCAACTTCCTGTTCCAGGACGATGGGCGGCTGGGTGTCATCGACTTCGGCTGCGTGAAAACCCTGCCGGATGCGTTCATGCACGATTTCCTCCGGGTCTTCCGCGCGCAGCTGGAGGGTGACGAGGACCTGCTGCGAACGCTGTACTTCAGGCTCGACATCCTGAATCCGAATCACGACCAGGAGCTGCAGGACAAGATCTTCGCCTTCTTCCTGAAGATGGGAGAACTCATCGTCGCCCCGTATCGAGAGGGCTCGTTTGACTTCGGCCGAACCGAATTTGCCGAGCAGGTCAAGGCGATCGGGACCGAAGCCATGCAGTTCCGGGAACGGGAAGTGATCGGCAGTCCGCACTTTGTATTTGTGAATCGCGTCGTATTCGGATTGCTCAGTATGCTGAGCAAACTGGGAGCTGTGGTGGAGACGCAGCGCGGCTATGGCCTTGTCAACCAGGCCATCGACCGCCTGGAAGCGGAAGCCGCGTGATCCCGGAATCGCTTCGCAGGGCCATTTCGCTTGCGCTGCGCGCGCTGGCCTCCGTCTCCGAGCGCGCGGCCGCCGCTGTCGCTTTTCGGCTGTTCGTCACGCCCATCGGTGCCCGACGCACCCTCATCGAGGGCCGGCGCCTGGAGCGCGCCCAGGCCACCCTTGACCAGGCTCGCCGGGAGGAGATGGACGGCCTCGCCGTGTGGGTCTGGGAGTCCGGCGATGAACCGCTTACGGTCGTACTCGTGCATGGATGGACGTCCCGGGCCCTGTACATGACCGGGTTTGTGCAGCCCCTTCGGGAGGCCGGCCTGCGCGTAGTTGCGCTGGACTTTCCGGGGCATGGCGAGTCGGACGGGACTACGCTGACCTTCGACCGGGCCGGCTCCGCGGTCGTGCAACTGGCCGACCGTTTCGGTCCGACAGTTCTTGTGGGGCACTCATTCGGCGCATCCATGAGCGTGCTTGCGGCCGCCGGCGCGCCCACGCTTGAGCCGGCCCGCAACGTTGTAGGACTTGTTCTGGTGGCCGGCGCCAATGAACTCAAGGATGTCAGCGGCCGATTCTGTCAGTTGTTCGGGCTGCCTGCCGGCGTCAAGACGCGCATTGATCGGCGCCTCGAGGAGATCGGCGGAGACCGCATTGAGCGCTTTACGTCTGCCAACGGCATCCGGGACGCAGCCGTACCCACCCTGCTTCTGCACGATCCCGAGGATGCGATAGTGCCCGTGAGCGACGCGGAGGCCATCGCCCGCGAAACCCACGCCCGCCTGGTGCACACCTCGAAACTGGGGCACAACCGCATTCTCTACAGTCCCGTGGTATTCCGGGAGATCGTACAGTTTGTTGAGAGGGAGATTCAGGCGGTTGAAGCGGTGTAGATTCGGGGGCATTCCCTCCCGATACCATGCTCCGTTTCCACCTCCTGCTTCTCGTTTGTCTCGTAGCGTTGCCGGCGGCTGCGCAGAAACGCGCCATGACCACAGACGACGGCCTGCGCATGAAAGGCCTCTCCGGCGCACTGATGACCCCGGACGGCGAAGGCGTGCTGTTCAGCGTGTCCGAACTCGACTGGGACAAGAACAAGCGCAACACGACCTGGCACCACATCCCCGCAGATTCCGGCGCGGCGTACCCGTATTTGGGCAAGGACGGGGGAAGCGATCTTCGGTACTCGCCGGACGGCAGTCTGCTGGCCCTCAAACGCACGGTGGACAAGAAGTCTCAGCTCTTCGTCCTGCGCACGGTGGGTGGCGAGGCGCGGCAGCTCACCAAACACAAGGAATCAGTGGGCAGCTACCGATGGTCCCCAGACAGCAAGTCCCTGTATTTCGTATCCAATTGGGCGCGCTCCGCCGAGGAGCAGAAGGAATACGAGAACGGCAATGACGCCATTTTTGTGGATGAAGGAGCCAACGGGCAACGAGCCGGACGCTGGCAGAGTGTCTGGCAGGCGTCTGCCGCGGACGGTTCGCTCAAGCAACTCACCGGGGACTCGCTGCGCATTTCTTCGCTATCCCCGAGCCCGGACGGCAAGCACCTGATCTTTGCCGGTCGCAAGGAGAACTGGCGCAACAACGTGCACCTGGCGGAGATGTACCTGTACACCCTCGCCGATTCGTCCCTGGTCAAACTGACCGACAACGAATCCCCCGAAGGCCCGTTTGTCTGGTCTCCGGACGGATCCAAGGTCGCCTTTCAGGCAGCTCACCTGACGGAATTCGATCTCAGGAACGAAAAGATCTTCCTGCGGGACATGGAGTCCGGTGAGACGACCATGGTCAGTGGTGCATTCACCGGCAACATCGGCGCTTTTGTCTTCACGCCCGATGGGCAGGCCATTCTCTTCAACGGACTGCAGCGCACCAACCGCAATCTGTACCGGCTGGAGCTTTCGGACGGCAGTCTCACCCAGGTAAGCGACGTCACCGGTTCTCTCGATGTCATGGCATTCTCGAAGGACCGCAGTCACATGGTCTACCGGTTCTCGAGCACATCGACTCCTCCGGACCTGTACAGCTCGCCGACGGATCGGCTGGCTCCGACCCGCCTCACCGATCTGAATCCACTCGTACGGGACAGCCTGCTTCTGGCTACCGCGAGTACCGTCGTCTGGAACTCCACGGACGGCACCGAAATCGAAGGACGGCTCCTGCTTCCGCCGGTTCATTCCGGTGACGCCGGTCCCCTGCTTCTCCACATCCACGGAGGCCCCGCCGGAGTGTTTTCCAACCGGTGGAGCTACCGCGACCACGTCTGGGGCGGCCTCGGTTACGTACAGTTGATGCCCAACGTGCGCGGCTCCAGCGGGTACGACGACGAGTTGCTGCGCGGCAACATGAACGACATCGGCGGGGGCAACTTCCACGATCTGATGACCGGCGTGGACAAGATGATTGGCGATGGACTCGCGGATCCTTCGCGGTTGGCTGTGCGGGGCTGGAGCTACGGTGGCATTCTGGGCGGATGGACCATCACGCAGACCCATCGTTTCAAGGCCGCATCGGTCGGTGCCATGGTGTCCGACTGGACGTCCGAGTACGGACCCGGCTTCAACTTTGACGTGAGCCGTTGGTACCTGGGGGGCAATCCGTGGGAGAATGCGGAGTTCTGGAGAGAGCGCTCCCCGCTCACGCACGCGCACAAGGTGAGAACGCCCACGCTCATCCTGCACGGCATGAACGACACCACCGACACCGAACCGCAGAGCATGATGTTCTTCGCAGCCATCCGGGATGCAGGCAACGCGCCGGTGCGGTACATCCGATTCCCTCGCGAGCCGCACGGCTTCCGGGAGCCTCGTCACCAGCGTACGCGTGATGTCGAGGAGATCCGCTGGATCCACGAGCACGTGACGGGCGAGAAGTGGACGCCGTTCGCGGTGCCGAAGAAGAAGGCGACCGAGAAGGAGAAGCCGGCCACGGACTGACGGGCTCGGCGCGTGCGGCTCGGGAGCCGGCCGCCACGTCGGGGCAGGCGTTGGAGGTGCCGCCGAGGGCACCGGAAACTGCCCGCACCCGTTCCTGGGACCCTCCGTAGGGAATTGGCAACCGTATCCGGGGATCCTGTGTCTCTTGCATGTGGGCTTCCCCGGCCACCTTGCTTCCTCCCCAATCGGTTCACCCATGCTGCGCTCCAGAGTCCTGCCGGCCCTTTCGCTGCTGCTGATGGCCTCGCCCGCCAGGGCCCAGATGGCGCAGGGTGTGCTCGACGATGAGCCTCCCCGAATCTCCGCCGTCCGTGCCGCCCAGGGTGCTCCCCGCGTGGACGGCCGGCTGGACGATGCGGTCTGGGCGTCTGCCCCGGTCGCGACGGGTTTCCGACAGGATTTTCCGGTCGATGGAGATCCGGCCAGCGAACGAACCGAAGTGCGCGTGGCCTACGACGACCAGGCACTCTACGTGGGTGCGCGCCTCCTTGACTCGGACCCGGATGGGATCGCGGGTCGCCTCGCGCGCCGCGACAACGAAGAAGCCAGTGATCGCTTCATCGTCTCGATCGACTCGTACCACGACCACCGGACGGCGTTCAGGTTCTCGGTCAACCCATCTGGCGTGCGAGCGGACTACATAGCCACGAACGACTCCGACAACGAAGACTTTTCCTGGGATCCCGTCTGGGAGGCGGCGACCTCCATCGACCAACAGGGTTGGGTGGTGGAGATGCGCATCCCGTTTTCGCAGCTTCGATTCTCCGGGGCGGACGAGCAGACCTGGGGCATCAACTTCACCCGCCGGATCTTCCGCAAGAGCGAGTGGGCGGCATGGAGCTGGTGGGAGAATGAAGAACAGGGCTTTGCCTCCCACTTTGGCCATCTGGACGGCCTGCGGGGCATCCAATCGCCTCGACGCCTGGAAGTCCTCCCCTACACCGTCGCCAAGACCGACCACGACCAAACGGCGAATCCGAATAACCCGTTTAACGACGGCAGCCTGCAATCAGTCACGGCCGGCCTCGACGTCAATCTTGGTGTCACGTCTGACCTCACGTTGAACGCAACGGTGAACCCGGATTTCGGCCAGGTGGAAGCCGACCCGGCCGAAGTCAACCTGACCGTGTTCGAGACCTTTTTTGAGGAACGTCGCCCATTCTTTGTTGAAGGAGCCAACCTCTTTCAGTTCGGTGCCGGAAGCGGCGGCTTCATCTTCGGCGCGCCTCAGCTGTTCTACTCCAGACGCGTGGGTCGCGCGCCCTCCCGACCTGTGTTCGAACCAGGCGGCTTTGTCGACAACCCCATCAACACCTCGATCCTGGCGGCGACAAAACTGTCCGGACAGACTGGCGGTTGGTCCATTGGTCTGCTGGAAGCCGTAACCGGACGCGAAGTCGCCCCCATTCAGCGCGCCGACGGAACGCGCACCGAAGCGGTGGTGGAGCCACGATCCAACTATGCCGTGGCAAGTCTCCGCCGCGACTTCCGGGAAGGGTCCTCCTCGATCGGCATTCTCGGGACGGCAGTCAATCGCGACATCGCGGATCCGGCTCTGTCCTTTCTGCCGTCGAGTGCCTACTCCGGCGGCATCGACTTCTTTCACCGATTCGGGGACAACCGCTTTGTGGTGAACGGCACCTTTTCCGGCTCCGCTGTCCGGGGCGAACCCGACGCCATCACGCGCCTGCAGCGCTCGTCTGCGCGCTACTTCCAGCGCCCGGACCAGGACTACGTATCTGTGGACACCGCCGCCACGAGTCTCACCGGCTATGCCACATCGTTCCAGATAGACAAGGTTTCGGGAGACTGGCTGGTGGGCGCCGACTTCTACGCGTACTCCCCCGGCTTCGAAATCAACGACGCTGGGTTTCTCACGGGGGTGGACGAGATCTTCACCGGCTTCCGCGTCACGCGGCGCTGGCTGGAGCCCGGCAAGGTCTTCCGCACCTTTCGCATCAATGCCACCGGCTTCCGCTCGCAGAACTACGGCGGCACACGAACCGGTCGCGGCGCCTTTCTGGGGTTGAACGGGCAATTCCTGAACTACTGGGGCAGCAACGCCAGCTTCAACCTCCGAAGCGACAACCTGAATCCGGCCGGTACACGTGGAGGTCCCAACACCTTGCTACCGGCCAATTGGAGCCTGAACGTTGTGGGATTCAGCGATGGGCGCAAGCGGCTTTCGGGACATCTGTGGACCACCTACGCGCGAAACCGCTTTGATGGGTGGGGTTTGTTCTCAGGTGGCGGCCTTACCTGGCGTGCAGCTTCCAACATCAACGTGTCGCTGTTCCCGAACTTCAGGCGCGTCCGCACCATCGGGCAATACGTTACCGCCCGGCCGGATCCCTTCGCCACGGGTACGTTTGGCGCGCGCTACCTCTACGCGGAGCTGCACCAGCATCAGGTGAGCGCCACCATCCGCATGGATGTGGCGCTATCGCCAGACATGTCGGTCCAGTGGTACGCGCAGCCGTTTATCTCGACCGGGGACTACCAGGAGTTCAAGGAGCTAACGGCTCCGGGCTCTTACGACTTCCTGATATACGGCGCGTCGGCCGGCTCAACCATTGAATCCCGGGACGACGGTCGACGCCTCGTGGCGGACCCCGACGGCCCGGGTCCCGTTGCGCCCTGGCACTTCGCCAATCCCGACTTCCGAGTCCGCTCCCTGCGGAGCAATCTGGTCTTCCGATGGGAGTACATCCCCGGCTCGACGCTTTTCCTTGTCTGGAATCACGGACGCAGCGGCTTTTCACCGAATCCGGAGTTCAGCTTCTTCGATCAGCTGTCCGGCATCCTGGATGAGGACATGCAAAACACGTTCATCGTCAAGCTGAACTACTGGCTGAGTCGCTGAGGCCTGCGCAGGCTCGCCTTGGCTGCCGGCGCCTGGGCTGAGGCGCTGTCGCGCACGCGGACCGCATCGCCCGCGCACTCCGGCCACTGAAGCGCGCGTCGCACGCGGACCGCATCGCCCGCGCCCTTCCCGGCATCTGAAGCGCACGTCGCACGCGGACCGCATCGCCCACATGCCGTCCCGGGCCTCTTGGGCGCTTGCGCCAACCGAAGCGGCCGCCGCCGCAGCGGCCGAAGTGGAATAGCGGGGCCGCTTTCCACGTAGAGGCCCCGCGGCCCCGGACCGAAGTCGACTGCGGGGCCCCATTCCACTCGGGCGCGCCGCGGTGGGACCCGTAAGTGTAATCGGGGGCCGCGATTCCACATCCGCGTCATCAGGCCCGGGGGCCGGCCATGCTACGGGGGCCAGCCGTCCTGGCCGACTCGCGCCGTGGTGCGCCAACCGTCGCGCCCGCGCCCTCCGGCATCTTGGGCGCCTGCGCCAACCGGAGCGGCCGCCGCAGCAGCGGCCGAAGTGAAATAGCGGGGCCGCTTTCCACGTAGAGGCCCCGCGGCCCCGGACCGAAGTCGACTGCGGGGCCCTATTCCACTCGGGCGCCCCGCGGCGGGAGCCGTAAGTGTAATCGGGGGCCGCGATTCCACATCCGCACCATTACGCCCGACCGCAACCCCGCCACGGGGGCCCGGCCGTCCCGGCCGACCAAGGGCCGTCCCCGCGCCAACCGACGCGCCCACAACCGCGCCAACCGCAGCCCCCCGCAGCCCCCCTCGCACCCCCAACAGCCGCCGCGCCGCCCCGAACAACCCCGCCACCCAAAAGCGCCAACTTTCTCTGCTTCGGGCTTAAGTCCGCACGCCAACTGCCGATACGGGGACCGTGGGGATGCTTGTCCCTGCGCCACACTCTCAATCCTCCCTACTCCATGTATCGCAGATTTTTCCTGTTTCTCGGCTTCGCAGTCCTGGCTGGCGGCTGCTCCGAAAGCTTTACCGGCAGCGCCGTCGAGGAGCGCCCAGAGACGCCGCGTGAAGTCCAGGAACTGGACCCTGACAAGTTCAGGCACGCTCACCTCCTTGAAAAAGCCCGCGGAGAGACCGCAGGCAAGGACGGCGAGGAGCTCAACCTCATCTTCGCGATCAATGCGCAGGAGCTGGTGGAGCGCTACGGAATTGTCGAGCGGTTCCGCGTGGTGGAGCGGTACCGGCTGCTCGAACGCTTCGAGATCCTTGAGCGGTTCGAATACGAAGAAGTCTTCGACGGGTACGCGGTCACCGCAAGGCTGAAGAATGGACAGAGCGACTTTATCGAGCTGCTCCGGACCATGGCGGACGACCCGGAAATCTCCTGGTTCGAGCCGGACTTCGGCATGAAGTTTCCCGTCAGCAGTGGCAGCTCGACGGCAACCTCGCAGCATCTGCCATGGAGTGTGGCCATGGTAGGCGGGGCAACCAGCTCCACCCAGTCCGGCAACGGATCGGGCTCCGTTCCGGTCGATGTGTTCGTGCTCGACACAGGCGTCGCGAAAGCCAACAGTTCGGATCCGGATGACGACCTGGCACTTGTCGAGTCGATCGATTTCCGTCCGGGAATGGACGACCCGGCCGACTATGATGGTCACGGCACCCACATCGCCGGGATCATCGGTGCTATCGACGATTCCGACGGCCTGGTGGGCATCGCCCCGGGTTCGCGGATTCACAATCTCAAGGTCCTCAATGATGAGGGCACTACCGACGTCTCCGTCGTGGTCGCTGCAGTCGAGGAGATTGCCAAACGCAAAGCCGCCCAGCCGAACACGCCGATGGTTGTGAACATGTCGCTGGGGGAGGTCGTCGGCACCACCGAGGACACCGCACTCGACATTGCCATCGATCGCGCCGCCAAGTTGGGAGTCATCTTCGTGGTGGCCGCCGGAAACCAGGGCGTGGATGCCTCCAAGGTCACCCCCGCCAAGGCCAAGTCGGCCATTACAGTCGGCTCGCACGATATGCTGGGCGCGTTCTCGTGGTTCTCCAACCACGGCAAAGTCATCGATATCCTGGCCCCGGGTGACGAGGTGGTCTCCCTTTCGCCGATTGCCCACCAGACCGCGACACTTACCGGGACCTCGATGTCGGCCGCTCACGTGACCGGAGCAGTCGCCCTGTATCTCCATGATCACCCGCAGGCGTCATCGAAAGAGGTTCTCCGGTGGCTGCACAGCAAGTCCGGACGCATCCACGTCGGTGTTCCAAAGGGGACCCTCAACAATTCGCTCTGGGTCGGCGAAGGCCCTGCCCCCGGCGCACAAACGATCGCAGGCACGGATCTGGGCACGCGGGCAGCTCAAACCCATACGATCTCCGTACGCATCTCAGACAAGAACGATGACGCCGAGGAGCGCGTCTCCAACGGGGACATGTACCGTAGCAGCTCCGACCTCGAGCTGTCATTCGACGGCAGCAAGGACCAGATTGTGGGAATCCGCTTCCGCGGACTGGACATCCCGAAGGGCGCCACGATCACCGAGGCCTACGTGCAGTTCACGGTGGACGAGAAGAACAGCGGAGACAACCATCTCCGACTGGCCGGCGAAAACACGGACGATGCGTCCTCCTACGGATCCTCTGACTACGACATCAGCAATCGAGCACAGACCGCATCCCACGTCACATGGAGCTTCCCGGCCTGGACGAGTGTCGGCGCAGCAGGCATGGACCAGCGCACGCCAAACATCGCAGCCGTCGTGCAGGAGATCGTGAACCGCTCCGGCTGGAATGCCGGGAACGACATGGCGTTCATGATCAGTGGCAAAGGCGAACGGACCGCCGAGTCCTACAACGGAAGCAGCTCCAAGGCACCCCTGCTGGTGGTCACTTACTCCAACTGATTCTCGCCCGGAAGCTTACAAAAACGCCCCGCTCGGACAGGTCCGAGCGGGGCGTTTCTGCATGTGCGCACGCCGGAGGGGTCAGTAAAGCACCGCCTTGAGCGAGCGTGTACCATGGGGTGTTGACAACACCACCATGTACACGCCCGCGGCAAGGCGCCGCCCATCGTCGCCCGAGCCGTCCCACTGCAGCGTATGGCGCCCCCCCGAGCGGCGCAGTGGAAGTTGGCGCACGGCCCGGCCCAGCACGTCGAATACGGTCAGCGAGACCGCATCGCCCGCCAAGGACGCCGGGATGGAGACCTCGATGTTCGTCACCGAGGAAAAGGGATTCGGGTATACCTGGAGCAGGCTGTCCGCCTGCGGCAATTCCGGATCGTCGTCGACATTCGTAGCCGCCGACTCGTCCACACAGCTCGTGCAGGCACGTGTGGTATCGCTCGGCTCCAGCGCCAGGAAGGCGCTGTACTGGCTCAACACCCGATGCTCCAGGGACAGATTCAGGATCTCATTGATCAGCGGATTGCTTTCCGGCAAACGCTCCAGCTCCCTGATGTAGTTGCCCACCCACGCCTTCTCGGAGCTGCTGTCCGCCTGAACCACAGCGTCTGCCGCCACATCACGGGTGACAGAAAACGCGTCCTGCCGGTTGATCCCGGAGAAGGTGATCGAAAAGGGTGGTGCGCCCACGTACTTGCCTATCTGTACGATGGGCTCGCTGGCAGAATGCAGACCGTCGGAGGACAGGGACGTGGTGCGGCCGTAGGTAAATCCCGACGATAGACTGGTGTAGAGATCCACCGCCGTCAGCGTGCGACCGTTGGCCCTGATCGCCTGCGGCAGGACTGCGGTCAGACTCGATCCGTCACTCAGGGTTACATAGGACCCGCCAGTCGCACGGGAGAGATTCGTGTACAGATAGCCGTTTCCGCGATACCAGACACCGTTGATGCGAAACTGGTCCACGCTGCGGTCCTGGTAGTCGATGACCTGCACGTTGCCGCCAAAGGAATTGGCGCCCAGGTCACGAAGCAGCTGGTTGGCCACCTGGTTGGTGCCAAACTGATCGGAAGCCGAGATGAGGAGCACGGTGCCTTCATTTCCCTGCCGCTGGATGAACTCGAAGCCCCGCTTGAGCAATGCCGGAAGGCTGCTGTAGGTGGCCGGGACGCCGATCTCGTCGAACGCGTCATCGATGGTGGCATCGTCCGCGGGAAGCCACCCCGCCGCGTACTGCTTGACATCCAGCTGCGACACGAACAGGTTGAAGAAGTCGGTATGACTCAGCGTGGCCTTCAGCGAGGCCCGCACCTGCTGCATCAATTGGGCGCGGTCAATCGACGCATTGCCGGCATCGTTGTCGATCAGGACCGCGACCTTGCGTGAGGTGGTCGCACCCAGCACGCTGGAAGGCTGAAGAATCAGCTGGTAGTAGTTGTTCTCCTTCCCCTGGTAGGAGCTGAGATAGAGGCCGTCGTCAAACGGAATGGGCACAGTCAGGTTGAGCCGTGCTCGGTGCGGAAGCGCGGTCAGGTTCAGGGTCTGACGGTAATGGAATCCCAGCCGCGGATCATTCTTCAGTTCAAATCCCGGGCCTGCGCCTTCCAGGATGCCGGGCGATGCGGTCTCGTCATAACTCCAGGCCAGGACATCGAGATTCTTGACCGGATGCCTCGAGTCCTCCAGTAACTCCAGTGGAAGGGGGACCGATGCCTGGGTATCGACGACATCGATGGGCACCAGATACGTCAGCTTGACCTTTCTGGTGTCGTTGAGAAGGAGGGGGTACACCCTCAGTTCGTAGTTGTCCGGTCCTCGTTTGTACAGGATGGAGGGGTCCCGCCTTCGGTTGACAATGCCCTCGTAGATGGAGGCGGCGGTCCACTGATCGATGATCAGCGCCTGCATGATGTCGTCACCTACCCACAACCAGGAGTCGGTCACGATCGAGCCTTCGGGCAGGCTGAACTTGTACTCGACTTCGAGTTGGGTGTTGGCGGGCAGCCCGGATGAGCGGGCGGAGAATGTGAGGTAGAGACCGACCTCCATGTAGGCGCCTCGTGGTCTCATGGAGACCAGCGCCTCTTCAATAGTGCCCTGGTAATTTTGCCAGGCGCGGGTAGGATTCAGAACCCGCAGGGTGGGGTCGGCTTGGAGTGGAAGGGTTACAAGGAAGCAGAAGCAAAGTGCAATGAGACGGGAGCTCATGTCGGGTTGGCCGTAATTGTATGTGGGATACAATCGGGGGGGCCATCTGTGGTACACCGGCTGGAAGCGCTTCGCCCAAGCGTGCGCCAGTGGTTCAGGACCACACCGTTCCGCAGAGACACAAAAAACCCCGCCTGGAAGTTTTCCAGGCGGGGTCGGGGCATTCAGGAATGCCCTAAAGAAACTAGTTGCTCGGCGGGAGCAGCACGGCATCGATCACGTGGATGATCCCGTTGGAGGCCTCGATGTCTGTCTGGATCACCGTGGCGTTGTTGACCTTGACCACGCCGTCAACGACCGTGATATCTACTGTCGCACCCTGCACAGTCGGCGCCGAGGTGAGATTCACGACGTCCGATGCGGGCACGCGACCGGAGACTACGTGGTAGGTGAGCACCGAGGCGAGCTGGTCGCGATTTTCGGGCTCCAGCAAGCTGCTCACCGTGCCGTCCGGAAGGGCGTCAAACGCGGCGTCCGTCGGGGCGAATACGGTGAACGGTCCCGGACCGTTGAGCGTCGCTACGAGGTCGGCAGCCTGCACGGCCGTCACCAGCGTGTTGAAGTCATCGGCATCGATTGCCGTTTCGACGATGGTCTTGGCCGTGACCTCCACGGTCGTGTCGTCGCTTGAGTTGCTGTCGCAGCCCATGAGCGGAAGCGCAAAAACTGCCGCGAAGAGAGAGAACTTGGAAAAGAATCGCATGACTGATCGAAAATGTTTGATGTGGCGTGCACTGGTGCACGACCGTACAATATTGTTGCAACAAGTAAATACCCGGCCCTGCACGACACGCGGCATGTGGCGGGGATTATCGGCACGCCGTTCGTCGTGAACAGACCCTATCGCCCCTCCAATGGCCCATTTTGACCCCGCTACGCTGCACTTCCTCCAGGATCTGACCCGGAACAACGACCGGGAGTGGTTCAATAGTCACAAGGACCGGTACACGCGCGCCCACGACGACGCAAAAGGATTTCTGGCCGCGCTGCACGCGGCGATGAATCAGGTCGACGACATCCAGGGCACCAAACTGTGGCGCATCTATCGGGACGTCCGGTTTTCGAAGGACAAAACGCCCTACAACCCCCGATTCGGTATGTCATTGTCCAGGCGCAAACCGGACCTGCGCGGAGGATACTTTCTCAACATTCGACCGGACGGAGCGGACATTGCCGCGGGCTTCTGGGGACCGAATAAAGGCGACCTGGCGCGCATTCGCGCACACATCGATACCGACGGAGCCCGGTTTCGCGCGGCGGCGGGTAATCCACAGACGGTGGAGGTCTTCGGTCCCATGTGGGGGGACTCACTCAAGTCTGCGCCTCGAGGCTACCCCAAAGATCACCCCAGCATCGATCTGCTACGCTACAAACAGTTTCTGTTCGATCGGAAGTTCACTGCTGCAGAGGTCACGGGCGAAGATTTTCACCGCCTGGTCGTCATGACGTGGCTCTCGGCCCGGCCATTTTTTGACTACATGAGTGAGATCCTGACCCAGGATACCGATGGGCGTCCGGTAACCTGAGGCAGACCGGTGCTGCGTTGGCACGCGGATTGTCGGGGACTACCACGTCCTCGATATCCCCTATTCCAGCAAATGAATCCGGAAGCCTCTTCCAGCGACTCCTCCAAGTTCGTCCATCCCCTGCAGTCCGTCCTGGATGCCATGGGGCATGATCCTGCCATGCGCGGGCAGCGCCGCAGGATTCAGGAGTACATCGAAAAGAGCGCCGCAGTCATGCACACCGCGGAGCCCGATCGCGAAGACCTGAAGGAAGTCAGGGCGGAGCAGATCCGAAAAGAGGTTCGATCAAAAGTGGAGAAGCGCTACCTCTCTTCCCCGCTCATGGAACGGGACCAGGACTGGCTTCAGCACGCAACCGAGCTTCTGCGCGTGCTGACCGACACCAGCGGCAAGCCCGGAAAGTCTATGCGCGACGAGTACTCGCACGTCATTCGGGCTCTGGTCATGGGGGCGTACGCGCGCATGGCGCCGGACACCCTGGTAGATGATCTGTCCAGAGAGCGGCTGCGGCTGGAAGAGGAACTGCGCAAGAACGAGGCGTAGCGAAGCGCGTCGCTAAACAATCAGCCGGGCACCAGACCCTCCATCCAGGCGGCTGCAATCCGGCAGGCTTCCTCAATGGCAGACTCCGGCGAGGTGCGCGTGCGCTTCAGCACCTTGAAGCCGTGATCTGCGGTGTCAAGTTTGTGCAGCGTAGCGTCCTTGGTGCGGGCAACCACCGGCTCAAGAAGTTCCAGCTTCGCCAGGCTGTCCCTGGTGCCGCTGAGGAACAGTTGCGGCAGGACCACATCGCCCAGATGCGCGGCCCGGTGATCGGATGCCCGGCCCGGCGCGTGGAGCGGGAAGTTGAAATAGACCATCCCACTGAGCGTGTTCATGGGGTCCTCCGCCCCGCCTCGTTTGGCCGCGGCCAACGACGTCATACGCCCACCGAAACTGTGTCCGCCAGCAAAAAGCGGGAGGGCCGGGTAGAGTCGGCGGGCCTCCCTGACGGCAGAGCGAACGGTGGCCAGGGAGACGGCCTCCGAGTCGCGCCCCCCTCCACGTTCGCGAAACGGAAACTGATAGCGGAAGGTGCTAATTCCCCGAGCGGCCAGTTCCTCTGAAACGGCTTGCAGGTTCTTGTGGCGCATGCCGGCGCCGGCGCCATGACCCAACACCAGGAGCGCGCGCGGCGTCTCTGCGGTCAGAAGCAGCGCGGAGACCTCGCCCTTTTCGGGTGTAGCCAGGAATCGGGACTCGACTTCGTTCACCATGGGGCCTGTTGGTTTGACACAGGATACGGGCGCGCGCGTTCTATTCAGACAGCGGCTGGAACCGCTCAAGACAGCCGAATCGATCTCCGGGAGTCGGGCACCTATAATCGCCCTCGACATGCGCCCGTAGCTTAATGGTCAAGGCCTACCGACCAGCTGGATACGGATGGCCTGCACGATCTGCGGGTATCGCACCGGCCGTCACACCTCCGGGCGCGACCCTCAGGCCCCGGCAGGCCTGGCTCCGCATTCGGCCCCGGATGGCTGAAGAGTGCCGGACTGTTAAACCGGAGGAGCGGGTTCAATTCCCGTCGGGCGTACTATGACTGAAGGCACCTGGCAGCTGAACTTCGATTCGGCGCCCTTCTGCAACGGGTCACTGCATCTGGGGCATGTGCGATGCTACGTGCAGGGCGACGTCAGCGCACGATGGCTGCGTGCGTCCGGGCTCACAGTCAGATACGCGACCGCCTACGATGCATTCGGGCTTCCGCATGAGGCCGGGGCCGACGCGGCCGGAGTCCCTACCCACCGGTATGTGGCAGACCAGATTGACCGCATCGCAGGGCAACTGAAGCGACTTGGCCTGTCCTACGACCGCACCGATCATCCCCGCACCTGTGATCCCCGGTACTATCGCTGGACGCAGTGGCTCTTCCTTGCACTTTGGAAAGCCGGTCTGGTGTACAGGGCGCAGCGGGACATGCCCTACTGCCACGGTTGCCGCGAATTCCTGGCGGCCACACAGATCGAGCAGGGTCGGTGCTGGCGATGCGGGGCGAGGGCGGGTATCCAGGAGTCCCGGCAGTGGTTCATTCGCACTACCCAGTACGCCACGGAACTCTGGAACGGAATCGACTCGCTGACCGGGTGGAGTCCACGCGCGCGGACCATGATGCGCAGTTTTCTGGCCCGAAAGCAGGGTCGGCTCTGCCTGCTGGAGGTTCCCTTCGAGGGGACCACCCATACCGTGCGTCTCTTCGCAGAGCAGGGCGTGCAGGCCGCTTCGATCGGCCTCTGGGCCGGTCATCCCCTGATCAGGGCTCTGGGTACACCGCAGGCAGCGACCACCCGATCCCGCCGAGGGCAGGGCGGATTCAATACAGACCCCGTGGCCCTGCTCCACCTCGGCCACCAGAAACTGGTGGTCTTTCCGATGGCCGCGCACGACTTGCCCGCAGACGTCGATGCGCGCTTTCTGTCCCAGTCCGGGGACCCGTCGGAACTACCGACGCTCCATGGATCCGAGTCCGGAGGTCATGCGACCACGGTGTTCGGCGTCGGTGACTGGCTTGTGAGCCGATCGCGTGAGTGGGCAACGCCCCTGCCTGCGGTGGAATGTCCCCGGTGCGGCGTGCAGCCCGTGCCTGAGGAGGCGCTGCCGGTCAGACTTCCGTGCCACGGCGGTGACGGTGGTTCGGTATGCGGGCGATGCGGTGGCAAGGCGCCGACCGTGCCCGACAAACTCGACTGCTTTCTGGACGACACGTGGTGTTTCCATGCTGCGCATCCGCGTTGGTCGCCCGACATCAATCCCTTCACCCTGTGGAGCAGCGACCCGGCGCAGGAGGTGTTTTTCCACTCGGGCTTCGACTCGTTCGTGTACGTATACCTCTACCGGTTCCTTGGGCATGCCCTTCGAGACATGGGTTTGCTCGAGCATCCGGAAATCCTGACGCGGTTTGAGGGCCACGACGTGGTGAAATCAGGGGGACGCAAAATGGCGAAGCGGCATGGCAACGCTGCCGACCTGGACCGTTTGCTCGACGAACACGGCGCAGACGTCGTGCGACTTGCGGTGCTCGCCGGCGCAAACCCGGACAAGCCGCTGGAGTGGTCTGAGGACGCGCTCCATCGAGCGCACAGACTGGTCCGAGAGGCCGAGCGGCTTTTCGCGGCCCGACCCGACCCGGAAGGGCCAACCCTGCCCTCCGTCTCCGCCAGGCTTGCCGAAATGGACCGGTTCATGGGCACCTACCGATTCGCCACCGCCCTGCAAAGCCTCTACCTGGCGACCCGCGACTGGAATCGGCGCGGGGGAACGCCGAACGAACACCGCCTGCTGTGCGCGGCCTGGCAGTTGTTCCTCCGCGGGCAAGGTCTTCTTGCCGCGAAGGCTCATTCTTCCGCACCGGCCCTCGCCTGATCAGGGGAGCGGGTCAACGGACGAGGAAACCGGACCGGGCACGGGGTTTGCCCCAGAGCGGACATCATCTGACGCGCCGTTCCCCCCCGTTCCCGCGTGCTCCACTTCGATTCTGCATTGTCCTCCCCGGGCCTTCGCATCCGCCTCAACGGTTTGCGTGGCGCGATGTCCGTGGTCTTGCTGCTGCTGGGACTGCACACCCAGGCCAACGCGCAGACCGCAGTATTTGAGCAATTTCCCGGCACCCCCGTAGCGAACTCGCACGTTACCGCCGTGCTGCAGGACCACCTGGGGTACCTCTGGATCGGCACGCAGGGTGAGGGGCTCTTTCGCTACGATGGCTACACGTTTCACCAGTATGCGCCGGATTCCAAGTCACGCTCGTCGCTGGCTTCCAGCCATGTGACCAGTCTCTATGAGGACCGGCAAGGAACGCTCTGGGTGACTTCGTGGGCCGGTCTGAGCCGATTCGACCGCACACTCGACGGATTCACCAGCTGGCCGGTCTCTCCTACCGGCGCCTGGACCATGGCGGTCTCGGAGACGCCTGCCGGGGACCTGCTCGTAGGCACACTGGAGGGATTGTTTCAGCTCAGCCGCGGAAAGGATGGACTCGAGCCGGTTGATGGTCCGCTCGGCACGGAGGTGGGTGACGCTCGGGTTCACGCGTTCTTGCGCACAGCGGACGGAAGCGTGTGGCTGGCAACCGATCGCGGCATTTTCATCAAGGACTTCTCGGGCCAGGTCACTCGCCTCCGGCACGATCCAGCTTCGGCGGACGGGCTGCCCAACGACGACATTGTCGACCTTGCCCAAACACGCGACGGGGCAGTTTGGGCCGCAACCCGCGTCGCGGGCCTGGCCCGCATCGAATCGGGCAAAGTGACGACCTTCCGGCACGATCCAGCCAACCCGCACTCGCTCGCTCTGGACCGCCTCCTAACGGTAGCCGCCGATGACCGCGGTCGACTTTGGATTGGTACGGAGAATGGCGGCCTGGATCGCTTCGACCCCGCGAGCGGGGTGTTCACGCACGCGAGAACGGACGCGGATGATCCCAACAGCATCGCCCATCCGTCCGTCTGGGCCCTGCACCTGGACCGGGTCGGTGATCTGTGGGTGGGCACCTTTGCAGGCGGACTCAACGTGCTTCGCGCCACACCGCCGGCGGTTGAGTTGTATCGAAGCCGTCCCGGGGACCCCAGATCCCTGCGGTCGAACGCGACCAAGGCATTGGTGGAGTCGCGAGTCGGAGACCTCTGGGTGGCAACCGACGGTGGCGGATTCTATCGACAGCAACGCGGCACCCGCACTTTCGAGCATTTCGACTCGGGCAACACACGCCTTCAAAGCGACGCCGTGCTTGCCTTGTTTGAGGATCTCGACGGCCTGATATGGGTCGGCACATGGGGCGGCGGCATGGGCGCGTTCGACCCGGAACGCAGACGGTTCGTTCGCTACTACACGCAGACAGAAGGCCTTCCCTCCCCGAACATTTTCGGTATCTCACAGGATGCCACCGGCGCCATCTGGGCCCTCGCCTTCGGGGGTGGCCTTGTCCGGCTCGACACCGCCACAGGAGCCATGAGTGTCTGGTCGGGCCCGGACCTGGGCCTGGCCGACAATTACAACCTCATCCTCGCCACGACTCCGCAGGGAGAACTGGTCATTGGATCTCAGGATGACGGCATCAGCGTGTTCGATCCGGTCCGCGAGTCGTTTCAGGTGTACAAGCAGCTGCGCGGAGACCGCCGGGGACTGAGTGACAACACCGTGCTCTCCGTGTTGGCCCCGAATCCGGAATCCCTGTGGATAGGAACGGATCTCGGGTTGAACGTCGTCGAGCGCACAACAGGGAGAGTGCGCATCCTGACTAGCGCGGACGGGTTGCCGAGCAACCACATCGTGGGCGTGGAACTGGATCCTCATGGGGTTCCCTGGATTGCCACCAATCGCGGTCTCTGCCGGTTTGACATGGCCCGGCGCTCGTGCAGCTTGCTCACGGTCGAGGACGGCCTTCAGGAAAACGGATTCACACGAGGGGTACACGGGCGGACCAGTGACGGTCGGCTGCTGTTCGGCGGATCGAATGGATTCAACGTCATCCACCCGAGTCGCGTCGGCCTGAACAAGACGGCACCAAGGGTCGCGCTCACCGGATTCCAGCTGTTCAACCGGGAAGTGGATCCGAAGGACCCCGACTCCCCCCTGCAGGCGCACATCAGCGTCGCGCCCAGCCTCACGCTCAGGTACGACCAGAACGTACTCACCTTCGAATATGCTGCTCTGGACTTCACCAACCCGGCCAAGAACCAGTATTCCTATCGACTCGTCGGATTCGACCCGGACTGGCATGATGTAGGGACCCGGCGCCGCGCCACGTACAGCAATCTCGACCCCGGGACCTATGAACTACTTGTTCGCGGTTCCAATTCCGATGGGGTCTGGAGCACCGAGCCCGCTTCGCTGAACATCACCGTCCTGCCCCCCTTCTGGAAGACCATCTGGTTCAGATCGCTGATGGCTCTGGTCGCCGTCGCACTCATGGCCGGCTTGCTGGTAGGCGCTCACCGCATCGGCCAGGTAGGCACGATACGCCGGAAGCTGCGCGTCGAGGCGGAGCTGCGTGCCAAGGCCCAGGCGGCCAACGTGGCCAAGGACCAGTTCCTGGCCAACATGAGTCACGAGATCCGGACGCCCATGAACGGGGTCATGGGCATGATCGAACTCACGCTGGATTCGCCGCTGACCTCCGCGCAGCGCGAGTATCTGGACATGGCGGCCACCTCGGCCAGGTCATTGTTGTCGATCATCAACGACATACTGGACTTCTCCAAAATCGAGGCCGGTATGATGGGCATGGAGGCCATCGCCTTCGATATCCGGAAGCGGCTCGGCTCCACCGTGAAGTCTTTGGCCTTCCGCGCGCAGTCAAAAGGACTGAATCTGGCGCTCGACATTGACCCTGCGGTGCCCCGCCTGCTTCACGGCGATCCGACGCGGCTGGCGCAGGTCATCGTCAATCTGGTGGGCAATGCCATCAAGTTTACCGAGACCGGGGAAATCGTGGTCTCCGTCGCTCCCACAGAACGCTCCTCTGCAGAGTCGATTGAGCTGCAGTTCTCCGTGCGCGACACCGGAATCGGAATTCCGGAGGCCCAACAATCAAAAGTATTCGAAGCATTCGTGCAGGCGGACATGTCCACGACCCGGCACTACGGCGGGACGGGGCTCGGTCTGGTGATTTGTGGCAGGCTGGTCGAGCTCATGAAGGGCCGCATCTGGCTGGAGAGCAAGCCAGGGGAAGGAAGCACCTTCTCCTTCACGGCTCAGTTCGAGCCTTCGAAGGACGTGGTGCCTAGCCTGGCCCTGGCGCAGGACACGCCGCTCGAGGGGTTGAACGTGCTTGTTGTGGACGACAACGACACCAACCGCTTTATCCTGGAGCGAATGCTCTGCAACTGGCGCATGACGCCCACGCTGGTAGCAAGCGGAGAGGATGCCCTCAGGCACATGGAGGGACCGGACGGCAAGCCGGCATTCTCACTAGTGCTGCTGGACTACCAGATGCCCAACATGGATGGCCTGGAGGTTGCCCGAAACATCCGGCAGCGCTGGGGGGCGGACGAGGTAGCGCTGGTCATGTTGACCTCTCTGACTGAATTGCACCTGACCGAGCAAATCAGCGCTCTGGATGTCGCTGTGCATGTGCTCAAGCCGTTCACCCAGTCTGAGGTTCTGGACGGCATCCTGGCAGTCACCCAGGGTGAAGTTGCCGGGATCCCTGCGGACTCCGCGTCGCTTGATGGACGCCGCGTGCGCATCCTTCTCGCCGAAGACAACGCGGTAAACCGTACGCTGGCCATTCGCATTCTGGAGAATGCGGGGCACGAAGTGACTATTGCAGAGAACGGCGAACTGGCTGTCGAGGCATTTCGCTCAGGCACATTCGACATCGTGCTGATGGACATGCAAATGCCGGTGATGGACGGTTTCGAAGCCACCCGTCTGATTCGCCAGGCCGAGTCCACCAGCGGAAGCCGCACTCCCATCGTCGCACTCACCGCGCGTGCGCTCGACGGCGATGAACAGCGGTGCCTGGAGGCAGGCATGGACGCCTACATCTGTAAACCGATTCGCGCCGCCGAACTGGCTCAAACAATTCGTCGCCTGGCCGGCGGAGCCGCCGACCGCGCTACGGCCTAGCGCACGAAAAACGGGATGTTGGCGTGGGCGGCGTTTCCGGCACCGTCGTAGACATAGACGAACAATCTGTACGCGCCTGACTGGCTGGGAGCGGTACCCGAGACGGAAGGCGAATCCGGGTTGTCCACCAGGCCCGACAGCGTCTCCGGAACAGACTCCTGGTCACCACCGGTCGAGGTCTCCGTGGTCTCTCGCATGATCTCCCAGCGGTACATGAGGTCGTCTCCATCCGGGTCGGCGGCATCCGTGGTGGCCGTGAACCGCTCTCCGGCTCCGAGATAGATGCCCTCGTAGGCCGTCATCCCGTTGATGGAAGCGGTTGAAAGCCTCGGGGACCGGTTTTCCGGCCACTCATCCGTCCAGATGTATTCCATGACATCCACGGACTCGGTGGCCTCTCCGGTCGGCATGAACATGCCGTACCAGGTTGGAGTGCGTTCCTGCTTCTGTCCCCACAGGAATACAAACGAGCCGAGTCCGAGCGTGGTATCCGGGGCGATGGCCTCCTGGTAGCGCTGAAGATAGAAGTCTGCCTTGACCGACGACGTGTTCTCAATCGACGCGCCCCAGGGCGTAGTGTCTATCTCCCAGTGCCCGGTAGCACCCCACTCGGTGACCAGATACGGGCGGTCGAGCCCGGTCTCTTCGATATATCGCGGCAGGTTGATGATGTCCGCGTACATCTGAATGCTGATGATGTCCAGATCCGGAGCCCGCTCGTTCAACTGCACAACCAGTTCGGGACCGATCCCGGCGAGGCTCGTGGTTGTCGGGTGATGGGGATCGATCTCGTGGATCATCTCCGAGATTTCGTTGACGGCGTTCCAGACCCTCGGGTTGGTGGCCTCCAGGTTCAGCTCGTTTCCGATGCCCCAGGCCAGCAGGGCGGGATGGTCCTTGTACTTCATGACCTCCTCCCTGACCGCTTCCAGCTGGGCAGCGACGGCCTCCTCATCGTCGTAGTCGAACCCAAAAACGCCTACGCCCTGACCTGGCCGTTCTCTGGCGATCTCCAGACCCATGAGCACCATCAGTCCGTGCTCGTGCGCTTCGTCAAGGATTTCGCCTCCCGTTCGACCCGCCTCGTCCGTTCGCCATGTCCGCATGGCGTTGGCTCCCCGGGCTGCGAGTTCAGCTATGCTTCCCTGCCCCGGGGGTTGGCGCTCCACGCCGGCGCCGTTTACAAAGAAGGGCTCTCCGTCGACGTAGAGCTGGTACGCTCCGTTTTCCTGGCGGACCTCAACGGTGGCTGGCCCCTCGGCGGGAGGGGCTTCATCTGAGGGAGCGCAGCCAACAAGCAGCGCTCCGACCAGGACATAGACAGGAAGGCGGTACATGGCAGTCATGGGATCAGGGGAGATCAGGCTTTGACAAGGATGGCTTCGAGTTCTTCGAGGGAACGGCCCTTGGTTTCCGGCAGCTTGGCCACCACGAATACCAGACCCACCACGGCAAACAGGCCATAGATGAAGAAGGTGGTAGCACTTCCGAGCGTGGCGAGCTCCCAGGGGAAAACCAGCTGCACGCCGAAACTGACGGCCGAGTTGATCAGACCGACAAAGGAGATGGCAATGCCCCGGATGCGATTGGGAAAGAGTTCGGAGAAAAGCACCCACATCACCGGTCCGAGCGAAACGGCAAACGATGCCACAAATCCCAGGACCCCGATCAGCACCAGCCAGGGATTCATCGAGATGGCGGCTTTGATGAAGGCGGACTCGTTCTGCGTCGCCTCCGCTTCACCAAGTGCGTCCTGCAGGGCCTGTTTGAAGGCCACGTCATTGTCGTAGGTCACGTCCTGCATGGGGGCGACGGCAGCCACGTTCAGTTCGGTCGGCAACGTGGCGATACTGTCTGCGGTCAGGGTGTACGTGGCGGAGCCGAACCCGAACGTGAGCACGAACATGGAGACCGTGATCCCGGACAGGCCCGCCACCAGCAGGGCCTTTCGGCCCAGCTTGTCGATGTACATGATGGCGATCACCGTGAACACCAGGTTGATCAGACCCACCAGAATCGCCTGGGCAAAGGACGCATCGGTCCCGATACCGGATTGCTCGAAGATCATCGGCGCGTAGAAGAACACCGAGTTGATGCCCGTGATCTGCTGGATGACACCGATCACGACGCCGATGGTGATCACCAGCCGCATGGCCGGGGCGAACAGCTCGCGCACCGAAGCCTTTTCCTTGTCGGCATCCTTGGCCAGGCTGGCCTGTATGTCGGCGACCTCCCGGTGGGCTTCCTCCTTGCCGACGGCGTCCTCAAGCACGCCGCGAGCCTCCAATTCACGACCCTTCAGCATCAGCCAGCGCGGGCTCTCAGGCACGAAGAACAGCCCGACGAAGTAGAGTAGAGCCGGCAACGTCTCCACGCCCAGCATCCAGCGCCAGTTGTTGGCCTCAAATGCCAGGGACTGCACCCATCCCGCATCGCTCTGCCCCAGTTGCAGGATCAGGTAGTTGCTGAAGAACGCGGCGGAGATACCGACGACGATATTCAGCTGGTTGAAGGACACCATCTGGCCTCGCACAGCCGGCGGTGCAATCTCCGCGATGTACATCGGGGCAATGATGAGCGATGCGCCCACGCCAAATCCACCGATCATGCGCGCGACGACCAGGGTCCAGAAGTTTGGCGCAAAGGCCGACGCAATGGCGGAAACCGCGAAAAGAATGGCAGCCCAGAAGAGGACCTTTCGCCGACCGAATCGGTCGCTGAGCGGCCCGGCGGTCATCATGGCCAGTGTTGCCGTCAGGGTAAGTGAGCTCACGGCCCAGCCCAACTCGATTTTGCTGAGGCTGAACTCCGTCTCAATGAACCCCACGACCCCCGAAATCACGGAGGCGTCAAAGCCCATCAGAAAACCGCCCATCGCGACTGTAAGCGCGACGCGCATGACATAGCGGTACTTGGTCATGGTATCAGGTGTGAGATGTTGGCCGGACGCACCACGTTATCGGCTTGGGCCCAGGTGAACGACGATGCGGTGTTCATCACCTGCGTCGAGTGCAAGAAGGTGTGATCGGGCGATGCGCAAGGTGCCGCCTTCAACCGCGATCGGTTCGGCGCCCAGTGCGGCCTCCGCAACACCGTAGGCATCGGCATCTAGACCTGCGGGATTGTTGACCTCCACGGTTAGGCGGCGACCTGCAAACCCGAAAGAGACGGAAACAGAGCCCCCTTCAAAGGCTTCGGCCGGGAGTCCCGGCGAAACGGTCAGGTCTCCCTTGTCGCCCCGCACGCCCATCACCCAGGTGAGCATGACGTGCAGGTACCAGGCCGCCGAGCCGGTGAGAAACGGATAGCGCCCACGCCCTGACGGATCCACGTACTCCGGGAGGCCCGGATACATGCGACTGCGCTCGAACCCGCAGGTGTGGCGATACAGATGGTTGACCAGTTCCCAGCATTCGCGGGCCATGCCATATCGGGCCAGACCAAACGCGAACATGACGGCCATGTGCGTGAACATGGCGCCGTTCTCCTTGTGGCCGTAGGCGAATCCGAACGCCCGGCCGAGATCCATGCGAACCTCGTCGAAATCGGTATTGAGCAGGTAGCCGGCCATTTCCGGCCGCCAGAGATGCTTTCGAGCGGATGCGTAGACCCGGGAGGCCTGCTCATCGGTGGCGATACCTGCCAGCAGCGGAAACACCTGACCCGTCAGCGTCATGCGGGCTTCTCCGTCAACGTGCCCCTCCACCCTGCGACCGTGGTTGTCGTAGTAGCCGTTGAACCAGCCGTCCTGCAGCCACTCCTGCTCGCGAACGCGCTCTGCAAGGGAGTCCGACAGGCGGCGCAGTGTGGCCGCGAGATCCCTGGCTGGCACGCGCATGCTTTCGCTCGGGCCGCTCAGTATGGCATCCACATAGTCGTCCAGCACCTTGCGACGAGGAGCGGGATCGGTCTGCCCCGCGCCGTCGAGCAGAAGCTGCAGGTCACTCGCCAGCTCCAGGGACGTCTGCCCGTTGGCCGCCAGCCAGTCCACGAGATCCGCCAGATCAGCGAGATTTCCGGCATACAGGGCGGTGAATGCCACGCTCTCTCCGCGCTCCCGGCCCAGATCCATGCCGTCATTCCAGTCGGCGTCTTCCAGGCGCAGGCACCCGTTCTCTCCCGCATTGTAGTACGCGGTGAGATGCTGGAGAACCAGGTGCTCCAGGATGGTGCCCCGCCAAATTTCTCCCGTTCGGCTTTTCTGCACTGTGCCGGAGCCTTCAGACCACTGGTCGTCCAGGGCGCGGGCCCGGCGAATAAAGCGATCCCGGAAATACACCTGCTTGCGCAGCAGGAAGTCCGGATCTCCGGACCGGTCCAGCAAAAGTCGCACGGTCAGCAGCGGCCATGCGCCATGATCCATCCAGACTCGTGCGATCGCATTCCGGTCGGCCAGGAATTCGCCCGGACGAGACCCGATGATGGTCGCGTTCGTGCCGTCCATGCGCACGCCCGCAAAGTGATTGTAGAGTTGCTCCTCGACGTCGTCTTCTCCCATGAGCAGGAGAGCCAGAGAATCCTGCCACAGGTCTCGCCAGCCGCGTCCGCCCCGACCGTAATCGTGATAGGGCAGAAACGAATTGCCGAAGTGACGGCGGAGAATGGGCTGGATGCCGACCCAGCGAAGCCAGCCGTCGCGCTGGCGGTCCCCGAATCGGAAAGACAGCGCATCCAACTGCTCATCCCAGAATTGCCGCGTGCGCTCCAGTACATCCGAATCCGGTCCGTACTTCCCGAGGATCTGCTCGGCAGCAGGTGCTTCGGGACGAATCCCCATGACCAGTGACCAGCGGCGCGTTTCTCCTGGCCTGAGGGAGCAGGTGGCAAACTCCAGAGCTGCAATAGCCTCCTCGCCGTCGACGTCACCGACTCGGCCCGCGTGCTCGGGCGCCACTACGGCGGCGGGCCAATCGAGGTCTCCCGCCTCGCCCGTGAAGGCAGGTAGGCAGGATCGGATTGCAGCAGGAGCGGCACCTTCCTCACCCGCTCCGTACACGAAATAGGCTACATCACCGCGCTTGTGACCCCGCTCGTCGAAGATCATCCGTGGCCGAACGACCACGCCGTGTTTGACGGTCTCTGCGTGATTCAGCAGGGCCGTGACGTGGCGGTGGTCTCGTACGGAATCGGCCGATCGGCCGTAGATAGGCATGGCGGGCACCAGATCGAACGACGCCTCCTGGTCACCGGCGTTTTGCACGGAGATGTGCAGCACTTCCGCATCGCCCTCCGGAGGCACGAGGCTGGTCAACTCCACCTTCAGCCCGCTCGCTGCGTGGATGCGGGTGACCGAGTGCCAGAGCGGTCCTGCGGTGACCGTGGCGGACTCGTCCCGGTCAAAGCGTGCGGCGCGTTGCGCAGCGGAGCCCCCATCGGCCGCCCAGGCTTCGTGGCCATGAATGCGCAGCCATACGGCGCGGCGCCAGCGGGCTTCATGCAGGTCCTCCACCGACGATGGCACCGAAAGGAAGTGCTCGTGGCTCAGCGCGTGATCACCGGCCATTCCCGGAGACACGGCCGCAAACGGCCCACCCTCTCCCACTAGCGGGAAATACAGGTAGCGCGTGCGGTCGGCGTCCGGCAGGCGGAAGGTGCCGCGATCGTCAAGAATCTCCCAGGACGCCATCGTTGGCGCTTCAACGGGTGCACTCATAGGGCGAAGGCTGGTGGGCGTGGGCGTCGGGGTGAAAGAATCGAACCCCTTGCGTACCTTCTTGAAAAGGTTTTCAGACCAATATAACGTCACACCATGCGTCGCGCCACGCTGCTTGTCTGCCTCCCGATCTTCCTCATTTCGTGTTCATCTGAGCCGACCTGGCAGGTTGACTTCTTCGACGACTTCGAGACGTTCGACGAGGCCAACTGGCAAGACCAGATCCTGTGGGTGAACAACGAGGACCAGTGCTACCTGCGGGATGGCGAGCACGGGACACGCGAGGTGTCGGACGGCACGCTGAAACTGCGGGTTGTGGACCTCGGAGAACCCGTCGAATGCGACAACATGAGCAAATTCGGGGAGCAGCATCCGCCGACACAGTTCGTCGCAGGTCGCATCGCCTCAAAGAACCGGAAGGAGTTCGTCAAGGGGCGATGGACGGCGCGGCTTCGCGTGCCGGGGACCGGGCAGCCGGGCATGTTTCCGGCCTGGTGGCTGCTGGGTGCGCGCAACAATGAGCCTCCCGTACAGGAGGCCGATGAGGACATCTGCTGGCCCTCGGTCGGATCCGGCGAAATCGACATCTTCGAGCACCATGGCGCCAATCCGGAGGACAAGTACGTGGCCCGGGCCATCAAGGAGACAGAGCCCTGCAACGGTGATTGGTGGACGTATCAGCGAGACCTGGAAGCGGACATTGACGAGTTCCAGGAGTACGGCGTCGAGTTCGGTGAAACGGACCTCATATACCTGCTCAACGGGCAGGAGGTGGCGCGCAACGACAGTCTGGCCTCAACCTACCCCGAGCCCCTGTTCGCCATCCTGAACTTTGCCAAGATCGAAGCGGGACCCATGGAGGGTCCGTGGGTGATGGAGGTCGACTGGGTCAGGCACGAGAGCCTGAAGTAGGCTGGTCGGCCGGCGGCACAATTTCGGCCACCGGAATCATCACGCTCTCGAGCGCTTCGCACCGGCACACGTCGCCAGAGGCCCAGACTTCTGTCTTCATGAATCGAGCCTCGCTCGGCTTGCGATATCGTTCGACCCTTCGGCCTTCCAGATCGACCACCCAGTACTCGGGAATCGCTTCCTCTGCGTAGAGTCTGAGCTTGGTAGACCTGTCGGACTCCAACGACGATTGCGCGACCTCAATAATCAGCAGACAGTCCTCCCCCCGCAGCCCTGATTCCCAGACATCGAAACCGGGCCGAAGCACAGCCACATCCGGCTCAACCTGAGTATCGCCGGCCATGTTGATCGCGTTCTGAATGGCGACCTGGATTGGCGACTCCAATTGGTCATGCAGGAGGCGTGACAGTCGCTGAACGGATGCGGCGTGCCAGTTGCCGGTCGGACTCACCGTGACCACCTGGCCTCTGATGAGTTCGACACGTTCGTCGTCGCAAATAATCCCTGCTTCCCCCATTGCGAGGTATTCCGGGATTGAGAATCGCCGTGAACCAGCCGAAGGCCGAGAGAGCGACATTGTTGTAAACATTGTAGGAGCAAGGGTCTGACGCAGGCTTCCAGTGGGGTGTTTCTCCACTAGAGGCGCGCACCATCGCTCCTGTAACGCCAGAGGGAGCGCTTGACCAGGTCCTAGTACGCTGGCCCCAGGAAGATCGCGTTGGTCAACAGCCGGCTGGATCCGTGCCAGAACGCGCGGAAATAGACTCGGTCCATGAAGGCCGTCACGTGCCCGCGCCCCTGCTGCTGAACCACCACGCCGGCCGAACCCGGGAGGTCGGCCAGCTTCTCATCGGAGATGTAGCCACTGAGGATACCCCGGTCTGAATACCGACCAACGCCTGCACTCGAGAGCTCCGGAGCCTCATAGAACGTGTTGCCCTGTCGGAATACAGGCAGCCGCTCCGGCAGCCCAAAGGCCAGCGGGTGCGTGGTATCCAGTTCGAGCTCAAAGATGGCTCCTCCGATGGCCTGGGCACCCCGCGTGTCGCCGAGATCTTCGTAGGCAACTCCGTCCAGCGGCAGGTCGAATTCTTTCGCTTCCAGCGTCAGGAGTTCATTCTGACGCGCCCAGTTGACAGCCGAGTCCTGCAGGATCAGGCGCCCGCCTCCCCGCACCCAGGCGCGGACCGCATCGGCATTCAGATCCCCGTACCACCCACCGGCCAGGATCAGGGTGGTGTAGTGGTCCAGATCGTCGCCGATTCCATCCGCGTCGCGCAGCGAAACCGGCATTTGGTAGTGCTCGGAAAGCAGGTGCCACACCTCACCGGCCTGGTACATGGACGTGCCTTCTCCGGTCACCAGGGCAACGCGGGGCAACTCCAGCGGCTGCGTGCTGCGGCCTCCGAGGTCAGGCCCTGCCGGGGTCAGCCCCGTGTCGGCTGCATACACCTGAACGCGCTCGTTGGCTACGGCTTCGGCAACCAGCGCATGCACGTCCGGGCCAGCCTCATCCGCGGAAGCGAACGCCCGCGGGACGACCGGAACGATCAGTGTGCCACGTTCGAAGTCCAGCACCTCACCCCCGACCATTGCGGAAAAAGGCCGCGTTGCGACCGTGGGTGTCACGCCCGCCTCCAGAATCCGAAGCGCCGCCCGGGCAGCCCACTGCTGGTCCCATGGGATGAGGTAGGCATGCCGCGCGCTCGTTCCGGTAATGCTTCCGGAAACGCTACCTGCCTGAACCGGGTCTCCCAGAAGCCCTGCCGGATCGGCGGTCAGTTCCGCGTACTCCAGGTCGTAGGCCAGCGGCAGGGTCCAGGTCGAGACATCGTAGAACAGCGAGTCTCCAAACGTGCGCATCGTTTCGAATGCTGCTTCCAGGAGGCGCCCCTGGCGCTGGGCGATCGGCAGCACATAGGCCGCACCGGCCTCAAATCGCCGGCCGTCGACCACCACATCGTCCGCGAGCTCAAACGCATCGATGTCGTGTCGTGCCATGAGCTCGAGCATCATGTCTGCGCGCACTCCGCCACGATCCAGACTGACCACGTAGCCCTTTACGGGGCTCCGCCGGGTGAACTCCGGGACAGCTGCGTAGAAGTCGCGGTGGTTCTCCAGAAGCTCGACACGGTGCTCGACGAGACCCTTCAACGTCGAAATGGACGTCGCGAACTGATTGCGCACGGTGAACGCGTAGGTCATGTCGCCCAGGGAAGTCGACGCCTTGAGAGCGCGCGATGAGGCCTGCTCGAACAGGATGCCGACAGCTCCATTGATATCGGGGAAGGTGGAGCCTTTGCCGTAGTAGAAATCGTCAAAGCCCTCGGCCGTGTAGTAGGCCGTACCGATTGCATCCAGCGCCGCGGCATGGTGGTCCGCCAGGGCGGCGGTCAATTCAAACGTGCGCTCCGGGGTGTTCGGATTGTTGCGGCTCGGCACGCCCGGCATGAAGAAGAAGGTCGCATCGCCACCCATTTCGTGGTGGTCTGTGAGCACCTGCGGACGCCAAGCATGAAAGACATTCATGCGGCCCTGGCTTTCCGGGTGCTGCGCCGGCAGCCAGTCGCGATTGAGATCGAACCAGTAGTGATTCGTACGGCCGTAGGGCCATGGTTCGTTGTGCTCCCGGTCTTCCGGGTCCACCGTCGCCACGGTACCGCGATTGCCGTTGACCCAATCGGTGAAGCGATCCCGTCCGTCGGGGTTGAACAGCGGATCCACGATGAGAATCGTCTGATCGAGGGCCTGGTCGATCCAGTCTCCCTGGCCTGCCGCCAGGTAGTACAGGTACAACACCGCGGCTTCGGTGCCGGAGGCTTCATTGCCGTGGATGCTGTACCCCTGGTAGGCCACCACCGGCATATCGGTCAGATCGGCCGATCCGGGGTCCTCGGAGAGCTGAGCGTTTGCCGCCTGCAGCTCCGAGAGCCGGGTGTGGTTGCCCGGGGAGGTGACAATGGCGTGGATCAGGGGTCGACCCTCATAGGAGCGCGCATGCTCGTCCACGGTGACCCGATCGCTGGCCGCCGCCACCGCCTCGAAATACCGCACGACCTCATGCGGAAAGGTGTGCTTGGTGCCTATTTCATGCCCCAGCACCTCTGTCGGCGTCGGTATCGCGGGATCGAACCGCTCGATCTCCGGGAAGGGCACCGAAAGCGAAAATGGAAAATTCTGGGCCTGCAGCGGCAGCGTCACTGCCAGCGTGACCAGCACGCACACGAAACGACTCATGGTATCCAATCGGTTGATGCCGCAACTTCCGGCATTCTTCCATGAGTTGCCTACTCCGGTGAGCGAAGCTTCGAACCTGATTTCCCGGCTTGGCCTGTCGCCGCACCCCGAAGGAGGGTGGTATCGCAGGGTCTACGAGTCGGGCACGAGCGATGCGGGCGAACGGCCCGTAATGACGTCCATTCTGTATCTGCTCGCTGCCGGCGAGATCAGCCGATGGCATGTGGTGGACGCCGACGAGGCCTGGCACTTCAGCGGCGGCGCCGGAATCCGGCTGTACACGTTCGACCCGGAGTCCCGCACCCTGCAGTCCGTTGTGCTGGGACCAGCCTCCGCCGAGGAGAGTGCCCCCAGCCATGTCGTGCCCGCGGGTGTCTGGCAGGCAGCCGAGCCAGTCGGTGCCTTGGGTCTTGTCGGCTGTACCGTTGCGCCCGGATTTCGGTTTGATGGTTTCAGCCTGATCGCCGAGACCGGCGAGGGCCGTGAGCACTTTGAGGGCCCGCTGAGGGGCCTTGATAGACTGCTCTAGTCGGCCGAGCGACCCTCCGGAGGTAATCTCCCCCTACAAACAACCGGCTCCCGACCCGTTCTCCCGCATGAAATGCCTTCCCGCCCTCCTGTCCGTGATAGTGACTGGCTCTTTCGTGGCTTGCTCGAACCCGGCGCCGCCGGCCCCCGGAGTGCCGCTGCAACTCGCTCAGGAGCGCGCCGAGCGCTTCTCGGACGTGCGCTATCGTTTACACCTCGAGCTCCCCGAGTCGCGCACCGAGCCCATCGCCGGCGAGATCACCGTCTCGTTCCAGCGGCATGCGCCCGGCCCAGTCGTGCTTGACTTCGTGCCTGGCACCGTGGACAGCGTCGCCGGCGGACTGGATTTCGAGGTCGTCAACGAGCACGTGGTCATCCCGGGAGCGATGGACTCGATAACTCTCCACTTCACCGCCGGCGACGCCTCGCTGAATCGCAACGACGACTTCCTCTACGCGCTCTTCGTCCCGGACCGCGCCCGCATGGCCATCCCCGTTTTCGACCAGCCCAATCTGAAGGCGCGCTGGAGCCTGTCCCTGGCTATCCCCGAAGCGTGGACGGCAGTCAGCAACGGGGCGCTGACGGGCGATGAGCTCTCCGGCGGAACGCGCCGCCTGGAGTTTGCCGAAACCGAGCCGATTCCCACCTACCTGTTCGCCTTCGCCGCCGGCCAATTCCAGACCGTGACCGGGGAGCGTGACGGCAGGTCGATGACCATGTACCACCGCGAGTCGGATATCGACAAGGTCACCCGGAATCAAGGCGACATCTTCGATCTGCACGCGGCATCGCTCGCCTGGCTCGAGCAGTACACCGCCATCGACTACCCCTTCGGCAAGTTCGACTTCGTACTCATCCCGTCTTTCCAGTTCGGCGGCATGGAGCACCCCGGCGCGATCTACTACCGCTCCTCGAGCCTCATGCTGGATGAGAATCCGCCCGTCACCAGGCAGCTGGGGCGCGCAAGTCTGATCGCCCACGAGACGGCGCACATGTGGTTCGGGGATCTGGTCACCATGGACTGGTTCGACGACGTCTGGACCAAAGAGGTGTACGCCAACTTCATGGCGGCGAAGATCGTGCAGCCTTCCTTCCCGGAGATCGACCACGAGCTGCGCTTTCTGCTTTCGCACTACCCCTCGGCCTACGGGGTGGATCGAACGGCAGGTGCCAACGCCATCCGGCAGGATCTGGACAATCTGAACGAGGCCGGCAGCCTCTACGGCGCCATCATTTATCAGAAGGCCCCCATGGTGATGCGCATGCTGGAGCAGCGCATCGGCGAGATCACATTCCAGGACGGAATCCGGGAATACCTGGAGCGTTTTGCGTTCGGCAACGCCACCTGGCCCGAACTGATCGAGATCCTGGACGCGCGCTCGCCGGAAGACCTGGCCTCCTGGAGCGAGGCCTGGGTTGAAGAACCAGGACGCCCCGTCGTGGACGTGCAGATTGCGGACGGCGTGCTGCGGTTTGAGGAATCGGACCCGTTCGGCCGCGGCCTGACCTGGCCGCAGGAGCATACCGCGATCGTGTTCTCGGGCGATGGGGCCGCGGCCGTCGCAGCGGGCGAAGCCGCCCCCGAAGGCGCGGCGTTCATCCTGCCCAATGCGGCCGGACAGGGCTACGCAGACTACCGGCTGGGCGCGGCAGGGGCGATGGCCCTGCTTGAAGGCGCGCCGCGCCTTGAGGCGCCGGTTGACCGTGGCGCCGCCTGGTTGACACTGCATGACGCGGTGTTGAACGGCACGCTTTCCCCGGTTGCATTCCTGGAACAGGCATCGCTGCAGTTGCCGAATGAGCCTGTGGAGTTGCTGCGCCAGCACATCGGCAGCCGAATCCGTGGCGTGTACTGGGGCCTGCTGGCTCCTTCCCAGCGCGAGGCATGGGCGCCCCGCCTGGAGGGCCTCTTCGACACCATGCGCACCGGGTCCGAGACGCCTGGCGAGCGGAACGCCTGGTACCAGGCCTGGCAGGACGTGGCGTTGAGCAATGAGGCCATCGCCCGCATGGAGCAGATCTGGATCAGCGAAGTGCCCCCTGAAGGCGTGACTCTCTCGGAGTGGGACTACGCCGGGATGGCTCGGGAGTTGGCACTTCGCGGAATTGATGTGCTGGAGGCGCAATCGGAGCGGCTGACTGATCGCGACCGCAAGCGTCGGTTCGAGGCGTCCATGGAGGCCGGCTCACCGGATCCCGCGGTGCGGGAGGCGTGGTTCGCCAGGCTCGCTGATGTCGAGAACAGGGCCGTCGAGTCCCAGGTGCTGGAGGGCATGCGCATGCTGCACCATGCGCTCCGGGCCCGGGAATCCGAGCACCTGATTCGGCCGGCTCTGGACCTGACACTCGAAATTCAGCGCACCGGGGACATTTTCTTCCCGGGGCGGTGGCTGCACGCGACCCTCGACGGACACCAGACCGGCTCGGCGGCGGGCATCGTGCGTGCATTCGTGGAGGGCCTGCCGGAGGACTATCCCGAGAAGCTGAAGGGCAAGGTTCTGCAGGCCGCGGACGGGGTATATCGGGCAGCGGAAATCAGTGAGGACTGGAGGCCCTGAGGACCCTGACGTCCTCAAGGTCCTTGGGTCGGGCGGCGGCCTCCTTGCTGGACGGCCACGGCGTAGCCACCTACGACCAGGTATCGCACCTCATGATCGTTCAATGACGCGAACAGGTCCTCGAAGTCCCGGGCTCGGTCATCCGACCCACCGGCGGCGGTTCGCGCCGATTGTCAGATCCGGACCTTCCGCGGCGCGTGCGCGATCGCGGCTGCGGGATTCATGACTGGGTGGTAGGCTCGGTGTGCGCAAGCTACCTTCTGCTCCCCCCTCCACCATTCAGGCACTCGCCATGCAAGCCAATGTCCGCTGGGGCCTCGTGCTCGGCGCCTCCGTTTTTGTTGTGACCCTGGTCTTCGCCCTGCTGGGCTGGCACAAGACATTCAGCATGTCTTTTGCCTTCCTGGCGATAGCCATCGGACTGAACATCGTCGCGGTCGTGCAGTGCCTGCGCGCCTACGGCCAGAATGCGACGTGGGGCGGCCAGGTTCTGAACGGCCTCGTGGTGGGCGCGGTGGCTTCGGTGCTGATCTTCGCCGGCTCGCTACTGGTCACCACCGTGATCTTCCCCGAGTACTTCGCGGAGATGGCGGAAGGTTACCGCACGGCCTACGCTGACATGGGGCTGTCCGAGGCGGAGGTTGAGGATCTTGTTGCCGCGACCGAAAACACCTCCGCAGTCCGGTCCGCCTTCGACGGCGTGGTGGGCACGATGGTGACCAGCCTGCTGGTTGCCGCCATCGGCGGTATCTGGATCCGTAAGAAGGACTGACCTACCAGCCGCCCTCCGGCTTCAGGATTTCCAGGACAGCATCAGCCAGCACGTCCGACGGCGTGTATGGACGCTCGTCGCTGGTATCACGCCGATAATGCTGGTCTCCGTTGGTCAGCACGACCAGAGTCACACCGCGATCCGGGTTGTGCTTGACCGTGGTCGTGTACCCGGTTGTAGACCCGGTATGTCCCCAGAAACCGTCCTTGACACCAAGGGCGAAGCTGTAGGCTCGACCCGGCTGGTTGGGAGGAAACCTGGACTCCCTGAAACGCTCGGCTCTCATGGCCGCGGAAAGACCACTTCCGCTACCGATGATTTCGGCCCATATGCGAAGGTCGGCGAGGGTTGACACCATGTCGCCGGTGCCGTAGCCCCAGGTCGGGTTCCAGTCCGTCACGTCGTGCACCTCGCGCGAGCCCTCGGCCAGACCCTGCGTGGAATAGCCTCGGGGATACGGACTGGGCAAAGAGGCATTGGTCGGCATCAGCGTATTCGACATACCGGCCGGAGTCAGCAGGTAGGTGCGAAAGAGATCACGCAGTGGTGTGCCGGTCTCCTGTTCGGCAATCAGGCCCAACATGGCCAGATTCGTATTGTTGTAGGCGAAGTCTGTCCCGGGGTCAAAACAATAGCCTGGCACGATCGGGCATTCCGCCGCTGTGTTGTCCCACCCAATCTGGATCACATCCATGGGCCGCCATGTGATGTTCCCGCCCGCGAAGAGGGCGGCCTGAAAGTCCGGGTCAAACGTGTAAGTCGCGTAGCCGCTTTCCATGCGCCCCAGATGGCGGATGGTGACCTCTGAGGCCCGCGGGGCGTCCGGCAGATACATGTCGACGGTGTCGTCCAGAGAGAGCACTCCCTCATCCACCAGGCGCAGGATCAGCTCTCCGGTGAAGGTCTTGGTGACACTGCCGATGCGGAAGTGCAAGTCGGTGCTCATCGGAGCACTCCTGGCCCGGTCAACATGCCCTAGGGTGTGGGTCCACTCATCGTCACCCATCCAGACACCTACGATGGCACCGGCCAGGTCCAGATCCGCGCGCTGGGCTTCGAGAGCAGATGACAGGGCTTCGACTGTCGCGTCGTCGAATTGGCTCGTCGTACCGTTTGGATCGGAATCACAGGCGACGAAGGCAAACAGAAATACGGTTGCTAGTAAACGGCGCATAACTGAGCTCTTCAGGACAATGCATGGGTAAATGTAACCGAATCAAGCCTTTGGGGCCAGAAGCGGATACTACCTAAGCACGTCGCGAATCGAGGCGTCCTTCTCGAACTGGGACCGCGCGAACGGACAGAGCGGCAGAATTTTGACTCCTCGCTCTCTGGCCAACGCCACCACCGAGTCCAGCAGAAACCGACCTGCGCCCGTGCCACGTAGACTGTCGTCGACCTCTGTGTGATCGATGATCAGCAAGGCGTCACCAGCGCGACTGTAGGTCATCTCGGCCTGCGGCCCATCGCTCGAGCCCACGAAGGCCCGGCCTTTCGTGTCTGACTCCTCAATGTGTACTTCCATGGCGCTAAAACCGGCGGAATCAGCAGTCTAGCCCGTCGCTTCCTGAACCATTAGCTCCAGCTGCGGCGCAAACGGCTGGTCCGCAAGTCGGCGGCCCGTCGCCTGGTACAGTGCATTCGCAAGCGCGCCAAAAATCGGCGGAAAGGGCGGCTCCCCGAGCCCCGTCGGATCGATGCCGTTGTCGACAAAATGCACGTCGATGGACTTGGGGGCTTCCCCGTGCCGGATCATCCTGTAGGTGTCGAAATTGCGCTTCTGGGGCACGCCCTGCTCGAATGTCAGCTGCCCGTACATCGCGTTGCCGATGCCGTCCACGATCGCGCCTTCCGCCATGTTGACCGCCGCATCAGGGTTGACGACAATGCCGCAATCGACGGCGCAGCAAACCCGTTCCACCACCGGCGTGCCGTCCCGCATGGACAGGTCGAGCACGTGCGCCGCGTAGGAGTTGTGGCAGAAGTAGGCGGCCACGCCACGATGCACATCCGCTGAAGCCGTCTCACCCCAGCCAGACTTTTCGCGCACCAGATCGAGCACACCGGCAAGCCGGGCCGCGTCGTAGTCGTTGCCCTGCCCCACCGGATCGTTCTGTGCCCGGTCCAGCATCTCCATGCGGAGAGCGATGGGGTCCTTGCCCATGGCCTCGGCCAATTCATCCAGGAAGGACTGCTCCGCCCCGGCGATGAAATTCGAACGCGGCGCGCGGAAGGCACCTATCGTGATGTTTGAGGGAATGGCCCATGACTCGGCGAGATAGTTCTCAACGGCGCCGGCCGGGAATCGGTTGGCAAACAGCGGGGTCTCGGGAATGCCTCCGGCCTTGACGTGAAACGCGATCAGGTTGTCGTCCGCATCCAGCGCTGCCCGATAGGTGGCGTGATAGGTCGGCCGATAGATCCCGTAGGTCATATCGTCCTCCCGCGTGTAGATCAGCTTGACCGGGGCGCCGACCTGCTGCGAGATAACTGCGGCTTCCACCATGTAGTGACTGTAGGCGCGACGACCGAACCCTCCACCCATGCGTGTCGGGTGGATTTCGATGGCTTCGACGGGCAATCCCAATCGCGCCGACAGCGTGCGCTCGATGATCTCCGGGGCCTGCACCGGACCTGCCAGGTCGGCGTGGTCTTCGGTAACGTGCGCCACGCAGTTGATGGGCTCCATCGGGTTGTGCGCGAGGTACGGGGCCGTGTAGCTGCGCTCGATCACCCGGGCGGCCCGGGTGAACGCGGCCTCGGGGTTTCCATCGCGTCTGGCGATCTGGCCGGGTCTCGCCGCCATCTCCTCCATGCGGCGCTTGTGGTCCTCCGAGTTCTCGAGTCCCTGGGGCACCGTCCCTCCTGCCGGGATGGGTTGCCACTCGGCCTGCAGGGCCCGCTTCGCCTTGAGTACCTGCCATGTGGTCTCACCGACGACCGCTACCAGCTCCGGAAAGGCGTTCGTATCGAAGAAATTGGGCTGGTAGTCGTCATTGTAGGTCTTGAAGGAGAAGACGTCCCGGATGCCCGGCATGGACCGGACTGAGGTCCCATCGACCGACCTCAGCTGCATGCCGAATGCCGGAGGGTGCACGATCATCGCCACCAGCATGCCTTCTTCCTGCCGGTCGATGGCGAAAAGCGGCTTGCCCGTCACAATGTCCTTCGCGTCGACGTTCTTGCGAGACGTGCCGATGATTCGGAAATCCGACGCGTCCTTGAGCTCGACTTCCGCGGGCACGGGGACGGCCGATGCCGCCTGCGCCATCTCACCGTAACCGGCCTCATTGCCGCTGGCGGCATGTCGCAGCACGCCGGCTTCTGCTGTGACCTCATCGAACGGGACCTGCCAAGCGTCCGCCGCGGCCTGCCGGAGCATGTGCCGAGCAGCCCCTCCAGCCATGCGCAGCCCTGACCACGCCCGGCGGATGCCCTGGCTGCCCCCCGTGAACTGCCGCGGAAATACCGCCGCATCAAACCGGGCCTGCTCCACCAGCACGTGCCTCCAGTCGACATCGAGCTCCTCGGCCACGATCATCGGCATCGACGTCTTGACGTTCTGACCGAACTCCGGATTGGGTGCTGTGATGGTCACCACCCCGTTGTTACCGATGCTCACATAGCCGTTGATGTCGAACCACTCGTCCGGCATCACCATCTCGGGCTCCTGCGGACGACATCCGGCCATCCAGTTGAACCCAATGACCAGGCCACCCCCGGCGAGCGCGGAAGCCTTGAGAAACGAACGACGATTGAGGGTAGTCTTGACGGTAGCCACGGCTGTGCGGGTCTGGGATGGGCGGAGCGCTACTCGGCGGCCGCGGTCTTGATGGCGGCGTGAATGCGGGTGTAGGTCCCGCATCGACAGATATTGCCGTGCATGGCCTCGTCAATCTCGTTGTCGGTCGGCGACGGATTTGAGGCCAGGAGCGCCGCGGCATTCATGATCTGCCCGGCCTGGCAGTAGCCGCACTGCGGCACGTCATGCTCCAGCCACGCCTTCTGGAGCGGATGATCGCCCCGCTCGGACAGCCCTTCGATGGTCGTGATGCGCTGACCCGCGACCCCGGACACCGGAATCGAACACGAGCGCACGGCGGACCCGTTCAGGTGCACCGTGCAGGCCCCGCATTGCGCGACCCCGCACCCGTACTTGGCGCCCACAAGGCCCAGATGGTCCCGCAGGACCCACAGGACCGGCGTGTCGGGTTCTACATCGACCGTGACGTCACGGCCGTTGACGGTGAGCGTGTACTGGCTCATATGCGATGGCGTGTTGGGCTGACTCGTACAGTAGGGATTGGTGAGGCGGAACGCCAGCGGCGCGGCGGCGGGCGGCGGCCGGGGGCGGCGGGCCAGCGCGGCGGCCGGCGGCGCGGCCGGCGGCGCGGCGGGCTGCGGCGGCGCGGTCGGGCCATTGCGGCGGCGCGGCGGGCCGGCCACGCGGCTGGGGCGGCTTAAGTGGAAAAATCGCCGCCGAGTCCACTCCAAGGCCCGTACCGAGGGGCACGTTGTGGGATAGAGGCCCCTATTACACATCGAGGGGCCGGGCGCCATGACGCCACGTGGAAAAAGGCCCCACGGTTCCACCTACGCACGGGCGGCCTTGCGCCGGGCGGGACTGTAATATGCGAGAATGAAGGATGGACTCAGAGAACAACCCCAAACGACGAAGGCGCAAAAAGGCAGAATCCGGTCCGCCGAACGCCCGCCTTCCAAAGCTTGCCCGAGAGGGCGCCTGCAAGCCGTTGTGGGAGAGGCCTGGCGCATGGCCTTCTGCGCCACCGTTGCGCTCGCCCTGGCGGCCTGCACGCCTTCCACGCAGCTGGACATGGAGTCGAGTTCACTTCCCGACGACATGCTTGGCTCATATGTCGAAGACCTGGACACGGCGTGTCGGCAGTACCTCCGCATGTTTTCCGTGTACAGGAGGGGCGACGACTCATTTGGGGTCCATGAAATCATCTCACAGGCAGGCCGTCTATGGGCCGGTCAGACCTACACATGGCCGGCCGGATCAATTGTCGCAGGCCGGGACAGTGGATGGACGTACCTGTCGTCGCGTGGGAAAATACTCTCTTCGATCAGCCGGCAGCCCTACGGCTTCGCGTTCCACACTCCGGATGGCCTGTGGACCAACAGGCGCCTGTACCCGGAGACCGGGCTGACCGAAACTGAACTTCCGCGCGACGCCTGGCTAGATTGGACGGGTTCGTGGTTCGTTGTGTCGGGCTTTGATGCGAAAGGTTCGGAGACGCAGATCAACTCGGATTCCGAACTCAAACTCGGGCCGGGTGCCGCCTTCACCCTATTGCGACGGGAGGCGCAGCGCAACGTCATCTGGCAAGACTCTGTGACGGCGTTGGTCTCAGAGGGAAGCGTGCACGAGTTGCGCCTCCGCGACGGAGACGTTTACCGATTGGCATGCCCGACAGTGGTCGCGGGGAAACTGACATTCTCGCTGGCACCTACCGTTTCATCGGCTGCTTCCAGGTTGCGGGACGCATTTGAGCTGGAGGACACAACTTCCTCGCTTCGGCTTGTCTGGAAGAACTCCGGTGGACTCCCGTTGGGGGCCAGGTAGACGCTCTGGTTCGCTTTCGCGCGGGTGCGGTGCGCCGGGGCGCAGGGCGACGGCGCGTTGACGGGCTGCGGCGGGGGCCAGAGGAGCGGCCAGACGCCATGGCGGGCTGCAGCGTGAGTGGAAAAGACGCCGCCGAGTCCACCTTACGCCCCCGTGCCAGGAGCGCGTTGTGGGATCGAGGCCCCTATTACATATCGAGACGCCGGGCATCGCGGGCGAAGTGGAAAGAGGCCCCGCGGTTCCACGTCCGCACGGGCGGCCCCGCGGTTCCACGTCCGCACGGGCGGCCCCTCGGGTTCACGTCCGCACGGGCGGCCCCTCGGGTTCACGTCCGCACGGGCGGCCCCGCACCGGCGGCCTCGCGCCGGGCACCGCACCTGAAACCGCGCAGACGGCACAGGGAACGCGTCAGTCGCGATACGCTCGAATTGAGTCTACTTCCAGGCCAAAGGCACCGTCAATCCCGTCGGCGATGTACAGCCCGAACCCTCGAATTCCCGCAGGATCGATCGGACTCGGGTTAACGGGTCTGCCAAACACGCTGGCCTGCAACGACGAGAAGGGCACTCTTACCCATTGCCATTCGCTCGAGGTTGGGAACGATGCCCTTCGAGACACAGCCCTTCCCCGCCACCTCGTACCGTCCGACACCTCCAGCTCGAAGGTCCGCCCGGAGCCTCGCACAAGCAGTTCAATCCCATCAAATCCGCCCAAATCGGCGCTTGCACGCGTGCGAATGGACGTGAAGCCACCGCCGCGCGTCACCAAAACGCCAGTGAATCGAAGCGCACCGTCTTCCACGGCTACGTAGCCGCGGGACCGACCGCCCATGACCCCATCGTTCACCACCTGCCACCGAGCCTCGCTCTCTGATTCGAAGTCAAACAGGTTTGTCGCAGGCATTTCGGGCGATGGGCTCTGAGCCCCGGTGGTCAGGGAGAAGAAGCCGGCGGCAAAAAAAGTGATCAGGGCAAGGCGCATCGGGTCATGGACATATGAGACCAGGTGTAGGCTTGCGACGGCGGTTCTGTTTCGCCGTTGATCCTACCCCGGCGCGTGCCAGCGCAACCGCCCATCGCCACGGACGATTGGACCCGCGAGCGCCGCGTCCGGGGCACCCGTGAGTGCCCTGTCATCCCCGTCGGCACCCTGCCAGAGACCGGCGGGGAGTGTGGAGGCGCTGTCTCGCCCATCGACCGGGAGATGCGCAGGGTGGAGCAACTACCGTTTTCCCACCCTTCCCTTACGACTATGCGCTTCCTCACTTGCTGCCTTGCCCTGGTCCTCCTTGCCCTCCCCAGCCGCGCCCAGACCAGTGACGAGTGCACCGCCCCGTTTACGGGTTCGGCCAGGCTTTCCGTCAACAGCCTTAGGGCACCTGTCAGCACTACGCGCCCTCTGTTTCTCAATGGCGGTCTGGAACTGTCCAGTATCGAGCCGGAGACCATTCTTTCATGCTTGATGACAGAACTCGTGGCCGTGAGAGGTGACACGCTCAGGCGCGCCGCCCAGCACTATCGGCCGGGCCCCCGACACATGCCGGATGGCGAGTGTGGCCCGGCGAACAGGGTGTGGCGAATCGACAGAAGCGACCTGGAGGCGTTCGACCGAACCGGGGTTGCCACCGAGGATATCCGCGACTGGCCGGTCGCGCTCGGCGCACCCGTCAGCGATGGAGACGGCCTGGCCGGCAACTACAATCTGGAGGGAGGAGACCGGCCCACGCTCTTTGGCGATGAAACCGTCTGGTGGGTCATGCACGATCGGCCCTACAACGACAACATGCAGCAGCCCGGACTCGACATTCAGGTAACCGCTTACGCGTTTCGCGGGGTCGGGGCGGTTGGCAATTCCACACTATACCGATACCGGTTCGTGAACACCTCCGGCTCTCCTCTGGAGAACGTGCGCCTGGGTCTTGCTCCGGAGGTGGAAGTACAGAATCGACGCGTATGGTCGGGCTCGCGACCAGACTCCGATCTTGCCTATTTCTATTCGTCGGCACCCGAAGTGGAGGGTCGTGCCGTAGGCATGGCTCTTCTACCCGCCACGCTCTGGCCCTCCGATGCCGGACTCAAGCCCCCGGCGACACCTGACGCATCGTCGCTCCACAGCTTCGTCGTAGAGGTCCACCGCGAGTTGGACTGGGGATACTTTGGCACCGATCAGGTCATGGATGGGCGACAGCGGAACGGCAGTGCCATCAGGGGCAAGGGGGACGGAGTGGGCACGTCGGGGCCACCGACCCGCTACATGTTCGATGGGGATCCGCTCACAGGTTCCGGGTGGACCATGGCAAACCCCGGTGCCGGCGCCTCGCTGTCGGGGTATTTCCATAACTCGATAGCCTCGACCACTCCGTTCGACCTAGCGCCCGGCGCGTCTGCGGATCTGGTATTCGCGGTCTCGGTGGCTACCGGCGAACACCCGCGTGCTGCGCTGGCTACCCTCTTTGACCAGACGGACCGCATTCGGGCCAACGCGGCCTACCTGCTCAGCCCCGACGTTCGAGCCCGCGAGCGGGTTGTGGTCCCGCCGACCTTCGAATTGTCTGCGTCGGCAGCCTACCCAAATCCCTTCAGCTCGACCTCCAGTATCGACTTCACCGTTGAAGTCGAGGCCGACGTGCGGCTGATCGTCTTCGATGCCATCGGAAGGGTGGTGCAGCGGTCCGAATTGGGGCGATTGCCTCCCGGTGAACACGCGACGCGAATCGAGGGATCGGAGTTGCCGCCGGGCACCTATCTGTACCGGCTCGCCATTGGAGCCGCCGTGACAACTGGAGTGGTCATGCGAACGCCCCGGTAGGGCGAGGCTCTCTGGCGGCGCGGTGCGGCGCCTGACGCACCGAGGCGGCGCGGGCTTGCGTTATTGACCCCGAGTCCGCCGGCAAGCGCCTCAGCGAAACGGGTCCAATCGGCGACGCCGCGTTGCGAACTGTCCGGGCGATGCCTCTATACCCTGACAACCCGTTCGAAACTGCCGGTTGTGGAATGCCGCCCCTCGCTTCCGCTTTGACCGGCCCAAATCAGAGGCATACTGTGGAATCCGACCCCCTCAATCGACTGGCGCCTGAGCTGCGTCGAGCACTGGATGGAAACACGCCCCGCGATTCCACATCGCCGGACCGGCCGCGAGGTCCCCTTGGCCGAGGTCGTCGGGAGGCGACAAAACGCATCAAGTGGACACCGGACCGGCTCTGGCTCGCCTGGCGCGCCGAGGACAAGACGCGCGTGGCCACCACACTCGGATGCGGCCTCTCAAACGTGTATGCGCGGATCCAGGCTTTTCGTTCGACTACACCGGGTGGATCGGCGGCGCGGCACTTCGTGGACCGCGACATACACCTTCAGATGGGAAGGATGCTGCAGGACGCGCGCTACGAGGCATTGGCAGCGGTGGCGTTCCTTTCCCCGGCTCCACCGCCGGTCTTCGACGACCTTCTGGCCGCGTCGCGGCGAGGCGTACGGGTCCGACTTCTGTTCCGCAGCGACAACCTGACGGGGCATATCGTGCGTTCGCTGCAAGACGCCGGGGTCGCCTTTCGCACGCTTGCCGACCTGCACGCCAAGTTTCTGGTGACGGACACTACCGCCATGAACGGCAGCGCCAACCTTACCACGTCATCCGCCGACAGAGCGTCCGAAGTCGCCACGTTCTTCAGCGACCCGGCTCTCGTCTACGAGCTTCGAACCGTGTTCTCCGCGTATTGGCGACGAGCACGTCCGTTCTGACCGCCGGGACACCGAGATCTGACCGGCCACGCGCGCCAGCGCTTCAGCCCGGGTTAAAGGAACGCCTTCGGGAGCGGGACTATCTTGACGACTCCTCCGTTGTGCCCCTTCCGCGGTTGACCACTTACACAGCATACGGCCTCGTTGTCCAGAGCGACCTGGCCCTTCCGTTTTCTCTGGCCCCGACCGGCACGACGGGGCAGGTGACGGTTCGCGCGGGCCGGTTCCATGTGCCGAGGATGAAGCGTGACGGCCCGCTGAGCTTTCGGCTTGATGACGAGTTCTGGTACTTCCAGTGGCCGGGTGAAGCGACGTACCGGATGGCGACGGACGAAGTCGTGGTGATGCTCGACGGCGATCCGGCGGCGGCGGGCGAGCGCCTGTCCGGACAACTCATGGGACTATTCCTGCGCAGGGCCGGGAGAATCGTGCTTCACGGCAACGTCGTCTCCCGCCATGGCCTGGCCATCTGCCTGCTAGGAGCCACAGGGATGGGCAAGACAACCTTGACGGGAGCTCTACTCGCCACGGGCTGGGCCTTTCTCTCTGATGACCTGTGTGTCCTGGAGGAGGGCACGGGTGGCTGGAGTGTGCAGCCTGGGCCCGGCCGGTTGAAGGTGCGAGCGGGCGGGCCGCTCAAACAACTTGAGAGGGTTACACCCAGCGCGTCTGGCGCAACACTGAAAGGAATCGCAGTACTGGAGGCCGGCGGCCCGGTGGTTTTGGAGCCGCTGGCGGGGCCCGAGGCCCTACTGGAACTGATTCGCCATGCCCATATGCCTCGCTCGCTGGACGTATCAGGGCTTGCTGACGCCCATCTGCAGCGGGTGGGAGGCCTGGCGGGCGCGATCCCGATAGGCCGCCTACGCCGAGGTTCCACCTTGACCGACCTCCCGCAGGTCGTCGAGATCCTCGACCGCATGATCCAATGACCGGCGATCCGGTGTTGCAATTCCTGGCTCGCGGTGTGGCAGCCCTGTCGCGCGGCGACACGGGTCCCCTGCCGGACCCACCCAATCCGCCCGCGAACGGCAAGCGGCTTGTGGCCCTGGCGGCCCACCACGGCCTCGCCGGCTGGGTCGAGCGCTGGCTTCCCGAAGATCATCCTGACCGGACTGCGGTGGGTGCAGTGGCGAGTCTGGCTGCCGTCCGGTCCATGGAAACATGCGGAGCGCTGCTGGATCTGGCGCAGGCCCTGGACGCCGCCGACATCCCATTTCTTCAGTTCAAGGGACCGAGCACCGCCATCAGATACCACGGGGATATTCGGCTGCGACCCTTCATGGACCTCGATGTGCTTGTGCCGCCCCAGAGCATGGACGAGGCCTGCCGGGCCGCCGAGGCCGCCGGATTCCACCTGGATCCGGCCTATGACACGGAGCACCAGCCACGCCTGCAACCGAAGCACCTGTCGCACATCCGCGGTGCGGTGCGGCTGGAGATACACCGTCGCCTGGCCGATTTCCCCGGCCTCGACGCCCCAGCTGAGCAGTTCCTTGCGGACCGGACCTGTTTTGAGGTTTCAGGCCGCAAGATCCCGGCCCTGAATCCAACCCACGCGCTGTGGCACGCAGCCACGCACGGAACCGGTCATGCGTTCCTGGCCCTGAAGTGGCTGGCGGACCTGGCCCTCATGAGCCGCGATACCCGGGCACTCGAATCCGGGCTCGAAATGGCATCGCGTACCGGAATGGCGGCGTCTTTCCTGTGTGGCATGGCCATGCTGGCCGATCTGGGAGTAGAACTTCCGGACGCAGTACGAAGACCCCTGGACCACCGCTACCGGCAACTTCGCGGCCTGGTGGCCCGATCCTGGCAGGCTCTTGAGGTGCCTCACACAGGTCTTGCACTCACTGCCCACCGTCTCCGCATGCTGCCGCCGACGCTCCGGCTGCGACGAGTGGCCCAACTGGGCTTCACGCCCAATGCGCGCGATTGGACCGCGGTGCCCTGGTTACATCCGGACACGCCGATCGTCTTCAGCGTGATTCGGCCTGTGCGCCTGATGTGGCGTACCTTTCAGGAGCTTTCGAAACAGAGAGGCGCCCGCCCATGACGGTACAGATCGCCGGACACCCGGTGGCCAGCCGGCCTGATGATGAGTCGGTGGTCATCCTCGGCTCTGACCGCAAGTACTACTCGTTGACCGGTCCCGGGCGCCTGGTCTGGGATCTCTTGTCCGCGGGCCCGCGCACACGGCCTGAATTGGTAGCTGCCATCGTCCAGTCGTACGAGGTCGAAGCCCCCAGAGCCGGCGCGGACCTGGACGCGCTGCTGGGCCAGCTGATGGAGGCCGGTCTCGTGGAGCAGGCCGCCGCGTGAGGCAGACGCTGGCGCGCGTGGAAGTCCTGGCCGAACTGTCTCTGGCCCGACTTGGGTGGCGCGCCGTGCCTCCGCCGCGGGAGGCCCCGGAGGCGAGCGAGGCTGACATTCGGCGCGCCCTGGCCCTTGCCGCCCGTGTGCACCACGTTGCCCAGGTACTTGGACTCCAGCAAGCCTGCCTGCCCCGAGCCACTGCGCTACATCACCTGCTCAAGCGGCGAGGCATTCCCTCAGGGTTCCGCCTTGGAAGTCGCCTCACCAATGGCAGGCTTGAGTCACACGCCTGGGTCGAACTCGGCGGGCGGGTTGTGTTGGGGGATCTGCCTGATCTGGAGACCTACCGGCCGTTTGAGGTCGCGGACTGACTAGCGACTCGGTGCCGACGGCAGACCGGGCGAGGCCATCGCAAACAGGCTTCCGAAGAGCAGTTGGTCCAGTCCTCCGTACTCGGCCTTTGTGAGTTGGTCCAGATTGCCGTGATCGGTGAGCACCGGCGTCTTGTATGCCTTGCGTCGCGCAGACCCAGCAGGCTGGCGGCTCACGTCCAATACTGAAGGGGAGATCCGAGTCATCTTCCTAGTAGGCTGCGTTGACGAACCGCTGCCGGGGCGATTCAAGGTCGCAAAAATACATGCCCGACGGCCGCCGACCCAGTATCGAGGTGCTCTCTGAAGCCGCGGGCGTGCGATTCCTGCCTTATCACGCGCCGAACTCCGTGACGTGCGGGGGCCAAGATGCCTCTCATGCCGCCGGCTGGCAATACCCGATTGGCCGCATGAGTGGAATCAGGCACCCGGATTCTACCTGGCCTTCCCCGCGCACAGTGGCCACATGGAATCCGACCCCCATTTTCGACTTGCCCCCCCGATCCAACGACCCATACATGGAACAGGGCCCCCGAATCCCACTTTGGGGGTAAATTCGCTTCAGCACGGGTTCCCCAAATGGATCGCACGCCTTCCCAACGCGGGGCCGACCACGTGGACTGCCATGCACCCCTCACTCGAGCATACTGCCCATCGCCCGTGGCCGCTTCCTGACGGGCGATGGACATGGCGCCAGTCCTGGTGCGACCTCCTGTTTGCGCACTGGAGAGTACCGGCGGCCCTGCTGCGCCCGCTGGTGCCGGCCGGCCTGAACGTTCAGGAGTTCGACGGATCGTCCTGGGTCGGCGTCGTGCCGTTTCGCATGGCCGGGGTCGTGCGTCGGCCTTTTCCGGATCTGCCGTGGATCTCGGCGTTTCCGGAGCTGAATGTGCGCCTCTATGTGGAGGCCGAGGGCAAACCCGGCGTGTGGTTTCTGAGTCTGGATGCCACGAATCCACTGGCCGTCTGGGCAGCCCGGCGGTGGTTTCACCTGCCCTACCACAGGGCGAGCATCAACTTCCGAAGCGACGAGTCGGGCATCCACTACGTCGCGCAGCGGGATGGAAGCGGCGCCGGCTTCTCCGCGACATACGGACCATGCGGCGAGCCGTACCGGGCCACACCGGGCGGGCTGGATCACTGGTTGACCGAGCGGTATTGCCTGTACGCCACGCATCCCGACGGGGCCCTGCTTCGCAATGAGGTGCACCACCGGCCGTGGCCGCTCCAGCCGGCCCGGGCCTGGATCACGGCGAACTCGATGCTCGCGGAATGGGGCATGCCACTCCGCGGTGAGCCGATCCTGCACTACGCCCGGCGGGTCGATGTCGTGGTGTGGGACGCCGAGCGGGTCTACGGTGCCCAGCGGGCGGCGGGATAAAACGCAGCGGCTGCTACTTTCAGGGATGAAACGACAAGGACGACTTGGCCCCCTCATCGCCTTAGGCGCGAGTCTGATCATCGGGGCCTGCCGGGCTCCGGAGACGCCTTCGGCCCCACAGCCGCCAGACACCCTGCGCGTCATGGCCTACAACATTCACCACGGCGAGGGCATGGATGGCGTGCTTGACCTCGACCGCATCGCTCGGCTGATCCTTGAGGTGAATCCGGACCTGCTGGCCCTTCAGGAAGTGGACAGTGTGGTCACTCGTACGGCCGGCGTCGACCAGGCAAGCGAACTGGGACAAATGACTGGCATGGAGCCGGTTTTCGGCCGCTTCATGCCCTACAAGGGAGGTGCTTATGGCATGGCGGTGCTGACCCGGCTTCCCGTGGTCGAATCGGAAAACGTTCGTCTGCCTGACGGGGACGAACCCCGCTCGGCGGTCTCAGTCACGGTCGAGACGCCGCAGGGCCGGCATCTGCGTTTCACCGGAATCCACTTCTATCGCACCCTCGCCGAACGCCTGGCGCAGGCGCAATCACTCGAACAACAGATCACGGGCGATGGGGTCGCGGAAGTCCTGGCCGGGGATTTCAACTCGACGCCCGGGGATTCGGTGATGGTCTACCTTGGAGAGCGGTGGAGGGTGCTCTCCAAGGGTGAGGACCGGTTTACGTTCTCGTCCTTCGCCCCGGAGCGTGAGATCGACTTCATTCTGGTGCGTCCTGATTCGTCCTTTGAGTGGCTGCGGCACTGGCTGCTGGACGAACCGGTGATTTCGGATCACCGGCCACTTGTCGCGGATTTGCTGCTGCGGGACTGAGCTGTCCGCCAAGGCCGGTTGGCGCGAACCCGGGTTCACCCTCCAAAATCCCGTTTCATGGCGGCATTGAAACGAACCAGTTGTGCCTCGAGCGGCTCCATTCCTTTCGCCGCGCGTCGATCATCCACGCGTTCCGGATCGATCATGGGGCGGGGTTCAAACTGCCCGGTCTTGTCATTCATCTCCATCTGAGTGCCATACACCTGGAGACGTCCCAGCTCGAGCTCCGTGCGATCGAGAATGTGCGCGTAGTCTGACCAATCAGCCTCGCCTGCTCGGCATGCGGACTCAAGCGCGGGGAGATACCGCTGGCGGGTCTCCAGGTCTGCATGGTTTACCAGATTTCCGGCGGCGTAGGCCGCTTCCTCTCCCACCCGCGACTTGTAGGGCCAGCCTTTTTCGTCGAGCAGCTTGAATATTACCTGCTCGTTGCGGGCGTGGTTGGCCTGCATGGCGTCAGCGAGCGCAGTCAGCACCGGAGACTCAGGTCCCATCGTTCGGAACCCGTACATGATGTGCCAGCGATACGCCCACTCGCGCATCCGGGCGTTGAGCAACTCCTTTGCGTATGTGCGATCGAAATCCTCACCCACACTGCCGGCCAGATGGTTCAGGACGCGGTCCTCAACCGTGGTCCACCTTGAATCGCGGGTCAGGAAAAACAGGTCAGGATCGTAGAGCGGCTTTGCACTCATATCGGACGCCAGCGAGACGTCCAGATAGTGGAACGCGCTGTCGGGGAATTGTCCCTGCAGGGCATATGTACTGGCGATGGCGTACGCCACGTCTGCCCCCGAACTCACGAGCGCGTCACGATAGGCTTCGATTGCGCTCGAGAAGTTGCCGCTGGCACGAAGACTGTCGGCGACTGGCACCGCTGATTCTTGCGCCCGGACGGGATCGATGGCTACGGTGACAATGACCAGGAGGACGAGTCGTGACATGGTGCGACGGCGTTGTTTCGGGCAGAAACGTAGGTTTGGCTTGCGTCGCTTGCTGAGGGTGTCGACGAACTACAGGCTTGCGTCGGTGGATTACACCTTGCACACGGCCGCGCCGGGCTCGACGGCCGGGAGCACACCCCCGGCGCCAGCAATTAGTCTACCGTCCCAGCGCCTTGGCCGGATTCACCCTGGCGGCACGCCACGACTGCCATCCGGCGGTGAACCACGCCATCGCCAGAATCAGCCCACCCGCACCGAGCACCGACCAGACGCTCAGCGGCGCCCGGTATGCATACCCCTCCAGCCAACGGTTCATGGCCATCCACGCGGCGGGGGCGCCGATAAGGAAGCCAATCAGCACCAGCAGACTGAACTCCCGGTTTAGCATGGTGACAACTCCAAACACCGAGGCGCCAAGGGCCTTGCGAATGCCGATCTCTTTGGTTCGCTGCTCGGCGGTATACGAGGCCAGTCCCAAGAGGCCCAGGCAGGCGATCAGAATAGCCAGATACGCCGCGGCACCCATCACTCCGGCAAGCCGTTGCTCCGTCTGATAAAGGGCATTGTATTCCCGGTCCAGGAACTGGTAACTGAAGGGACTCCCCCCCGTGGCCGCTCTCCAGGTGGACCTGATCGCCTCGAGCGTGCCAGAGACGTTTCGGCCATCCATTTTGACCAGGAGCACGTTCCAGGACGGCTCGACAAACAGGGCCAGAGGCTGGATCTGCTCGGTCAGGGGCAGGAAATTGTAGTCTTGGATTACGCCGACCACATCGCCCATTCTGGTCCCGCCGGAGACACTCAAGCGCTGCCCAATCGCGGTCTCCGGCGTCCAGCCCGCCAGCCGTACCATGTCTTCGTTGATGACGTATTGGTAGCGAGCGCTGTCCGGTCTGGCGAGCAGGTTGCCAGGGTTCGAGAAGCCGGTTCCTGCGATAAGCTCCAGCCCAAGCGCATCCACAATGTCCGGGTCCACCGGCGTTGCAGAAACGGATGGATTGTCGTCTTGCGGAGTTTCCAAAAAGAGACTGTAGCCTCCTTCCTGTTTGCCCGGAATGGCATTGGTCGCCGCCACCTCCAGGATGCTGGCCTGGCTGGAGAGCTCCGATTTCAGGGCGGGGATGGCCTGACGGGACGCCCTGTCGGCAAGCGGAATCACAGCGACATGCTCGCGATCAAACCCCAGGTCTCCCGTGCGGATGAGATCCAATTGACCGAGAACGGACCACGTGCCGACCAACAGGAATACAGTCAGCGCGAACTGGCTTACCACAAGTGCCCGGCGCAGGTGTCCGCCCGAACCGCTCGAGCCTTTTGCGCCCTTCAGTACCACGGCGGGGTGGAATCGGCTGAGCAACATCGCGGGGTAGAGACCAGCTGCAACGGAAGTAGCCGCCAGAATCGCCGCCAGGAGGACCCATAGCCAGGGGTCCGCAAAGGCGCTGAGCGCCAGGTCTTTCCCACTCAGTTGCGAGAAAGTCGGCAGTAGGACCATCGCCATGACGACTCCCACGGTCAGCGCGAGAAACGCCATCACGCCGGACTCACCAAAGAACTGACGCATCAGCTGCCCCCGGTGGGCACCGAGGGCTTTGCGCACACCCACTTCGACGGCGCGCCTGCCGGACCGAGCCGTTGAGAGGTTGATGTAATTGATGCAGGCCGCCCCCAGAATCAGCACCGCCAGGGCCGCCAGAATCCAGACGAATCGTGCCCGCCCTTCGTGAACGAGGTGGATATCGGTCAGCCGTTGATACGCAAAGGAGACCCCCTCCCGCGCACCCGCTTCAGACTGGGCCCGTGCCACCAGATCCCTGACGCCCTGATCAATGGCAGGCAGGGCTTCCGGGGAAGACAGCAACAGGTACGTGTAGAAATTTGCGGAGTCCCAGATCTCTCGCGACGCCCATCGAGTAGACACAAAGGACGCGAGCACATCGAATTGCAGGTGGGACGTCGAGGGGACATCCTGCATGACCCCCGTCACTTCAAAGTCCACCGACGCGATGCGCAACGTCTGGCCTACGAGGTTCGTGGTCCGAGCGAAGTAGCGGCGTGCCGCCGTTTGGCTGATCACTACCGTCCTGGGTCTAACCAGCGCCTCCTCGGGCACGCCCTCGGAAAACGGGAGCGTAAAGACGTCGAACACCGTCGAGTCGGCATACATGAAGCCATGCTCCTGCCAGCTTTCCTGGCCGGTCTGGATGGTAACCGCGCGGAATTGACCGATGTCGTAGAGGCGTGTGGCTCGCTCCACCTGCGCAAACTCCCGCGCCAACAGCGGCGCTACAACGGTCGGCGTCACTTCAATCTGGCGACCGTCCGGGACCTGCATGACCACTCGCACAATGCGATCGGCGTGCTCATTGAACCGGTCAAATGAGCGCTCACTCCTGACAAACAGGATGATCAAGAGGCTGCAGGCTATGCCGACGGCCAGTCCCGTCACGTTCAGGACGGTGTAGCCAGGGTTGCGCATGAGACCGCGGATGGCAATTACGGCCTGGCTACGAACGATGGCCCATTCAGCCAGAAGGGAGGTGCGCAGGAGCCCCTTGCGGCGGAGCTTTCCCCAGTAGACCTGCTGATAGGCCTCCCGGGTTCGCTGATCCGAAACGACTTCATCCCGCGCCTTTTCGAATGCGTCCTGCGGCGAGTAGCCCTCCGTCCGCAGTTCATGGATGTGGTCACGGACGTGGCGCTCCAGTTCGTCCAGATCTTCTGGCAGCATCGATCTGCCGGTGGCCAGGGCTTTTCTCCAGGCCCGAAGGGCTGCTTCAAGATCAAACATGGCTACCCCGGGATCAGTGCTTCGGAGCCGTGTGCCGGCGGAGCAAATAGCTTCGAAAGCAGCCCATATACCCGTTCCCACTGGGCGCTCTCGCTTTCAAGCGCCCGCTCTCCCGCGGGCGTCAGACTGTAGTACTTGCGGCGCGGCCCTTCGTCCGCCTTCTCCCAGTAGCTTCGCAGCACGCCCTCATTTTCCAGACCGTGCAGGAATGGATAGAGCGTACCGGTGGTCCACTCGATCTCGCCATCGGTCAGATCGTGGATGCGTTTGATGATGCGGTATCCGTATCCGGGACCATTCCTGAGGATGGCAAGAACCATCGGGCGAAGCGTGGCTTGGGCGAGCGGACGGCTGATTGACATGGGACTTCTGGACAGCTATGTAGAATGCCGTCATAGTATGTGTTGACATTCTACATAGTCAAGTGTTCTGACCTTGCACAGGCAAAAGGCGTTTGGGTAGGGAACCGGTGTAAGCTTGCAATTCCAGGATGCGATCCTGATATTGCATAATTAATGATCCGGATTCCGCTAGAACGTCGCCTCAGACCGCAGGTCGAACTACTCCTCAGCGAGTTCCCGGCCGTCGCGATTCTCGGGCCGCGTCAGGTTGGTAAGACCACGCTTGCGACGCTGATCGCTGACGAACGCGACGCTGTGTATCTGGACCTGGAGCGGCCGGCCGATCTGGCCAAGCTGTCGGACCCGGAGTTGTACCTCGATCAGTACAAGGATCGTCTGGTCATCATTGACGAGGTTCAGCGACTGCCTGGGTTGTTTCGCACCTTGCGCGGGTTGATCGATGAAGGCCGAAGAAGCGGAAGGAAGACCGGGAGGTACCTGCTTCTCGGATCCGCGTCGATCGATCTACTGAAGCAATCCTTAGAATCACTCGCGGGAAGAATTGCTTACGTAGAACTGCACCCGCTCAACCTGCTGGAAACTCCGGATGGGGTTAATGGCGACCTGTGGATCCGAGGTGGGTTTCCGGACAGCCTTTTGGCGTCGAGCGATGAGGCCAGCATGCGATGGAGGCACAGCTTCATCAGGACGTATCTGGAAAGGGATATTCCGCAACTCGGCCCTCGCATTCCGGCCGAATCGCTTCGGCGGTTTTGGACCATGCTGGCGCATCTGCAGGGGAGCCTCCTGAACGCCGCCCAACTTGCCCGCAGTCTTGGATCAGATTGGACGACGATCAGCCGGTACCTGGACCTCATGGTTGACCTGCTGCTGGTGCGGCGACTTCAGCCCTGGCACGGTAACACCGGGAAGCGCCTCATCAAGTCACCGAAGACGTATGTCCGGGACAGCGGCCTCCTGCACACCCTGCTTGGCATTGGGTCGAGAGAAGAACTCCTGGGACACCCTGTCGCCGGCGCCAGTTGGGAGGGTTACGTCATCGAAAACCTCGCCTCCTCTTTGCCGGAGGGAAACGAACTCTACTTCTATCGCTCAGCCGGTGGCGCAGAGATTGACCTGATCATCGGAAGACCGGGCGGGCGCACCTGGGCGGTCGAGATCAAACGAAGCCTATCGCCAAAACCGAGGCGCGGATTCCACCACGCGCGTGAGGACGTGAAGCCGGACCAGTCGTTTGTCGTCTACCCAGGTTCGGAGAGGTACCCGATTTCGGACGACGTAGAGTGCATCCCTGTGGAGCAACTTGCCAGCCTGGTCGCGGGGACCGGGATCGGGAGCCGCTGACACGAACAGCGCCCCTTTGGTGACCCAGGCCATCGCGAACACCGTGAGGTATGGCGCTGCCTCGCTATGCATGGTCGTGTCATGGCTGGCGAAGCGACCGCGGCCATAAACATGGGGACTCCATTCGCCCTCAAGGCTCGCGGCTTCGGTTACCGTCTGCCGGAGGTTCCGGAGCCAGGGTATCGAGCACAGTCTGGATGGTGGAATCAGCGCCGATCTGTGAGTCGGTCGTGGCCACGACTCGCAACCCTTGCATGGTCACCAACATCAGGTCGGCGGCGCGGTCGGCAGTGACCCCGAAGGCCAACTCGCCTCGCCGCGACTCGAACGCCGCCGTTGCTATAGCTCTAAGCTCATCGAGTGCCTTCGATGAAAGCTCGCGGCTTCGCTCGTCGTCTGCGTTTCGCTCCATGATGGTGCTCACCAGCAGACATCCACGATGGTTGCAGGTCTCGGCCGATGAGACCAGTGCTGTCTTGATGGCTTCCCGTAGCGGCACTTCCCGGTCATTGATCGTCCCGGAAAACCAGTCCCTGCCCCCTGCCGCATAGCGCTCGACCGCCCTCTCGTAGAGGGCCTGTTTCGAACCAAAGGTGGCGTAGAGCGATCCCCGATTGATGCCAAGATGGTTGACGAGGTCCTCCATCGAGGTGGCAGCATAGCCCTTGCCCCAGAACAGGTCGACGGCTGCATCTAGCGCGTCGTCGACGTCGAAGGACTTGGATCGAGGCATCGAACTTCGGCTTTTCTCCGTGGACCCCGAATGTACGACAGGAGCTCAATCCACCGGGTCTGGGCGGCAGGGAGACCGACGGCCGAACCGGCGACAATTCCCTAGCTGGATTGGCGCGGTAACCGACAGCATTTATATTGGAACGAACAGTTAGGTTTAACTAAACATCTGGCTCGACGAGACCCGTCGCAGCTGGGCCGGGCTTCCGGCAGCACGTGGCGTCGAAACCGCCGAGAACAGGGAGGAACAGAACGAACATGGATAACATCGGACGTGTAGACCTGCACTTGTATGCACCTTTTGAGGGACTTTCCGGCGGGCCTCCGGTCCCCTTGGCTGCAGCCATGCCTTTCTACTCCGACCCGGAAATGACTGACCACATTGGGACGTTGACGCTGTACGGCATTTCGATTCCATCCACGGAATTCCCCTCGTTCTTCCATTGCGACATCACGTTTTGTTGGCACGGCCCCGATCAGAACCTGACCGACTCTGACACCATGCTCACAATGACGGGCATCATGATCCAGGGCGACCCGGCGGATGGGGCCGACCAGGCACAAGGGGCTCCCTTTCTCCAGCTATTTGCGATCACCGGTGGGACAGGGCAATACGTCGGCGCCAAGGGCAAAGCGACCATTGATCCGAGTCTTGGCCTTCAGGACTATCAGATTGAATTCGCTTGATCGCAGACAATGCCTCAGAGGTCAGTATTGGCCTCCCGCCCGCCGAGAGACCCGACTCATGACTGGCCGAGGTGGCCGGGCACTGAGCAGGTAGCGCCCGGCCGGCCAAGGGGCTTCGATAGCCCCGCCTGAACCTCCAAAACACCGAGCAGCCAACACACAAGAACGCCGCTCCCCCATCAGGGAAGCGGCGTTTTTCCTGGAGCCAATGAGCGGACTCGAACCGCTGACCTGCTCATTACGAGTGAGCTGCTCTACCAACTGAGCTACATTGGCAAGTCGCGCAAAATAACGCGGGCATTCGGCTTCGGGTGCCGGTGCACGGTTATTTCAAAGTCAGCACCGTTCGGGGGCGACTCGGAGGAGTTCAGCCTGCCTGCGGCCCACGATGATGCGCGAGCATAGTATCGTCGCCGGCGTCCATGACTTCAGTCCGAATCGCCCTACCCCTAGTCCTCCTTGCGGCCGCGCCGATCTGCGCTGCGGCCCAGGATGCTCCACCATGCGGACGGGGCACGGCCGTCGCCGTCGTCGAAGGGCGCGAGGTACAGGGCGGGGCCTTCAGCTCCGGCTTTCTCTACTTCGCCACAGCGGAGCCGCGGGAGATCGTTCAGTGGCGCCACCGCCTGAAGGGCTTCGATGCGAGCCTGGTCTTTGGCGCAGGCATCTGGCTGTCCGGATCCCTCGATGGCGAACTGCGCGCCTCCGTCGCCTTCTACGGTCGACAGGATTTCTGGCCTGGCCCGCTCGGACCAGACGGCCAGCCTGCCGAGGATTGCACTCCTTTTGACCGGATCTGGTCCGTTTCCAAAGCCGATCTGACTACGTTCGCCGAAACAGGCGTTGCCACCGATGACCTGGTGTCCTGGCCGACGGGTCTGGGCGCCCCGACGCTGGACGCATCAGGCAACCGCGTGCCCATCACGACAGGCTCCATCCAGGCCCGGGCCGCACGCACCATAGACCTGGATGCCGGCGAGTGGCCCCTTCTTCGAGGGGACGTAACCCACTGGTGGGTGGTAAACGATGTGGCAGAATACCTGGAATCGGGGCGGACGCCGCCCCTGTTTGTGGAAGTGGGTGTCACGGCGTTTGCATTCGACGTCGACGGCGTGCTGGGGCGCACGCTGTTCTACGAGTTCGATGTGCGAAAGCCCGCAGGAGCGACCATTGAGGACGCGTTTGTCGGCTTCTACACCGACATGGACCTCGGGGATTTCGACGACGACTACATGGGGTCGGACTCCGTTTTGGGAATGGTCTACACGTACAACGCGGTCCCGACCGACGCGCAATGGGGCGAGCGCCCACCCGCGGTCGGCATGGACATCCTTCGGGGACCAAGGGGGCCCATGGACGAAAGGACCCCCATGACCTCCGCCATACTGCCATCCAATACCCGCACCCAGCCCGAGGTTGTTCGAAACTATTTTCTGGGTAAGAATCGGCTTGGCTCACAGCTGGTCTCCTACGGTCGGGGTCACCCTGAGCCCGGAAGAACCGACCCTACCACCCGTTGGCACTTCTGGGGAGAACCCGGGACCTTCTGGTCCGAGCTGGATTCGGATGGCTCCGGAACCGCGACGGCGCAAAGTGACCGCCGCATTGTATCAGGAGCGGGTCCCGTACCTCTCGGCCCGGAGCACCCGCAGGATGTCCTCATCGCCGTGATCACTTCAATAGGCGAGGATCACGTGGACTCGGTCAGACAACTGAAGGCAGATGATCGATTCCTGCAGCGCCTTGCCGACGACGGAATCCTGGACATCGCCTTCATCCCGGAGGTGCTCCCGACCCCGATTCCTGGCGTATTGGCAGCGTCCCTCTATCCCGTCCCGGCGGCAGACTTCGCACGGCTCGAGTACCATCTGCCTCTGGACGAGCCCGTGGAAATCTCGGTGTTCGATGCGCTGGGGCGACCAATCTCGACCGTTCCGGCCAACTCGACCGCAGGCTTCCACGAAATCGAAATCGACACCACAGGTCTCCGCCCCGGACTCTACCTGGTGCGAATCCGCATCGGGTCTCGCCTGTTTGCCAGATCCCTGGTGGTAGCCCGCTAGACTCTACCAAGGCGGGTGATGGAGCCCAGACCAAAACACGAGTGCCTACTCGCCGGCCCGGTGGCCAGCGAGAAACATGCGGATCACCTCGTCCCGCAGCACGGCAACAAGGGCCGGCTCCATGGGCCCGTAGACCAGTTGCGGCCAGACAATCGCTCCGGAGATCATCGACCAGAACAATTCCGACGCCAGCGCGGCGTCCGGCACGTCCAGCCGCCCATCGTCAGAAGCCGCGAGCAACCAGCGTTGCAGGTGATCCTCACCCCCGCCCGCCCGCTCCAGACTCTGCCGCAGCAGCTCCGGGTCGGAAACCGCCACGCTGAGCCCCACCTTCATCATGCCGAGCCAGGCCGGATCCAGAACAACCCGCTCCTTGATGGCAGCAAAGGCAGTCAACTGCTCGGCGAGATCCCGTGAGCCGTCATAGGGAATAGCTCGCACGGCGGCCATTTCGCCCATGAATCGCTCCGTGACAGCCTCAAAGAGTGCCTCCTTGCTCTCAAAGTGGTTGTACACGGTGCGTTTGGAGGCACCTGCAACCTCGGCGATGCGGTCCATGCTCGCATTCGCGTACCCCTCCGCCTGGAAGACTTCGAGGGCTGCGTCGAGGATGGATTCGCGCTTGCGACTTGTGTCTCGGGCTGCCATGCAGAAAATGTCAGGTAAACTGCACGGTGTAGTGTAACTTATGTTCACACCCTGCGTCGGAGAGTAAACTACACTGTGTAGTGTACCTCTCCAAACCCACACTAACTGCCAGAAATGAGCGTCACCCAAAAAAAGCGCCGACGCTGGCCGCGCCGCCTGCTCATCGGCCTCGCCATTCTGGCTGCACCCATCCTGATTCTCATGGTCGACGCATGGTCCGCGCTCGGTTCTCCTCCTGAAGGCGAACGTCTGGAGCGCATTTCGCAATCCCCGCAATTCCGGGACGGACAGTTCCAGAACCTGCTTCCCCTTCTCGCGGACGGTGTCTCTTTCAACACGATGAAGGAATTCTTCTTCGGCGGCAGCGAGCATCGTCAGCCTGACCAGCCCATTCCTGTGCAGCCGGTCGCCGAGGCTGCCGACGACAGTTTGAGGGTGACCTGGCTTGGCCATTCGACCCTGATCGTCGAGCTGGAGGGCACCCGCATCCTTGTTGACCCGGTCTGGGGTCCACGCGCCTCCCCAAGCCGATACGTAGGGTCCAAGCGATTCTACGACTCTCCGCTACCTCTCGAGGACCTGCCTCCGATCGATGCGGTGGTCATTTCCCACGACCACTACGACCATCTGGACCTGCCGACCGTTCGCGAGCTCGCCGGCCGCATCGAACGATGGATCGTACCGCTGGGAATCGGCTCACACCTCGAGAGTTGGGGCATCGCGCCCGACGCCATCGAAGAGCTGGACTGGTGGGACGAGTTGCCGGTGGGCGACATCCGACTCGTCAGCACGCCCGCGCGACACTTCTCCGGACGCAGTGTCACGGATCGGAACGCCACGCTCTGGACCGGCTGGGCATTCATCGGCGCTCGACACCGGATCTGGTACAGCGGCGACACGTCCCTGACGCCCGAGTTCCTCGAGATTGGAGACCGCCTGGGACCGTTCGACCTCACCATGGTGGAGGTCGGCGCCTACAACAAGGCGTGGGCAGACGTGCACCTGGGCCCCGAACAGGCAGTCCAGGCCCATCAGATGGTGCGCGGCGGCCTGATGCTGCCGGTCCACTGGGGTCTCTTTGACCTGGCCCTGCACGGATGGACGGAGCCGGCGGAGCGTGTGCGTGCCGCCGCTGGCGCAGCCGGTATCTCCGTCGCCTTCCCCCGTCCGGGAGAAAGCGTGACGCTGGATGACTATTCCAGCGAGGTCTGGTGGCCGGAACTCCCCTGGCAGAACGCGGAGGAGGCTCCCAACGTCTCGACGGGTGTCTCGGAACTGACGACAACGCGCGGCCTCTGACAACATGCGGGCACCGATTCGGCCTTTATCACGTTCTTGGAGGATCGACAAGCGCGCAGTCTCCATATCGACGTTCGAGGAAGCGGAAGAAGAAGATCGCCGCTTCTGGCATGCGAAATCCCCGGAGGAACGACTGCAGGCCCTCGAGTACCTGCGGCATCTGAACTATGGACACGATCCAGCTACCGAGCGCATTCAGCGACATATTGAGGTTGTTGAACGCCCATGAGGTGCGCTATCTGGTGATCGGCGGTTTTGCTGTCGCGTATCACGGATATCCGCGCGCAACAGGCGACATAGACATCTGGATCGATCCCGAGCAAGGCAACGCAGCGCGCGTCCATGCCTCGGTAGTGGAACTTGGATTCGATCTTCCCAGCCTTCGGGTCTCCGATTTCTCAAACCCGGACCGGGTTGTGAGGCTCGGCTATCCACCGATGAGAATCGAGTTCATGACTCGCATTCCGGGTGTCATGTTTGCTGACTGCTTCGGCCGGCGGGTAGTTGCTGACTTCAACGGGGTCGAGACAAGTCTGATCGGGCTGGCATGCCTGCGGGCCAACAAGGTCGCTACGGGGCGCTCCAAAGACTTGAACGATCTGGAGCACCTCCCGGAGTCCACGCACGGCCTCTGACAACCCGTACCTTCCGGCATGTTCACGCTGGAACACGTCTCAAAGCGCTACGGCCCCACCACGGCCCTGAACCGCTTTTCGCACGCATTCCAGCCTAACCGGACGACGGCCATCATCGGCCACAGCGGCTGCGGCAAGTCCACCCTGCTACGCCTGTGCCTCGGTCTGATCCAGACGGACACCGGGCGCGTTCTGTTCGGCTCGACTCCCCTCGGCCCGGACACGATCACCGATATCCGGCACCGGACCGGCTACGTGATTCAGGACGGCGGACTGTTCCCGCACCTGACGGCGTTCGAAAACGCCGCGCTCCTCCCGCGCCGACTCGGTTGGGAAAAGGACCGCGCCCGCGCACGGGCCGAAATCCTCACGCGAACGCTCGGCCTGAAAACCTACCACCTGGACCGCTTTCCCCTTGAGCTCTCCGGCGGTCAGCGCCAGCGCATCGGCCTGCTGCGTGCGCTGATGACCGACCCGGAGGTACTGCTCATGGATGAGCCCCTTGGGGCGCTCGATCCAATAATTCGCGCCGAACTGCAGGGGCACCTGGTGGGCCTCTTCCGGCAGATGGAAAAGACCGTGATCCTGGTGACGCATGATGTCGGCGAAGCCGGCCTGTTCGGCCACGAGATCCTGCTCATGAAATCCGGCGGCATCGAGCAACAGGGCACGCTCAAGGATCTTGTGCGCACGCCATCATCGGACTTCGTGCGGGACTTCGTCAATGCACAGCGTAGCCCGCTGGAGTCCATTCGATGATCCTGACGCTGGTCATAGCGCTCCTTTTTCAGGACGTGACTGTGGGCTCAAAGAAGTTCACCGAAGGTGTCATCCTGGGCGATGTCGTCACGCTGGTCGCACAGGCGGAGGGCCTGCCAGCCGAACATCGGCGTGAAATCGGCGGTACCCGCGTGCTTTGGAGTGCCCTCCTGGCGGGCGAAATCGATGCCTACCCCGAGTATACCGGCACACTGATGGCGGAAATCCTGAGCGGGTACGACGGATCGATCCCGGACACACTGCGCAGGTTGGGCATCGGCATGTCGCCGCGACTCGGGTTCAACAACACGTATGTGATTGGCCTGCCTCGAGCCCTAGCCGAGGAGCGCGGGATCACCACCACGTCAGACCTCCGCGCGCATCCCGACCTGATTCTGGGGTTCACCAACGAGTTTATGGACCGGGCCGACGGCTGGCCGTTGCTCCGCACCAGGTATCGCCTCCCCCAGACAAACGTGCGCGGTCTGGACCACGACCTCGCGTATCAAGGCGTCGCGGCGGGCGACATCCAGGTCATCGACCTCTACTCCACCGATGCCGAGATCGCGGCCTACGACCTGGTGACCCTGGAGGACGATCTTGGCGTCTTCCCCGAGTATCAGGCCATGGTGCTCTATCGCCTCGACGCCCCGGCGGCCCTGCAAGAGGCACTGGAACGCCTGGCCGGGGCCATCTCGGAAGCGACCATGGTTGCGATGAACGCAGCCGTGCGCCTTGAGGGAGAATCCGAGGGCCAGGTCGCCGCAGACTTCCTACGGGCGATGGGCATCGAAGCCGACTTCCAGGCCGAATCCCGGCAGCAGCGCATCGCCCGTACGACGGTCGAACACCTGATCCTGGTCGGAATCTCGCTGGCAGCCGCGATTCTGCTGGCAATACCGCTCGGCATCTGGGCGGCGCGTGGCCGGGTTGCGGGCGCCGTGATTCTGGGCACGGTCGGTGTGATCTATACCATCCCGAGCCTGGCCCTGCTGGTGTTCATGATTCCGCTGCTTGGGATCGGAGGAACGCCGGCCATCGTCGCGCTCTTTCTCTACAGCCTGCTGCCCATCGTACGCAACACCCATGCGGGGCTAACGGGGATTCCGGCTCCGCTCCGGGAATCGGCAGCGGCACTTGGACTTGGGACCTGGCGAACGCTTCGCAAGATTGAGCTGCCGCTGGCGATGCCGTCGATACTGGCGGGAATCAAAACGGCCGCGGTCATCAACGTCGGTACCGCCACGCTCGGGGCAATAATCGGTGCCGGCGGCTATGGACAGCCTATCCTGACGGGCATCCGGCTCGACGACACGGCGCTGATTCTGGAGGGGGCCGTGCCCGCCGCGGTGCTGGCGCTCGCTGCCCAGGGTCTCTTCGATCTGTTGGAACGTTTTCTTGTCCCGCGGGGTCTTCGGCTGAAGCCAGCCTGAGTCCGTCATGGAAGACCTTCGCCGCCATCTGGGCCGCATCGCTGACCTGAACGCGGCCGCCGCCGTGCTCGAGTGGGACATGGAGACACACATGCCGGATGCCGGGGTGGCGGCCCGTGCCCGCCAGATCGGCACGTTGCGGGAGTTTGCGCACGAGTTGCACGCGTCGGACGAGACCGGTGCCTTTCTCGCGGCCGCCGTGCCGTCGAGTGCCGTGGACCAGGACCTGCTACGGGTCGCCAAACGGGACTTCGAACTGGCGATGCGCATGCCTGCCGAACTGGTCGGCGAGATGGCTCGCGTCACGAGCCTCGCCCGCGATGCGTGGAAAACCGCGCGGGAGCGAGACGACTTCCCGGCGTTCGCCCCCCACCTGGAGGCCGTGATCGACTGCAACCGGCGAAAGGCAGAAGCGCTCGGATACGACGATGACCCCTACGACGCGCTGCTGGACGAATTCGAGCCGGGCATGAAAACGGCCCGCGTGTCTCAGGTCTTCGCAGATCTGCGTACCGAGCTGGTAGAACTCGTGGCGGCCATCGCCGAAAAACCAGCCCACGACGACGCGCTGCTGGGGCGCTATTTCCCGCCGGATCGGCAGTGGGATCTGGGCGAGCAGGTGATGGCCGAGATCGGCTACGACTTCAGCCGGGGCAGGCAGGACAAGTCGGCGCATCCCTTCTCAACCACGTTTTCGGTCACGGACTCGCGGGTAACGACCCATGTGCATCCTCACCACTTCAACCCCGCTTTCTTCGGCAGTCTGCACGAGGCCGGACACGCCATGTATGAGCAGGGAGTGGACGAGGCCCTGGACGGCACGCCGCTGGCCTCCGGCACCTCGCTGGGCATGCACGAGTCGCAGTCCCGGCTGTGGGAGAACCTGGTGGGCCGATCACGCGCCTTTTGGGACCGGTATTTCCCGGTGGTGCAGGCCTATTTCCCCGGCGCGCTGGCGCAGGCCGATCCGGACGGCTTCTACCGCGCCATCAACACCGTGCGCCCCAGCCTCATCCGCATCGAATCGGACGAGGTGACCTACAATCTGCACATCATGCTGCGGTTTGAGCTGGAGCGAGCCATGCTTTCGGGCGATGTGCCCGCGGCCGATTTACCGGAAGCGTGGAACGCGCGTATGCAGGAGTACCTGGGTATCGTGCCACCTTCGGATGCAGCCGGCTGCCTGCAGGACATCCACTGGTCGCTGGGCGCGATCGGCTACTTTCCGACCTATTCGCTGGGCAATCTGATGTCCGCCCAGCTCTGGGAGGCCATGGGACGCGACTGCGGAGACCTTGACGAGCACATTCGGGCGGGCAGATTCTCAGTGCTGCTCGACTGGCTACGGGAAAACGTGCATCGGCACGGCCGTAGGAAAACCGCCAGCGAGATTCTGCTGGACGCTACCGGGTCTGACCTGGATGCGGGGCCGTGGATGGCCTACGCGAAGGCGAAGTTCGGGGCGCTGTACGAGCTCTAGTAGTCGGGGCGCGTCGGACCCTCGCCCCCGGGAGGCGGGCCCGGCCACCACAGCAGAGAGCGCCTAGCGGAACGTCACGTTACCAATCGGCAACTGCGCCACAGCCGTCATCTGCGCCGAGCCGCCCGGCGTGGCCCCGGCGGGGATTTCCGCCTGGAGCACGCGAATCCCGTACGCCGTGTCTTCGAAGTCGTCCGGATTGGGCTCCACCGTCACGTAGATCGTACGCCCGGCAACGGCCAGCGGAAATGTCTCGCCGACCGGCGCGTTGCGGAGCAGGTCCTCGCCAGGAACGCCGAATACCTCCGGCTGAGAGCTGAACGGGTTGGCCAGGTCGCGGTCGGCCGGATCGGAAAACTTGCCGAGCGAGGTTGGTCCAGAATCGAAATCGATCCACAGCTCATACTGCCACCCCGCTCCAAGGTCGGGCGCGGTCATCGCGGGCTGATAGGTGCCCGGCGTGCCCAGCCAGACTCCGAACTGCTCGTTGCCGGCATCGGCATCGGTCGGAGTGCCGATGGTATAGCTGGCCGCGATGGAGGACATGTCCGCCACGGCATTGCCAAAGGTCAGCGCAGCCGCCGTACCGACCACCGGCCCACGCAATACCTGCGTATCGCTGGGGTTGGCATCGCTATCTCTCCGGCCCTCAATCGAAACGAGGATTTCGGTCGCGCCGGCCAGGTCGAAATCGGTCACGAACGTGTTCGCTACCAGGCGCCCACCCGCATCGACCAGTCGGCCTTCCGCATCGTAGTTGAACCGGGTGATCGAAAGCCATTCGCCGTCCACCCGGCCCCAGGCCTCATAGGAGGCGCCGCCATCGAGTGCGATAAGTCCGTCCATGATCAGCTGCGCCGAAAAGAAGGACGCGGGCTCTTCATCGCCCGATCCCGAATCACAGGCGGACAGGATCAGGACAAAAACCAGAGGCAGGATGCGGCGCATGGGCGATGCGGTGGTTGGCAGGGGGCACCCCTACGCCGCATGCAACCACCAGTTCTCGGGGGCATCGCGGGCTGCCCCGCCGCGCGCGCCCTCAGGAAACGACACCTGCTCCCCCGCGTTGGCGGGCGAGGACAATCCAGCCCTCATGGAACAGCACCTCCAGGCGCTCCAGCAGCCCGACTACCCAGACCCCGCAGCGTTTCAGCGGGTTGTCTCCGACCTTCGGGGCCGCCCGCCGCTCGTGACCTCCTGGGAGGTGGACCGGCTACGCAAACTGATTGCGGAGGCCTCGACGGGCAAACGGTTCCTGCTGCAGGGTGGGGACTGTGCCGAGCGCTTTGACGAGTGCCGGGCCGACATCATCACGAACCGGCTGAAGATCCTGCTGCAGATGAGCCTGGTCCTGATTCACGGTCTGCGCCTGCCGGTGATTCGTGTAGGCCGTTTTGCGGGTCAGTACGCGAAGCCGCGGTCCTCGGACACCGAAACGGTCGATGGGGTCGAGATGCGCAGCTACCGCGGCGACATCATCAACGATCCTGCGCCGCTGCCCGCTGCTCGCAATCCGGATCCGGAGCGCATGCTGACGGCCTACGGCAACTCAGCGCTGACGCTGAACTTTGTGCGGGCACTGGTGGACGGGGGCTTTGCCGACCTGCACCACCCGGAGAACTGGGATCTGGGATTCGTGCAGCACGACGGCCTTCGGCAGGAGTATCAGCGTATCGTTGATGCCATCACCGGCGCGCTCAAGTTCATGGAGACGGTCTCCAATACCACGCTCGGTGATGTCGAACGCGTGGACTTCTATACCAGTCACGAGGCGCTGCTGCTCCCGTATGAGGAAGCACTGACCCGGGACGTGCCCAAGGGGGGCACGTACAATCTGTCGACTCACTTTCCCTGGATCGGCCTGCGCACCTCGGACCCGAGTGGCGCCCACGTGGCCTACGCCGCCCGCATTCGCAACCCCATCGGAGTGAAGGTGGGTCCCGACACCGAGCCCTCCGAGCTGAAGCGGCTCATGAATGCACTCGATCCGGACCATGAGCCCGGCCGGCTGACGCTGATTACCCGGTTCGGTGCCGACAAGGTGGAATCTGCGCTGCCCCGACTGTTGGCGGCCGTCCAGTCAGCCGGGCGCAACGTGCTGTGGAGCTGCGACCCGATGCACGGCAATACCGAGCTTACCCAGGACGGCATGAAAACCCGTCGTTTCGAGAGCATCCTGCAGGAGTTGGAGCAGGTGGCCGAAATCCACGACCGGTACGACTCCGTGCTCGGAGGCGTTCACTTCGAGCTCACGGGCGAGGACGTGACGGAGTGTGTGGGAGGCTCGACGGGGCTGACGGAGAACGATCTGTCGCGGGCCTATCATTCGCACGTCGATCCGCGCCTGAATGGGACTCAGGCGCTGGAGATGGCATTTTCGATTGTTCGCCACTGGCGTTGGAATCGCGGTTAGAGCCCTTTCGGGGGTCCGGCACGAGACTGGACTCCAGCGGATCCAAAGTGGGTCCAGGCTCAAGACCGGCCCGCTTCAGGATCGTTGCCAGCGTCCCCCGCATGTTTTCGGCCGCTTCCGCCGTTAGTTCGGACCACACTGCGGGCTCACCATCCAGATCCTCAATCATCGCCCTGTTCAGGCCCTCGATGCCGCGCAGTTTGGGGCCAAACAGGTCACGAACCCGCACGATGGCCGCCAGCGCAGCCCTCGTCTGGGCCTCGGCGATTTGCACGCGGTGTTCGAGCGCCGTTTCGGTGGCTTTTCGACGACGTACGTCCCACACGCGAAGCACCCAATGCGTGGGTTCTTCGATGGGTTGGTGGGGGTCCCGCAACACCGGCTGAAGATCGATCTCGAACCACCCCGGCCACTCCGCCTGACGCCCGCCCAGTTCCACTTCCTCGCAAATGCCTGCGAGACAGCGTCTTTCCCAGAGCTCCCGAATCACGCCGACAGCCGGCCGGCCGAGTTCGATGCGGTCCCCGAAGAGACCCACGGCAGCGTTGTTGGCATCCAGGATGCGGCCGCGGTCCGTGAACACGATCCGGGCCTCTGTCATCGCATCGACAATGCGGGAATGTCCGACAGGAATCAGGTCTAGCGCATCGTACCGAAGGATGGCCACGCCATACACCGCCACCGCTGCACCGAGCCCGATTGGGGACGGATCGATGTAGGCGAAGGCCTGCTCGTTGAACACATATGCCGCGTTGAGGAGAAACGGCGTAACGGCCCCTCCGATCATAAGCACCGTCGCTTTTCTGTGTGTGCTTCGCACCAATCGCGCCCATATCAGGACCAGCCCGGCCACCATCAAGGTGTAAGAGTAGGCGGTGTGCACCCAGAACCACGACCCGCGGTAGTGTCCAATTCCCGGGTGCTCCTCGTAGGTGCGTAGTCCCTCAAAAACGAGGTGGTGAAAGTCGTTCGTGGCCAGAAGGAACAGACTCATCACCGGCACGCACGCCAACAGTGTCGTTCGACGGATCCCGATGGGATTGAAGCCCGCCGCCACGGCGCTGAACATCAACCACGTCACAGGGATGAGCGCGATCGGGATGTAGCGCAGGTCCAAAACCACGTGCTGAAGCACGCCCGGCTCGAGCAGGTTGTAGAGCAGCGCCAGAAAGCACCACAGGAAGCCCATGCAAGACAGTGCCTGAAAATAGACGATCCGCGGCCTGTCCCTGTGCACTATGGACGCACCCAGCATCCAGGCAGTAGCGATGGTGGCAATCACCATCAGCACAACTACAGGCGGAAAAGGAATCGTCATAAGGCGCAGGAATACCGGTCAGGTATCGACCGTGCGCTCCCGGAATTAACTCCGGCCGGCCTCCAGCAGCAGGATTGAGACCCCCGTCGCGGGGAATCAGCCCGCCATCACCGGTTCCTCGACTTCCCGTATCCAGGCACCGCCCAGCACATCGTCCTCCTCATACATCACCACGGCCTGGCCTGGAGTGATGGCCTTACGCGGGCTCAGGAATTCCACCTCGACCGCGTCCGCACCATCTTGCCGGACCAGACACGCCGATCCGGGGTCCTTGTAGCGCACTTTGGCGGATGCGTGGTGGGTGTCGATGAGCTCATCGTACTTGATGAGATTCAGGCCGTCGGCCCGCAGCTTCTGCCGATCCAGCGCCTCCACCGGCCCCACCGTCACTGTATTTGTTTCCGCGTCGATGCGGGTGACGTACGCCGGGTAGCCGAGCGCAAGTCCCAATCCATGCCGCTGACCGATCGTGTAGAAGGGGTAACCCTGATGCTCGCCCAGGGCCGTGCCGTCCTCGTGTACCATCGGTCCGGGACCGACGCGCTGGTCCAGATCGGGCACCCGATCGCGCAGAAACCGGCGGTAGTCGTTGTCGGGCACAAAACAGATCTCGTATGAGTCCGGCTTGTCTGCCACCTGCAGTAGTCCGAAATCGGCCGCGAGCTTCCGGATGTGCGGCTTACGATGAATACCGAGCGGCAGCAAGGTGCGGGCAAAATGCTCCTGCTTGACGCCCCATAAGGCGTAGCTCTGATCCTTGTTGGTGTCCAGGCCGCGCATCAGTACGTGACGCTTGAGGCTGCGGTCGTGGCGCAGCCGCGCGTAGTGCCCCGTCGCAATGAACTCACAGTCCAGCGCGTCCGCTCGGCGCATCAACGCCGCCCACTTGATGTACGTGTTGCACAGCACGCAAGGATTGGGCGTGCGGCCGGACAGGTACTCCTCCGTAAAGGTGTCGATGACCCAGTCACCGAACTCCTCCCGGATATCGATGATGAAGTGCGTGAAGTCGTGCTTGATGCCGACCGCTCGCGCATCATTCATGGACTCGAGCGTGCAGCAGCCGATCTGCTTTCCGGTGCTGGACGGCGCGCTCTGGGCGTAGTCCCAGGTCTTCATGGTGATGCCCACCACCTCATAGCCCTCCTCCTTCAGGAGGACGGCGGCCACGGAGGAGTCGACTCCCCCGGACATGGCTACCAGTACGCGTCCGTGCTTGCTCATGAGATTTCGAGGCAGGTGCGTCAAACCGGCTGTCCGGTTGCTGCGTTCCGTATGTTTTCGGCGTAACCGCTGTCGCTCATGCACATTCTGATTGTCAACGGCCCGAACCTCAACCTGCTCGGCACGCGCGAGACCGACATCTACGGCGCGGGCACTCTGGAGGACCTCGAGCAGAGCCTGCTGTCCCGATTCCCGGGGGTGGTGTTCGAGTTCTTTCAGAGCAACGTGGAGGGCGAACTGGTGAACAGACTGCATGACACGGCGGAGTGCGATGGAGTCGTGTTCAACCCGGCCGGGTACTCGCACACCTCGGTTGCCTTGCGGGATTGCATGGCCGCCATCCCGGTCCCTGTGGTGGAAGTGCACATCTCCAACATCTACGCCCGTGAGGACTTTCGACACACATCGCTGACCGGAGCGGCGGCGGCCGGGGTGATTTCGGGGCTGGGATTCGACGGCTACGCATTGGCCGTGCAACACCTGTTGGACCGCAGCAGGTGAGTCGCATACGCAAACTGGCGTCCGAGACGGCCGTCTACGGCATCTCTTCCGTACTCGGGCGCGCAGTCAACTTCCTGCTCTTCCCGTTCCACACCCAGGTCTTCGCTCCCGAGATCTTGGCCCCCATCGGGCTGGTTTACACGGCTTTCGTGTTTCTGAACATCCTGTACCAGTACGGGATGGAGTCGGCCTACCTGAAGTTCGCTTCGGTGGCTGAAGACCGCAGGCCTGTCTTCAGTTCGTCGATGTGGTCGCTGCTGATCTCGGCCACTCTCTTTTCCACCGCGCTTTGGTTCTTCCAGGATGCGGCCGGGCCGGTGATTGGGCTGGGCCCGGATATGACCCATCTCCTGGGCTTTGCGGCGGCCATTCTTGTGCTGGACACAGCCGCCGTGGTTCCGTACGCCGAGCTTCGCCTCTCCAATCGGGCCGGCTACTTTGCGTTTGTGCGCGTGACATCCGCGCTGGTAAACGTCGCGGGCAACGTAATCCTGATCCTTGGCGCCGGACTTGGCATCGAGGCGGTGCTGATCGCCAATGTGGCATCCTCCGCCACGGGCCTGCTCCTGCTGACGGGAGTCGTTCGACGAAACCTCCAGTTGGCCTTTGACCGCTCGCTGTGGCGGAAGTTGTTGCGTTTCGGCCTGCCGTTTCTCCCGGGCGGACTAGGCTATGCCGTGAGCGAGCGGGTCAACATCTTCTTTCTGGAGAACATGCCGGCCGAGCGGGTACTGGATCTGTATGCCTCGGACATGCCTGCCGAAACCCTCGCCGCGGTGCAGGCGGGACAGGCCGAGGCAGCAAGCTTCGTCGTCGGCGTGTACACGGGCATGATCAAGCTCGGTGTGCTGGCCGCACTGGGCGTGCAGATGTTTCGCTACGCGTGGCAGCCCTTTTTCCTGAACCACGCTCGGGATGAGGACGCGCCGGATCTGTTCGCCCGCGTATTCCTGCTGCTGACCGCCGGCCTATTTGCCGTCGTTCTGGGGGTCTCCTTGTTCGCTCAGGAGCTGGTTGCAATTCCGATCCCAGGCGGCGGCACACTCATTGATTCTGCGTTTTGGCTGGGGCTCATCATTGTGCCACCGGCGCTCATCGGATATGCATTCCAGGGGTGGTACTACCACTTCGCCGCGGGCGCGTACATCGAGAAACGCACGGGACTCTTCGTGCGATGCACGCTTATCGGCAGTGTCGTTGCACTGGCCGTCAATACCTGGGCTGTGCCACAATTCGGAATGCTGGGCGCGGTTTGGGCCACCACATCCGCGTATGCGACCATGGCGATGGCCTTGTGGCTGTATCTGCGTCCTCACTACCCGGTGCCCTATCCGTGGGCCCGTGCTCTTACCCTTGTGGCCGGATGCCTCGCCGCGCTCGTCATCTGGAATCGGAATCCCGGGCTCCAGGTCTGGTGGGCCGAGCTCGGGCTGCTGGGGGCCTACGGCCTGCTCGCCCTCGTAACATTGCGCCCGCTCACTCGTCGTGTGACTGAGACTTCCTGACTCCTCCCGCCATGCGCACGATTCTTGTCCTCGCTGCCTTGGCCCTGGTCGCTGAGACGCCCCGGGCCCAATCCCTCGATCTTCCCGGCCTGTCCATCGGCGACTCCGAGGTGCACACCGGCCTTCGGTTGAATTACCGGGACCGCAACCTGCGCAGTGTGCAGGGCATCAACGTCACCATATGGCAGCCGTACAGTCCGGCTGAGGGGCGTGTGAAGGGTATCGCCGTCGGACTTCCACTGACCGGCGGACGAAGCATCGAAGGCATCGGCGTTGGCCTCTTCGGCGTGAGTGCCGATGAATCCATCGACGGCATTTTTCTTGGTGGTCTGGGGGCCGGCGCAGGCAAGTCCGTGCGCGGAATCGGAATCGCCGGTCTCGGCATGGGCTCGGGCGAGGACCTCAGCGGCATCATGGTGGCCGGGCTTGGAGCCGGCGCCGGAAGGAACGTTAAAGGCGTGCTGGTGGGCGGCCTGGGTGCCGGCGCGGGTGGCGACATGGTCGGCATTGTGGTCGCCGGGTTGGGCGCCGGTGCCGGCGGTGACTTTCGAGGAATCAGCGTGTCCGGGCTTGGAGGCGGAGCAGGAGGCGACCTGCAGGGTCTCCACGTGGCCGGACTCGGCGTCGGCTCGGGCGGAGACATGACCGGCATCGTGATTGGCGGCCTGGGTGCCGGAGCAGGGGGGCTGCTCAAGGGCCTCGGCGTGGGTGGCATCGGCGTGGGTGCCTCCGAGGTGCAGGGGATCCTGGTTTCAGGGTTCGCGGCCGGTGGCGGAGACGTCCGCGGGCTTTTTATCGCCCCTGGCTACTTCAACGTTTCGCCGGGCGGTTACATGCAGGGACTCTCCGTGAGCGCATTCAACCGCGTTCAGGGCAGCCAGCATGGAGTGACCATCGGCATACTCAACGTAGCGCGCGACTTGCGTGGGGTGCAGTTGGGCCTCATCAACTACGCGGGCTCCAACAAGCCGGGCCTGCGATGGCTGCCGTTCTTCAACATGGACTGGCGCTAGGCCCGGCGAGGTTGGCGGCTTGGCGGCTTGGCGGCTTGGCGGCTTGGCGGCTTGGCGGCTTGGCGGCTTGGCGAATCAACTGGATCGGCCTCGTCCGCCGGATCCGCGGAGCCAGCCGGGGTCAGCGTGATAGTTGCTGGGCCAAGACCTGGGCCGGATGCAGGGCCCGGCGTCCGGTGAGGTCCGCGATCTGCGCCCTACAGCTCGTGCCTGCCGCGGCGACCACCGTCTCCTCTGGCGCGGCCCGCACCGCAGGCATGAGCCTGTCCTCGGCAATCGCCCGCGACACCTCGCCAAACTCATAGCCGAAAGAGCCGGCCATCCCGCAGCAGCCGGCATCGATCACCCGGGCCTCCGTTCCACAGACGTTGTAGCATGAGGCCGCGTCCGGAAACGTGCCGAGTGCCTTCTGATGACAGTGCCCGTGGACCAGCACGTCCGGCGCTGACTTCCAGGAGAGCTTCCGGAAGCGCTCCTGGTGCACTAGCAGGAACTGTTCGAACTCGAGCGCGGCCTTGCCGACCGCGTCGGTGCGCGGGTCGCCGGCGAGGAGCTCCCGATACTCGTCGTTGAGTGTCAGAATGCAGGAAGGCTCCAGACCCACCACCGGCACGCCCCGCTGCACAAACGGGAAGAGACGCTCCACCACCCGCAGCGCCCGACGCTGGGCCTTGGTCACGAACCCTTTCGACAGGAGCGTACGGCCGCAGCACACATCTCCCACCGGGATGACCGTGAATCCGGCAGCCTCGAGCACCTGGGTAGCCGCCTGCGGGACCTCGGGGTGCTGGAAATTGCTGAACGTGTCTACGAACAATGCGACGGTTTCGGCAGGATCGCTGATTTCGCCCACGGATCCCCCTCGCCGGGCGAACGGGTGGCGTGCGAACGTCGGCAGCGGGCGATCCTGGTCGATATTCAGCGCTTTCTGCGCCAGTTCGCCGATGGGCGCCCGCGCCAGCCGGTTCACCACGCCCGACATGGGACCGGACGCCATGCGCGCCAACGTCGGTAGCTCCGCGAAGGCCCGCGCCTTGAGCGGGGTGCCGTTGCGGCGCCAGTACCCTTCCAGCCATTCGGTTTTCATGCGGGCCATGTCCACGGCCGATGGGCACTCCCGCTTGCAGGCCTTGCACTGCAGACACAGCTCCAGCGCATCGTAGATGTGCGCATCTCCCAGCCCCTCGACCCGGCCGTTCAGCGCCATCCGCAGCACATTCGCTCGCCCGCGCGTGGAGTCGATTTCCTGGCGGGTGGCCATGAAGCTGGGACACATCGTGCCCTCGCCCAGCTTGCGGCAGGCACCGTTTCCGTTGCACTGCTCGACAGCGGAGACAAATCCGCCGTCTTCCGCAAACGGCATGATGGATACGACCGGTAGTGGGTCGTAGTCGGGACCGAGGCGCAGGTTTTCCGTCATGGCGGGCGCATCCACCACCCGCCGGGGGTTCATGATGCCTTCCGGGTCGAATGCTCGCTTTACCTCACGACACACGTCATAGAGCTCAGGACCCAGGACCCCGGGGTTGAGCCAACTCCGGGCCAGGCCGTCCCCATGCTCGGAAGACACCCAACCGCCGTAGTTGGTCACGAGCTCCGCTGAACCCGCGGCCAGGTCACGCATCTTTTGGACTTCGGCCGCATCCTTTGTGTTGATGAAGGGCCGAACGTGGAGGCAGCCGCCAGACGCGTGCGCGTACATCACGGCAGGCGTGTCTGATGCCTTCAGCAAGCCCTCCAATTCTTCGATGTAATCGGCCAGGTGCTCGACCGGCACCGCCGCGTCCTCGATGAAAGCGACGGGTTTGTGATCCCCCTTGACCCCCATGATCAGGCCGAGTGCTTCCTTGCGCACCGACCAGGCGGCGGCAATGCGCCGGGGGTCCTCCAGGCGGACCACGCGAATACCGGGCAGCCGCTTCTCGAGGCGATCCAGCCCATCGGCCACTTCCGCCCCGGAGTCACCGAAGTACTCCGTCATCAGCACAGCGCCGGGCGTGCCCTCCACAAACGTCATGCGCTGCGCAAATTCAGGCAGCGACTGGCAACGACGAATCGCTGCCCCATCAAGCAGCTCCACGGCCGATGGGCGGGTCTCGAGGATCGCCGTTGTAGCCTGAAGCGCCTCGCGCCGGGTGTCGAAATGCACTGCGCCGACGGCGGTTTGCGCCGGTTTGCGCACGAGATCGATCGTCACCTCGGTCAGGGTGGCCAAGGTGCCCTCGGATCCGCACAGGAGTCGCGCCGGGTTGGGTCGCGACTCCAGCAGCTCTTCCAGCCGATACCCGTTGCACCGGCGCCAGTGCGGCGGCAGATCGGCGCGGATGGCCTTTTCGTGGGTTCCGGCCATCTCGGCGAGCCGGCTGCGGATTTCGCCCTCCAGGCCGGCACTCGTCGAGCTGGACCACCAGTCTGGATCCAATTGCGTGACGGATCCATCTGCCAACACGACCCGCGCCCCGTGCACGTGGCGGATCATATTGCCGTACAGAATGGAGTGCGTGCCGGTGGAGTTGTTGCCGACCATCCCGCCGATGGTGGCGCGCGATGCAGAGGCCGGATCCGGACCTACCATCCAGCCTTGCCCTGCCAGGAAGAGATTGAGCACCGCGAGTGTAACACCCGGCTCAACAGTGACCCGGCCCGCTTCCTCGTCGAACTCGACCAGGCGATGCAGGTAGGGCGAGAAATCGATGACCAGCGCATCGTTCACCGTCTGACCCGCGAGTGATGAACCACCCCCGCGGGGCAGGATCGGGATGCCCAGATCACTGGCCGTTTTGACGGCCGCTTCCACATCGTCAATAGACCTGGGGATGAGCGCACCGACGGGCACGACCTCATACATGGAAGCATCCGTGGCATAGAGGGCCCGCGTCAAGGCGTCCAGCCTGAGTTCACCCTCCAACCGGCCGCGCAGCAGGTTGCCGAGTTCAAGAATCCGTTCGCGCGACAGGCCCATGACGGAAAATGGTGCGCCCGACTTCGGGGGGCAAGCCCGTGCAGAAGTCTGGCGAAAGTTGCCCCGCGGGTCGCCTACTCGGGCAGCAGCGCCACCTCTTCACCGTGCGCGGGGGTGACCACGTCGATGGCCGGATTGAAGTAGCGAATGTTATCCGCCATCCACTCGCGGGCCTGCTCGTCACCGTGCACCAGGATGACCCGCTTCGGGTCGAGGCGCTCGACGAGGTCCAACAGATCGCGTCGGTGGCTGTGACCGCTGAATCGGAAGCGACCGACGCTACAGCGCAACGTCTGGGGGCCGCGATGCTCGTCCAGAATCACCTCGGGCTCGTGCCCCTCGGCCTCCATGAGGCGGTGGGCCGGCGAGTCCTCCCTAGCGTAGCCTACCAGCAGGATGGCGTTCTTTTCGTTCTCCACCATCTCCTGTGCAATCTTGTTGGAGATGGTTCGCTCGAACATCATGCCGCTGCCCACGACGAGAATGCCGGGCTCCTGGATGGCCCGAGTCAGGCCGGCCTGGCTGCGCGGAAGGCGCTTCTGTTCGACACCGTAGACCTCGAAATCGTTGTTCAGACGTGGGGTACTGAACCGCGTCTTGTCATACACATCGGAAATCGCTCGCATGAGGCCTGCCGAATAGACCGGAGTATCCTCATCGATGAGACCGCGCCGCTTGAACCGGTCGATCATTGCCAGGACCTCCTGCCCGCGACCCAGCGCAAAGACTGGCACCAGCACCGTGCCCCCTCGATCGAGTGTTTCCTTGACCGCCTCGCCAAAGCGACGCTCTTCGGTCTTGCGGGTGGTCGTCTCCGCGTCCGGATCGGCGCCCAGGGTGGACTCCAGGATCAGGGTGTCGATGGGACCTTCGGGATAACTGCCACCGGGCAGAATGGCCTGGGGCCGGAGCGATGTGTCGCTGGTGTAGAAGATGCGGCGGGTGGGTTCTCCCTGGATCTCCAGCTCCAGACCGGCTGCGCCGAGCACATGCCCGGCGTCCCACAATCTTCCCGTCACCCGACGGGCGCCGCGGATGCCGGTGAGGTCAAACGGGATCTCGAGGTGATGAGTGAGATAGAGGTATTCGAACGCCTCCAGTTCATCGACATCGAAGAGAGGCGCCGCAGAGGACGACCCTTCTCTCAACCGCTTCACCTGGAGCCGGGCAGAAGACGGCAGCAAGACGTTGGCCAGATCGCGGGTGGCCCGGGTCATGTGAACCAGCACATGCGGGAACGTGCGAATCACCACCGGCAAGGATCCGAGGTGGTCGTGGTGAGCGTGGGAAATCATCACATGGTCCACCCACGCGTCCGGCCGGTCCCTCACCAGAGCCAGTTCCGGTATGCTGTCTTCACCCTCCTGCTCAGGGTCTGCGCCGGCGTCCAGTAGGATGCCTGTGCCCTCGATGTGGAGATAGTGACAGCTGGCGCCTATCTCGTCGGTTTTTCCAAGGCAAACCAGGTAGGGTTCCGGCATGCTCAGCCGGCGCCGTTCGAACCAACGGCAGCCGAAGCCTCAAACTGCTTCCAGTCTGCCAGGAAGCGTTCCAGTCCGATGTCCGTGAGCGGATGCTTGAGCAGTTTGCCGATCACTCCGAACGGAATGGTGGCGACATCGGCGCCGGCGAGCGCTGCGTCCACGACGTGCATGGGGTGGCGGATGGATGCCGCAAGCACCTCCGTCTCGTACCCGTAGTTTGCGTAGATGTGTACGATCTGCTCGATCAACTCCATCCCGTTGGTGGAGATGTCGTCGAGCCGGCCGATGAAGGGGCTGATGTAGGTGGCGCCCGCCTTTGCCGCAATCAGCGCCTGCGTGGGACTGAAGCAGAGTGTGCAATTGGTCTTGATGCCCTCCTCGGTGAACGACTTGATGGCCTTGATGCCCTCCGCGATCAGCGGCACCTTGACGACCACCTGCGGGTGGAGCGCAGCCAGTTCACGGCCCTCACGCATGATGCCGTCGTAGTCGACCGCCGTGACCTCGGCGGAAACGTCCCCATCCACGATGTCACAGATCTTGACGATGTGCTGGTGGAAGTCGACGCCACCCACCTTCTTCATCAGGGAAGGATTGGTGGTCACACCGTCGAGCACGCCCATCTGCTGGGCCTCCCGGATTTCGTCGAGGTCGGCGGTATCAATAAAGAACTTCATCGGAGCGGCTGGCAGTTGGGCTGCGCCGGTCCTTCCCGACGCGCCAAATCCAACGTGCCGGCGGCCGCCCGGTTCGGGAGGCGCCGTCCGAAATCCGTAAGGAGAACGGAGTCAGCCGAGCTGGCTGATGAGGCTCATCACGGCCACAAATCCTATCAGAATGCCGGCAGCAATAAGCAGCTGCCGCTTCATTTTCCTGTTCATCGCAGAGACATGGTGGGATGCTTCACAATAAACCAACATTGCGGGCCGGCCGCAAGGGCATCGCGGCGCGGGGGCGGGGCGGGCGGCGGGCGCGAGGGCCGGCACGGGGCGCGGTCCGGCGCGGGGCGCGGCGGGGGCGCGGACGCGGGAGGGCCGGAGCGGGCGGCGGCACGGACGCGGGGGCCGGCACGGGGCGTGGTCGCGGCGAAGCAGAGTGGAATTGTCTCGGCCGATTCCACATGTGGCCGGCGCGGCGGCGGCTCTGGGTGCAAAAGGTGCGCTCGATTCCGTTTCCGGCACGCGTGGCAGCGGCGGCGAGTGTAAAGGACCTCGCCGATTCCATATCTCGCGCGCGGCTGTGCCCTAGACGCGATGGACCGGCCCGATTCACCGCCGGCGATGGGCCCGGCACCGGCAGCCGCGGCAGCGGACTTGAGTGTAAAACACCCGCCCGATTCCATATGCGTCCCGCCCAGCGCCGGTGCCGAGTGTAAAAGTGCCGCCCAATTCCATATCCGGTCGGCCCAGCGCTGGCGCCGAGTGGAAAAGACACGCGCGATTCCATATCCGGGCCCGCGCGGCGGCTGCCCCGAGCCGAATGGACCCGCCCCATTTGCCGGGCGCCGCTGCACCGGCAGATCGTCGCGCTGGCGGTGCGGGCGCGGCGGTGCTCACAGGGACGCGCCGGCACCGGCCGGGCGCGCTGGCGGCACGGGCGCCGCGGTGCCCGCTACGCCGCGCCCACAAGGACGCGCCGGCGCCGGCGCCGCAACGCCCTGCCGCGGCAGAACCCAGGCGCCTAGCGCCGAAGCACCCGGCCGAGCCGATCCGCAGTCACTTCCCCATCTGCCAGGGCCAGTCGGCCTTCCAGCAGCACGTACTGCACGCCTACCGACAACTGGTGGGGGTCGGTGAAGGTGGCCTTGTCGGTGATGGTGGCCGCGTCGAACACCACGATATCCGCCCAGTTGCCCTGCGCGATCGTGCCACGCCCACGCAACTTCATCACTTCCGCCGGCAGGCCGCTCATCGATCGCACGGCCTGTTCCAGGGTCAGCACCCCGCGCTCGCGCACGTACAACGACAGCTTTCGCGGGAAACTGCCGTAGTTGCGCGGGTGGGGCACTCCCTCTCCCATCGCCACCAGGCCGCCGTCTGAGCTGGTCATTACCCACGGGCGTTTCATGAAGCGCTCGACGTCGGCGTCGGTCATGTTGAATGACACGATGCCGGCGTTGCCTTGGCGCAGCAGCTGCATCGTCGCTTCGATGGCATCCACGCCGCGTTCACGCGCCACGTCAGCGAGCGTACGCCCTTCGATGGAAGGGTCCGGCACGAACCGCCGAAACTGGATGCGCTCGGCCCCACCGCGGCGGGCCAGGTTGCCTTCGATGTCGTATCGCATGAGCAGGCTCATCCAGTCCAGTCTCGACAGCAGCGAGTCGCGACCGCCCGCCAGCAGGGGTCTCGACACGAGCGCAGTCAATCCGGTCGCCGATGCCTCGTAGGGGTACTGATCCGCCCAGATGTCGACGCCATCCGCCCGGGCCGCTTCGATCCGGTCGATCACCCGCTCCGAGTAGCCCCAGACCGGCGGGCCGAGGGCCTTCAGGTGCGTGACAATGCCGGTGGTCCCTGCGCCCCTCGCCACCTGAATGACCTCGTCCACGGCCGCCTCGAGGCCAATCGAATAGTTGGATTCGTCCCGTATGTGGCTCGCGTACACGCCGTCCGCCCCGAACACCGTCGCCAGTTCGATGACCTCGGAGAGAGCGGCAAAGCTGCCCGGGGTGTAGAAGAGTCCGCTGGACAGGCCGAACGCGCCAGCTTCCTTGCCGGCCTGCACCAGGGCACGCATCGCGATCAGTTCCTCCGGCGTGGCATGCCGGTCCTCCATGCCCATTACTTCCCGGCGTACCGAGCCGTGAGGCACGAGCAATCCCACGTGCACCCCCGGAGTCACCGCTTCCAGTCGCGCCCGTTGGGCCTCCAGATCGACCGCGCCACCGCCGTCCGGGTTCGCCATGATCGTGGTGATGCCCTGGGCCAACAGCGGCACTGCCGCCGCCAGTTCCGACGTTTCGAGACCCGGCGCCGCGTGTGAATGCACATCGACAAAACCGGGGCTCACGACCAGCCCGAAGGCGTCGATACGGTGTGCGGCCTCGAACGTCGAGAGGTCGCCGATCTGAGCGATGCGACCGTCCCGCACTCCGACATCTCCCTCGAACGCGGGCGCTCCGGTGCCGTCTACGACCTGGCCGCCCTCGATGACGACATCGAAGTCGGGCCGGCATCCAAGCAGACCCACGGCAGCGAGCAACCAGACGATCCTCACAACCAGCTTCCCCGTTCACCTATGAGACGGCGGACCGCGTCGGCATCCTCCTGCCCGGGCGTGCCCGGCGTTACATACCCGGTCGAAGCATGCATCGCTTGCGTCCACGCCTCCCGGTCACCGGCCACGTCGCGGTACGCGTCTCGAAAAGCCTGACCGTCCCGGACACGATTCAGCGCGGCGGTGGTGGCGTGCAGGGCCGGATCGTCCGCCGCGCGGGTCGCCTCCGGATTGAACCGCACACCAGGCAGGACGGCGTTCATGGCGATGAGCACATCGCCCGTGACCCGAACGGCGCGCATCACGGCTTCCTTGGTCAGTTGCAGATCGCGATGGTAGCCGGACGAAAGATTTGCCGGCAGCGTGGTCAGAAGGCTGAATTCGGCAGCAACCCGGTGGTAGCTGGCCCGCGCCAGCTCCAGCACGTCCGGATTGCGCTTCTGTGGCATGATCGAACTCCCCGTTGTGTACTCCCGGGGAAGCGTCACGAAGCCGAATTCGCTGGTGTTGTAGAGCACCAGATCCGAGGCCAGGCGGTTGATGGTCGATGTGGTCTGCAGCAGGGCATGCACCAGCGCCGCCTCGGCCTTTCCGCGCGACAGTTGCACGGACGTGACGTGCGTCTGCACGCGCTCGAAGCCCAGCCGCGCGGCCACTGCCTCTCGCGGCAGGTCCAGTGCGGGCACACCATAGCCGGCCGCGCTGCCCAGCGGGGAGGAATTGATCTGCGCGCGGGACTGCCCCAGCAGTTCCAGGTCCCCGGCTGCGAGCTCGGCGAAGCCGAGCGCCCAGAGCGCGACTGTGGACGGCATGGCCCGCTGAAGATGGGTGTAGCCCGGCAGGAACGTGTCGGGATGGCGGTCAGCCAGGTCGCAGAGCGCCAGAGCCATCGCACGCACACCGTGTCCTGCCGCTTCGGCCTGGTCCCGCAGGTACAACCGCAGGGCTGCCAGCACCTGGTCATTGCGGGAGCGGCCTGTGTGGATTTTGCGGCCGGGATCGCCCACCATCTCCGTCAGACGGCGCTCGATTACCGTGTGACAGTCCTCGTCCTCCCGGGTGACCTGCAGCGTTCCGGCGGCGTGCTCTTCCCGAAGCGTCTGGAAGGCCTGCTGGATCGACACAAGCTCCTCCAGACCAAGCACGCCGATCTGCGCCAGGCCCCACGCGTGGGCCTCTGATGCAGTGAGATCGTACGGCAACAGCACGGTATCCCAGAGGTGGTCCTCCCCCACCGTGAACCGGGTAACCCAGTCCTCCGCGCCCGTCCCGTCCTTGTTCCAGATCGGCTTCATGCGAAGTAATGTTCGATCGTCTCGCGATACACGGTCACGGCCCGCTCCAGCTCGTCGATGCGGATGCGCTCGTCCGCGGTGTGACTGAGGTTGCTGGAGCCCGGACCCATCTTCACCACGGGAATATCGGAAAGGAAGATCCAGTCGCTTGCTGTGGGCGATCCAAATGGGGTTCCGCCGCTCCCGGCAACGGCTGCTTTGGTAACACGCGCGTTCTCGGGGGTGCCGACGGCAATCATGCGCTCGGAATGCACGACGACGTCGCTATCGACCGCGTCACGGACCAGCTGCGCCAACTCATCGTGCGTATAGGAGGGCGTGGAGCGCACGTCCAGATAGAAGGAGCACAGCTCCGGGATCAGATTGCGCACGGTTCCGCCTTCGATCACTGTCGGCGTGATGGTCACGGGACCGAGCAGCGGATGCACACGCTCGGGCTTGAGGGCTTCGATTTTGAGGAGGTCCCGTGCCGCACGCAGCACGGCGTTGTCCCCCAGGTGCGGTCTGGCGGCGTGCGCACTGCGACCTCGCGCGTCGAGGCGCAGAATCAGCAGTCCTTTCTGGGCGATGCACGGCTGCAGATCGGTAGGCTCACCGACGATCGCGGCGCTCAGCGGAGGCAGGTGTGGCCTGGTCTGCTGAAGTCCGTTGTATGGCCAGCCGGTCTCTTCGCAGGCGGTGAACGCACCGACCACGCGGCCCCGGTCATACCCGTCACGCTGAAGCGCCAGCAGGGTCGCCGCCATGGCCGAGACCGACCCCTTGGCGTCCACCGTGCCCCGGCCATACAGCCATCCGTCCTTCTCAGTGGGCTGAAAGGGTGGAAACGGGTGGTTGTCGGATGGGGGTACCACGTCCAGGTGGCTGTTCAGCAGCAGCACGTCCTCGCCTCGGCCTACACTGCACCAGACATTGTTTTCAAAGCGGTGCACTTCGACGCCGCCGCCCGCCAGGATGGCCTGCAGCGCATCGGCAGCCGCGGCCTCATCGCCCGACAGACTCCTGATGCTCGCGAGCGTGCGCAGAATCTCGGTGGCCGTCATGTCTGCACCACTGTTCCGCCGGTCAGGCCCGGGCCCACAATGCGCACCCGGGATACGCCTGCCTCCAGCGCTTCGAGAGCCAGTTGCACCTTGACCCGCATGCCGCCCTGAATCCAGCCCTGGTCCAGGCCCGCCTGAAAGAGCGTGCGGTCGCATCGTTCTACCGGCTTTCCGGCATCATCCAGCAGTCCGCCGGTCTCGGTGACCAGCAGCAACTCCGTGGCTGCCAGCGCGCCCGCGATCGCCACGGAGACGGTGTCCGCATTGACATTGTAGACCTGCCCCTCGGCGTCTATTCCGATGGGAGCTACAACGGGCAGATAGCCCGAGGAGATCAGGGTCTGCAGCAAGGACGGGTCAACCCCCTGCACATCGCCCACCCATCCGAAATCCACCGTCTGGCCGTCGATTTCCCAGGGCGGCCGGCGCGTGACCTGCAGCGTGGCGCCGTCGGCGCCGGAAATGCCCACGGCAGGCAGGCCGTGTCGGCGGGCACCCGCGACAAGCGACAGGTTGATCTCACCCCGCATGGTCCATCGCACGATGTCCAGGTCCAGATCCGAGGTGACGCGACGACCCTGCACAATGACGGGATCATGACCAAGTCGGCGCGCCATGGCAGTGGCCTGCGGTCCGCCGCCGTGCACCAGCACTGTGCCGCCCGCCCGGGCCCTGACCACCTGCCAGAGCGCGTCCTGGGCGACGACCACACCGCCGCCGATCTTGATGACCGTCAGCGCACTCACAGGTCCCAGGCCCGGCACAGAATGGCCTGTTGTGCGAACAGCCGGTATGCGGCCTGTCGGAGGTGAAGCGCCTGCGGGCCGTCGAGCACCGCATCGTCCACGACCACATTGCGTCGCACCGGCAGGCAGTGCATGAATGCACCGTTCTCCGTGGCGGCCATGTGCGCGGCAGAAATCCGCCAATCCTGGAGTGCGCCCCGCTGCGCGGCTTCACGCTCCGGGTCGGTGTAGATCGCGGTTCCGGACCAGGCCTTCGCGTAGACGACATGCGCGCCGTCCATTGCGGCAGAGAGGTCGTCCGTTTCTTCGACCGTGGCGTGCCGCCGCGCGAGCGCCATGACCTCCGGGTCCAGTTCGAATCCCGGCGGCCTGGCCACGGTGACGCGCATGCCCAGCCGGGCAGCATTCAGCAAGGCCGAGTTGGGCACCGCGGTAGGCAGTGCCTTGGGGTGGTAGGCCCAGGTCAGCAGAAATCGTTTCCCGGCGGGATCGCCGCCAAACCGTTCGTGCATGCAAGCTGCGTCGGCCAGCGCCTGGCAGGGATGCCAGTACGCAGACTCCAGGTTCACCACCGGCACCTGCGCCGCGTCCAGGAATCGTCTCAGATGGTGTTCTTCGCGGTCGGCCGCCCGGTCGGTCATCCCGGCAAATAGCCGCACGCCGATCGCATCGAAATACTGCGACAGCACGCCCGCAGCCTCCCGGATGTGCTCGGCTTCGCTTCCGTCCATCCGGGTGCCATCCTGCCATGCAAAGCCCCAGGTGCCCTGGCCCGGCACGATTATGCTGCTGTGCGCACCGAGTCTCGCGGCGGCTACCTCCATCGAGGTTCGGGTGCGCAGCGAGGGGTTGAAAAAGAGCAGACCCAGCGAACGCCCTGCGGCCACTCCGGCCTTGTAGGTCCGGTCTTCCGCAAATCGGCGCGCTTCTTCGATGCAGGTCTGCCACGCGGACCCGGACTCGAGATGCCAATCCAACAGGTGGGTCATGCCGGATTCGGGGCCTCCGCCAGTGCTTTCTCCAGCGCCACTGCGAAGATCTCCACGACGGATAGCGGTGTGAGTGCCGGAGGCATCAGGCGCATCACATTCGCATGGTTTGACCCTCCGACAATGATCTTCTGCTCGTGCAGGTGGGCGATCACGCCCGCGGCCGGCATGCCGAGGTCCAGACCAAGAAGACAGCCCGCACCCCGGATCTGACGCACGATGGGACCGATCCGGTGACGTACGGCGGACTCGAAGGCGGTGGCCTTGGCCATGACATTCTCTTTGCGCAGGGCGGTCAGTGTCGCTTCGACCGCAGCCATCGCCAGCATGCCGCCGCCAAAGGTCGTGCCCTGATCGCCATACTGCACAGTGGCTGCAAGCGCATCGTTCACAAGGACCGCACCGACGGGCACGCCGTTGCCGAGACTCTTGGCCAGCGTGATCAGATCCGGTGTGATCCCGTAGCGCTCCGAAATCGAAAACGTGCCGGTTCGCCCGACGCCGGTCTGGATCTCGTCGAAGATCAGCTGAACGCCGAACTCCGAACAGGTGTCGCGCAGGGACCGGAAGTAAGCGGGTGGTGCCGTGGCAACGCCGGCCATGGATTGTATCGGCTCCAGAATGACGGCGGCAACGTCATCGCGTGTCCTCAGGAGGTCCCGCACCGCCCCGGCGTTGGCAAAGGGCACGAACTCGGTCGGCGCCGCTATGTCCGCGTACGGTTGGCGGTACTTGCCGTGGGTGACCGACAGGCTGCCGAGCGTGCGCCCGTGGAATCCGCCCTCCATGGCAACAACGACGGGTTTGCCGGTAGCCTTCCGGGCAATCTTGAGGGCCGTTTCGTTGGCTTCGGTGCCGGTGCTGCAGAAGAACACGTTGCCCAGGCCTCCGGGAGCGAAATCGGCCAGCGCCTTTGCGGCGCGGGCACGCGTCTCGCTGTAGACCGCGTTGGAGTAGAAGGTGATGTGGTCGAGTTGGCGGTGCAGGGCTTCGCGCACGCCGGCGTGACTGTGCCCCAGAAGCACCACGCAGTGGCCCCCGTACAGGTCGATGTACCGCGTTCCGTCCTCCTCCCACAGGTAACAGCCCTCGCCTCGCACCGGGGCCACCGCCTTTTTCCGGTACGTGCGCAGCTGATACTGCTCTTCCTGGGCGATGACCTCCTGCCTCTTCACACCAGTCCCTCCGTCTCGTCCAGGCCGGAAATGAGATTGAAGTTGTGCACCGCTTGGGAGGCGGCGCCCTTCAGCAGGTTGTCGAGCGCAAATCCAACGACCAGCGCATCGTCCTTGCGCACCCACCCTATGTCACAATAGGGCGTGCCGACCGACCAGCGCAGCTCGGGTAGTTGATCGGGCCACAGTCTGACGAGCGGTCTACCTTCAAAGGCTTTGCGGAACGCGGCGTCTACGTCGGCTGAGGTCTCAACATGCGCAGTGCCCCAGATGCCACGAGTCCATGGTCCGGATACAGGAATGAAATCCACCTCGGATGAGGCGCCAACCACTTCCATGACCTCGGCCATATGCTGGTGGCACAACACCTTGTAGGCGCGCACGTTGCCCTCGCGATCGGGAAAATGGGTCGTCGGCTTGGGGCGTGCTCCGGATCCGGACGCGCCCGTGAGTGCCGTGACGTGCGCCTTCAGCGGTGCCAGCGGAGCAAGCGCCAGCGTGAGGCCGGTGGCAAAACAGCCCGGATTGGCTACGCGGCGCGTTCCCTCGGCGTACGGCGCGGCGAGATCCGCCATGCCGTACACAAATGAGCCCGCCAGTTCCGGGGCCGGGTGCTCGCGCTCGTAGCGCGCCTTGTAATCAGCTGCTTCCGGAAGCCGGAAATCCGCACTCAAATCGATGATGTAGCCTTCAAAGCCGGCATCCAGCACAGCCTTGCACGTGACGGCGCCCTGCCCGTGCTCGGCGGCGACGAACAGCACGTCCATCTGTGCGGCTGCGGTCGGGTCGGGCGATGTGAACGTCAGCCTCGCGGCCGGGTCGACTCCGCGCAGCACCGAAAATGCTCCCTCTCTCAGATCGGGATGCACGTTCCACACGGGCTGACCGGCAAACGTGCGGCTGGTCACCAGGGCCAGTTCCAGGCGTGGGTGGCGACGGATCAGGCGGATGAGCTCCCGTCCCGTGTACCCTGCTCCGTGAAGCACGCCGGCGCGCATCACGCGTCCTCCCTGGCTGTGCGGGCCAGCAACGCGTGCACGGCGGCGATGCGGGCGAAGCCGCGCGCATCCCTGCCATCCCAGAGCTCGTTGGTTTCGCCGTAGGTGGCCACGTTGGCGTCGAACATCGAGTGCGGACTCTCGCAGCCCAGCACGTCAATGCGACCTTTGTGCAGACGGACCTGTACAGTGCCGCTTACGGGGACCTGCGATGACTCCAGGAAGGCCTCAATGTCACGCATGACCGGATCGAAGTATTGCCCTTCATGCAGCAGCATGCCGTAGAAGTCCGCCAACTGTGACTTCTGGAACTGCTGCCACTTGGATAGAACAACCTTCTCCAGTTCGCGATGGGCCGTGATGAGCACGGCAGGGGCGGGCGCTTCAAACGCGACGCGGCCCTTGATGCCGAGGATCGTATCGCCCACGTGAATGGCCCGGCCGATGCCGTGCGCGCCGGCCTCGCGGTTGAGCCATTCGATAAGCGTCACCGGATCCATGGACTCGCCGTCCACGGCAACGGGGACGCCGGCCTCAAATGTCAACGCCATCGCCCTCGCTTGATCCGGGGCTTCGGCGGGCGAAACCGTAGCCGGGTACGCCTCATCCGGAACGGGCTCGCGGCTGTCCAGGGTCTCCCGGCCTCCGATGGTGGTGCCCCAGAGTCCGGCATTGATGCTGTAGGTGGTGATGGAGGCGGGCACGTCGAAGCCTCGCTCCTTGAGGTACGCCGTCGTGTCGGCGCGCGAGAGTCCGCGCTCCCGAATGGGTGTGATCACCTCCAGGTCTCCCGCCAGAATGCGCAACGCCACATCAAATCGCACCTGATCGTTGCCGGCGCCGGTCGAGCCATGCGCCACGGCTCGCGCACCCAGTTTGTCCGCTTCCTCGACGATCAAACGTGCCTGCACCACGCGCTCCGGCCCCACACACAGCGGGTAGACGTTGCCGCGAAGCACGTTGCCCATCACGAGGTATTTCAGGTGGTCCTCAAAGAGGCGGCTGCGTCCATCCAGGAGGATGTGACGCTCTGCGCCCAGTTCCAGGGATCGCGCCTCAATCGCCTCTGCTTCGGCCGGATCTACTCCGCCGGTATTGACCGTGATGGTGATGACGGGCTCCCCGTACTCCTCCTTCAGGAACGGAACGCAAAAGGAGGTGTCGAGACCGCCACTGTATGCCAGAAGAATGGCCATGAGTGTTCAACAAGTAGACAATGAGGGGGTTCGCCGCTAGCGAAGCGCGGGCACGTCCGCCCACAGCTGCTCGTGGTTCTCGCGCGCACGAATCAGCGCCCTGCGTCCTTTCGGGGTGAGCGCATAGTAGACGCGCGGCCGACCGACCGATGCACCCGGCCGGGGATTCTTTCTCAGGTAGCCCCGGTCCGCAAGCGAGTCCAGGGACACCCACAGGCTGCCGACGGTCACCTTTTTGCCGACACGGCGCTTGAGTTCATCGAGAATGGAGGTACTGAACGCGTCGTCTCCCAGGCAGTGGATGGCTACCAGAAACGTCTCGTCCGATCGGGTCAACTGCTTCATCGCAGTGGGGGGCAATCGGTGCTACTAACTTTTCGGAATATCCGAAGCCCGTTGACGTGCTGCTACTTTCTGGGTAGGTCACCGTCGCCCTTGCGGGCCAGCCTGGTCGAACCCATGAGGTATTCATCCACCGCCGCGGCAGCTTCGCGACCCTCGGAGATGGCCCAGACCACCAGGCTTTGCCCTCGACGCGCGTCACCGGCCGCGAAGTAGCCTTCGCGTGACGTCGTGAAGTCACCACTCCCCACGGTACCGCGAGGGGTCGCCACCAACCCGAGGGCCTCCAGCAGTGGATTCTCGGTGCCGACGTAGCCCACCGCCAGCAGCACCAGATCGGCCTTCCACTCACGTTCCGAGCCTGGCGCGGACTGAAGCTGATCGTTCACGATCACCGTTCGCAGGCCTCGGACGTCATCATCTCCGGTGAAGGCAGTGGTCATGAGAGACCAGTGGCGGTCCGCGCCCTCCTCATGGGAGGTCGTGGTCTTCAGCTTCATGGGGAAGTACGGCCAGGGCTGATGCGCCGGCCGACCCGAAGGCAGCATTGGCAGCAATTCGAACTGTGTGACCGATGCCGCGCCCTGCCTGTTGGCTGTGCCGACACAGTCGCTCCCCGTGTCCCCACCGCCGATGACGATGACGTGTCGGCCCGCTGCGGAGAGGCCGGGCGGGACCTCCTCGGCTTCCCCGCCGACGACACGGTTCTGGGCCGCCAGAAAGTCCATCGCCGGATGAATCCCGTTCAGATCCCGGCCTGGCACGGGAAGGTCCCGCGGCACGGTAGACCCGGTGCAGAGCACCACCGCATCGAAGGCTTCCAGGTCTTCTGCGGTCACTTCCGTGCCGACCTCAACGCCGGTGACAAAGCGCACGCCCTCGGCCGTCAACAGCTGAATCCGACGTTCAACCACCCATTTCTCGAGCTTGAAGTCCGGGATGCCGTAGCGCAGTAGTCCGCCGGGTTTGGCGTCGCGCTCGAAGACGACGACCTCGTGGCCGGCCTGGTTCAGCTGGTCGGCACAGGCCAGGCCCGCTGGACCGGAGCCCACGACGGCCACCCGTCTTCCGGTGCGTTGCGCCGGGGGATGCGCCTTGGCGATTCCGTCTTCAAACGCCCGCTCGGCAATGGCCCACTCAATCTGTTCGATGGCGACGGGCTCACCGCCAATGCCTGCCACACAGGCAGCCTCACACGGCGCCGGGCACACCTGCCCGGTGAATTCCGGAAAGTTGTTGGTTTCCCTTAGCGCCTGGTAGGCGCGCGCCCAGTCACCCCTGTGCACCAGATCATTCCAGTCCGGGATCTGGTTGCCCAGCGGGCAGCCCGAGTGGCAAAAAGGGATTCCACAATCCATGCAGCGGCTGGCCTGCGTGCGCGCGGAATCCCAGGGCGGGAGCATGGCAACGTGGCGGAAATCGCCGACGCGTTCCTCCACAGGCCTGTACAGCACATCCACGCGGTCGTACTCGATGAAGCCGGTCGGTTTTCCCATTACGCGGCCACCTGTTCGCCGGCCTCGGTGGCCAGCCGTTTGAGCGCCGCCCGGTACTCGAGCGGCATCACCTTGACGAATTCCTGCAGGGCTGCGTCCCAGTTGTCGAGTACCCACTGCGCGACCGCACTTCGGGTCCAATGCAGGTGGGCTTCCACCATGGCGCGCAGTTCGCTGATGTCCTCTGGATCGGTCAGGGATTCGAGATCCACCCCATCGCCCGTACAGCGGCCCTGGCGAAAATCCCACGTGCCGTCCAGCACGTAGGCAACGCCGCCGGACATGCCCGCCGCAAAATTGCGACCCGTCGGCCCCAGGATGACCACGCGGCCACCCGTCATGTACTCACAGCCGTGATCGCCCACGCCTTCCACCACGGCGTTCACACCGCTGTTGCGCACGGCGAAGCGTTCACCGGCCCGTCCGCGGATGAACACGTCTCCCGCCGTTGCCCCGTAGAGCGCCACGTTGCCGACGGCGATTTGCTCATGGGGACGGAATCCCACGTCGTCGGGCGGCGCTATGATCACATGGGCACCGCACAGACCCTTGCCCATGTAGTCGTTGGCTTGCCCGGTCAGATGCGCGCGCAGTCCGCGAGTGCCGAACGCGCAGAAGCTCTGCCCAGCGGTGCCGACCAGCTGCAGTGTGACCGCATCGTCTGCAGGCGGACGAGGCAGATTCACGAGTCGGTTGGAGATGATGGTGCCGACCGTTCGGTCCGTGTTGTCCAGGTTGGCCCTGAGCACAACAGGTCGACCTGCTTCGATGTCGCATGCCGCCTCGCGCAGCCAGGCGCGGTCCAACTGGCCGGCCAGAAGGTCCTCCGTGCGCGGCAGGTCGAATCCCTGCAGGCGGGGATCAGCAGTGGGCACGGCCAATACACGCGTGAGATCTACACGGGCTGCCCTCCCCGGAGCTTCCGCGCGCTGGCGAAGCAACTCAACCCGACCGGTCAGCTCCCGGACGGTGCGCACACCCAGCTCCGCCATGATGGATCGCAGCTCCTCGGCCACAAAATGGAAATAGTTGACCACGTGCTCGGGCAGGCCATTGAAGCGCTCCCTGAGCACCGGATTCTGGGTGGCCACTCCTACAGGGCACGTGTTCAGGTGGCATTTCCGCATCATGATGCAACCCATGGCCACCAGCGGTATGGTCGAAAACCCGAATTCATCGGCACCCAGCATGGCGGCAATCGCGACGTCACGGCCTGTGCGCAGCCCGCCATCGCACTCCACGCGAACCCGGTTCCGGAGCCCGTTCCGCACCAGAGTCTGATGTGCCTCGGAGAGCCCAAGCTCCCAGGGCAAGCCGGCATGCAGGATGGAATTCGCGGGCGATGCGCCCGTGCCCCCATCGTGACCGGAGATGAGCACGACGTCTGCCTTCGCTTTGGCCACGCCGGCGGCCACCGTACCGACACCCGCCTCGGAGACCAGCTTGACGCTGATGCGCGCATCCGGGTTGGCGTTGCGCAGATCGAAAATCAGCTGCGCCAGATCCTCGATCGAATAGATGTCGTGGTGCGGCGGGGGTGAAATCAGACCCACATAAGGCGTGGAGTACCGCGTGCGTGCAATCCATGGGTAGACCTTCTCTCCCGGCAGCTGCCCGCCTTCCCCCGGCTTGGCGCCCTGCGCCATCTTGATCTGGATCTCGTCAGCCGACGCCAGGTAGGGCATGGTGACACCGAACCGGCCGGAGGCCACCTGTTTGATGCGGCTGCGCGCCGGGTGTGCGCGGGCATACCGCTCGGGGTCTTCTCCGCCCTCGCCTGTATTGCTGCGTCCCCCGATGCGGTTCATGGCCTCCGCCAGGGTGGCATGCGCCTCGCCGCTCAGCGACCCGTAAGACATGGCTCCGGTCTTGAAGCGGGTGACGATCTCCGTCCAGGGCTCGACCTCCTCAAGGGGCACCGGCGTGCCGGGCACGAACTCCATAAGCCCGCGCAGAGCGCCGAGTTTTCGGGACTGATCATTGACGAGCTCGGCGAATCGCGCGTACTCGCTGTCGCTGCCATCACGCACCGACTGCTGCAGCGAAGCCACGACCTCCGGCCTCAGCACGTGGTGCTCCCCGCTGCGACGCCAACGCTGGGTACCTCCCTCGGGCAGCTCGGGCTCCAGGGGCAGCCGCGGGGCCGTGGCGTGCTCATGGTACACCCCGTAATCACGGGCGATGTCGTCCAGCCGGATCCCGCCAATGCGGCTTGGTGTGCCTACAAAGGCATCCGCCACCACGTCCGGATGCACGCCGACGGCCTCAAAGATCTGCGCACCGGTGTACGACTGCACCGTGGAGATACCCATCTTGGACATCACCTTGAGCACGGAGGCGTTCAGGGCCTGCAGCAGGCGATTTGCCGCCTCAGCAGGGTCTGGAAGTCGAATGCGCGCCTGCTCCGCCAGATACTGCGCCGATCGAACGGCCAGCCAGGGATGCACGGCGTTGGCTCCATAGCCCAGCAGTGTGCAGCAGTGATGCACCTCCCGGGGTTCGCCACTGTCTACCACCAGCGAGCACCGCATGCGCCGGCCCGTGCGAATCAGGTGATGGTGCACGGCGCCGACCGCCAACAACGTGGGAAGCGGCACACGCCCCTCGCCGGGCACCCGGTCTGACAGCACCAGAATGTCCCGACCGTCTTCGATGGCCCGGGAGGCAGCGCATCGCAGGTCCTCGAGGGCGGCCTCCAACCTGTCACCGTCTGCCCCGGACGGCATCGTGGAGGAAAGCACCTCGGTGCGCTCCAGGTGTTCGAGGCGGTTCAGGGTATCTGCGCTGATCACGGGGGTGTCCAGGCGCACCAAACGAGCCGCCTCGGGCGCCTCCTCGAACAGGTTGTGGGCGGCCCCAAGATTAACGAACAGAGACGTCACCATCTCCTCCCGGATGGCATCCAGAGGCGGATTGGTGACCTGCGCAAACAGTTGCTTGAAGTAGTCGAACAGCGGCCGCGGTTGTGAAGAGAGCACCGCCAACGGGATATCGCGGCCCATACTGGCGATGGGCTCTTTGCCCTTCTCCGCCATCGGGGCCACCAACTGCTCCAGACTCTCCCGGGTGTAGCCGAATCGGCGCCAGAGCGTCACCATGTCTGCTTCGTGCCCCGGCCGCTGCACGGCAGCCTCGGGCAGGGTGTCGACATGCCGCATGTGCTCGGTCAGCCACTGGCCGTACGGCCTTCCTCCGGCCACGTGAGTCTTGATCTCCTCGTCCTCGATCAACCGACCCTCCTGCAAGTCCACAAGCAGCATGCGCCCCGGCTGCAGGCGGCCGTTGTGCTGCACGTTGGCGGCTTCGATGTCGAGGGGTCCGGCCTCCGAAGCGACGATCATGTACCCATCGTGCGTGACCGTGTAGCGCACCGGACGCAAGCCGTTGCGATCCATCACGGCCCCGGCATGCCGTCCGTCGGAGAAGAGCACCGCCGCGGGCCCGTCCCAAGGCTCCATGTGGCACGCCGTGTACTCATAGAACGCCCGCCGGCCGGCCTCCATGCCATCGTTGTGCTCCCAGGCTTCGGGTAGCAGCGTCATGACCGATTGCGGCAGGCTTCGTCCGGTGAGAAGCATGAGCTCCAGCGCCTGATCCAGCTGAAGGGAGTCGGACCCCGACCGGTCCAGAATTTGGTGCAATACACCGGTGTGCTCGCCGAAGACCTCGGTCTGGAACAGCGCCTCGCGGGCTTTCATCCAGTTCGCGTTGCCGCGCAGCGTATTGATTTCCCCGTTGTGGGCCAGAAACCGGAAGGGCTGGGCCAGCGGCCAGCGAGGAAACGTGTTGGTCGAGAAGCGCGAATGCACAAGGGCCATCGCAGACGCCATCGACGGATCCTGAAGGTCCGGGTAGAAGTCCCGCAACTGCGCCTCGGTCAGCTGACCCTTGTAGACAATGGTCGTGGCCGACAGGCCGCAGAAGTACAGATTGCCCTCGGACTCGGCAAGCCGCCTTGCAACGAAGAGGGCACGCGCGAAGGCCAGGTCATCGTCGCAGTGCTCCGGTCGGGCCAGGAAGACCTGCCAGATGTCCGGGCGGCTTTCCAGGGATGCCCTGCCAAGTCCCTCCGTGTGCACAGGTACCTGCCTCCATCCGAGGACCTTGAGACCCGCCCTTTCGGCGGCCCGCCTGAGGTCTCTCCGAGTCGTGTCGCGGTCCCGCGGGACGAACACCGTGCCCACAGCGTACGCCCCGGGGTCAGGCAGCTGAATGCCCAGGGCACGCGCCTCCTTGATCAGGAAGGCGTGCGGGATCTGCAGCATGATCCCCGACCCGTCTCCGGTGGCCGGATCCGCCCCGACGGCGCCCCGGTGCTCGAGACGCACCAGAATCTTCAGCCCCTTGTCGATGACGTCGTGACTCGGCGAGCCGTCGATGCGACAGACCATGCCGACGCCACACGCGTCGTGTTCGAATTCGGGCTGATACAGGTCGGGAAACGCAGGCACCATGGGAGAACGGGGAGCTTGGGAGCCTGCATCAATACCCTCGCCCTGTTGCTTTCGCAACTATTTAGGCCTTGAAAGCGCTTTTATTCAATAACGAAGGATGGGGTTCGTTTCTGGAAGCGGTTTCAAGCATCGCCGCTTGCGAAGTACCACACTTAGTTAGGCGCTTTAGCCTGACTCAGGCTGTCGCCCCAGTCGCGCCGATCGGCACCGCCACCCCGCTGCGCAGCAGCGAATACGTCATGCCGTCCGCGAGCGCCTGCCAACTGGCTTCGATGATGTTCTCCGACACGCCGACGGTATTCCAGGACGAGGTCCCGTCGGAGTGTTCGACCAGCACCCGAACCGAGGCCGCCGTGCCGTCCTCCGGCGTAAGCACCCGAACCTTGTAGTCCGACAGCCGCACCGTGGCCAGGCCCGGATAGAGGCCCATGAGTGCCTTGCGCAGTGCTCTGGACATGGCGTCTACAGGTCCGTGACCCTCTGCCACAACGTGTTCGCGCTGATTGCCCACGGCCACGACCGCGGAGGCTTCGGAATGCTCCGGACCACCCCCCATCTCCGTTCGGACACGCACCCTCTCAAGACGGAAGAAGTCCGTGGTCTCCCCGCGCGCCGCACGAAGCAGGAGCTCGAACGACGCCTCGGCGCCCTCAAAGGCATAACCGAGGTTCTCGAGATCCTTGATGCGCGCAACCGCCTTCCTGGCCGTCGTGGAGTCATCCAGTTCGATGCCGAACTCGGCGGCCTTGTACCGCACATTACTCTGGCCCGAGAGGTCCGAGACCAGCACGCGGCGTCGGTTGCCTACGTGCTCGGGTTCGATGTGCTCGTAGGCCCGGGGGTCCTTCATCACAGCGGACACATGGATGCCACCCTTGTGCGCGAACGCACTCCGACCCACATAGGGAGAGCGGTCGACTGGATCGAGGTTCGCCACGTCGTCCACGAAATGGGAGAGCTCCGTGAGGGCACCCAGCGCATCGCCCGGAAGACAGTCGTATCCCAGCTTGAGCTGCAGACCCGGTATGACCGAACACAGGTCGGCATTGCCGCAGCGTTCGCCGATGCCGTTGATCGTGCCCTGCACGTGGCGCGCCCCGGCCTGCACGGCGACAATGGCGTTCGCCGCGGCGCAGGCACCGTCATTGTGGGAGTGTATTCCGATGGGCTGACTGAACTGCCCCGCCACCGTCGTCACCACCTGCTGCACGGTTGTCGGCAGCGTGCCGCCATTGGTGTCGCACAGCACCAGGACGTCGGCACCGGCTTCCGCGGCCGCCGCCAGGGTCTCCAGCGCGTAGGCCGGGTCGTCGGCGTGGCCATCGAAGAAGTGCTCGGCATCGTAAATCACATGACGGCCACAGGCCTTCAGGTAGGCGACCGATGAACGAATCAGTTCCAGGTTCTCCTCGAGGGAGACACCGAGCGCCACCGTCGCATGCAGCCTCCAACTCTTGCCGAACAACGAGACGACGCTCGTGTCCGCGGCCAGCATTGCCTGCAGGTTGGGATCATCCTCCGGCGCGAACTGCGCCCGCCGCGTGGAGCCGAACGCGCAGATGCGCGCGTGGGACCATGCCTCGTCTCGGGCGCGGCGAAAGAACTCCATGTCCTTGGGATTCGAGCCGGGCCACCCTCCCTCGATAATGTCGATACCAGCGGCATCCAGGCGGCGTGCGATGCGGATCTTGTCCGCGGCCGACAGGGAAACGTGCTCGCCCTGCGTGCCATCACGCAGGGTGGTGTCGAAGATTTCTACGGAGGTCATGGTATCGGGGGTCAGGCGATCCCTCCGGCGGGATGCACCTCACGCGCGCCCGCCTCCGGAATCAGGTGGTAATCAGGCCCTGCTGACGGGCGTATTCGAACACGTTGCCGGCGCGCAGGATGTCTGCGACGTCCCCGAGGGGATTGAGCAGAAAGTCCTCGCCGGTGGTGTGGTTGTGCAGCGTGCCGCCGGTCGTGTCGATCTCGACCTCATCGCCCGTACGGATGCGCTCAATCAGGCGCTCGCGGGTATCGAATGGCACCAGGAATCCGCCGTCCACGGAATTGCGGTAGAAAATGCGCGCGTAACTCTCGGCGACGACCGCCTCACAGCCGGCCTCGGCGATGGCAAACGGCGCGTGTTCGCGGCTGGACCCGCATCCAAAATTGCTTCCGGCAATGATGACTTTGTAGTCGCTCTCGAACCTCTCCGGCTCGGTGAACGGCCGTTTGCCGAAGGGCAGGCCCTGTTTCTCGGCCGGTACACCGCTGAGCGCGAACCGGCCATACAACCTTCGCTCTTCCGGCACCGTCATGGAATAGACCAGATGGGCAGCCGGGATGATCTGGTCCGTGTCGATGGCGTCGCCGACTACCCAGGCCTTCCCGCGAATGACGTCTTTCATACAAGCACCTCGCGGGGATCCGTGATGACGCCATTCAGCGCCGATGCGGCCACCGTCAGGGGTGATGCCAGGTACACGGCGGACTGCTTGGAGCCCATGCGGCCGGGGAAATTGCGGTTTGTCGTCGAGATGACGACTTCAGTGCCGGTGGCGCGCCCAAACGTGTCGATGGGACCGCCCAGGCAGGCGCCGCAGCTTGCGTGCCCCATGAGGCACCCGGACGCGACAAAGATGTCCCAGAGAGTCTCCCCCTCAAACGTCACTTCCTTCATGCGGCGCTCGACCTCGGTCGATGCGGGCACCACGTACGTGGCCACCTTCACCTCGTGTCCTTTCAGGATGCGTGCGGCGGCCTCAAAGTCTTCCAGTTTGCCGCCGGTGCAGGAGCCGATGTAGCATTTGTTCAGCACAGTACCGGTGACTTCCGTCACGGGGGCCTTGTTGTCGGGACTGTGCGGCTTTGCCACGACCGGCACCATTTCCGAGACGTCGAACACGTACTCGGAGTGGAATCGCGCATCGGCATCTCCGTAGACCGCCTCAAAGGCGGCGTCCGTGCGGGCACGCACGAAATCGAAGGTGACCTGGTCCGGTGCAATGATGCCGTTCTTGCCGCCGGCCTCGATGGCCATGTTGGTGAGCGTCATGCGCTCCTGCATGGACAGGTCGTACACGGCTTCGCCGTCGAACTCCAGCGTGCGATAGGTGCCGCCGTCGGTGCCGATCTCCCCGATCACGGCCAGGATCAGGTCCTTGGCCATCAGGTAGGGCGGCAGCTCGCCATGAAAGACGAAGCGCATCGTTTCCGGCACCTTGACCCAGATCTTGCCGGTGCCCATGATGAGGGCGGCGTCGGTATTGCCGACCCCGGTCGAGAAGAGCCCGAAGGCCCCGCTTGTGCAGGTGTGCGAGTCGGTGCCGAAGAGCACATTGCCCGGACGGTTGAACCCTTCCTCTGCGAGCGCCACGTGGCATACACCCTTGTACCGGGCGGTGCCCACATCGTAGTAGTGCGGCAGGTCGTGTTCGGCCGCAAAGGCCCGCAGAAGTTCGATGTTGCGCCGTGCGTGCGGGTCCTCGGTAAAGATGTAGTGGTCCGGCAGGATCACCAATTTGTCCTTGTCCCAGACCCTGGCGTGCTCGCCAAACTCACGCTTGAAAATGTCGATGGTCGGCGGACCACAGACATCATGCGTCATCAGAATGTCCACGTCCACCCAGACGTTGTCACCTGGGGAGACGCGCTCTCTGCCCGCGTGCGCGGCCAGAATCTTCTGGGTCAGGGTTTGACCGGCCATCAGGCCACGCCCCCTTCAAACGCACGCATGATGCCATCGCCCACAAAGCGCACCGCCTCCTCTTCAGACCGGAACGAGGCAAGACTGTTCAGGGCATTGATGTACGCCTGAGCCGACGCCAGCACGACGTCGGTGCCACTGGCCCGACCGTTGAAGCAGGGGCCGCCGATGCCGATGAGCACCGAGACTTCACCCAGCGCGTCGGCACCTTCGGTGATGGAGCGGATGGAGTAGTTGACGAGGTCGTGGCTCTCGTCCACGGCGTGGTCGATCGCGCGGTAGAGGGCATCGATGGGCCCATCGCCCGTGGCCCCGCGCTCTACCACGCGACCGGTGCGGACGTGACGGATGCGCACCACAGCCTCCGGGGCCGCATTGGTGGCCACCGAGGCGGCGGCGTATTCCAGTTCGTAGTGCGGGGCGTTGGCGTTGGGTTTGTCTTTGTGCACGAGGTGGTAGAGGTCGTTTTCGCCGATCTCCTTCTTGGCGTCGGCGAGCTTCAGAAACTGTTCGTAGATGGCATCCCGATCCTTGTCCGCGACCTGGATGCCCAGCTTGGAAAGGCGTGAAAAGAGGCCGTGGCGACCCGAGTGTCGGCCGAGCCGGATGGCCTCGACGGCCTGTCCCACATCTTCCGCACGCATGATCTCATAGGTCTCCCGGGCCTTCAGCACGCCGTCCTGGTGAATGCCGGCTTCATGACTGAACGCGTTCTTGCCGACAATGGCCTTGTTCGGCTGCACGGGGAAACCCGAGAAAGTGGAAACCAGCCTGCTGGTTTCGAAGAGCAGACGAGGATTCAGCCCGGTTTCGATGCCGAAGCGATCCTTTCGCACCTGAAGGGCCATCACGACTTCCTCCAGCGCTGCGTTACCAGCCCGCTCTCCGATTCCGTTGATGGTGCATTCAATCTGGCGGGCCCCGGCAAGTACCGCGGAGAGCGAGTTGGCCACGGCCAGACCCAGATCATCGTGGCAATGGGCGGACAGAATCACGTCGTCGCCCAGCGAGCAATGCTCCTTGACCTCACGGAAGAGACTGGCGTATTCGGCAGGCGTGCAGAAGCCGGTGGTGTCCGGAATATTGATCGTGGTAGCTCCGGCCTCTATGGCGGCCTGAATCACCTCGTAGAGGTAGGCCCGCTCGGTGCGCCCTGCGTCCTCGGCACTGAACTCGACATTGTCCGTGAAGCTGCGGGCGTGGGACACGGCCTCGGCCGCCATCTTCAGAATGGTCGCCCGCTTCTGGTCGAGCGTCGTGCCGTATCGCGGATCGGCAAACTTGCTCTTGAGGTGAATGTCGCTCGTTGCGATAAAGGTGTGGATGCGAGTCCTTGTGCCCGACTCAAGCGCCTTGCCGGCCGCTTCGATGTCTGCCTCCTTCGCGCGTGCAAGGCCACAAATGACAGGGCCCTCGACCTCGGAGGCGACGCGACGCACGGCCTCGAATTGGCCGGGTGACGAGATGGGAAACCCGGCTTCTATGACATCCACACCAAGCCGCGCCAGTTGATGGGCGATCTGGATCTTTTCCGGGATGGTCATCGAGGCTCCGGGCGCCTGCTCCCCATCACGCAAGGTGGTGTCGAAAATGATGACGCGGTCGCTCATGCGGGGTCGGGTGTTCCTGCCACCTGGGTGGCGTGTTCAATGACGGCATCGGTGAATTGCCCGGTGCCGATGGCCATGTCGTCCGCGGCCAGGTCTGCGGTCATGCGGCCGGTCTTCAGCGCGGCGTGCACGCCAAACCGAATGTCTGCCGCGGCATCCGCCTGCCCGAGATGCTCGAGCATCATAGCGGCGCTCAGGATCATGCCTATGGGATTGGCGATGTCGTTTCCGGCGATGTCGGGCGCACTGCCGTGCACCGGCTCAAATACGCCAGGACCATCTCCCAGGGAGGCGGAGGGCAGCAGACCCAACGAGCCGGGCAGCGTTGCCGCAAGGTCGGAGAGAATGTCTCCGAAGAGGTTGCCGGTAACGATGACGTCGAAATCTGTCGGGCGGCGAACCAGCTGCATGGCAGCGTTGTCCACGTAGAGGTGGGCCAGCTGCACATCAGGGAATTCCGTTTCGAACAACTCCATGACCACGGAGCGCCAGAGGCGGGAGGATGCGAGCACATTGGCCTTGTCCACCGACGTCACGCGACCGCGACGCCTCCTGGCCCATTCACCCGCGACACGCGCGATGCGCTGCACCTCGGGCGCGGAGTATCGCATGGTATCGAGCGCCTCTTCGGTCCCTTCTCGACGCGGCTGGCCGAAATAGATCCCGCCGGTGAGTTCGCGCACGATCAGCAGGTCGGCACCCGAGACCCGGTCGGCCCGGAGTGGCGATCGACTGGCCAGCGCCGCGGGCACAGAAACCGGGCGCAGATTGGCGTATGTGCCCAGCAACTTGCGCAGCGCGAGCAAACCTGCTTCGGGCCGCTGATCTCCGGTCCCCCGGTCCCAGCGAGGTCCACCTACGGCCCCAAGCAGCACGGCATCGGCCCCTGCACAACCGGAACGCGTATCCGCCGGCAGCGGAGCGCCCGCCGCATCGATCGCGGCCCCGCCGATCAGGTATTCCTCAAACAGCAGCCGAAAGCCGCGCCTCCGCGACACGGCATCAAGCACCCGAACGGCCGCGCCTGCGACCTCCGGGCCGATGCCGTCTCCGGGAAGGAGCGCTATGCGGTAGGCATCGCCCACTCAGGCCACTTCTGCAGGTTGACGGTCTACCGGCGAATCGACCGTGTCGGATGCGGCGTTCGGGCGGAGCCAGCTCATCATGCCACGCAGCCTGCGGCCGATGACTTCCAGCGAGTGCTGGTCCGTCTGCGCGCGATAGGCCGCGAGCTGCTCGCCCCCGGTTTCGCATTCCTGAATCCACTCGCGCGCAAAAGCGCCCGACTGCACCTCACCGAGGATGCGCTTCATCTCCTCCTTGACCTCGGGAGTGACCACGCGAGGCCCACGGGAGTAGCCGCCGTACTCGGCGGTGTCGGAAACGGAGTAGTTCATGTACTCCAGGCCGCCCTCGTAGAAGAGGTCGACAATGAGTTTCAGCTCATGAAGGCACTCGAAGTAGGCGAGTTCCGCCGGATATCCTGCCTCGGTGAGCGTTTCGAAGCCGGCCTTGATCAATTCGGCGGCTCCGCCGCAGAGCACGGCCTGCTCACCGAACAGGTCAGTTTCGGTCTCGTCCTTGAAATTGGTCTCGATGACACCGGCCCGCGTCCCGCCGATGGCGTCCGCATAGGAGAGCGCCAGATCGAGCGCCTGGCCGGAAGCGTCCTGGGCCACGGCCACCAGGCACGGCACACCGTTTCCTTCGGTGTAGGTCCGGCGTACCAGGTGCCCGGGAGACTTGGGAGCGACCATGAACACATCCACGCCTTCGGGCGGCGTGATCTGCCCGTAGTGCACATTGAAACCGTGTCCGAAAGCCAGCGCCTTGCCGGGGGCAATATGCTCCTGGATGTCCGCCTCATAGACGGCCTTCTGGTGCTGGTCCGGGATCAGGATCATCACCACGTCGGCCCATCGGGCGGCGTCCTCCACGGCCAGCACGGGCAGACCTTTGGCGCCGGCGGCTTCGGCAGACGCCGATCCCGGCCGGAGCCCCACACACACATTGATGCCGCTCTCATGAAGGTTGAGCGCATGGGCGTGTCCCTGGCTGCCGTAGCCGATTACGGCAACGCGACGGTTTCTGATCAGGGCCTTGTCGGCCTCATAGTGCACATTCATCGTTCTCTGGGGGTATCAGTCTTCAAATGCTAGTTGGCGACGCATGGCAACCCGTCCGGATCGGGCGATCTCGCTGATGCCGTGCGGCTTCATCATGCCGATGAAGGCATTGACCTTCGAGGTCGGGCCCGTGACCTCAAACGTCATCGTGTCCGGGGTGATGTTGATCACGTTGCCGCGAAAGATGCCGACGATGTCCATGAGCGCCGGACGGGAGTCCACCGTATAGGCCACCTTGATCAGACACAGTTCACGCTCCACGTAGTCCTGACCGGTCACGTCGTCCACGCGCAGGGTGTCGACCAGATTGTTTAGCTGCTGAAGCACCTGACCGATGATCCGGTCATTACCTGTAGTGACAAGTGTCAGACGAGAGATATTGGGCCGGTCGGTTTCGCCGACCGAGACGCTCTCCAGATTGAATCCGCGCGCCGAGAACATGTTGGTCACGCGGTTCAGCGCGCCGATCGAGTTCTCGAGCAGCACGGTGATGACATGACGGTGAACCGTCGGCTCATCATCGGGGCGAACCGGCTCACCGGCCGCCTTGCGACGGATGATCTGCTGGGGCGTTAGCGTGGAGGCTTCAGGCATATCAGGCGGACAGTTCGGGGTTGAAGCGCTGCGTGATCATGTCGTCCGTTGCAGCGCCGGCCGGCACCATGGGAAAGACCATTTCTTCGGTCACAACGGCGAACTCCATGAGCACCGGGCGATCCGTGATCTCCCACGCGGCGTCGATGGTAGCCTGCACGTCATCCGGGCTCTCGCAGCGCAGGCCCTCACAGCCATAGGCCTTGGCCAGGGCCACGAAATCGGGATTCGTCGGTGTCAGGTCCGTATGGCTGTAGCGCTCGTCATGGAAGAGCTCCTGCCACTGCCGCACCATCCCAAGGAAGCTGTTGTTGAGCACCACGATTTTTACCGGCAGGCCGTGTGCGGCGCAGACACCCAGCTCCTGGCTGTTCATCAGGAAGCCACCGTCTCCGTTGATCGAGATGACCGGAACGCCGGTGTCCTTCAGGCCGAATGCCGCTCCCATCGCGGCCGGCAGCGAAAAGCCCATCGTGCCCAGCCCACCCGAGGTGATGTGGCTGCGCGTGCGGGCGTACGTGAAGAACTGCGCGGCCCACATCTGATTCTGACCCACGTCGGTCACGACCACGGCATCGCCGCCGGTCTTCTCACGCAGGGCCTGAATGATCTGCTGCGGGCGCAGTTTGCCATCGGGCACGAAGTCCATCGGACATTCCTTGCGCCAGCCGTCGATGCGGGCCAGCCAGTCTTCGGTGTCCTTCTCCACCAGCTGCGGCTCCATCTCCTCCAGCACCGCCTTGACGTCCCCGAGAATGGGGCAATCGACCGGCACGTTCTTCGAGATACAGGCCGGATCGATGTCAATGTGGATGATGCGGGCATGCGGCGCCCAGGCTTCCAGCTTGCCGGTCACGCGGTCGTCAAACCGGGCGCCGACGGCGATGAGGAGATCCGAATTCTGCACCGCCTGGTTGGCGTACCACGTGCCGTGCATGCCCAGCATGCCCACCGACAACGGGTCGTTTTCCGGAAACGCGCCGAGTCCGTGCAGCGTCGTCGTAACCGGAATACGGGTCTTCCGGGCGATGCGCGTCAGGAGTTCCGTGGCGCCCGAACTGATGGTGCCACCACCGACATAGAACAGCGGCTTCTGTGCCGTCATGATCATGCCGGCGGCCTTGCGGATCTGATCCGCGTTGCCCCGGGTCACATAGGAGTATCCGGGCAGCGTCACTTCATCCGGATAGTGAAAGGGTGCCTCCGCCAAAAGCACGTCCTTGGGCAGATCGACTACCACGGGACCAGGGCGTCCAGTTCTTGCGATGTGGTACGCGGCCCGTACCGTCGCCGCGAGATTCGCGACGTCTCGCACCAGGAAGCTGTGCTTGGTGATCGACCGGGTGACGCCGATGGTATCGCACTCCTGGAAGGCATCGTTGCCGATCAGGTGGGTCGGCACCTGCCCTGTGAACACGACAATCGGCACTGAGTCCATGAACGCATCGGCGATGCCGGTGACGCAGTTGGTCGCGCCGGGGCCGCTGGTGACCAGCACCGTGCCAACCTTGCCGGTAGCCTTGGCGTAGCCCTCTGCCGCATGCGTACCGCCCTGCTCGTGGCGCACCAGTACATGCTTGAAGCTCGGCTGCAGCCGGTGCATTTCGTCGTAGATCTTGATCACTGCACCGCCGGGGTGACCGAATACGTACTCGACGCCCTCGGCCTCCAGGCTCTTGATCAGGATTTCCGCACCGGACATGAGCTGGCTCTCGTGGGCCGGCTCGGAGTCGGTCTGCAGCGGGAAGTGCGTAGCAGTCGTCATAAGGTCATCCGGCCAGGACCGGCGTTTGGTGTTCGGCCCCGATGGGCGGACGGGGAATGCGCAGCACGGCACCCTGGTCGGCGCTCGTCACGAACCAGGTGTAGCGCTCCAGGTAGCCGCCTCGAATGCGCGACTCGAAGGGTGGCAGAGCGGCCAATCGACGGGAAATCTCCTCCTCGTCGACCAGCAGCTCGATTTCGTTGGACTCGATGCGGATGCGAATGCGGTCGCCCTCATTCACGGCGGCAATCGGCCCTCCGGAGGCGGCCTCGGGGGAGCAGTGGCCGATGCTCAGTCCGCGCGTCCCGCCGGAGAACCTGCCGTCGGTGATCATGGCCACCGAACGATCCAGGCCCATTCCGGCCAGCGCCGAGGTAGGCTGCAACATTTCCGGCATACCGGGTCCACCGCGTGGACCTTCGTAGCGAATGACCACCACATCGCCCTCCTGCACCTCACCTCCCAGAATGCCTTCGACGGCCGCGTCCTGGGACTCATAGATGCGGGCAGGCCCTTCAAAATCGAGCATATGCTCGGCGACGGCCCCAGTCTTCACGACCGCACCACGTGGCGCCAGATTGCCGAAAAGCACCGACAGTCCACCCGTCTGCCGGAACGGCGCCTTGCCCGTCCGGATCACGATGGGGTTGCGGTTTTCGGCTTCCTCAAGCTGCTCGCCGAGGGTCTTGCCGCTGACCATGGGCCGGTCCGTGTTCAGGTGGCCCAGCCTGTGCAGTTCGCGCAGGATGGCCGGCACTCCGCCCGCGTTGTCCACGTCCTCCATGTGCACATTCGGGGTAGCCGGAGCCACTTTGCACAGGTAGGGCACGCGGGCCGAGATCTCGTTGATGCGCTCAAGGTCGTACGGGATGTCGGCCTCCTCAGCGGCAGCAAGCAGGTGCAGAATGGTGTTGGTGGAGCCGCCCATGGCCATGTCGAGGGCAAACGCATCGTCGAATGCATCCCTGGTGACCACCTTCCGGGAAGTCAGACCCTCATCGACCAGATCCACGATGCGGCCGGCTGCCGCACGCGCCAGCTCGTGCCGTTTCGGGTCCACAGCCAGAATGCTCCCGTTGCCCGGCAGGGCCAGCCCCAGCGCCTCCATGATGCAGTTCATGGAGTTGGCCGTAAACATGCCGGCGCACGACCCGCAGGTCGGACACCCGAAGCTCTCCAGCTCGTGCAGCTCCTGCTCGCCGATCTGGCCGGACTTGAACTTGCCCACGCCCTCGAACACCGAGATCAGGTCGATCTTCTGACCGGACGGCGTCACGCCCGCTTTCATGGGTCCACCTGAAACGAAGATCACCGGGATGTCCAGGCGCAAGGCTCCCATGAGCATGCCCGGCACGATCTTGTCGCAGTTCGGGATGCACACCAATCCGTCGAGCCAATGCGCGGCGGCAACCGTCTCCACGGCGTCGGCGATCAGTTCCCGGGACGGCAGCGAGTACCGCATCCCGAGATGTCCCATGGCGATGCCGTCATCCACGCCGATGGTATTGAACTCGAACGGTATGCCTCCGGACTCGCGCACGGCCTGCTTGACCACCTTTCCGAATTCCTGCAGATGCACGTGCCCGGGGATGAGGTCGATGTAGGAATTGCAGACGCCGATAAACGGCTTCTCAAAGTCCTCGTCCGAGGTTATGGCGCCTGTGGCCCTGAGCAGCGACCGATGGGGGGCGCGCTCAAATCCTCGCTTGACGGTATCGCTTCGTCGTGGCTTTTGCATGAGATGCGGCGTTCGGGGGTTCGACCCGAAAACCGTCTCGTTGCCTTGGACTGTTGCGGATCGACTGGGGCGTCAGGTGAGGATGAGTACGACTACTCCAATTAGGGACAGAAGAAGTCCTGTCACCAGAATCAGGTTGTCGCTAATCGACGATCCGTTGACGGAAAGCATGCCCGGGGCAGCAGCCAGATCGGCGCGCGGCGTCAGGGATGTTCGGGGCATGATTCGCGTCAATTCTTTGCGGGAGGTGCAAAGAACGCGGTTCTGGGCCACCTGAACAATAGTTCGCTACCAGCGAAATGCAAGAAAGCGCTTCCTGTCGTGCAGCGAAGTTTCGCGCATGGGGCCTGATTCAGGTGAGCAAATAAGCGGAAACGCTTTCATGCACGACTAACATTTCGCCTGATTGGGCGGATTGCCTAATTTGTTGCAATCCGATACTCCTCGTCACCTAAATAATTTCCCCAAACGGAGCGGACGACAGACGAAACGCCCGCCGGGAACGCGCACCACCGCGTCCCCGCGGGCCTGACCGTCCGAATGAACAGGATGCCGAAAGGCAGCCAGTCACCTCGAACCGAACGATCATGCGCAAGATAGCCATCGCCCTGCTGCTCGCAGCAGTCGCCTTCCCCGTTAACGCCCAGGAGTTTTCCCTCGGATCGGACTTTGTGAGCCGGTACGTGTGGAGAGGAGCCGACTTCGGCGAATCACTCAGTATGCAGCCGGGACTCTCCTTTACCTACAAGGGGCTGGAGGTTGGCTCATGGGCCTCTTATTCGGTCGCGCCTGAGGGCGCCGCCGCCAACGAACACGACCTGTGGATCTCGTACACGCTGTCTTCCGAGAACTCCGGGTCGTTCTCGATTGGCGTGACCGACTATTACTTCCCAGCTCCCGGAGGAGTGGGATTCTTCGATTTCGCGGGCGATGGCCAGGGCGCCCACTGGATCGAGCCTTTTGTGTCCTATTCCGGGCCTTCTTCCTTCCCTGTCGAGCTCTATGGTGCCATGTTCGCCCACAACGACCCGGACAACTCCGTCTACGTGCAGGTGTCCTACCCCTTTGAAACGGAGGGCGTAGACCTGGGCCTCGCCGTCGGAGCGGTTACCGGAGAAAGCGGCTTCTACGGCACGGACGGTTTCGCCCTTGTGAATGTGGGTCTGACCGCGTCCAAGGATGTCTCCCTGACCGACCGGTTCTCGATCCCGGTGTCGGTCAGCTACATCCTGAACCCGGAGACGGAACGCACCTTCCTGGTCTTCGGCATCAGCCTGTAGACCTGACGTTCGGCCAGGCCGGCACGCGGAATCGCGTGCCGGCGTGGCCAACATGGCGCCGGCGGGGGAGGGAGCTGTCGCCCGCGCCTCGACTCGTGTCCGGATCGGCCGTGGGACGCCGATCCGGACCGAGTCATTTTCTCCGGAAGGCTTGCAACAGTTTTCGCTGCGAGCGTATCATCATCGCATAGCTCATCAAGAAGGGCGGAGGGTGCAGGCCCGACGAAGCCCTGGCAACCCCGAATTCAGTCTCCCTGACGCGATTTCGGAAGGTGCCAATTCCTGCCTCGATACCGAAAGGTGCCGGGGGGAGATGAGCGGGAGACACAGCACACCGTTGTTGCACCTCTTCCGCTTCACCCCGCGGGAGGGGTTTTTTTATGCCCCGTCCCGTGGAGTGCCGGCAACCGGCCGGATCGACCCCCGGAGAGGTTGGCCCTTGTTGATGAGTCCCTGAAACCGTCAACAAGAAGTGACCATGGCCACCAACGGAACCCATCGATTCGAGACGCTGCAACTGCATGCCGGGCAGAAGCCGGCACCGGGCACCAACGCCCGCGCCGTGCCCATCGTAGCGTCGACTTCATTCACGTTCGACTCGTCCGAGCACGGCGCCGACCTGTTTGCGCTGAGGCAGTTCGGCAACATCTACTCGCGGATCATGAATCCGACGACCGATGTGTTCGAGCAGCGAATCGCGGCCCTGGAGGGAGGGGTCGGCGCTCTGGCCACGTCCAGCGGCCAGGCCGCACAGCTGCTGGCACTGACCACGCTGGCCGAAGCGGGAGACAACATTGTCTCCACCAGCTACCTCTACGGAGGCACCTATAACCAGTTCAAGGTGGCCTTCCCCCGGCTGGGCATCCAGGTGCGCTTTGTGGACGGCGACGACCCCGACGCGTTCGAGGCGCTGATCGACGAGCGCACGAAAGCGATCTATGTCGAGACCATCGGAAATCCGCGGTTCAACATCCCGGACTTCGACGCACTCGCCGCGGTGGCCGCCAGGGCCGGAGTGCCCCTGGTTGTCGACAACACGTTCGGCGCCGCCGGATATCTGTTTCGACCCATCGATCACGGCGCTGACATCGTAACGGCCAGCGCCACGAAGTGGATCGGCGGGCACGGCACCACCATCGGCGGCGTGATTGTGGATGCGGGGTCATTTCCGTGGGACAACGGACGTTTTCCAAGCTTCACCGAGCCCAGCCCGGGGTACCATGGACTGAAGTTCTGGGACACGTTTGGTCCCGAGGGCGTGCTGGGCGCGAATGCCGCCTTCATCATACGGGCCCGCGTGGAAGGCCTGCGTGATCTGGGTCCCTGCCAGAATCCGTTCGGCTCCTTCCTCCTGCTTCAGGGCCTGGAGACGCTCTCCCTGCGTGTGCAGCGGGCCAGCGACAACGCCCTTGAACTGGCCCGTTGGCTGCAGGAGCGCGACGAAGTGGCCTGGGTCAGCTACCCGGGTCTGGAGGACCATCCGTACCACCGCGCGGCGACGAAATACCTGACCAACGGCTACGGGGCAGTGCTGGCGTTCGGTGTGCGTGGAGGCAGGGAGGCCGGACAGTCCTTCGTGGACAACGTCAAGCTGGCCAGTCACCTGGCCAATGTGGGCGACGCCAAGACCCTGGTCATCCATCCGTCCAGCACCACGCACCAGCAACTGACGATCGACGAGCAGGCAGCCTCCGGCGTGACCCCCGACCTGATCCGCGCCTCCGTGGGCATCGAACACATCGAGGACATCAAGTCGGACTTCGCGCAGGCCCTGGCTGCGGTCCCGGCGGTGGTCTGACATGGGCCAGGCCTGTACAACAACCGTGCGCACCCCCGCTCCGACGGTGGTGACCCTGCCGGAGCTTCCGCTCGATTCGGGCGGAAGCCTCCGGCAGGCTCCGGTGGCGTTTCGCACGTGGGGGAGGCTGAACGACCGCGGCGACAACGCCGTGGTCGTTTGCCACGCCCTCACCGGCGACACGGACGCAGCCGGCTGGTGGAGCACCCTGGTCGGACCGGGCAGACTGCTTGACACCGACCGGCTGTTCGTGGTCTGCCTAAACACCCTTGGCTCTCCGTACGGCAGTGCATCTCCGCTCACCGTCAACCCGCACACCGGGCAGGCCTACGGACCGGAATTCCCGGATGTGACCATCCGCGACACCGTTCGGGCGCACCGGCTCGTGCTGGCAGGACTGGGCGTGCGTGAGGTGGCGTTCGTCATCGGGGGTTCGATGGGCGGCATGCTCGCCCTTGAGTGGGCCTTCCACCGCCATCTGGTGCGGTCCGTCGCCGTCGTCGCCGCGGGCGGTCGGCACTCTCCCTGGAGCATCGCCTGGGGGGAGGCTCAGCGACAGGCCATCTTCAACGACCCGGACTGGCGCGAAGGCCACTACGCGCCGGAGCGCCCGCCCGAGCGCGGCCTGGCCGTGGCCCGCATGATGGCCATGGTGTCATACCGGTCCTCCGGCGAATTCGAGCAGCGATTCGGCCGCTCACGCCGCTCCGAAGGGTTCGAAGTCGAATCCTATCTGCACCACCATGGCCGCAAACTCAACGGTCGATTCGACGCGAACTGCTACGTGGCACTCACACGGCAGATGGACAGCCATGACATCGGCTTCGGTCGCGGCGGCTACGAGGCCGCCCTGGATTCGCTTCCCCAGCCCGCCCTGGTAGTCGGCATCCGCTCGGATGTGCTGTATCCGCTTCATGAGCAAGTGGAACTCGCCTCGCTGCTTCCTGCCGGCCACCTGGAGGTGCTGTCCAGCCCCTACGGCCACGACAGCTTCCTCGTCGACCACGAGGCCCTGACCGGAGCCATCGCTCCCTTTCTCTCCCGACACGTCTACCCCTACCAACTCCCATGAAAACCCAGACCCGCCTGGCGCTCGCCGGCCAACGCACCGATTCAGCCTACAACTGCATCGTGCCACCCATCTATCAGTCCGCGACCTTCCGTTTTGAGGACGTCGGCCAGACCAAGGGGTACGACTACACCCGCAGCGGCAACCCCACGCGGGCTGCACTCGAGGAAGCACTGGCGCAGCTGGACGGCGGGGCCGGCGCCGTGGCCGTTTCGACCGGAATGGCTGCCGTTTCGACCACCCTGGCCCTGCTTCCCGCCGGAGCCCGCGTGGTGTGCAGTCACGACTGCTATGGCGGGACGGAACGGCTGCTGACGCACCTTCAGGATCAGGGCAAGCTGACCGTGGACTACGTGGATCTGGGCGATGAGGTCGCGCGCACTTCAGCACTCACCGGCAAGGTGGACCTTGTCTGGATCGAGACGCCCAGCAATCCGCTTCTTCGGGTCACGGATCTCGCGGCAGTGTGCGCAGCGGCCCGACGGGCCGATGCCCTGGTGGCCGTGGACAACACGTTTCTCTCTCCTGTCTTCCAGCGACCCATCGAGTTGGGTGCCGACCTCGTCGCCTACTCCACTACCAAGTACCTGAACGGCCATTCGGACGTGGTGGGTGGTGCCATCGTCGCGGCAACCGATGAATTGAATGAGCGGATCCAGTTCACGGCAAACTGTCTCGGCACCGTGGCGCAGCCGTTCGACTGCTGGTTGGTGCTTCGGGGGCTCAAGACGCTGCCACTACGGCTGTCGCGCCACGCGGACAACGCAGACCGCATCGCCCGATTTCTGGACCGTCATCCGGCCGTTTCCCACGTCTACTATCCAGGACTGGAGGCCCATCCGGATCACGAGCTGGCCGCCCGCCAGCAGGACGGGTTTGGCGGCATGGTTTCGTTCCGGTTGCGTGGTGACGTCAGCACGCTCCTGCGGGGGACGCGGGTGTTCGCGCTGGCAGAATCGCTCGGCGGAGTGGAGTCGCTCATCGAACATCCCGCGACGATGAGTCACGCGTCGATGCGGCCCGAAGCGCGCGCCGCCGCCGGAATCACAGACGACGTGATTCGGCTTTCGGTGGGCATCGAGGCCCAGGAGGATCTGATCGCGGACCTGGATCAGGCGCTGCAGGTGGCGGCACTGGAGACGCCGCGCAGGGTGGCGGGCCTGGTTGCATGAGGCGACTGCGATGCACAGCGACAGCGAGGCGCGGCGCCGGCCTGAGCCCCCGGCGCGCGCCTACACCCCTTCCTGGGGGCACATCGGCCTGAGCACGCACGTCTCGCACTGCGGCTTGCGGGCGTGACACACCTGCCGACCGTGCAGAATGACGGCGTGGCCCAGGAAATTCCACTCTTCCTTTGGAAACGTGGCGATCAGGTCTCGCTCGACTTTCACTGGATCGGTGTGTTCGGTGAAGCCGAGCCGGAAGGCCAATCGTTTGACGTGTGTGTCGACCACAAAGCCTTCCGGCGTACCGAACCAGGTGCCCAGCACCACATTGGCCGTCTTGCGGGCCACGCCCGGCAGCCTGAGCAGCGAATCCATGGAGTCGGGCACCCTGCCATCGAACTCGTGCATGATCATGCGGGCGGCCCCGATGACATTCTTCGCTTTGTTGCGATAGAAGCCCGTGCTGCGGATTTCGTCCTGGAAAGTCTCCTGATCCGCATCGGCAAAGTCCGATACCGTGCGGTACTTCCGGAATAGATCAGCCGTCACGCGGTTTACGTTCACGTCGGTCGTCTGCGCGGACATGATCGTCGCAAACAGGAGTTCGTGCGCGTTGGTGTGGTTCAGCGCACAGTCCGCATCGGGATACAGTTCATGAAGGGAGGCTGCTACGGCTTCGTGTCTTTCCAAAGCAGTGAGAACTGGGTGAACGTCAAGCTAACAACGTTTGAGAACCCCTACATTGAGCGGCTGGATGTAACCCACCGTCGGCTTCGCCCGTTCAGGAAAGGATGATCATTGCCACTACTCCCACCATTTCCGGCAAGCGCATCACCCTCACGCACGGACTCGTGCGGGGCAATACCATCCGGGCTCGCAACCTGGGCCGCGACATCGGCGCCGTATTCAAGAATATGGTTGGCGGTGAGATCAAGACGTACGCCAAGCTCCTGGAAGATGCCCGCGAGGAGGCCCTTGAGCGCATGATGGAGGACGCCTCCAGGCTTGGCGCGAATGCGGTCGTGTCCGTGCGAATTGCGACCTCCGTCGTGATGGCGGGCGCGGCGGAGATGCTGGCCTACGGTACCGCCGTAACCCTGGTCGATGAGTAGCTGCAACCGAACGACCGCGCAGCCCGTTGGCGGGCCGCAACCCTGAATTCCATGCGACTCTTTCCCCTCCTTCTCGCTGGCCTGATTCTGGCCGGGTGCTCCTCCTCCAGGCCTGCGGTCACAGATTCAGACTCCGAGCTGGAGGAGCTATTCTGGGCGCGCCAGGACAGCGCCCGGATGAACTTCTCCGAGGCGGAGGTCGCCTTCATGTCGGGAATGATCGGGCATCATGCCCAGGCACTGATCATGTCCCGGCTGGCCGAACCCAACGGCGCAGCACCGCCTATCCGCACCCTTGCGGCGCGCATCATTAACGCCCAGAATGACGAGATCGCGACCATGCAGACGTGGCTCCGGGATAGAGGACAGCCGGTTCCGGAGGTCCACATTGACGGCCTGAATCTCATGATTCACGGCGCAGGAGACCATCACAGCCACACCGACATGCCTGGCATGCTCACACAGGGGCAGTTGAACGAGCTCGCAGAGGCCAACGGGCCGGAGTTCGACCGACTATTCCTGACGTACATGATCCAGCACCACCAGGGTGCCATCACCATGGTGGAGGACCTGTTCGGCACCGATGGTGCGGGACAGGATGAGGCCGCCTTCAAGGTGGCCTCCGACATCAACGTAGATCAGATCACGGAAATCGCGCGCATGGAACGCATGCTCGCGGCCATGACGGAAGACGGTCCGTGATTGCTTCCCCCTTCAACTCATCCATTTCATCATGAACTCCCGCCTGATCCTGTCACTCTTTGTGGTGACGTCCCTGGCCCTCGCGGCCTGCGCGCCCAAAGCGATGGTCGACAGCGCCGAAATGGCCGTGCTCACCCCGCCGTCGCCCGATCCGCGCGTCGGCCTCGGCGCCGGCCTCTTTGACGCCGAAGAAGCCATCTGGAATATGGAGCTGCTCTCCTCCACCCGGCCGCCCGAGGCGTTCATCGGCGTCACGAACTCCGACCTCGCCTTCCAGGGCAACTACGCTTTTCAGGGCAACTACAATGGCGTGATGGTTTGGGACATCTCCAATCCACGAGCCCCTGAGCTTGTCACCGAGTACGTCTGCCCCGCATCGCAGAGCGACGTCTCGGTCTACGGCGACCTGATGTTCGTTTCGGGCGAGGGGCTCGGCGGACGTCTGGACTGCGGTACGGACGGAGTACAGGAGCGCGTCAGCGAGGACCGTCTGCGCGGCATCCGCATCTTCAACATCGCCGACGTGCGCAATCCGGAGTACGTCTCCAATGTGCAGACCTGTCGCGGCTCCCACACGCACTCGGTGCTCGTCGACCCGGACGATGCCGAGAACGTGTACGTGTATGTTTCCGGCTCGGCGCCGGTGCGCCCCGAGGAAGAGCTTCCGGGATGCTCCGGTGCCTCCCCGGATGAAGATCCCAACTCGGCGCTCTTCCGCATCGAAGTAATCAAGGTCCCGCTGGACAGCCCCGAGGACGCGGCGATCGTCAGCAGTCCGCGCATCTTCGACGGCCTGGTTGCCCCGCCGCAGCACGGCCAGTCGCCTGCCGACATCGAAGAACTGGAAGCCGCTCGCGCATCCGGCGCCTACATCATCAAGTTCAACGGGAACGAGGTGGTAGTGCCCGGCCAGTTCCTCGGCCCGCTCATGCAGGCCTACAAGGCGCAGGCCGGCATTGAAGGTGACATGACCGCCGCCGACTCAAGCGACTTCCGCGCCAATATCCAGCAGGTGGCCGAGGCAGCCTTCGGCATCAGCGCCGAGGCTCCGGAGTCCGACGGCGCGGGAGCTGGCCCGACCCAGTGCCACGACATTACGCTCTACCCCGAAATCGGCCTGGCCGGCGGAGCTTGTGAAGGTTACGGCCTGCTGCTGGACATCGAGGACCCGGTCAATCCCAAGCGCATGGACGCCGTGGCCGACTCGAACTTCTCCTACTGGCACTCCGCCACGTTCGACAACGTCGGCAGCAAGGTGCTCTTTACCGATGAGTGGGGCGGCGGCGGCCAGCCCAAGTGCCGCGAGAGCGACCCGTACGAATGGGGCGCCAACGCCATCTTCACCATCGAGGAAGAGGGCATGGTCTTCCAGAGCTACTACAAGCTCCCTGCTCCCCAGACGAGCCTGGAAAACTGTGTTGCGCACAACGGATCGCTGATTCCGGTACCTGACCGCGACATCATGGTGCAGGCCTGGTATCAGGGCGGCATCTCGATCTTCGATTGGACGGACCCCAAGAACCCGTTTGAAATCGCCTTCCATGACCGCGGCCCTGTGAACGCCGAGTCAATGGGCAACGGCGGCTCGTGGTCCGTCTACTGGTATAACGGTGCCATCGTGTCATCCGAGATCAGCCGCGGACTGGACATCTTTGCGCTGACGCCGAGCCCGGCCATGTCCCAGAACGAAATCGATGCGGCGAACACCGTGCAGTGGGACTATCTGAATGCGCAGGGCCAGCCCAGCTACACATTCCCGCCCAGCTTCTCGTTGGCCCGGGCCTACCTGGACCAGCTGGAGCGCTCCGGCGGTCTCTCCCGCGCGCGTATCGCAGCAGTGCGTCAGGCCCTTGGCGCTGCCGAAAGTGCCTCGGGCTCGGCCCGCTCCAGCGCCCTGTCCGCACTTGGTGCCGAACTGCACCAGGAAGCCGATGGCGCAGCGGACTCCCGCAAGGTGCACATGCTGGCCTCCGCCATAGACGGACTGGTCGGCTGATGTTCTGACTCCGCGGGGCGTAACACCCTGCACGGCGGAGTCGCTACTTTGGCGCCCCGGACCTGGCCAGGTCCGGGGCGCTTTTTGTTTTTGCACCCTGCTGCCATGCCGCGCCTCCTTGCCCTCCTCCTGCTCCTATCTGTGTCATCAGCCGCCAGGGCGCAAGCGCCGGCCCTTCAGGCTACCCCGGACCTGAATGCTCTCGCGGCGTTATCGGAAACCGAGAGCGACCTGCGTCTGGCCCTGGAGCGCTACGGCGCGGACCGCTCTGCCCTGTTGCGGCGGTATGACGTGCCCCTTTCTCCGGTACGCCGGCTCCGCATGACCACGTTCTATCGGGACTGGCTGGAGGCGCTGGATAACACAGCGTTCGCGGCGCTCAATCACGAAGGGCAGGTGGACTACGTGCTGCTCCGCAACCGGCTGGAGTTCGAACTGGAAATGCTCGCCCAGGAATCGGACCTGGTGGGCGCAATGGCACCGCTCCTGCCGTTCGCGCGGGAGCTCGAGCAGCTGCAGGAGGCCCGCCGCGACCGCCAGCCGGTTGAGGCGCGCGCCACAGCAGACCAGTTGCACCGCATCGCGGGCGACGTCCAGGCCGCCGAAGCCGCTCTGGCGGACATGGAGCCCGTCAAGGGTGTGCTCGCAGCACGCGCAGCACGCCACGTGCGTGATCTGGCGCGGCTGGTGCGGGGCTGGTTTGGCTTCCACAACGGCTATGATCCCCTGTTCACCTGGTGGGTGCCAAGACCGCACGAGCGTCTGCAGGAAGCCCTCGCCTCCTACGCATCCGCTGTAGAGTCGCGGTTTATCGGGGATCTGGCTACGGGTCCCGTCATCGGCGACCCCATCGGTGCCGAGGGCCTTGCCGCCCACCTGAAGCACGAGATGATTCCCTATTCGGCCGATGAACTCATCGCGATTGCCGAGGCCGAATTCGCCTGGATGGAAGAGGCGCTTGTGGAGGCGGCGCGGGAGATGGGGTACGGTGACGACTGGCGCGCTGCCCAGGAAGCCGTCAAGAACCTGGCGGTCCCTCCTGGCGAGAAGCCTGGCGTTGTACTCGATCTGGAGCAGCAGTCTATCGATTTCATCAAGGCGCGCGACTGGATCACCCTGCCCCCGCTGGCCCACGAGGTGTGGCGCATGGAAATGATGAGCCCGGAGCGGCAGCGGGTTGCCCCGTTCTTTCTTGGCGGTGAGGTCATCCAGGTGTCGTACCCCACCGATGAGATGGAGCACGATGAGAAGCTGATGAGCATGCGCGGCAACAACCCGCATTTCAACCGGGCCACCGTGCATCATGAGCTCATTCCGGGACACCACCTCCAGGGGTTCATGACCCGCCGGTTTAACGCGCACCGCAGCATGTTCAGCACCCCCTTCTGGGGCGAAGGCTGGGCGCTCTACTGGGAGATGGTACTCTGGGACGCGGGTTTCCCTCGTGGCCCCGAGGACCGCATCGGCATGCTCTTCTGGCGAATGCACCGGGCTGCCCGGATCATTTTCTCACTCAGCTTCCATCTTGAGCGTATGACGCCCCAGGAGGCGGTGGACTTCCTGGTGGGCCGGGTCGGGCACGAGCGTGCGAACGCTGAAGCAGAAGTCCGGCGCAGCTTTGCCGGTAACTACTCCCCGCTCTACCAGGTGGGCTACATGATGGGTGGCATGCAATTCAGGGCCCTGTACCGCGAGATGGTTGACTCGGGCGCCATGACGTCTCGGGAATTCCATGACGCCGTAATGCTGGGCGGCCGCATGCCCGTGGAGATGGTGCGCGCGCGGCTGACCGGGCAGGCGCTCACCCGAAATCACGAAACGGCGTGGCGGTTCATGGACTGATCCGGGCAGCGAGTTCCGGAATGTCCGACAGCGGGACGCGGTAGATGTCAGAAGAGCCCCGGCGGAAGCTGTTGAAGTACAGCCATCCCCCTGACGGGTCCACCCAGGCCCCGTAGTCGAAGGCGAAGGAATTGACCGGAGCGGACAGCCGAGCCGGCGCCCCCCAGCCCGCGCCCTCACGCGGCACGAGAAAGAGATCGTCTTCCTGGGCGCCTTCCAGGCCCGCCGACACGAGAATCAGGTAGCGCTCGGCGGGATCCACAAAGATGTCAGGCTCGCTTGCGTCCGTGTTCAGCGTCGGGCCCAGCCAGGTCACGCCGGACGCATCACCACGGAACACGTCCGAACGACCTGAACCACCTGCCCGGCCGAAACTGGAGAAGTAAACCGCCCCAGAAGTGGCGACTGCCCCGTGGTAGTCGCTCACGGAATCCACGTTTATCGGGTGCGGAAGGGCCGAAACTTCCCCCCAGCCGCCTTGGCTGAGCCGATCCACACGCCACAGGTCCCGCCTGCGAACCGGCTCAGGGTAGGCCGGATTGGGTCGTGAGGAGTCGAACAGCACCCACGAGCCATCCGGAGCAAACCGTGGGGCCGCATCGCCCGGGATCGAGAAGCCGGCGGTGTCCGGCTCCGACCATTCCGTCCCCCGTAGGCTCCGCTCCATGATGACACCTCGTGAGAACAGCATGGTGGCCCCATCGGGCGAGACTGTCGGCCAGGAGTCGTCCGTGTCGGGGGTCGAGAAGAGGGGTTTGAGTTCCACCAGCGCCTCGAGATCGGCGGGCGGAGATCCCGAGCGCCGAGCCCGGATGCCCGCATCGACACCGAAGTACTTGAAGCGCCCCGTCGAGTCCGTGCGCAGCACCAGGAAACCGTTCGATCCCAGCGTGAAATACAGGGAGTCCTGATTCGATTGCCTGAGGCCGAGCGCATAGACCCTGGGCGGATCCGACTGCAGCGTGAGCCTGCCGAACACATCCTCCCCGCTGCCGACCAATTCCAGTAAGCCGGTCTCGGCGCGCGCGAAGTCCGTTACCTCCAGGCTGTAAGTCCCCGAAATGTCCGGCGCGCAGCCGGCGAGCATCAGGGCGATGAGAAATCCGGGGTTACGCATCTGTTTTACGATCTCCTGCCAGGGTGTAGGTGCGCAGCTTGTAACAGATTTCGACGGCCCTTTTCTCTCGGGTAGCCGGGCGCTTCGCGCCGCAGACATGCACGGCCAGGCTGCGCTGCTTCCCGGGCGTCCAGTTGTAGAAGCGCTCTGCGGCCTCCGGATCCTGTTCGAGTGCGGCGATCAGCTCATCGCACAGATCCACGCGATCGGGCTCGGGATCGGGCCACATCTCGACCACCATGGGTTCGCCGACCGCCAGCTTCAGATCGCGCACATAGGTCCTGCCGATCACCAGCCCGAATTCGCCATCCCTGGTGGAGAAAATGGACCTTCTGAGCTCCGTGCCGTTGAGCAGAACGATCACTCGCCGGTGACCGACCGCAATACACGCCTCGGCCACCTCGGGCGGGATCACCACGACATGCGTGATAATGCCCGTGTCCTGGCGTTCGATGGTCGTTGCGAAAACGTGGGGCTCGGTGGGCATTCCCAATCAGGAAAGATGGGTGTTCTTGAACGCATCGCTGCTCTTGAGGCCATAGCCGAGAATGCGATCCAACCCAATGTGGGCCACCCAGATCAAAGCGAGGGGGTCGGCCAGGCTCCATTCCAGAGAGGACCCGACCGCCCAGAAGAGAACCACGGTCGTGTAGGAATGACCCACATTGTAGAGGATCGCCCCCGTTCGAGGATTTCGAAGGTACCCGAGCATGGAGAGATCGGGGGTCAGAAGGAGCAGCGCGAACATCAGCCAACTCGAGCCGGAGTCCGCGTAAAGAACGACGGCGATTGCCAGGGCCACGAGACCCTCGAGTCGCAACCAGTTCACCTGCTGTCGTTCCATGGTCGGGACTGGGCGCCAGCCCGGAGTTGTACCTCGGTAACCTCCGGAACGGCAGGCTCAATTACCATTCCGTTGACCTCATCGCGTAGCTTCGCGGCCATGACACCTCGTCCCTACATCCTCGCTGAAACCACCTGGGCAGACGTGCGCGGGACGGAGTTCGAAGCAGCCATTCTTCCATGGGGAGCGACCGAGGCCCACAACTACCATCTGCCGTACAGCACGGACACCATCCAGTGTGACCACATTGCCGCTGAGGTCGCTGCCCGGGCCTGGGCGGCCGGAACGAAGACCATCGTTCTTCCGACGGTGCCCTTCGGCGTGCAAACCGGACAGCTGGACATTCCCCTGTGCCTCAACATGAACCCCAGCACGCAGTTTGCGCTGCTCCGGGACCTCGCCCGCACGCTGGACGGCAACGGGATTCCGCGGCTGGTGGTGCTCAACGGCCACGGCGGCAACAGCTTCAAGCAGATGATCCGGGAGCTGCAGCCAGAGGTAGAGACATTCCTCTGTGCTGTGGACTGGTACCGTGTGGTGCCTGGTGAGCCGTATTTCGTGGAGCCGGGCGACCACGCCGGTGAAATGGAGACCAGTCTTATGATGGTGGCGGCGCCGGAATTGGTGCGGCCTCTGTCCGAAGCTGGCTCGGGGGCGGAGCGGCGGCCTGTGATAGATGCCATGCAAAAAGGCTGGGCATGGGCGCCCCGCCCCTGGACACGCATCTCGGAGGACACGGGAGTCGGTAACCCGCAACACGCCTCCGCGGAGCGCGGAGAGGCCTATTTGGACGCCGTTTGCAGGGACATTGCCGCGTTCGTCACGGAGCTGTGTGGGACGCCGCGCGACAAGTTGTACGCAGACCGACCCTGAAGAGCCTCGCCGCGACCGTCGAGCGTGCCGCTGACCCCATCGCCCGAATCTTTGGTCAGGGCCAACCGTTTCCCGCCCGATGGATGACATCCTGCGCGAGAAACTGGCCAACCTGCCCCGAAAGCCCGGGGTGTATCAGCACAAGGATGCCGACGGCAAGGTGCTGTATGTGGGCAAGGCCAAGAACCTGCGCAACCGCGTCAATTCGTACTTCAAGGCTGGTGGACAGAGCGAAGGCAGACTTCGCGCGCTGGTGCGCAAGGTCGCCGACGTGGACGTGATTGTGACCGACACCGAGCCGGAAGCGCTGATCCTGGAGAACAACCTGATCAAGCGATTTCGGCCCCGGTACAACGTCAACCTGAAGGACGACAAGTCCTACCCGTACATCGTCATCAAGAAGGAGCCGTTTCCGCGGGTTTTCCCGACTCGGCGTGTGCGCAAGGACGGTTCGCGCTACTTCGGCCCATATGCCGACGTGAAGGGCATGCGGCTCATGCTGGATACGATCCGCTCCATTTTCCAACTGCGCACATGCTCGTTGAACCTGAGGCCGGAGCCGATTGCAGCCGGCAAGTATTCCCTGTGCCTGCAGTACCACATCAAGAAGTGCGCGGGGCCGTGCGTCGGCCTGCAACAGGAGGATGACTACGACAACACCATCCGACAGGTAGAGCAACTGCTCAATGGCAAAACCGGCAGCCTCATTCGACTTCTGAAGGATGAGATGAAGGACCAGGCGGCAGCGATGAACTTCGAGATCGCCGCCGACCTGCGGAATCGCATACGGGCACTGGAAAAGTATGCCGAGCGACAGAAGGTGGTCAGCCTGGAGGAGGTCGACCGGGACCTGTTTGCGCTGTCGGTGGACCGGGAGGAAGCGATTGCGGCGGCCGCCATGTTTCAGGTACGGGACGGCAAAATTGTGGGCAGTCGGCAGCAGTATCTCAACCGCATCGAAGAAGAGTCGGATGCCGCCCTCATGCAGATGGTGGTGGAGCGGTACTACACGGAGGCCACCTTCTACCCGGACGAGGTCTTCCTGGACACGCCCCTCGAGGATCCGGACACGCTGGCTTCGTTCCTGCGGGAGCAGAAGGGACGCAATGTGGTGCTGCACGAACCCAAGCGGGGCGACAAGGCGGCACTGGTCCGCATGGTGACGTCCAACGCGGCCCTGCTCCTGGAGGAGTTCAGGCAGCAGCGGGTCCGTCAGGGTGAAGGCCGCATCCCGCATGCCGTGCGGCAGCTACAGGATGACCTGAAACTGCCACAGCCTCCGCGACGCATTGAATGCTTCGACGTGTCCCACCTCGGCGGCACCGGTGTGGTGGCTAGTTGCGTCGTGTTCGTGGACGGAAAGCCCCGCAAGTCAGAGTATCGTTCGTTCAAGGTGCGCAGCGTGGGCGGCGGACGCTCAGACGACTTCGCGTCCATGGAGGAAGTTGTGCGGCGACGCTATACCCGGCGTATCGAGGAGAACGGCACACTGCCTGATCTTCTGGTCATCGACGGTGGCAAAGGCCAGTTGTCGTCCGCCGTTTCCGGGCTCGAGGATGCCGGCGTCTATGGACGTTTCCCGGTTGTGGGCCTGGCGAAGCGCCTGGAGGAGGTATTCTTCCCGGGCGATGGGGAGTCTGTGTTCGTGCCGAGAGCCAGCGCATCCCTGCAACTGCTGCAGCGCGCACGCAATGAGGCCCACCGGTTTGCGGTCCGGCTGCAGCGCAAGCAGCGCAAGCGCGAGTTGCGCACCGAGCTCACGGACGTGCCCGGTATAGGTGAACGAACAGCGCGAAAGCTCATCGAGCAGTTCGGCTCCGTAAAGGGCGTGCGGGCTGCGGAGGAAGAGGAGCTTCGGGACGCAGTCGGACCAAAGACGCTGGAGAAGCTGCAGGCCTGGTTTCAGGCCAATGACGAACTGGTTTAGTCCGTCGCGTCGGGTTCGTCTTCGAGGCGCATCAGGCGCTCCTTTACGTCTCGGAATTCGAGATCCTTGGCATAGACGCGCTTGAACGCGGCGACTGCCTCGTCCGTGTCGCCGGCCTTTTCGTGCAGCACGCCCAGCCGGTACACGACGTCCACCAACTCGTCCGTAAGTCGCCGCTTGTGGATGGGGGTCTGCTTCAGCGTGTCGATGGCCAGGTCAAGTTTGCCCACGGCCTCGAAGGCTTCGGCCAGACCAGTGATGGATTCGATGGTATAGGGGTCTGCGTCGAAGCGGCGTTGCGCGTGATGCAGGGCACCCTCCGGGTTCTCGAGTTCGAGGTAGGCACGCGAGAGGGCACCTTCTACCTCGGGTAGACCCGGGGCACGGCGCGCCACGATCTCCAGTGCTTCCACGGCCTCCTCGTGGCGCCCCTGCCGGGCAAGGAGAAGCCCAAGCCAATACAGGGCGTCTGCATTTTGCGGATTCAGCAGGTGTGCGTCCTGCAGCTTCTTGAGGGCGACGCCGGGTTCGCCCTTTTCCAGCAGACGCACAGCCTTCTGCACGAGCCGCATCGACTTCTGGGGCCGCCGACTCCGGTGCACGATCCAGGCCACGAAGTAGATGGGCCAGGTGGGCGGGAAGACGGCCGGCACGTAAGGCAGCGCACGAATAACCGGGTGCCTTTTCTTGGGACCCACTGTGGTCAGCGCCCTGTTTGAGGGCCTGCTGGCGACCACCATGCTGCGGCTCGGCAGCAAGTTGGTTTTCTGCAGTCGGTCTCGTGTGGAGATCTCCACCGGGGCGGGAAGGGCGAATTGGGCCATCGTGAACGTCAGGGCAAGGTAGCCCTCATCGCTACGGGGTCCGAGGCGGAATGTTGGGCACCGGCACAAAAAAGCCCCGGCCGTGCTACGACGACCGGGGCTTGCGCGTGGTCCTCGACGGCGCTACTCGGAAGCGGGATAGTCTGCGTGAGCCTTGACCTCAGCGGCCTGGGCAAGATGCCGGTCCGCGTGCGCCTTGACAAAAAGCATCCACTGGTGGCCATCCAGGGTGGCGCCGATCGGATGCTCCATCTGGTGATCACGAAGGGCCTCACCGTTCTCCTCAGCGATGGCAATCATCTCATCTCGGGCCGACGTGAAGGCCGCGACGGCTTCCTCGGGAGTTGCGTAGATGCCTTGAGGCTGAACGCCCTCCGGAGCCTGAAAACGTTGAGTGCGGTCTCCCAGCAGCATCGTGATGAAGCCGTCCAGCGAGTCCGGATTGGCCTGTCGTTCGGTCGGCTCGGTGGCCAGCACACCGTCTCGTACACCGGCGAGAGACTGTTTCTCCGTCTTGATCAGGTGCTCGGCGATCTGCGAGAGGCTCCATCGGCCGTCTTCTTCCTGGAAGGCCCACTGATCTGCGCTCAGGCCGGACATGGCCTCCACGAATCGGGCCTTGTTGGCCATAAGCTCCGCAGCGATGATGTTGGTGGGCTCTTCAGCCGTGATTTCGGCCTCTGGGGCCTCCGAATCGTTGCCCGCGCAGCCTGCGGTCAGCAGGGCTATGGCAAGCAGGGGGAGAGTTTTGCGGTACATGGGCTCTGTTTGGGGGGGTTGTTTGGGGAGCTGAGCCAGGGGATATCTTGCGATCAGTATACCCCCGATCGCCATGAGCGGCATTTCAGGAACCCCCCTTTACAAGAAGTTGGGATACAAACCCGGCTTCGTGGCGCACGTGGCTCAGCCACCCGATCACTACAGGCGGTTGCTGGCGGATATGCCGGAAGGTGTACGGTTCGTACAGCACCCGGAGGCCGGCTCCCTCGACCTGGGCCACCTGTTCGTAATGGAGCGCGCCGAACTTGCACGGTTGCTGCCGATCTTCCGGGCCCTGATCAAACCAGCGGGCATGATCTGGGTCTCCTGGCCAAAAAAGGCCTCCAGGGTACCGACGGACATGAGCGAGGACGCAGTTCGAGCCGAGGCATTCCCGCTGGACCTTGTGGACGTCAAGGTGTGCGCGGTGGATTCGGTCTGGTCCGGACTGAAGGTGGTCATCCGGAAGGAGAAGCGTTAACGGCGAGTTCCAAATCCGGAGCGATGCCGACCGGTCGGCGCGGGCTGTTTGGGAGGCCGCGGCAGAAGAAGCGTGAACGTGGATCCGATCCCCTGAGAACTCTCGACCGTAAGCGTTCCACCCATCAGGTTGGTCAGTCTGTCGGCCAGCGCCAGTCCCAGCCCGCTCCCTTCGTGGGTGCGATCCATACCCGACGACTCCTGCTGAAAGGCGTCAAACGCCGCAGGCTGGAATCCGGGACTGATCCCGATTCCTGTATCGTGCACGCGGATCATGGTCGCCTGTCGAGTGGCGCTCACGATGAGCCTGATGGATCCTGACTCGGTGAACTTCACGGCGTTGTCCACCAGGCAGTGCAGCACCCGGCGGGTCCAGCCCTCGTCCGCGAATACCGGCACCTCGTCCTCATCGGCATCCACAGAGAACACCAGACCCTTGGCCGTTGCGGCGCGCTCAAAGACGGAGGCAACCTCCCTGGCGCACGCGACCACATCGAACGGAACCGCCTCAAACGTCAGCACATCACTCTCGATCTGCGCGAGATCGATTACCGAGTCAAGTGTATTGAACAGTCGCTCGCCGCTGATTTCAATCATGTTGGCCATCTCGCGCAGATCGCCGCCCACTTCCTCCTGGAGCACGGACGCAATGCCCATGATCCCCGCAAGCGGCGTGCGCACCTCGTGGCTCATGTTGGTTAGCAAGGCGTTCTGCAGCTGCTCGGACTTTTCGGCCCGCTCCTTGGCCCGGACCAGTTCCCGTTCGTAGCGCCTCTGCCTGAGGGCAAGCGCCAGCATGTCCGCCACTTCATGGGCGATGGCCTCTGCGTCGGCATCAAACGCTCGGGCTGTCGGTGCACCCAGGTCCAGAAGCCCGAGATTTGCTCCGTCCACCTCCAGAGGAACCCGCAGGCGTGAAGGGATCGGCTCGGCACCCTCGGCGAGTCCGTAGATGACCGCATCGCCCGCAGGTTTGCGCGGATGCCCGAGCACATCCCTGGGAATGCGCCGCCCGGACCCCATCTCGGCTTCGCCGTGAAGTCTCACCGCCAGGACACGGGCATAGTTGCCCTCGTCGTCGTATTCGAGAATCGCGGACCGCGTGCTCTGCACGAGTATGCCAAGACGGACCAGCGCGGCCACCGCGATCTCTTCCGCGGTCGAGGCCGACAGCACCGAGCGGCCGATGGTATGCAGAATGCGGGTGCGCTGGGCTGCCCTTCGCAATGTCACCAGGGACTGGCTCTCGTAAAGCCAACCCAGAAAGGCCGCGAGAATGCATCCGGAGATAAGCGCCAGAAATCTCGTCGCCTCCACCTGCTCCGATGAAAACGAAGGTTCGGCCTGCAGGCCCGCCTGCTTCAGCACGTAAAGCAGTGCAACCTCTGCGACAGTCACCGAGGCAAGCGCCACGGCCGCTCGGGGACCTACAAGGAAGGCAGCCAACAGCGGCACGGCTGGAATCCAGATCAGCACCGCAGCATCGAATCCGTTGCCGAGGTAGGCCACTATGCCGACCAGTAGCGCAAACTCTGCGCAGAGCAGAGTGCCCGCCAGCACCCGGGAGCCGGTCCTCCGCAAGACCAGGGGCAGTGCCGTCGCCGCGAAGGCGCCGCCCAACAACAACACAGCGATCGGGCCGAATGCGCCTTGCTGGGTTGCCGCCACGAGTCCGAAGAATGCAGCGAACAATGCCAACCCGAACGAGCATACGACCACCAGCCGCATGCGCAGCCGAACGTCCGGCTGCACGACGCCTCTCGGCAGGAAGGCGTCAATCCATCCAAGAAGGAGAGCTGTAAACCGTGCGCGGACGGGCGCAGGGGCGGTCATGGTCAGGGGAGTTCGAGGAAGGTGCTCGTGGTCTCGTTATCGGCTGTTGCCCCACAATCCTGAACCCCCGAAGGTCTCAGAATAGCTCGCCTTGCCTCCTCCTGAAGTGTCCGGCGTTCAACGGCGGCCCCTGACGGTCGAACCCCAGCCGGTCCGTTGTCATCCTGAACAGACGGCTGAAGAGTTCGGCCCACTGTCCTGTCCCCCGCATGCGCACGCCAAAGTCGGAGTGGTTGAGCTTGCCCTCTCGAAGCGACCGCACACGATTGATCACCTTGGCAGCACGATCCGGATACTCACGCTTGAGCCATTCCTCGAACAGGTGACTGACCGTGCCGGGCAACCTGACCACGATATACGCCGCACGCTGCGCGCCGGCCTCCCGCGCGGCTTCGAGGATGGCCGGCATCTCCTCGTCTGTCAGCCCCGGAATGACCGGAGCCACCATGACTCCGGTGGGCACGCCCGCTTCGCTCAGTGCGCGAATGGCCTCCAGTCTTCGCCCAACGCGTGAGGTTCTGGGCTCCATCTTGCCGGTCACCTCATCTTTCAGGCTGGTGATGGACACAAAGACGCTGGCGGCACCCAGGGACGCCAGGTCGCCAAGCAGATCGAGATCGCGCGTGACCAGGTGGTTCTTGGTGATAATGGCCACCGGGTTACGATAGTCGTGGAATACTTCGAGGCAGCGCCGGGTCAACTTGAGCTTGCGCTCGACAGGTTGGTAGGCATCGGTATTGCCGGACAGCGCCACCACCTGCGGCTGCCACGACGGGCGCTCGAAGGTCTCTGCCAGCAGTCGTGGTGCGTCGTGTTTCACGACGATGCGGGATTCAAAGTCCAGGCCCGCAGAGAACCCCAGGTATTCGTGGGAGGGGCGCGCGTAGCAGTTGTGACTGACCAGGCCGTTCGCAATGAAGTCTGAAGTGCCTGTCGTGATGTCAACAAGGTCCCTCTCACCGACCGGGGTGATCGACACGACCCGCAGGTCGTCGGTCGTCTTCAGGGCTTTGCCTGCGATAGAGCGTTTCCTGTAGATGGCGGGGTCGCCCATTGGACGTGGTAGTTCGCCAACCCCCATCAGCCGATTATTCGTCGTCAGATATGGCCGCCGACCGGGACCAGCCATCGCGCCCGTCACATACTTCCAGCCGCGTTCGGTCAGGAACCGGTGGTCGCCACTGGCTACGATGGACGTTCCGTCGGCCAGGCCTACCTCGTAGGCCGGCTTTCGTGTCCACCAATGAGCAAATACCCGGGTGTTCACGAAACGTCGATAGGCCCCCACCTTTTGGGTCCCAACGATCTCATCGCCGGGCACTAGATCTGCGATGGCCTTTGCTGAGGAATCGGCCATGAGTACCGGCGTGCCGGGATCGAGGCAGTACACGCAGCCATGCTCGCAGCCTCGATAAGGATTCAGCGAGTACCGGAACGGCACATCCGGACTTGAATTCTCAGACAGCACCGACCGGGAGGCGTCCGTCAGGTACTGCGTGGGCACAGTGCGCAGTTCGCCCTCCTCCAACTCCGACGGGTCCAACTCCACCGAGAGTCTGTCGAACCGGTTGGCGGGATTGATTCCGGCGCCCCGCCCGCGTCGATGATGCTTGAGGTCTGCCACCCGCATTTCACCTTGCAGCATCGCACATGTTTCTGCACATATGTTTGCGGTTTGCGCAACCTTGGCCTCCCCGTGTCTGCAGCGTTCTCTATTTTCCCGGCCCCATGAAAGGCCTCATCCCCTCCTTCCCGGTCTCGGACATCAACCGCTCGGTTGAGTTCTACCAGCAGGTGCTGGGATTTGAGCTGGTCCGCATAACGGGCAAGGATGATGTCACCCGCGCCTTCCTGCGCGCCGGCGAACTGCGCATCGTGCTCAGATCCGTGTCGGGGGACTCCCTGGTCGATTACCGGCAGGCTCCGCTCGATGACCGGATCATCCTTCACATCCCGATTGCCGATGTTCGGGGTCTGTACAATCGCATACAGGGCACCGTGCCTCTCGTGCGAGATCTCGAACCCCGTCTGTTCGGACTGTTCGAGTTCACCATCGAGGACATGGACGGTATCCTGCTGACGTTTTCCGAACTGAAATCATGAGTAGCACTCCAGAAATCGGGGCCCCCGCTCCGCCCTTTGCCGGCCCCACGCAGGACGGTCATGTTTCTTCCGATGAGCTGCGCGGCAAGAAAGTGGCGCTCTACTTCTACCCGCGGGACAACACTCCGGGATGCACCAAGCAAGCCTGCAATCTGCGCGACAATTTTGAGGCGCTTCAGGACGCCGGAGTGGTCATCGTGGGCGTCTCCGACGACCCCGCCGCCAAGCACGCGAAGTTCGCCGAGAAGTTTGACCTGCCTTTCCCGCTGATCGCCGACACCGAGCACGAGGTTCTCAATGCGTACGGGGCGCGGCGCGAAAAGAACATGTACGGAAAGAAGTACATGGGAACCGTTCGCAGCACGTATCTGATTGATGAGAGCGGCACGCTGGTGGACATCATCAAAAAGCCCAAGGTGGGCAATCACGCCGCAGAAATCATGGAGCGGTTCGGCCTCTGACCTCCGTGCCGATCACGTGTGGATAACGCTGGCACGGTGCGGGAAGGGTGCCGCCCACGGAGTCGGGCATGCTTTCGGAAGCGTGCTATTTCGCAATCAGCCCGGTAGGCCCCCAGAGCAACTGCTCCACACGATTTTGATGGTGGTTTTTTTCCACACGAGCGTCTGTGGAAAGGAGGGGATTCTGGGTGGATAAGTAGCCGCCTGGAAGGTTGAAGTGGGTCGGGCGGACAACCTACCATGGTCGGGTTCGCCCCTCCCCTTTTATTCTCTTCAACCCACCTTAGCCCGCATGACGTCAGCGTCCGTCTCGCTCTGGGAACAGTGCAAGGACTCGCTACAACGCGCCGTGCCGGCTCAGCCGTTCAATACCTGGATAAGACCGGTAGAGCTACTGGATTTTGAAACGGATTCCGACTCACCCAGCGTGACACTCGGAGTCCCCGATGACTTCCATCGCACGTGGGTTTCCCGCCACTACTCCGACCTGTTGCGGGAAGCCATTGCCGACATCGACGGCCGATCCCCCGAGATCCATTTCAGGGTCCTGGGGCCTGGACATCAGAGTTCGCCCGACTCAGGCAATTCCGCTTCAAAGCCACCCGAAACCACCCCCGCGCCAGAGATACCTTCTCAAAGGCCCGGGCCGGCGAAGGCGCCGCCGGCCCGCCCCGCTACGCTCAACCCTGCCTATACCTTCGACGACTTCATCGAGGCCGACTGCAACCGGCTTGCCCGGAGTGCAGGGCTCGCAGTCGCCGAACGTCCCGGAGCAACCAGTTTCAACCCCTTCCTGATCTACGGGAAGGTGGGCCTGGGCAAAACCCACCTGGCCCATGCCATCGGTAACCTGGCAGCCGATGCGCACCCGGAGCTGAACGTGCTCTACCTCACGAGCGAGGCATTCACCAACTGCTTTGTTCACGCCGTCCAGCACAACATGCTGGGCGAGTTTGCCCGGTCATTCCGGGAGATCGACGTCCTGATCGTTGACGACATCCAGTTCTTCAGCGGTAAGGAGAAGACCCAGGAGCAGTTCTTCCATCTGTTCAACGACCTCCACCAGGGCGGAGCCCAGATCGTGCTGTGCGCGGATCGGCCCCCGTCCGAGATCAAGGGCGTTGAGGAACGACTGCTTTCTCGATTCCGATGGGGTCTCAGTGCCGACGTACAGCCGCCGGACTTTGAAACCCGCATCGCAATCCTGCAACGTGGTGCAAATCGCCACGGCCTGGATCTCCCGTTTGAAATCATCGAGTACATAGCCGCCAACGTCACGGACAACATCCGTGTCCTGGAAGGTTCGCTCAACCGCATCCTGGCCTCCCGGCACATAGACGACTCCCCACTGACCCTGGAGGTCGTCCAGCCGCTGCTGTCTGATGTGATCTCCACGTCCAAACGGCGCACGCCGTCAGCGGCGGAGATCCGGGACACGGTAGCCGAAGCCTACGGCATGACGGTCGAGCAGCTCATCGGAAAGAGCCGCAAGCGGCCCATTGTCGATGCGCGCCACGTGGCCATGCACTTCTGCAAACAGATGACCTCCCTGTCGCTTGAGGCGATCGGCCGCCGGTTCGGTGGCCGGGATCACTCCACGGTGATCCACGCCTGTCGAGCCGTGCAGGCCCGGATCGACACGGATCCCGCATTCGTTGTCGAACTGGACCGACTCGAACGCAGATTGCGTCCAGCGTGAGCAAACACACGAAAGGCCGGCTTCCTGGGGAGCCGGCCTTTTTTGTTGGCGGCTTTAGCCGCGCCGTTGCGCCAATGCGGGCCAGCCTAGCTCTCTCCGGGGCGCATGCGCTGCTCCCACGCGTCCAGATCTCTGGGCCAATCATCCTTGAGCAGTCGTGACAGCGAGCGGTCTTTCAGAACGCGTCCTTCGGTCTGGCAGGTGGCGCAATAGTTCGTCTCCGTTTCGGCATAGACGATCTTCTGAATGGCGCTCCCGCATTGCGGGCACGGCTCGCCGGCCTTGCCGTGAGCGGCCATCTCCGGACGAAAGGCGGTGATCCTGGGCCAGCCGTCGCCGGCCTGCTCCTGGATGCGCTGCGTCCACTCCTCGAAAACAGACAGGCACGCCGCCCGGAGGCGCTCCGCCTCTTCATCGCTCAGGGAATCCGTGCGCTTCATGGGAGAAAGCCTCGCCCTCAGCATGATCTCGTCCGCATACGCGGATCCGATCCCGGACAGAATGTGGGGATCGGTCAGTCCACGCTTCAAGGTGTGTCGATGCGAGCGAAGCCTGTCCGCAAACGCGCCGGCCGAAAGCGTGGCGATTTCGAGTCCTCCTGGGTCCAGCGCGCCAAGGGCCTGAGCGCCCTCGGCCACGTGAATCGACGCGCGCCGTTTGTGGCCGGCCTCCGTGAAGAGCAGCGTGCCGTGCTCAAAGTCAATTGCACAGAGGCCAATCCTGCCCGGCAGCCCGGCTCCTGGCTTTCCCCACTTCAAGCGGCCTGCTTTCATGAGGTGCATGACCACAAAACGAGTCGGCTCGAAGGCCTCGAACTCCATGACGACCCGCTTGCCCAGACGCCGCAGCCCGGAAGGGGCGTGGCCCTCGATCTCCCGGAACGGCGGTTCAAATGTGCGCACCAGGAACGGACTCTTCAGTCTGATGCGCTGGATCGCATGCCCAACCACGTCGCGCCTGAGCACATGCAGGTAGGCTTCTATGTCCGGGAGTTCGGGGATAGCGGTACTGGACGTACTTTGGTGCAAACGTACAACCGCGCCCATGCCTGAGAAACCCGCACCTGGAACCGTTACCTGGTTTGACCTGACCGTAAAGGACGCGCCACGCATTCGGGACTTCTACAGCAAGGTCGTCGGATGGAAGCCGGAGCCTGTCAAGATGGGCGACTATGAGGACTACACCATGACGGTGCCCTCGACCGGAGACCCGGCAACGGGCGTCTGCCACGCCCGGGGCGGCAACGCCGACCTCCCCCCCTACTGGATGATCTACGTGAATGTGGAAGACCTGGACCTGTCCATGGCAGCCACTCGCGGAGGCGGCGGCAAGGTGATCTCCGGTCCCAAAGAGATGGCAGGGCATGGGCGATATTGTGTCATCCAGGATCCGGCGGGCGCGGTAATTGCACTGTTTGAGCCAGCCTAGGGTGCACCTGGAGGTCCCTGTCTTCGGGGCTCGCCTGACGACCTGAATCGGCACGTGCCCCCCTCTGGACGGTTTTTCCGTTCGCGCGTCGGACTTTCCCACCTGGATCGCCTTTTTTACCGCCTGAGGGGCCCGGCAGACATAAAACTGCCTTGGCCCGTTGTTTGGACTCAGGCTGGCTGCCAGAACACCGCGTCCCGCCGCGTGGCTCCGTAAAGCCGCAACGTGGTGACGCCGAAAGAGAGCCCGGCCCCGTAAGGCCGGGTTTTCTTTTTGCCTGCTTTTTTCGGGCGATGGAGTAGCGGCAAGCCCCCCACGAGGGGCTCAGGCCGCCAGCGCCGTCACGTCCATCACGGCCTCTTCTGCAATCGCGAACACCCGGTCTCCGGCCCGCGCCCTGACCCCGTATCCGCCTGAGAATCGAGTGAACGCAGGCAGTGTCAACAGCCTGTTCGCCACATGAAAACACGGAAGGGACAGACGGTCACGCCCTGACCCGCGCAGCCGAATGGCCGGATGCACATGACCGGCCAGGACAAACCGCGCCGGATCGACAATGGGCTCGTGCCGTAAGGCCAGCTCGCCGCGGACCAGGGGCGCATCCACCAGTTCCACCTGCCACTCCGGGCGAGGATCGCCGGCCCAGGCATCATGGTTGCCGCGAACAACCACAACCTCCAATTCCGTATGGGCCTGTCGCCAGGCCGGCCAGACTTCGTCAAGGTGCGACGCCGGCGCGTGCAGGAAATCGCCGAGAATCACCACCCTCCGAACGCCCGTTCGTTGGATAGCCCGGTGCAGGCGGTCGAGATCAGCCCGGGTGTCACCTTCGGGAATGGGGATCGCATTCGCTCGAAACGTCGCACTCTTCCCGACATGCAAGTCGGCCAGATACAGCTCTCCGGAGTCCAGATTGACGACCGCTCGCTCCGGAAGCAGCGCCAGACGTGCCCCGCCGAACTCAATGACGGCGGCGTTCTCGAGGTTCATGCTTGTGACAGGGTGTCGTCAGCCGCGAGCTCCAGTTGCTGCTGCATGCGCCGGATGCGGGTACTCAGGCGTTCGGTGGTGAGGCGTTGCCCGAGACGGTCCACGAGAATGGGAAATGCCAGCGGACTCACCTTGGGCACATCCACTACCACCAGGCGTGCGGTCCGGATCCGCTCGAGCGTCGCCTCCAGTCGCTTCTGCTCCAACTGCTCTTCCCGCACCTGGCGACGGGCCTGTTTGATCAGCAAGTTGTCCGGATCATGCCGGACAAAGACATCGAACAACAAGCTGCTGGATGCCTGAATCTGGGCCGCTCCCTTGCTCCTTCCGGGGTACCCTGAGAAGACCAGCCCCGCCACCCGGGCGATGCCCCGAAACTGCCTGCGGGCCATTTCGGCAGCATTGATGCTGGACTCGATGTCCTCGATCAGATTCTCAGGCTCAAACAACCCTTCCTCCAGGGCGCGCTCCAACGGAGCCGGCTCGGCGGACAGGAATTCGATCCCGTAGTCGTTGTACGACATCGTTACGGTGATCGGGGAGATGCGCGCCATGCGCCAGGCAATGAGCGCGGCCAGACCTTCGTGTACCGTGCGCCCCTCAAAGGGATACAGGAAGAGGTGGTGACCGTCCCGGGTATGCACGCGCTCCAGAAGCAGGTCTCCTTCGCGCGGCACCACGGACCAGGCAGCCTGCAGCTCCAGAATCGGCTGCAGCGCGTCCATTTCGACCGCATCCATATGCCCTCTGCCGGCCGCGTCGTACATGCGCCGCATGGCCGCACTCATCTCGCCTGACAACGGCATGCGCCCGCCTTGCCATCGCGGAACGGCGCCTTTCGATGCGCGGCCCGGTCGCACATAAGCTTTGAGCTCTCGGATACGCACGAACTCCAGAACGCGGCCGGCGAAGAAGAACACATCGCCCTCCTTCATGCGGCTGACAAAGGACTCCTCCACGGTGCCCAGCTTGTGCCCGTTGCGGAAGTAGACTCCGATCGACGTATCGGAGGCGATGGTGCCGATGGACATGCGATGCCGTCGCGCCAATTCGTTGGACGCGCATACCATCGTGCCCTCGAAATCCACCACCCGCCGATAGTGCTCGTAGGCCCGAAGTGAGGCCCCGCCGGTGGTGCAGAAGTCAAGCGCCCAACTCCACTCCTCGTCGTCCAGCGTGCGGAAGCTCCAGGCATCCCGCACCTCCTCCAAGAACTCGGACGGGCGAAAACCTCCGCCGATTGCTACGGTAACCATGTGCTGCACAAGCACATCGTACGGCTTTTCGATGGGCTCGCGGGGCTCTACCTGCATGGCCTCCGCGGCCTGCCGGGCAGCGGCGAATTCGACCAGCTCCAGCGCGTGCGTGGGCACACAGGTGATGCGGGAGACAGCTCCAGGCTGGTGACCACTTCGACCGGCGCGCTGCAGGATGCGGGCAACACTCTTGGGACTGCCAACTTGAAACACCCGTTCCACCGGGGAGAAGTCTACTCCCAGGTCCAGGCTGGATGTGCAGACGACACAGCGCAGGGCACCCTCGGAAAGCGAGCGCTCGATCCATCGCCGTGTCTTTCGATCGATGGAGCCGTGGTGTACGGCAATCCGGCCCGCCCACTCCGGACGCCGGGCAAGCAACTCGTGGTACCAGATTTCGGCGTTCGACCGGGTATTGGTAAACACCAGCGAGGTGCTGACCTCGTCGATCTGGTCTGCGACGGCACCCGCCATGTTTTTGCCTACATGACCCGTCCACTGAAAACGCTCTACCTGGGCGGGCAGGAGGGCATCGACCACCACTTTCTTGGATTCCCGGCCTCTGACCACCGCCCCCGTGCCGGCTCGCTCGGTGCCCACCAGCACCCGAAGAGCCTCGTCGAGATTGGAGATTGTGGCGGAGACGCCCCAGAGCCGCACGGCCGGGCACCAACGCCGAAGTCGTGCCAGGCAAAGCTCCGCCTGACTGCCTCGTTTGCTACCGAGCAACTCGTGCCACTCATCAACGATCACGGCCTCGAGCGAGGCGAATTCGTCCTTGAGGTTCGCGTACGTCAGCAGCAGCGACAGGCTCTCCGGGGTCGTCACCAGCACCTCCGGCAAGCGATCCCGCTGACGGGACTTGGTGTCCGCGGAGGTATCCCCTGTGCGACGCTCCACTCGCCAGGGAATTTCAAGGTCATCCAGCGGTGCCTGCAGCGATTTCATCGTGTCGTTGACAAGCGCCCGGAGGGGGGTGATCCACAGGACCCGAATGCCGCCTCCACCCTCATCGCCGTCCCGAAGCGCCTTCAGCAGGGGCCCGAACCATGCCGCATACGTCTTGCCGTATCCCGTCGCGGCATGGATCAGTCCGCTTTCGCCTGCCAGGTATTTGCGCCATACCTCCTGCTGGAATGGGAACGGAGTCCAACCGCGCGCATCGAACCAGGAGAACGCCGGCTGCAGAACGGCGTCGTCATCGGAAAAAGGCACGTTTCGGCTGGTTTTCACGCGATTTCTCGCCTTTTCAGCGTTTAACAGCGTTGGACGCGTGTGTATTATACGGGCTTCGAGTTCCCTGCATCTCGACGCCTCGGCCATCGGCCACTCGCGGCCGAAATCTTGCTCGCCTCGGCGGTCTTGCAGCCCCAAATGGGCCCGCTAGTCCCCCGGAAACTGGATCCGGATGTCCATCTTCAATTTCGCGTCTGACGTAGCGATCGACCTCGGGACCGCAAACACCCTGATCTATATCAAGGGCCGCGGTATCGTTCTCAACGAACCCAGCATCGTCGCGCTCAACCGGTCCACGCGGAAGATCATTGCGGTGGGATCCGAAGCGCAGCAGATGCACGAGCGCACGCACCGCGACATCGAGACCATCCGTCCGCTGAAGGACGGCGTGATCGCAGACTTTGAGGTCGCCGAGCAGCTGATCCGCCACCTGATCCGGAAGGTCCAGACCAGTTGGTTTACGGCAATCCGCCGCATGGTGGTGTGCGTGCCTTCGGGCATCACAGAGGTTGAAAAACGCGCCGTACGCGACTCGGCCGAGCATGCAGGTGCGCGCCAGGTCTACCTCATTGATGAGCCGATGGCGGCCGCCATCGGAATCGGACTCAATGTCGCCGAGCCCGTCGGCAACATGATTGTGGACATTGGAGGCGGCACCACGGAAATCGCGGTGATAGCACTCTCGGGCATCGTCATCGACGAGTCCATTCGCGTTGGCGGGGACGAACTGGACAACGCCATCGTTCAGTACTTCAAGCGCAATCACAATCTGTTGATCGGTCACCGCACGGCAGAGCGTATCAAGCTTGAGGTCGGCAGCGCTATCGAACTCGACCCGGAACTGGAACTGTCCGTAAAGGGTCGCGACCTGGTCTCCGGTATTCCGAAGATCCGGACCATCTCCTCAGAAGACGTGCGTGAGGCGCTTCGTGAGCCTGTGTCGCAAATTGCCGCCGCGGTCATCCGCTGCCTGGAGCGCACGCCGCCCGAGCTCGGTTCCGACATCCTGGAGCGGGGCATCATGCTGACCGGCGGTGGGGCCATGCTGAAGGGGCTGGACGGGCTGATCAAGGGGCGCGTGGACCTGCCTGTCTATGTGGCCGAGGACCCGCTGACCGCAGTTGTGCGGGGCACCGGATCCGTGCTGGAAGACATCCCCAAGTTTGAGAAGGTGCTCTCCTGACGCGAGGGTACGGAAATCGGCCTCGAGCGAACCCGGACCGCCGAGCGCCAGGGCAAGCTCAATGACCGGGTACGGGCCGACGTACCACACCTCGAGACCGCTCCGCGACTGCCGTCAGCCGCGCGGTCCGACCAGGCGAAATGTCAGATTGATGCGCGGCTGACTCACGCGCTTCGTTTTGGGCAGGGCATGCTGCCATGCCGCCTGCACGTCAGGCCCCATGATGAGAAGGGACCCGGACGCGAGATCCACGGCGTGAGTTACGCGGTGATTCTCCTTGAGCCGAAACCGCATTCTGCGGGTGGCCCCCAGACTCAGCGAGGCGATAACAGGGCGCTCACCGAGTTCGGCCTCGTCGTCCGCGTGCCAACCCATCGAGTCCTGACCCGTGCGGTAGAGATTCAGCAGCACGGAGTTGAACCGCGCTCCGCTCGCGGATTCCACGGCCGCCCGCAGTTGAGCCACTTCAGCCGTCCAGGGATGAGGATCGTAGACCTGCCCGGAATACCCATAACGAACTCCCGGATCCCCGAACCACGCAGAACGGCGCGGCGTGTCTATCCACTTCCCAAAAAGTCGCACTTGGTGCTGTTCCCAGGGGATCGTGCGGGTCAGAGTATCCTGGTAGCGGAGTGCCGACGCCTGATCCAGGAAGTCAGGTTCGTAGGTCAGATCCGGCTCCATGATTCAGCGCGTTTGATTCAGCGTGACCCCGGTTTGAAGGCTTCGGCAGTCCCTACGGATCACCCCGAGTGAGGGTCGCCGCACGGGTCCAATCCACAGTTTGTCCACATTGCCGTTTTCGGCCTGTTCTGCCGCTTTTCTTTCTTCCAGAAACCATCGCCAATTTTCAATTCAGCATAAACCGTTTGAAAACAGCGTTTTTTGACGTAAACGCTGTGTTTCGGAAATGCTAACCGATCAAAACGTCCATCGACAGGCGGTTTTCCACAGCTAGTCCACACCCGGAGCCCCCACATTTCGTGGTGGAAACGCTTCCAGCACCGACAGGCCCTCAGGGAGGCCGGAGGATTTGACAGAATGGCCTATGACGAGCACCTCGCAAGCCGGCTTCGGCACGTGGTCGGAGACGCGCCGGAGATCTCCGAACGCAAGATGTTTGGCGGCCTGTGCCTGATGGAACGCGGCCACATGCTTGTGGGCATCGTGGGCAGCGACCTGATGGTTCGCGTGGGTCCGGCCAGCACGAGGCGTGCCTCGCGGAAGAACACGCGCGACCCATGGATTTCACGGGAAGGCCCATGAAGGGCATGGTATACGTGCACGCTGACGGGCTCGGTACGGACGCGGCGCTCGCTGTCTGGGTGGGTCGTGCGCACGCGTTCGTCAGCACCCTGCCTCCAAAGAAGAAGAAGAAGTAGCCCGCCGTTCGGGCCCAGCCTCGTCATCCCCGGCGCAAGCGCTCGCCGTCCCAGCGCCAGTCGTTTTGCGGCGTCACTCTGGTTCCGCCGAACCAGCGGTCCAGACCGACGGCCTCCAGACGATCAACCTCCCCACGCAGTACCGACAGACCGAGTGCAGTGCACTGCCACGACCGTTCGTGATGCGCACCGTCGCCTTGAGCCACGACGAGCCCCTTGAGTCCGTCCAGAAGCCGCCAGAAGGACCAATCCCCCCGAAAGACGGCCTCTTCCGCCGCCTGCGTGCTGCCGAACAATCGCCCACCCGGCATGGGCCCGTTCGCGCACAGCTCCAGCACCAGGCGCTCGGTGCGACTCAGCCCCGCCCGGCGGTCGGGAAACATGGCACACCAACGGAGGAGCGCACTGGGCATGAAGGGCAGTGCATCCTGGGCGATGGGCTCCGAGATCAGGTCCGGGCGCTCCGATGTGAACGTGCGCCAGACCGTTTCGGCCTGGCGGCGCTGATCATGCGACAGGGGTGCCCGGTTGGTCCACGACTGCTGCAGGGCCGCGGCCCGGGAATGCGCTATGTAGGTGTCCTGGGGCACCAGCAGAACCTCACGTGCCGGGTCCAGCCGCGAGACGATCTCGGCCAGTTGGAGCTGATCATACAGGTCGTGCTCGAACCAAAGGACGATGACACCCGTGTAGCCATGCAGACGTTCGTCCCGCTGCTTCAGGCGCTCTTCGACTTGGTCTGCGCCGGCCAGCCCTCCCAGAAATCGCGCGCGCGACTTCCGGTACTCCGATGGCGCCAAGGCGCCGCGCACGGGTCCGTCGTGGAGCACGTCGTCCCAGGACATCAATTCGCCTGGAATCCCCGCGAGCCGCAGGGTCTCCACGCCGGACAATCCGTTGGTAACGATCAGATGCGACAACGCCCGTGCCTCCCTTCTCCGACATAATCGGCTTCATCGGAGTGGCAGCCAACGTTGGCTGGCCCTTTTTCCGGTCCCGCACCTGGATGCTGCTCGGGCAGGCATTCGGAGCGTTCCTGTTTGCACTGCACTACGCCCTCATCAGCGCTCCTACGGCGGCCCTTCTCCTCACTACGGCCGGCCTGCAGGCGCTGCTTGCGATACCCCTGGGCGATCGCAGCAATTTTCGCCTGCTGTACCTGGCTACGATCCCTGTGATCGGCGGGATCATGGCATTCTCCTGGACGGGCGTGGAGTCCCTCTTTGCGTCCCTCGGGCTGGCCCTGATCAGTCTGGGCCGCTACCAGCTGAAGGTCATTCCCTTTCGCGCGCTGCTGGTGGCCTGCATTCCCATGTGGCTGGTGCACAACCTGATCGTCGGGTCCGTCCCGGGGCTGGTTTCAGATGCCCTCTCGTTCAGCTCCGGGCTTTGGATGCTGATCGTCACGATTCGGCAGGAGCGCGGCCGGGCTCCAGCGTCTCCATCATCTGCCGGATGAGATCCGCGACTTCCTGGGAAACGGTCTCCTCGCCCGGGACCGGCCATACATCGAGTCCCACCTGATACCAGAGTCGGTCCGGCATCTGCGTCATGCTGGCGTCGCGAAGCTCACCGTGCGGTGTTTCCAGCCGGTGACAGGAGCCACAGCTCTGGCGCCGGAAGTCCATTACTGCGTCCCTGAGATCGCCGGAACCCGAAAGCCCACGCAGGGCCTCTGCGGTCTCCCCCGCCTTGGAGGCATAGTCGTCAAACGCTGCCGACCCCACATGTGAGCGCAGGGGCTCAAGCATGGTCGAGACCGTATCGAAAGCCATCGCGACCGACTGGTAGAACGACTCCGGGGGGCGCTCATCCCGGCCGGTCACAGCCATGGTGTGCCGAATCACGTAGTTGGCATCCAGCATGATGTGGGCGTGCCCCAGCAGCAGACTGTCGCGGTACGTCGGGACCCTGACCGAGTCGGGCTGCAGGCCCCGGGTACGGCGGTATTCAAACTGTCGCCAGTAGTTCTCCCACGCGGCATCCGGGTCTTCCATGCCCCAGAGACGCGACCGCACCAGCACGCCTTCTTCGTCCACAGCCACCGCCAGGGATCCTGCCGCCGCCGGTGCCACGGCGATGGCAAGCCAGGTAGTGCCTACCGGCTCTGCCTCGGCCTGGGCGGTGTACAGGGACCACGTGTCCGCGCTGCCTGGAACTGCCGCGAGATTCGCCAGATCGAGCTCCAGCGTTTCGCCGAGATCCATTCCGTCGATCACGCCGGAGTTGCCATCTCCGCCGCAGCCAGCCACAAACAAGAGAACCAGGGACAGGTGCAGTACTGGACGGGACATTGCAGACACTCACGGATGGGGGTATTCTGGCAGAATACGCAGGCAGATCGCAAATGGTACACGAGGGCATCATCAGGCGTATTGCAGCAGGACGGACAGATCTCGTCTGGGACCTCCTTGCAGCAGGTGCTTCACCGGACAGCGTCGACGAACAAGGAACGTCCGTGCTCAGGTGGTGCGCCTACTATGGCGACGTCTCGGCGGTCCGACGCCTGACAGAGGCCGGGGCGAAGCTGGCAGCACTCGGCGCTAACCTGGATCTGAACGGGGCGGCATTTCACGGCCATTGGCAGCTCTGCGAGTTTCTGATCGAGCGGGGCGCCGACCCCAGGTACCCGCTGCCCGACACGGCCGAAACGCCGTTGCATGCTGCCACTTGCCATCCCGGAAGGTCCACGTTCGAGCCGGTTGTGCGCGTCCTGCTGAATCACGGCGCCGATCCCAACGCCTGCACGATCCCGGACATCGAGACCGGCAGCTTCATGCGAGACGCGCGCACACGAGGAGAGTCGCCGCTGCATCGTGCGGCGGCATACGGGTCGGCAGCCATGATCCAGCAGCTCCTGGCGGCCGGAGCTAATGTTGAGCTGACGGACGCGCATGGTGACAGCCCGCTGTCCTGGGCCAGCTGGCACTGTCGCCCGGATGCCATCCTGCGCATGCTGCTCCATGGACCGCACCGAATCCACCCGGCGCGGAATTCCGAATCCGATCACGGTGTCGGGGTCAGCGCCATGGAGCGCTATCTGGCAGGCGGTCCGCTTTCGGACTGACCGTCGATCATTTCCTGGACGATGGGCTTTACCGTGCCCAGAAGCTCAATGGCCCGCATCATCGCCTCTCTCGGCACAGAGCCTACGCTGAGCTGAATGAGTGTGCGATCGTGTCGAAACAGTGCGTGGTGGCGCGCGATCTTCGCCGCCACCTCCTCGGGACTTCCAAGGAGTAGCGCTCCGGAAGGTCCGATTTCAGCTTCGAACTGTGACCGTGAGACTGGCGGCCACCCTCGTTCCCTGCCGATGCGATTCATGGTCATCGAAAATGGCTCCCAGGCTATGTCCGCCGCGCGCTCCGCACTATCGGCCAGGAAACCGTGCAGGTTCAGGCTGAGTGGAGTACTCGGGTCATGGCCCGATTCGTTCAGCGTCTGCCGATACAGACCGGCCATGCCGGCAAATCGTGCGGGATTGCCTCCAATGATCGCCAGGGCAAGCGGCAGTCCGAGCGTTCCGGCCCGTACGACAGATGCCGGCGTGCCGCCCACAGCCAGCCAGACTGGCAGCGGTTGCTGAACGGGTCGCGGATAGATTCCAGCGTCTTCCAGTCCTGGCCTGCGCGAACCGCTCCACGTCACGCGCTCCTCGGCCCTCAGCTTCAGGAGCAGGTCCAGCTTCTCGGCAAAGAGCCCATCGTAGTCCCGCAAATCGTTGCCGAACAACGGAAAGGACTCGATGAACGACCCCCGACCAACCATGATCTCCGTACGCCCGGCCGAGATCAGGTCCACCGTGGCGAACTGCTGAAAGACACGAACCGGGTCGTCCGACGACAACACGGTCACGGCGCTCGAGAGCCGGATGCGATTGGTCACGGCCGCGGCGGCCGCAAGAAAGGTAGCCGGGCTGGAGGACAGGTACTCCGGGCGGTGATGCTCACCTACGGCGTAGACATCCAGACCAACCTCGTCAGCGAGCTTCACCTCGTCGAGCAGATCTTTCATGCGCTCCTCTGCGGGTCGGGCAGATCCCGAGGAAGTGTCTGGCGTGTTTTCCGCAAAGGTGTAGATTCCGAGTTGCATGCGCCGCCTGTAGTTCGCTTCCCGTGAAGCTAGCCATGCGGCCACTCGCGTCCCACCAGACCGCCTGAGCCATGGCCTCCGTGACTACCTCCTGCCACATCCAGGCCGATCCCGACGCCGTGTTCGCCGTGATTGGCAACTGCAACCGCTTTGCCGAAGCCGTTCCGGACATCACAGGCATAGAGGTGCTGTCCGACGTCACATCCGGCGTCGGACTGCGCTTCCGGGAGACCAGGACGATGAACGGCCGGGAAGCCGACACGGTGCTGGAGGTGACCGAATATGAGCCGCCCAACCACATCCGGATTGTTGCCGATTCTCACGGCACGGTATGGGATTCGGTGTTTACGGTGACGCCCCAAAACGGAGGCAGCGAGCTCACCCTCGTCATGGATGCCCGTCCTCACAAGCTGCTTTCCAGGCTCCTGGTCCCGTTCACCATGCGCATGATCGGCGGCGCTCTGGAGAAGGACCTGCATGCAGTGAAAGACTTCCTGGAGTCCCCCGTCACGGCCTGATCCCTTGAGAAGCACCCGGGTCGTCCACATTGTCAGCTGCCACGCCGAAGGTGAAGTGGGCGACGTAATTGTCGGCGGCGTGCCACCGCCGCCGGGTGAGTCGCTGTGGGAGCAGCGCACCTTCATCGCCCGCGACGACCGACTTCGCCAGTTTGTGCTCAATGAGCCGCGCGGCGGAGTCTTCAGGCACGTGAATCTGCTGGTCCCTCCGCACCACCCGGAGGCGGACGCGGCCTGGATCATCATGGAGCCCGAGGACACGCCGCCGATGTCTGGCTCAAACACCATCTGCGTCGCCACGGTGCTGCTCGACACAGGCATCCTGCCCATGACCGAGCCCGAAACCGTGCTCAAACTGGAGGCACCGGCCGGCCTGGTGACGGTGAGAGCCCAGTGCCGGGACGGAAAGGCGGAGCGAATCACCTTGACGAACGTGCCGAGCTTCGTAGACAGGCTGGACGCACACATCGAGGTGGAGGGCATCGGCACGCTGCAGGTCGATACGGCCTACGGCGGAGACTCCTTCGTCCTGGTGGATGCCCGGGCGATGGGGTTTGCGCTGGATCCGTCGGAGGCCCGTGCCCTGGCAGAAACCGGTGTTCGCATCGCCGATGCCGCTACTGAGCAACTCGGATTCCGTCATCCGGAAAATCCGGAATGGAGGCATCTCTCATTTTGCCAGTTCACCGGCCCGCTGGAGCGCGTGCAAGGTGCGCTGACGGGACGCAACGCCGTGGCCATTCGGCCTGGCAAGATTGATCGCTCACCGACCGGGACGGGGTGCTCCGCCCGGATGGCCGTGATGCATGCGCGTGGCGAGATGAACGTCGGCGACCGGTACGTGGCCCGATCGATAATCGACTCCACGTTTGACTGCACCATCGCAGCGGAAAGCACTGTTGGAGACAGCCCGGCGGTCATCCCTGCGGTCTCCGGCCGGGCCTGGATTGCCGGCACCCGCCAGCTGATGCTGGATCCGGAAGATCCGTGGCCGCTCGGATATCGGCTCTCCGACACCTGGCCCGTCATTTCCTGAGGCCTCCAAAAAAGCCGGGCGCCCCTCCCCCCAAACAGGAAGGGCGCCCGTACCGAACACGTGTTCAGCGGGAAGTATGGCGTTGGGGTGGCTAGAATGCCACGACTCCCTCGACCATGAGCCCGTCGAACCTTCCGCCGCTGAATACACTCGCGTCCGGATAGTCATTCCAGTTCTGGGATACGTATTCCAGTTTGAGTAGCACGTTGCCGGTGACGAACCAGCCGCCGCCAATCTGCAGCCTGTCCACGGATACGTCGCTGCCGTCGCCAAGCAACTCTCCGCTCACCTCGTTGTAGCGCACTCCGGCATAGAGATTCTCCTCGGCGCCGAACCGGTAGATGCCCTCCGCAGCAAACTGCGTGAACTCCTTGTCGCTGCCGTTTGCGCTTTCGTACGTGCCGAAGAACTCGAAGCCCTTCACTGACACAAACGGGTTGATCATGAAGGACTGCACATCGTCCCTGAGACCCGGGTTCAGCCTGCCCGACCAGTCCCCACCTCCCAGCACGTTGTAATACCGGGATCCGGCGCGATCGCCGAAGTAGAGGGTATTGGAAACGGACTTGGCGGTGTTGTAGACGGATCCGGTGAGTCGAACCCGCACGTCATCATTGAGCATGCGGTCGATGCCGACCTTGCCGTAGACAGCCAGGGCCCGGTCATCCGGTCGCTCGACACGGCCCTTGATCTCGCCACCGGTCACGCCGACCAGGCCGAGCAAGCCGTTTTTCTGAAGCAGCACTTCGCCGCCGATCTCCGTGGTGAACGCCTCCACCAGGTAGTTGCCGACAAACGGGTTGTGCATGGCGTTCCCGTTGTCTGTGCGACGGAAGTGGGCGTCTCCGTAGTTGATCTCGAAGTGTCCGACACGCACAGTGGCCAGTTCGAAGAAGCTGTCCAGCGCATCATTGTCGAACGGCGACCTGTCCACCTGCAGATAACCACCTTTCACCCAGGCCTCGGCGTGGTGCCGGGAGCTCAGGTAGGTGATCAGGTTGACCCGCATTCCATCTGCGAGCTGAACGCCCAGATTCAGGTTGGCGGTCGCCAGGTTGAATCCGGCTCCGATCTCCTGAGCGGCGTTCTGGTCCACTCCATCCACGATGTTCGGCAGCGCCGAATTCTCGTTGGTCAGGGACTGGAACTGCTGGGTGAACGCACCCCCGATGTACAGGCCCAGGGGTGTGTAGGGGGTCGTATCGTTCTTGCTGGTCTCGAAAACGTGGAGACCAGTCTGTCCTGCCGGTCGGCTGAACTGAATTGCGGTCGACTGGGCAATCGCGCTGTTTGGCGCCCAGGCCGCTAGCATCAGCGCCGCGCTGGCCAGCAGGGTGGTCAGGGTTTTGTTGGCGCGTGTCATGACTTGTTTCTGTTGGTTGGGGTGTTCATAGGCGTGGACTCGACGGCCGCCGCTCCCACGGCAGCCTGGATGTCAAATCGCACGGTTATCCGGTTTCGGACCTTGATCAGGCCGAAGAATTTGGTGGGGGGCTGCAACCCGAAGTCGGTCAGCATCAGATCAACCGATCCGCGCAGACGGGCTGTCTCGGCGTTGACCCGCTCCAGCGTGCCGCTGACCTGAGTCTGGCGAGAGGCTCCGGCTACCGTTAGCCAACCGTCGGCCACGGCGGAGGCGGAATCGCTCTCCGGCCAGGCGCGCAGGACCTCGTACTCGATGAAGGGATGCGCCGTCACATCGAGCAGGTCGCGCAGATCCGCGGTCATGCGGCGGTTTTCGCAGGCGATGCCCTCGACCGAGATGGCGAGCTCTCCGGAGACGGTTTTATCCCAGCTCCCGGTCCCTGCGACGGAGTCCACCTGGCAGACAAACTTCCGGCCCGAAGCGGACCCTTCGATCCATGCCCGACTGGAAGGAAGCACGTCCACCGGCATCTGTGCCGAGGCAATCGTCGCGCAGGCCAACACGGGTATGAGCAGGGCCGTCCTCACGATGCGCTCCCCGGTATTGCCAGCACGCTGAAGCTGACTGTGACCTCATCGCCCGTCTTGATCGTTCCAAGGACTGCCGACGGCCGGTCGACATTCAGGGCCTCCAGGCTCAGCGTGACGGTCCCGGACAGGCGGTAACCCGACTGCTCGGGGACTGCCTCCACGGGCACCGTCATCTCGGCCGTCGTACCGGCCACGCTGAGCCGTCCCTCCACGGCGAGCGCATCGCCGCGCCGTACCACCCGCTCACCGCGGAACTCGATGACAGGGTGGTCCTCTGCCCGCAGCGCATCGCGAAGCTTGCGATTCATGACGCGTTTGCCGCATTCGATGGCACCGGCAGGGACCTGGATCGCCCCGGACGCCACGTCACCGGAATCGTCTGTGTTCACCCAACCAGTGACCGACTCGACCGCGCAACTCCAGTCATGCACGGTAGAGGTTCCCGACACCTCCATGCGCGCGGAAGCTGCATCGATGTCCAGTCTTTCCGTAGGCAGCAGAAGCAGCGCTGCAAGCGCCAGCAGTTGGGACAGAGGACCGTAAATCATGGTTCGATGGGATGAGCCTTGTGGCTATCGAAGCCTACGGTCCCAGCGGCCCCCACAGCGCCGTACAACCCGGACCCCCATCGTCCGACCTTCCCCACCCGGGATGTAGGGGCATCCCCTACGGATTATCCCTCCTCTTCGAGACGTGCTCTCCCCCTGGACCCGAGCCGGGCGGTTCGCCTCGAGCAGCTACGCGTCCACAGGCTCGCGGAAGAGCTCGGCACACTCCAGAAACTGCTCCGCGGTGCCCACCATCACCAGGCGATCCCCCTCATCGATGGCAAAGATGCCGGCCGGATTGGCGATGGTGCGACCGGCCCTGCGCACGGCCAGCACGGTAACGCCGTAGCGCTGCCGGAGCGCGAGTTCCATGAGCGTCAGTCCGACCGCCGGGGCGCCGCCCCGAACTGCCACTGCACGGGTGTGCATGCCCTCCTCATCCAGGCCCTGCAGCACCATCAGATGTGCCTCCTGAATGCTGCCGCGCATCACGCCGTAGTCGTCTGCCCTCAGCATGCGGATCTGCCGGTCTATCTCTTCGGCCGGAATCATGTATGCGCTCAGCACATGAGAGAAAATGCGCACCGTGGTTTCCATCTCTTCGGGCACCACGATGTCCGCCCCTGCCGCCTGCAGCGACTCCATGTCAGACAGGTAGCGCGTGCGGGAGATGATCTGCAGGGTCGGATTCATGTAGCGAGCCTGCCGGATGATCGGCGCAGACAGCTTGGGCTCGTTCGTAACCAGGACGCACAGCTTGGCCTTCTCGATCTCGGCGATTTCCAGGATATGGGGACGGGAGGCGTCCCCGAAAATGACCGGAATGCCCTCCGCCTCCATTTCCCGCACCGATTCGGGATTCATTTCGACGACCACATAGGGAATGCGGCGCTCGGCAAGCACCTTGACAATGCGCCGGCCGGCGTGCCCGTAGCCGACAACGACCACGTGGTCCTCGTGGCGATCCTGCTCGTCGGCGGCCTCACCTCGTCCGTCCGGATCGCTCGTCAGGCGCCTTGCGATTCCCGGAGCCGCCCCGACCTGGAAGGGCGTCAACAACATGAGCAGCACCGTGGCTGCAATGAAGGTCTGCGCACCCGTGTCACCCATGCCCGCGGGTGTAAGGCCAACCTCCCGTCCGGCGCGCTCGAGCACAAAGGAAAACTCGCCAACCTGCGCCAGCGCGACCCCTACAATCACGGCAATTCGAGTCGGATAACCCAGCGCCAGCACGCTGCCGGCGGTGATGAGCATCTTCAGCAGAATGACGGCCCCGGCGGCGGCCAACACCAGGAACGGATGCTCCATGAGGAATCTCAGGTCGAGCAGCATGCCGACCGACGCAAAGAACACCGCATTGAACACGGTGCGCAGAGGCAGTATCTCACTCAGCGCATGGTCCCGATAGCGGCTTTCGCTCACCACCAGCCCTGCCAGAAACGCCCCCAGAGCAAGGCTGACGCCGGCCACGGCCGACAGCGCCGTGGTCCCGAAACAGATAGCCACCACGGCGAGCAGAAACATCTCCTGGCGCCGGGTATGAGCGATGTGTTCCAGCATCCACGGAACCACCCGTCTGGCCAGCAGCAGCACAGCGCCGATGAGCAGCAGCGCCTTGCCGAGCACAATGGCGACTTCACTCGGCCCTCCGCCCTGGCCCGCAAGAATCGGGACAAGCAGCACCATGACCACGATAGCGAGGTCCTGGAAGATCAGCACCGCCAGGGAGATGCGTCCTCCCGGTGTGTCGGTCTCGTCACGCTCGCTGAGCAGCCCCAGCACAATCGCGGTCGAGCTCAGCGCAACGAGACAGCCTGTGAAGATGGCCGCATTCCAGCCCACTCCGAGCGCCGCCAGAATCCCGGCAACCACCGCGATGGTAACCGTAACCTGCAGGCCGCCGGCCACCAGGATGGCACGCCGAAGTCGGCTCAAAGCCTCCAGACTGAACTCCATGCCGATGGTGAACAGCAGCAGAATCACCCCGACTTCTGCCAGGATATCCACCAACTCCTGATTGGCAACCAGTCCAAGCGCACTGGGCCCGATGACCACGCCGGCTATCAGGAACCCGACGATCGGCACCAGCCGCAGCCGGTAGCAGAGGTACGCGATGGCAACGGCGGCGATGAACAGCGCCACCATCTCGTTCAGAAACGGAAGGCCGACCGCCAGCATCATGCTCCGAAGTAGTTCGGGTGGTTACCCGGTTTCCACTTGATGTTGCAGCCCATGGCCGGTTTTTGATCGGGCGATGGGCTCCTGCCCGCCAACACGGCATCGACTGCGGCCCGCAGGTCGGCGCCCGAGGGTCGAACCCCGTTGGATGGACGGGCGTCGTCCAACTGCCCCCGGTACACCAGCCGGTGGTCCGCGTCGAACAGGAAGAAATCCGGCGTGCAGGCTGCCATGTAGCTCTTGGCTACGTCCTGCGATTCGTCGAGCAAATATGGGAACGTGTAGCCGCGCCGCTCGGCTTCGGCTTTCATGGCCTCCGGGCCGTCCTGCGGGTAGGCCTCGATGTCGTTGCTGCTGATGGCAAAGAATCTGACGCCCCGGGCGGCGTAGTCGCGAGCGAGTGCGGCCAGTTCGTCTACCACCAGCTTCACGAACGGACAATGATTGCAGATGAACATGACCACCGTCGGTGCTCCGACAGCCTGGGACATGCGATGCCAGTCGCCGTTGGTATCCGGGAGATGGAAGTCCGGCGCCTGGGTCCCGAGCGCCAGCATGGTAGAGGTAACGGCCACCATCAGTTGGTGCCCTCCGGGTTCTTGAACGAAAGCATGCCGCCGACAACCGGAAGCGACAAACTCGTTGCGTCGAGATCGACGGAGAGCGACGTGCCCGGCTCGGGCCACAGCGTATAGTCGCGGTCGCTGGACATGATCATCAAACCGATCTGTTGTCCGGCCGGAATCACCTGGTCATCCGGCTGGAGATCAAACGTCAGCTCCCGGTACTCACCCGGCACGAGCGGAGAGCTCTCCCGAAGCGAGGTATTCTGTGGGTCAGCCCATCCACGGGTGATGATGCCTCCCTTGGCGCGGCCTCCCTCGGTCCACGGCAGCGACACCAGCCAGATCGAGAGGTTGGCCGCTGGCTTGTCTGCGGCCACCTTGACGGTGATGGACGCGGTGCCGGAGATGTGGGCGTCCTGTGACAGTTCCGGAGTGACATACAGCAGTCTGTGCTCCGTCCACTCGGCGCGAGCCAGGGCCTGCCCATCGAAGGACACATTGTCAATCAGGCTTTCGACCCCCTGGGCCCCTGGAGCCGTCAAGGTCAGCGTGCCGATGCTCTGGCCGCCCGCATTGGGGTAGAGGGAAACGGGGGACGCCTCCGGATTGGGATAGTCCTCGTAGGGAGTCGGCTCCAGACGGTCGTTCCCCTGGCGCACGATCCACGCTTTCGGATCCTGCTCGACGCCGTTCTGCACATCGTACAGATAGCGAGTGAACCAGCGGTTCATCATGGCCATGGGCGGGGGGCCGCCGTGGCCTCCCTGGTGGTAGTACTGCTGCACCGGCACGCCGCGCTCCTTGAGCGCCTCCACAATGCGCACACTGTGCTCGGGCATGACGTTCCAGTCGTTGAACGCGTGCGCCATGAGCGTGGCGGCCCGCACGTTGTCGATGACGTTCAGGTAGTCTCTGCCGGCCCAGAAGTCATTGTAGTCCCCTGTCACCCGATCCTGGTTCTCAGCGTACAGACCGTCCCGAATGGTTGCGTCGCAGTACTCACGGCGGTCCGAGTCCCGGCTGTGGATGAAGTCGTAGAGCACGTCGATGTCCTCGCCGAGGTAGCCTCCCGGGTGCCGTACCAGGCCGTTGGACCGGTAGTAGTGGTAGTAAGAGGTGTTGGGTGCCACCGGGATGATTGCTTCCAGGCCCGCCACGCCGGTTGTGGCGGCCGCCAGAGGCAGCGTGCCGTTGTACGACGTACCCGTCATGCCCACCTTTCCGGTTGTCCAATCGGCAACCACCTCATCGCCCCCAACCGGCGCCGTGAAGCCTTTCGCGCGACCGTTGAGCCAGTCAATCACCGCCTTGGGCGCGAGCGATTCGTTCAATCCACCGACCGTGGGGCAGCCCTGAGACAGACCGGTGCCCGGTGATTCGGAGTGCACGACGGCAAAGCCGCGCGGCAGCCAGTCCTCCACGTACCCGTTGGAAATCCCGTCCCGCGTGCGGAGCTGCGGTGTTCGCAGGGGCGTGCGGGCCGGCGGCTCGGCGCCCAACTCGTGCCGCACGTCCCAGAAGTTGTCGTAGTCGTTCGAGGTGCCCGAGTAGTAGGGGCTCGACCCGTAGATCACCGGCACCCGCAGGTCACTCAGATCGGTCTGGGCCTGTCGGACCACCGATACGTGCACCCGGTCCAGCGTGCCGTCACCGTCCGAGTCGAACTCGGTTTCTACCCAGAGTTGCTCCCGAATCCAGGTATCCGAATCGGCGAACGCGTCGACGACCTGGGCCTGCCCATCGTCAAATACCGGGCGGGCGCTCAAAAACTCTGGGTCGGTCAGATCCTGTGCGCAGGCAGACGTCGCGAGCAGCAGAATCAGGCACAACGCAGCGAGGGGCTTGAAAGGCATCATTGCAATCGGAAAGTCAACAGTGCGGGGTCAAGAGTCTCACTGTACCTTTCGGGTTCCGTCCCGTTTCCCCTGCCGACGATTTCGTGATGAACCCCTCTTGTCGCGTTCAGTCGCTGGCGCTGCTGGCGCTTGCTCTCGTACTGACCTCCTGCTCCGGATCCGAAAACCCAGAATCTGAAGACGCGCTGGTCGAGCGTGCCCGCGGCATTCACGAGCGTGTCATCACGCTCGACACGCACGACGACATCAACGTGCGCAACTTCACCGAGGAGCGCAACTACACGATGGACCTGGAGACCCAGGTAACCCTGCCCAAGATGCGAGAGGGTGGACTGGACGTGGCGTGGTTCATCGTCTATACGGGCCAGGGAGAGCTCTCGGAGGAGGGCTACGCGGCCGCGTATGAGAACGCGATCTCGAAATTCGACGCCATCCATTGGCTGGCCGAGGAGAAAGCTCCGGAGCAGATTGAACTTGCGTACACCAGCGATGACGTTCGACGCATCGCCGGAGAAGGCAAGCTGGTGGCCATGATCGGGGTCGAGAATGCCTATCCGGTGGGCACGGACCTGAGCCGCATCGAAGAATTCCAGGAGCGTGGTGCCCGGTACATGTCCCTGGCTCACAACGGACACAGTCAGCTTTCCGACTCAAACACCGGAGAGCGCGACGACGTCTGGTTGCACAACGGCCTGAGCGATCTCGGCCGCGAAGCGGTTGCCGAGATGAACCGGGTCGGCATCATGATCGACCTGTCTCACCCCTCGAAGGAAGCGAACATGGAGACCATGCGTCTGTCCGTCGCTCCCGTGATGGCTTCGCACTCATCGGCCAGAGCACTCAGCGGAGTGAGCAGGAATATGGACGATGAGCAGCTGATGGCCCTCAAGGAGAATGGAGGTGTCATTCACACCGTTGCATTTCGCAGCTATGTGGACTCCGAGAAGGACCGGCTGTATCGACTGGCAGCAGACTCCGTGCGCGCGGTCGTCGCAGAGGAGATGGGCATCGAGCTGATTGTCGAACGGCGAGCGCTGTTCACGATGCCTGCGGCGGACCGGGAGGCGTATATGGCTCGCGTCGCGCCGGTGATGGAGGCGGCGGAGGAGCGTATGGAGAGCGTCGATGCCGCGCCGGTCGATGTGTCCGACTTCGTGGACCACATTGACTATCTGGTCGAAACCATCGGCGTCGACCATGTGGGCATCTCCTCCGACTTCGATGGGGGTGGCGGCGTCAAGGGATGGAACGACGCGTCCGAGACGTTCAACGTCACGCTCGAACTCGTGCGCCGGGGCTATACCGAGGAGGAGATCGGGAAACTCTGGAGTGGCAATCTGCTGCGGGTGCTGGATGAAGTTCAGGCGGTGGCCGCCGAGTTGCAGGGCGCTTAGTCCGGAAAAGGACGCGCTGAGTGGCCCTTGAATGAGGCGAGCAGGCTTTTTTTCGGTGGTCGGATCATCGGCGCGCGCCCTTCGTGGAACCGTGTGAAGGTTTAGCGAACCAGCGCTTCGTATTCCGACCCACCTGAAGACAATCGCTCCGAAAGCTGACGGTGCGGCGGGCCAGGACGTTGCCCGATCCTACCGGCCGCTTCCTTTTCCGGGCACCCTGACCGAGGTGTCTCCGGCCGCTCGCCGCGTGGCCGTCGTTTGGTTGGTGCTTGCGGTCGTTTTCGTGCCCTCTGGAGTCATTACCCGACTCCTGGAGTGGACCGGCATCCCGCTCGCAGGCGGCGAGGTATTCGTCACGGTCTACATCCCGATGCTGTTCGCGACAGCATGCGTGATCTGGTTGGGTTATTTCTGGGCGGCGATTCCGGCCTATCTCTCCACGGCCATTGTCGCTCTGGTGGGCGGAGTGCCCCTGGGCTGGACGTTCCTGTTTGCCTTTGCCAACCCCCTGGGCCTGGGGGTCTTTTTCATGGCCTACCGGGCCGTTCCGGTCCGGACGGACCTGAGGTCTGCCTCCTCGCTTGCTTTCTTCACGCTGACCGCGTTCGCCGCGAGCCTGGTAGGCTCGGCAGGGTCCTTTGTCTGGGGCTATACGAACAACGTTGGCCTCAATGACCTCTTCCCTGTATGGCAGGGCTGGTGGCTGGGCGGTTTCCTGCAGACCATGCTCTTCAACGCGCCCCTCTTTGCCCTGCTCGGACCGAGAGTCGAAGACTGGAAGGCTCGCAACGGACTGGGCCGGGAGTTGCAGGATGCGCTGTCCTCAACCAGGTTGCGTCTGGCGTTCGGCGTCATCATCGGGGCGCTGTTCGGCTACGTCATTCTGGTTCGCAACTTCAGCCTGGCCCGCCTGGATGCGGCCATGGAGACGCTTTCGGCACAGGATCCGGTGTTCCTGGAGAAGATCTCGGAGGCGTTCGAGGGCCTTTCCCTCGTCCACTGGGTGACGCTCCTGCTGATTGGGGCGACCGGCGTGTTCGGCTATCACACCATGATGCACTGGACCCGTGTTCTGAGGGAGTCCCGCGATGCGCTCTCGGAAGCCAACGTCAAGCTGCTCGACGAGATCGAATGGCGCCTCCAGGCGGAGGTCGAGCTGGAGGAGAAGGCTCGTCAGCTGAAGGAGGCGAACGATACAAAGGACCGCTTCTTTTCGATCATCTCCCACGACCTTCGCTCGCCCCTGGCGGCGGTGCAAACCCTGGCCACCGCCTTGCGGAACGACTTCGACAGCTACCAGCGTGAGGCCATCCGGGAGTTCATCGCCCATATGGTCACGGCCAGCAGCAACCTTGCCGATCTCATGGACAACCTGCTCAGTTGGGCCCGCCTGCAGACCGGCGTGTTGGAACACCGACCGGAGCGGGTCAATGTGCATGACACGGCCAGGCGACTTGTCGCTGTACTTGGACCCGGTGCGGAGGAGAAAGGGGTCGCGCTGGAGGTGGAGGTCGAGCAAGATGTGGTGGCCTGGGCCGACCCGAACATGCTGAGCAGCATTACCCTGAATCTGCTCTCGAACGGGCTGAAGTTCACTTCCGATGGCGGCCGCGTCAGGCTATCGGCCAGCCGGTCCAACGGTCGGGTGCACGTGGCGGTATCGGATACGGGCGTGGGTATGGCGCCCGAGGACATCGAAAGGCTCTTCCGAATCGACACGGCCTTTTCCACGCCCGGAACGAACCGCGAGCGAGGATCCGGCCTCGGTCTGATCCTGAGTCAGGACATGGTCGGCCGCCACGGATCACGCCTGAAGGTTGAGAGCACCCTGGGTGAGGGCACAACGTTCCGATTCGACCTGCCCGCGGAGGAAGAGCCCGCCGAGGTTCACACCTAGATCCAGGCAGGGTCGTTCACCGTGCGGTCTCCGCCGGCCGTGCCTGTATTGACCGTTCCGGCGGGTTCGACCAGCAGGATCTCGGCTTCCCGCTCGGCAACGGGGCGGTGCTCCGTGCCGCGGGGCACCACAAAGAGGTCACCGGCCTCCAGGTGCACCACACCGTCTCTGAGATGCATCTCCATCGCACCCCGGACCACCAGGAACAGCTCATCCGCGTCAGGATGGCAGTGCCAGACGAAGGCGCCCTCGATCTTCGCCAACTTGACGTGCTGCCCGTTCAGCGCGGCTACGATGCGCGGACTCCATTGATCATCGAACTGGGCAAATTTTTCGCTTAGTCGGACTCGTTTCATGGGAGAAACCAGAGGTGGTCTGTCGGCCGCCATAGTGCCCCGTGCCAGACGAAACTGCAACTCCCGGGCGGAGTTACGACGCGCTCTGCCTGAAAGATTGAACAACCTGTCCCCCTCTCGAATGCCGCGTTTCGTGTACGCAGTGATACTTGCCGGCCTGACGCTGACGGGCTGCACCGGCACAAGAAGTGCCCAGCAACCGACCTCTGAACCGTCTGGGAATGTTGCGCCTGAAGGCGGTGCCCGGGTGGTCCAGCCCGGTGCTCCTGGCGAATCGCCGCGTGTGGTCCAGCCCGGTGCTCCCGGCGAGGGATCCCGGCCGCTCAATGAGAGCTTGTTGACGGCCCGGCCCATGCCCTACACCGAGGCTGACGTAGCCTTCATGCAGGGCATGATCGGCCATCACGCCCAGGCACTCGACATGACCGCGCTCATTGCTGATCGCACCGAACGACAGGATCTGATTCTCATGGGCCGTCGCATGGAGATCTCCCAGAAATCGGAGATCGAACTCATGCAGAAGTGGCTCCGGGACCGTGATGAGCAGGTGCCTGAGTCCACCGCGCATCACATGATGCACGGCCATGCAGAGGCGATGCCGGGCATGCTGTCCCTCGCACAGATGAAGGAGCTTGAAGACGCATCCGGCGACGAGTTCTACCGGCTCTGGCTGGAATACATGATCCAGCATCACCAGGGCGCCATCATCATGGTCGGTGAACTGCTCGCCTCGGAGGGCGCCGCCCAGGAAACCGACATTTTCCGCTTCGCCGACGCGGTCGAAGAGGACCAGACCATGGAAATCCAGCGCATGCGCCAGATGTTGGCCAACCTGCGCTGAAGAACGATCCCCTAACCACAGCCAGACATGAAACGAGCATTACTCACCGTTCTGACCATTGCCGTGACGGCCGGCCTTTCGCCTTCGCTGTTCGCGCAGGATGCTCCACCCAACTTGCCGGAGCCTCCCAAGGAGAAACTTTGGGACTGGGACGAGAATGACCCCCGTATCGGACTGAAGCCCGGCCTGTATGATGCCGGCGAAGCTGCGATGGGAGTCACCCTGCTGGCCACCATGCCGAAGCCTGAAGGATTCCAGGACGCGCAGCTGACCGGTGGCAGCGTTTCCAACACCGACCTCGCCTTCCAGGGCGACTACGCATTTGTCGGCAACTACAGAGGCTTCAACATCTATGATGTGTCCAGCCCCAACGAACCTTCGCTGTTGACCTCGGTGGTCTGCCCAGGCGGTCAGGGCGACGTGTCCGTCTACAAGAATCTCCTGTTCATGTCCGTTCAGGAGACCCGCGGCCGCCTTGATTGCGGCACACAGGGCGTTCAGGACGTGGTGAGCGACGAGCGCTTCCGCGGTGTGCGCATCTTTGATATCCAGGACATCCGCACCCCGCGCCAGGTGGCGGCCGTGCAGACATGTCGCGGGTCGCACACCCATACGGTAGTCTCCGACCCGAACGACGACGCAAATGTGTACGTCTACGTGCAGGGCACCAGCCGTGTACGGCCTACGGAGGAGCTGCCGGGCTGCTCATCGGCTACCGATCCCGACGAAGATCCCAATACCTCCTACTTCCGCATCGAAGTCATCAAGGTGCCGATGGCCAATCCGGCCGCTGCCGAGATCGTCAACATGCCCCGCATCTTTGAGTCCGAAGGCAACATCGGTGGTCTCTGGCAGGGTGGCGACCATGGTCCGGGCACCCAGTCTTCGCGGCGCACCAACCAGTGCCACGACATCACGGCATATCCGGCGGTTGGACTGGCCGCGGGCGCGTGCTCGGGCAACGGCATCCTGCTGGACATCACAGACCCGGCCAACCCGGTTCGCGTGGAGCAGGTCGTAGACCCCAACTTTGCGTACTGGCACTCGGCCACGTTCAACAATGACGGCACCACCATCATCTTTACGGATGAGTGGGGCGGTGGCGGCGCACCCCGCTGCACCGAAAACGATCCGCAGACCTGGGGCGCCAATGCCATTTTCGACCTGGAAGACGGCAAACTCAAACTCCGCGGCTACTACAAACTGCCCGTGCCCCAGACCACGCTGGAGAACTGCGTGGCCCACAACGGCTCGATCATTCCCGTGCCCGGCCGTGACATCAAGGCCCAGGCGTGGTACCAGGGCGGCATGTCGATCTTCGACTTCACCGACCCTGAGAACGCGTTTGAGATTGGCTTCTTCGACCGTGGTCCCGTGAACGACTCCACCATGATTTCCGGGGGCTACTGGAGTACCTACTGGCACAACGGCTACCTCTTTGGTGCCGAGATTGCCCGTGGCTTCGACATTTTCCAGCTGGAGCCGAGCGAGCACCTGACGGTCAACGAAATCGAAGCCGCCAAGCTGGTCTCCATGCGCGACTTCAATGCGCAGGAGCAGCCGCGTGTGGAATGGCCCGCGCACCCGGTCGTGGCAAAAGCCTACATCGACCAACTCGTTCGTGCCGGCGACTCCGACGCCCAGGGGCTGTACGCGGCCGTGGATACGGGCGATGAGGCCATGCGCGCTGAAATCGCCGCCGAGCTGGAGCGCCGTTCGCTGGCCAGCCTGGCCGCCGGCCGATCCAGCCACGTGGACAACATCCGCGTCCGGTTGGCTGAGGTGCTTCGCCAGCTCGAGACGGAGGAATAGTACCCGGCCTGCGGATATGCGGGCGTGCGGATGTGCTGGCCCGCGGATGCCCTGTCAGGAGGCCCCGCCCGGTTCGCCGGGTGGGGCCTTTTTCGTGGGTCCTTCGGGAAACCCGGGAGCGACAGGGGAAACCGGCCCGCATGCGACATCGTGTGATCCACCCCCATCAACAGACCCATTTGCTGTGGACCTCAAGCTCACCGGTACGGTAGATCAGATTCTCGAAGAACAGTCCGGTACCAGCCAACGCGGACAGTGGCGCAAGCAGGACTTCGTGCTCGAGATCCCCGGCGAATATCCCCGCAAGGTGTGTATCACCGTCTGGGGCGACAACATCGATCGGTTTGCCCTCAAGCAGGGCGAGCGCGTGACGGCCTCGATCGACCTTTCCAGCCGTGAGTACAACGGCCGCTGGTACACCGACGTCAAAGCCTGGCGTCTGGAGCGAGCCGAAGACGACGGTGCGGACCCCATGCCCGAGCCGCTCCCGCCGCTCCCGGAGTCCAGCGAAATGGACGACGAGCTGCCCTTCTAGGCTCGCCTGATGGCGCACTTCCTGATCGTTTCCCAGGACTTCCCGCCGGACCTGGGTGGGACCCAGAGCTACGGCCTGGAGATTGCCCGAAAGCTGGCGGCACGGCACCGCGTCACCGTGGTGGCACCGGACAGGCCCGGGGCGGCCGATGGAGATGCCCCGGAACCCTTCGAGACCCGGCGCACCCCGCTCGGGCTGAATCCGTTTCCGCTGGCCTCCCTGCCGACCCTGCGCCGTGTGTATCGCGAAGGTGTGGACGCCACGCTGTGCGTTCAGTGGTATTCGGCGCTAGCGTGCCAGCTTGCCGGTCGCAACAGTCCGCTTGGACTTGGCGCGCACGGCCGCGAACTGCTGTTCACGCCTTATGTCGGTCCCGTGTACAACTATGTCCGCCGGCGCACCTTCCAATCGGCCGACCACATCTTTGCGGTGAGCAACTTCGTCGGAGGCCTTGCCCGGGGTCTGGGCGTGGACGAGCGACGAATCCAGATTGTGCCCAACGCAGTGGACGCCGGCCACTTTGATCCGGAGCGCCGAGCAGCCCGGCGCGGACGACATGGCCTCGAATCGGAGTTCGTGCTGCTGTCGGCCTGCCGGCTCGTGCCCCGGAAGGGCGTGCATCTGATTGTGGACGCCGTTCAGATACTCGCGGAGCGGTATCCCGCACTCAGGCTCTGGATTGTGGGGGACGGCCCCGAGCGAAAGCGATTACAGGCGATGGTGTCCGCGCGTAGCCTGGACCAGGTGATTCGTTTCCACGGCGGCGTCCCGTTTGAGGACATGCCCGGCTTCTTTGAGGCCTCGGACGCGTTCTGCATGGTCCCGCTGCACGCCCCCCCGGATGTTGAGGGATTCGGGCTCGTCTTCCTGGAGGCCGCCGCCGCGGGAATCGCCTCTGTGGGATCCCGGGCCGGCGGCATCGAGGACGCCATCCTGGAGAATCACACCGGTCTCATGGTGCCCCCTGACGACGCCAAAAGCCTGGCCGAAGCCCTGGAGCGACTGATCACAGACGCCGAACTGCGGGATCGGCTCGCGCGCGAGGGCCGGCGCCACGCGCTGGCCGAGGGCGGCTGGGAGCGCGTGGCCGATACCATCGAGGCCGCGCTGCTGGGGTAGGGGCTCCCGCGGCGGCGCGGCGGCGCGGGCGGCGCTAGGCGCGGGCGGCGCGACGGCGCGGGCGGCGCGGGCGGCGCTAGGCGCGGGCGGCGCGGGCGGCGCTAGGCGCGGGCGGCGGGCGGCGGCCCCCGGGCCTCGCGATACGCCGAGCAAGGGCCCCGACATGGAATTGCGGGGCTAAATCCCACCCAGCGGGCAGGAATCACACAGGCGATGTGGAAAATCGCCTCTTAGTCCACTCGGACGCCGCGAGCGCCGACCGCCGAGTGGAATCAGGGGCCCCTTTTCCACGTCAGGCGATAGCGGGCGCGGGGCGCGGCGCGGGCGGCGGGCCGCCCCCGGCCACGCGATACGCCGAGCAAGGGTCCCGACATGGAATTGCGGGGCTAAATTCCACCCAGCGGGCCGGAATCACACAGGCGATGTGGAAAATCGCCTCTTAGTCCACTCGGACGCCGCGAGCGCCGACCGCCGAGTGGAATCAGGGGCCCCTTTTCCACGTCAGGCGAGAGCGGGCGCGGCGGGCGCGGCGCGGGCGGCGGGCGGCCGTCCGGCGAGAGCGGGCGGCGGCTCAGGGGCCGAATCCCACCGAGCCGAACCGAGCCCCGCCGAGCCGAACCGAGCCGAGCCGATGCCGATGCCGATGCCGAACCGAACCGAGCCGAACCGAACCGAGCCCCGCCGAACCGAGCCGAGCCGAGCCGAAAGCTAGGAGTCCATTTGCCGGAATCGCACCAGGAACAGCCCCTCCGCGCGCGAACTCACGGCAATGATGCCGCTCTTGAAGTACGGATAGTTGCTCCAGGAGCCGCCAAAGCCAGCCGCATCCTCCGCGTAGGGCGCGGTATCGAAGTTGCCGACTTCAACCGGATTGACAGGATCGGTGATGTCCAGGATGCGCAGCCCGGCCTGATAGTTGGACTGATACATGTACTTGCCGCGGATGTACAGATTGTGATCCGAGGCCCCGGAATCCAGGTAGTACTCATTGACCAACTGCGGGTCATCGAGGTCCTGCACGTCCCAGATGAGCGTGCGTGTGCGCTCTACCGCACCGGCCATCTCATCCAGTTCATCGTTCATGTAGAAGTACGCGTGGTCCTCGTCCAGCCACCCCTGATGGGTGTAGTGCGTCATCGGATACGTTGCCAGGGCCACCGTTTTCGGGTCCTCCTTGTCCGTGACGTCTGAGATCACGAATGACGATCCGTTCGAGGACAGGCAGATTTCTCGCCCGGCGTAATCCGCGTCCGGACCGTGGTAGAGCACACACTGGGCATCGTGCGTGCTGCGGCTCTGCGGCTCGGAAAAGCAGCCGGCAAAGGTCGGGTTGGCCGGATCACGGATGTCGATCATGTGGCTCTGGCCGTTGCAGGTTTCGCCGCCGGAGCGATTGCCCACGGCATAGGCAAACCCGGTGTCCTCGTTGATCACAATGTTGTGGGTCGATGCGGTCCCGGTGTAGTGGGCGGTCATCTCGAAGGTGACCGGCATGTCGGCCACTTCGACATCGCGGAGTTGGCGGAGGTCAAAGATCTGCACGCCGTGCTGGCCTGATCCGTCCGCGACGACGAATGCATGGTCCTTGTACACCTTGACGTCACGCCAGGCAGCCCCTGGTGAACCTTCGGTGCGAAGCAATTCGCCCACATACACGGGATTCGACGGGTCGGCGATGTTGATGAACGCGGTGCCATCCGTACGGCCCAGCAGAACCCATTCGTGGCCGGTCTCCGGGTCTTCCCACCCCCAGATGTCGGTCATTTTCACTCCGCGCTCGCTGGTCATTTCCTTCGACGACACGAAGGAGATCAGATCCACGTTGTCGCATCCGAACATGGAGGCGGCGCCTTCCTCGCAGTCCACCTGATCACCCCGGATTGATTCGAGGAATGTGATTTCAGGTGCCAGCGTGGACGCGGCCGCCCAGCCATCACCGGACGGTTCGAACACGGTCGCCAGCCCCTCTTCATAGTCTGCACTCGGCGATCCGACGGCTACGGCATTGCTTGCGATGGCCAGGCCAATCCCGAAGCCGCGACGTGCACGATCATCGGGCGCCTCAATGCGCGTGGCCGTCTCCCCCTCAAATACCATTGCTCCCCGACGATCGGAAGCCAACACCTTTCCGTGGCCGGCAGCCACCTGAACGCCAAGCCCCTGGGCTTCCTCCGCGGCGAGGCGTCCAGTCTCCTCCCAGACCCCATCGTCCGACTTGGCAAACGTCAGCACGGCCCCCAGGCCCGAAGCGCCCGCGTAGAAGGTGCCGTCCGACCACGCGATGGACCGGCCAAAGCCGCTGCGTGCCGGCAGGTCCTCGGGAGCAATGCGTCCGTCCGGCACCAGATTCCCGTCACGGAACAGGTACACATCCACCGCGCCCTTTCCTTCGTTCGCACCGGGCACTCCGATGAAGAGCGGCTGCCGGAAATCACCGGCCAGCGAGAAGCCGAACCCCTCTCCCTCAGTTCCCGCCACGATGACCTCGGTACCGTCCGGCGTGTAGTGATGCACCTGACCGGTGTTGGTCACCGAGTTATAGGCGCTCACCACAATCCCACCGCCGGCAAACGCCACGGCCTGATTGCGAAAGCCCGCTCGTGCGTAGGAGCCACCAAACTCGGCTCCGTCGGGCAGGCGACTGGGCCGCATCGTTCCGATCAGCGTCCAGGTGTCGTCCTCCTGATGCTCCCAGACGTAGGTAGCCGACTGTCCAGGTGCGCCCACCAGCAGGTGCGGACCGTGCACGTGGATGGAACGCCCGAAATCGTCTCCGACCTCTGGCTCCGGGCTCTGCCAGGTCCCTACGATTACCCAGTTGCCCGTGGCATCGCGCTCGTACTGATACACAGTGCCCGGCGGCTCGTCACCGGTCTGCCAACCGACCGGCGCCGAGCCGGCGAAAATGGTTTCGCCCATGGCAGCCATGGCTCCCCCGAAACCCGCGCCGGAGGCGACTGCGTCCGGGTTGGTCTGGGCGGCCGCCGAGACGACGAGCATGAATGAGGCAAGCGTAGAAAGAACCCGTTTCATCACTATTGCTGAGCTGGTGGCAACCTTCAAGGTAGTACCACATCAGACCGCCACCAAGGGCAATCGGGGTCAGCAGTCGTCGTGATCTTCGGCCACGTATGCGATGAGATCGCCCGGCTGACACTGCAGCTCCCGACAGATTGCCTCCAGGGTCGAAAAGCGTACCGCTCGGGCCTTGCCGGTCTTCAGCACCGAAAGGTTGGAGATGGTGATGCCGACTCGATCGGCGAGTTCGGTCAGGGTCATTTTGCGCTCGACCAGCAGCAGATCCAGATGGATTTCCAACGGCATCAGACCGTCAGATCTTGTTCTTCCTGCAAATCGACACCGGCCTTGAACACCTCCGCCAGCGCGAACAGTACGAGCGGGGTGACGATCACTACCGGGTTGACGTTCAGCGAAAGGCTGGACTCTGCCAACTCGTCCGGTATTCGGGATCGCGCCACAAAGCCTGCCGTCACCTGCGCCACACCGAGGATGAGGTACTCGGCCACATAGATGAACCCGATTTCCCGAAGACGGGTGACGTTTTCCCGGATGAACGGTGTGCCGTCCACGGCGGAGCGCACCACCTGTCTGACGCGATGGAAGCCGAACATGAACACGGCGAAGAACGCACTGCCCATGACCATGCCGAACCAGGCCAGGGCCGGATCCGAAGATCGGAGAGAGGCTTCCTCGACTTTGATTGACATGGAGTCACCCAGGTCGATTTCGGCCTGTCCACCGGCCTTCTCGAGCAATTCCTCCGAGACGTCGTAAGCGAACCAGTTGAACTCAACGTTTTCCGGCTGGCCAAGAGCGGCCCAAGCGCCGATCGCCGCAGCAAAGACCACGATCCCGAGCGCCGCCCACCAGAGAAACGTCAGCACACGATCAAGAACTTGAATCATCGTTTTAGGGCAATTATTTATTGTTTATCGGCAATAAATACACGATAAACAACATGCGAAAGTTTCCGGGTTTTGAAATCGCGACGACATGGGGCAATTTCTCCGACTCACGACACCGGACCCCATGCGACCCCTCATCCCGACTGCCCTCCTCCTGCTCACGGCCTGTGCCCAGCCCGGCGGACCCGCCGAAACAGAAGGCACCACCCACGATGAGCTGGTTGCCTTCTACCAGGACTGGCGTGCCTTCCACGCGCCTCCTGCCACGGACGGCGTCTACGATTATTCCGCCTCGGCAATGGCCGCCCGCCACAACGCCTTGCCGGAGTGGCAGGCCCGGCTGGCCTCTTTCGATACCACCGGCTGGCCCATCCCCGCGCAGGTAGACTGGCACCTTGTAAGGGCTGAAATGAACGGACTGGACTTTGACCACCGGGTCATGCAGCCGTGGGCCAACAACCCGGCCTGGTACGTGCAGATCTGGATGGACCAGTCCGACACGCCCGAGCACGAGGGACCGCTGGCATACGGGTTTATTGACGTGTGGAAGTATGACCTCCCTTCGCAGGCCTCGGAGTTGGAGGCAGCCATCCGCACCATCCCGGCGGTGTTGGCCGCGGCCCCCACGAACCTGACCGGCAACCAACAGGACCTCTGGCGCATGGGCCTTGCTGTGGTGCGGGACCAGCACGATGATCTGGAGCGCATTCGGGCGATGGCCGACGGGGCCTCCCCGACGCTCAGCGAAGCAATCTCGGAGGCCCAGGACGCCACGATGGCCTTTGCCGACTGGCTGGAGGCAGAGCTGCCCTCGAAGACCGGTTCATCCGGGCTCGGGATCGAGAACTACGACTGGTATCTGAAGAACGTGCACCTGTCGCCCTACGGCTGGGCGGAGGAGATGCAGATCGTGCAGCGGGAGCTTGCCCGCTCCTACACCGCGCTCCGGCTGGAGGAAAACAACAACCACGGTCTGCCGGCCCAGAACCCCATCGACAACGCCGCCGACTTCGAACGCCTGCAGAACCTGGCCGTGGACGACTTCATCGCCTTTTTCGCGGCGAAGGATATCGTGGAGATGAAGCCGTATTTCGACCCGGCGCTTCGGGCCCAGGTGCGTCCCTTCAGCCCGGAAGGCCCGCAGCACTTCTTTTACCAGGTGATCTACCGGGATCCGATCATCATGCAGACGCACTGGTACCACTGGATTGACCTGGAGCGCATGCGTGCGGAGCCACACCCCAGCCCCATCCGCGCCAATCCTTTGCTATACAACATCTGGGACAGCCGCTCCGAAGGTCTGGCCACGGCCATGGAGGAGATGATGATGCACGCCGGGTTTATCGACGGCCGGCCGCGCAGCAGAGAGCTCATCTGGATCCTGGTGGCGCAACGCGCGGCGCGGGCCATCGCCGGTCTTCGCATGCACAGTAACGAATGGACGCTGCAGGAAGCCTCTGACTATGCCGTGGAATGGACGCCACGTGGATGGATGCAACCCAACGGCCAATTAGTGGGCTTCGAGCAGCACCTGTACCTCATGCAGCCGGGCTACGGTACCAGCTACCTGACCGGCAAGGCGCAGATCGAGACGCTGCTGGCCGAGTACCAGCACGCGACCGGCCAGGACTTCACGATCCGCCGCTTCTTTGACCACATGAACGATACGGGCCTGATCCCCGCCGCACTCATCCAGTGGGAAATGACCGGCAAACGGCCCGCGCACCTGTGAGTCGCGCGTTCGTCAAGGATGACGCCCCTGATGGCCATGTGGTCATTCCGCCGCGGCCGGCGCTTCCGCCGGGCGTGGCGAACTACGTGACGCCTCGGGGGCTTCGGCTGCTCCGAGAGGAGCTGGCGCGGCTGGAGGCTGAGCGCGGCAAACTCGCGGCGGGTCCGCGCGACAGCGCGGATCGGAGCCGGGAGTTGGCAGTGCTCAAGGGGCGGATCACCCAGTTGGAGGCACGTATCGCCTCAGCGCGGCTGGTGGATCCGGCCTCCCAACCGGCCGCGGAGGTGCGCTTCGGCGCGACGGTAACGCTCGAGACCCAGGGCCTGCCCCGACGTGTGATGACCATTGTCGGGGTGGACGAGGCCAACCCCACAGACGCCCGAATCAGCTTCCTGGCCCCGGTGGCCAAGCGCCTTACGGGCAAAAAAACGGGCGATGGGGTCCGCATGCCCGCCCCGGGCGGGGAGCGGGAATTTACGGTGGCGGAGATCCACTACGCGGCCGACTGAGTTCCGCGGGGGTCCTGGCCGCACTGCACCGCGGGGCGCCGATTCCAACCGCCTGGCCGCACCGCCCCGCGGGGCGCCGATTCCAACCGCCAGGCCGCATCGCAGCGCTCAGACCACCGGCACAGCCACGGCCAGCACGGATTCCTCCAGAATCGCCAGACCCTGATCCAGCTCGGCGTCCGAGATGACAAGCGGCACCAGAATCCGGATCACATTGCCGTGAGCCCCGCTCGGAAGCACGATCAGCCCGCGCTCGCGACACGCCGCGCACACAGCACGGACCGCATCGCCCGCCGGCCGCGAACGGTCCCCGTGCTCGCAGAGCTCCATGGCCAGCATGGCGCCCAGACCACGAATGTCCGCCACAAGGCGCGTGGCGCGCTGCAGCCGCTCGAAGCACGCACGGATCTTCCCGCCCACCTCGACGGCACGGGCATTCAGGTTGCAACGCTCCATGATCCCGATGGCCGCCAGAGAAGCAGCACAGGCCACTGGATTGCCTCCATAGGTGCCCCCGACGGTTGACGGAGCAGCTGCCTCCATAACCGATGCCTTGCCAACGACCGCCGAGATCGGCATGCCCCCGCCCATCGCCTTGGCCCACGTGGACAGATCCGGCACAATGCCCGCGTGTTCGTACGCCGCCCATCGCCCGGTCCGACAAAAACCGGACTGCACCTCATCGAGAATGAGCATGATTCCGTGTTCGTCGCAGATCCGGCGCAGGCCCTGCAGGTAGGCCGGAGGCGCCACGGCGAATCCACCTTCGCCCTGCACGGGCTCGAGAATGACCGCCGCGACCTGATCCGAAGGCACCATGTTCAGGAAGGCCGCTTCCAGACGGTCGAGTTCACGCTGCACAAAGGCGGCTTCAGAGAGCCCGTCGCCGTACATGAAGTGATTCGGGTATGGAAGCCTGTAGACCTCGGGCGCCAGCGGCCCGCAGCCGGTCTTGTATTTGGTCTTCGAAGTCAGACTCAGTGCCATCAGCGTGCGCCCATGGAACGCCTCCGAAAAGCAGATCACACCCGGCCTCCCGGTCGCCTGACGAGCCAGTTTGATGGCGTTCTCCACTGCCTCCGCACCCGAGTTGATTAGAATCACCCGCGTGCGATCCCCATGGGGAAACAGGTCGGCCAGCTTCTCACAGAGCGCTACGTAGGGTTCGTAGCTGGCCACGTGAATGGAGGTGTGAATCAGCTTTTCCGCCTGATCCTTGATGGCCTGCACGACCTCCGGCGCGCAGTGCCCGACCGTCATGACGCCGATGCCACCCGCGAAGTCGATAAACACTCGACCTTCCGCGTCCGTGATGCGCGCGCCGGAAGCCGACACCGCCGTCATCTCCCCTGCAAACTGGCCGACGGCAGCCGGCACCATCGCGTTGCGGCGTTCGATTAGATTGCGGGCACCGGCCATGGCATCGAAGTCTGGTTGGCCAATGGTACGTCACGCGGAGGCACATGCGACATCTCCTGATCGCCGGCAAGGAGGTCGATTCCGGTCGACACGACGACATTCTGAATCCGTTTGACGGGTCGACGGTGGCTGCGGCGAGCCTGGCGCGTCCGGAGCACATGGACCGAGCCATCGAGGCCGCGGTCAGAGCGTTCAACCACACCCGGCGCATGCCGACGCACGAACGGGCGACGATTCTGGAACGAACGGCCGCGGCTATCCATGACGAAGCCGAAGGCCTCGCGCTCACCATGGTGCGCGAGAGTGGAAAACCGCTTCAGTACGCCCGGGGGGAAGTCCGCCGGGCTCAGGTGACGTTCACCCTGGCCGCCGGGGCCTGCCGGCAGCCAACGGGAGAGGTCATGCCGCTTGATCTCGAACCACGCGCGGAGGGGCGTCTACTCATGTATGAGCGCGTGCCTCGCGGACCGGTCGCTGCCATTTCCCCGTTCAACTTCCCCCTGAACCTCATCGCCCACAAACTGGCCCCTGCCACGGCCGTAGGCGCTCCGACCGTCCTGAAGCCGCCGCCCCAGTGCCCGCTGACCGGATACCGGCTTGCCGAAATCATGCTTGACGCCGGATGGCCGCCTGAGGCGCTCAGCGTGCTGCACTGCGAACCTGAAGTCGCCCAGCGCATGGTCGAGGATGATCGGCTGAGAGTGCTCTCGTTCACCGGCAGCGACAGGGTCGGCTGGAAGCTCAAGAGCCTCGCCGGCAAGAAGCAGGTCCTGCTGGAGTTGGGCGGCAACGCGCCCTGCGTCGCGGACGAGACGGCGGACCTGGACGCTGTTATGGGCCCCATCGTAACCGGGGCGTGGGCCAACGCCGGGCAGGTCTGCATCAAGGTGCAGCGCGTCTTTGTGGCTCGAGCTCGGTACCGGGAATTTGTGGACCGGTTTGTTCGCGCCACGGAGGACGTGCCTTGGGGAGACCCCATGCGCGAGGACACCGTCGTGGGACCCCTTATCGAACCACGCCACGTAGACCGGGTGCTGTCCTGGGTACAGGAGGCCGTGCAGGCCGGCGCCACACTGCACACAGGCGGCACGTCTGAGGGCCAGGTGGTCCTTCCCACCGTGCTGACGGATGTGCCAAGTGACGCCAAGGTGTGTCGCGAGGAGGTCTTCGGCCCGGTGACCGTGATCGAGCCGTTCGACACTTTTGACGAGGCCATCGCCCGATGCAACGACAGTCGGTTCGGTCTGCAGGCGGGCATTTTCACGAGCGATGTGGGGCGTGCCATGACCGCCTTCCGCGAACTCGACTACGGGGGGGTGCTCATCAACGACACCCCCACCTTCCGGGTGGACAACTTTCCGTACGGCGGCACCAAGGACTCTGGGTTCGGCCGGGAGGGCGTGCGTTTTGCGATGCAGGAGATGACCGAGCCCAAGGTGCTCATCATGCGCGGCATGCCGAGCTAGGACCGCTGCCCCAGGGACTGCGCAGTCCGGCGTCGACACGGCGTGTGGCTGCGGCGCAGCGAGAAGAACCCGTCAAGGAGCAACCCGCCCGGCGGGGGCCGGGTTTGGGCCGCTCATTGTAACTGCGGCCGACCGCACCCAAACCGACTCACCATGGCTCTCTCCGCCCCTGAATCCTTCGACATTCCCGGCGACGGCGATCTCTTTGTACGCTTCAACACCTCCGCGGGCACCATCACGGCGCGATTGTTTGAGCAGGAGGCCCCCAGGACCGTAGCCAACTTCGTGGGACTGGCGACCGGCACGGCGGAGTGGCGCGAGCCGCAGACCGGCGATACGGTGCAGCGGCCCTTCTACGACGGCCTGGTGTTTCACCGTGTCATCCCCGAGTTCATGATCCAGTTCGGCTGTCCGCTCGGCACCGGTACGGGTGGACCCGGCTACCGCTTCAAAGACGAGTTCGCGGCGGGCTTGCGCCACGACAAGCCGGGCATGCTGTCCATGGCCAACGCTGGACCGCACACCAACGGCAGCCAGTTCTTCATCACGGAAGTTCCCACGCCGTGGCTGGATGGCAAGCACGCGATCTTCGGCGAAGTCACCGAAGGTGGCGATCTGATCGCAGAGATCGCTGCGGCTGGAAACCACAGCACCACCATGGAGAGCGTGGAGATCTTCCGGGCCTGAGCGACATGGTTCAGCGGGGAGTGACCAGGCCGACGCACGGCTTGCACTGCGTCAGCTCCTGACCTCGCCGGCGACCGGCCCGGACTAGTGCGCCTTGACGGTCCTCAGCATCTCCAGGGAGTTGCTGTTGTTGGGGTCCAGTTCCAGCGCCTTGCGATAGAAGATCTCGGCGAGTTCGTTGTTGCCGGACTCCATGTAGGCTTCTGCGAGCGAGTCATACGCATTCGACGATTGCGGAAAGTGCTCCACATTCAGCCGGAATAGCGCGATGGCCGTGTCGTAGTCCTCGAGGCCGAGCACTTCGTAGCCGGCCGCGTTGAGCGAGTTCTCACCGAAGTCGTACGCGCCCCGGCCGTAGTAGCGTTCGCGCAGACTGGCGTACTGCGCCAGCATGGCCTCTCCGCCGTCCGCACGGTAGGTCATCATCAGCACTTCCTGCAGCGTGCCGGGCCTGGCCGTGCCGCGGTGGCACGTGTGACACCACATGTTGATGCGCTCGCCGTTCGGCTCGATGGTATCGAGCGCATCGTTGATGTCTCCGAGCATGTTCAGCATGGCCCGGGCCGTGACCTTGTTCCTGTTGTCGTCCGAGGCAAAGTCGTAGGTACTCAGCGGCTGCCCCTCCTCACCCACGTGGCAATGCGAGCAGCGCACTCCGAGCGATCGCGTGAACCCGCGCATGACGGCCCCGATGCGTGACCCGGGGAAATCGGCCGGCAGCACCTGAAGATTCTGGGCCCGCTCAGGCCAGGACCACTGCTGCGCATCCAGCTCGGCGGCAGGTACAAGGAAGAGCAGGCAGAGGAGAACGATGCGCATGGCGGGCTCGGGCAGGTGATTCCGCACACTACGGCACCACCCGGGGGTAGATGCAAGGCACGGAGGCCTCCCTTTCCTGCGTGCCCTGCACCCGGTCCGGCGCAGCGCCGCGCCGGAAGTGCAACGTGCTCAGCGCCGCGGGCCGGTCGGCCGCGGCGTCCCGAGACGGGCGCTTTGACGGCAATCAGTGTCCGGCGTGCGGGTTGTGCCGCCTGACCAGCGTGCCCATGTCCCATTCGGTCTCCATGGACAGTGAGCCGTCCGCGGCAAACTGTCGCCAGATGCCGTGGCGCTTCCCATGCGCGAACGCAGTCTCGTACCGCTTTCCGCCCTCGGGGTAGAACCATACCACTGCGCCTTCCCGAGCGCCATCGACCCAGGTCGTCTCCAGCAGCAACTTGCCATTGTGATCGAAGACACGATCGGTGCCGTGCCTGCGATCATTCGCCCACATGCGCTCGCCGCGCAGATGACCGTTCCGGTCCCAATCGCGGTCGAGGCCGTGTCGCAGCCCCTCGACGTAGGCCGATCTGCTCGAAACGGCGCCGTCCGGGTGGTAGTGCATCATTTCTCCGGTAAATGCCGCGCCTGTGGCCCTCAGGACCACCTTTCCGTCGGCCATCTGAAGGTCGGCCATGGCTACTTCCTGACCCGCTGCGGGCACTGCGAGCAGCAGCATGCCAACAAAAAGCACAGTGCGCATCGCTCAGTCCGTCTTGTGTTCGGCCTGGGCGCGCTCGATCAGATCGGCCCACTGCTCCAGCTCCATCGGATCCCACACCGGATCCATGGCCTTCTTCGCCTCCTCCTCCGAGACACCCTGCACCAGCGTGCGGTACAGATAGGTGAATGCCGACGCACGCATGTTGGCAAAGCAATGCACGAACACCTTGCGATCCTCGTTCATCTCCATGACATCGAAGAACATCTCCAGGTCGCGCATGGACGGCTCGCCCCAGGACACGGGGATGTGTACATAGGTCATGCCCGCCTCGACCACCATATAGCCCTCAAGCGCATTGGCACTCTCGGAGGCCGTGGCCAGGTTGACTACCACATCGTAGCCGAGCTCGGCCAGGGAGGCGATCTGGTCATAGGCGATCTGTCCGGACGTTGCGAGCTCGTCGGAGACCTTGACGTAGTTGCGAATGGTGGCCAGGTCCTCTTCGGCGGACTGGCCTCGCACGGGCAGTACCAACAAGCCGGCCATGGCGAGGAAGAGCAGTCGTTTCATGGGATTCAGGTTGGGAGCCCGTGATCCAGCACGGATCGCAGCACCGTCACAAAACGGTCCAGTTCGGGCAGTGGTCCACGGGATGGGCTTTGTGCTCCGGGGAATAACGGTCATGGCCATGCCATGCGCCATGTATACCTTGGCATTGTCTCAACCAGTGGTGTTTGCCATGTCCGCTTCCTTCGCCGATACCCGCCGTTCTTTCTTCCGCCGCTTCGTTGCCTCCGTCTTTGGTGGAGGCCTGATCACGGGCGCTGCCAAGGCTTCCGACGTTCCTGAATTCCGGTCTCGACCTGTTGAGCCCTACCTCGGGGAGATCAGCATGTTTGCCGGTAACTTTGCGCCGCGTGGGTGGGCGCTGTGCAACGGCCAACTGCTTTCGATTTCGCAGCATTCGGCACTCTTCTCTCTGCTGGGGACTTTCTACGGTGGCGATGGCCGCACGACCTTCGCCCTCCCGGACCTCCGCGGCCGCGTTCCCCTCGGGAGCGGACTCGGACCCGGTCTGCCGAACTTTCAGACTGGACAGCGCGGAGGCGCAGCCACGACCACGCTGTCCGGCGCGAACCTGCCCAGTCACACGCATGCGGTCACCGTAGCAGGCGCCAGCACCCCCGGAGACACCGCTTCTCCGGAGAGCGCGGTCTGGGCGAGCGACCCGGGGGCCTACGGCCGCAGCGCCGACGTCCAGATGGCTTCCGACGCCGTCCAGGTGACCCCAACGGGAGGCTCTCAGCCTGTGGACAACCTTCAGCCGTATCTGGCGATCAACTTCATTATCGCTACCACGGGCGTTTTCCCCAGTCGCAGCTAAACAAACCGCATCGGAGCGGCGACGTACGGCACCTCCGGGACGCAGGACTGCCCAGGAGAGCGTGCAACCCGGTCCCGGGCAGCCTCGTCTGCTGCGGAACATCCGCAGACACCCATGCGCATTGCGACCCTTCGTGCGACCTGCCTCAGGCGGGCGGGTGGCAAGTCCGCCCTGTGGCTTTCCTACGGCAACTTCCCAGCCGTCACCCCAAAAATCGTTCGCGTGCAACCCTGAGCATTATGCGCCCTGCCCTCCTGGTCTTCCTCGCCGTACTGACCGCCGCCCCGGCGTTGGCCCAAAACCATGCCACCCACCGCTGGACGGCCGTGCGCGTGGAGGAAGCCCCCCGGATCGACGGGAATCTGGGCGATGCGGTCTGGCAGCAGATCGAGCCCATCACGGAGTTTATCCAGGTCTGGCCGGAAGACGGCTCCCCCGCGACCGAGCGCTCAGAGGTCCGTATCGCCTACGACCGGGACAATCTCTACTTCGCGTTCAAGTTTTATGACTCCGAACCCGAACTCATTCGCGCAAAGAACCTTGAGCGCGGTGGGCGCAATGACCGGGACGACCACGCCTATATCGCCCTGGACACCTATCAGGACGGGCGCAATGCCTACCTGTTTGAGATGAACGCGCTCGGCACGCAGGACGACGCCACCATCACCGACGAGGGCCTCACCCTGGACAGCTTTTCGTGGGACGCCGTGTTCCGTAGCGAGACGGTCATCGACGACGAGGGCTGGTCCATGGAAGTCTCCATTCCATTCCGGCAACTGCGTTTCCCCAAAGGCGACGAGGTTGAGTTCGGCCTGATGCTCAGCCGCATGGTGAACCGGAAGAATGAACGCAGCCTCTGGCCCGCCATCGGCCTGGAGTTCGGCAACAGCTTCAGTGTGCTGTCGGCCGTGTCGCAATACGGCACGTTGACTGGGATACGCGATGTGCGCCGGGGCAAGAACATCGAGATCAAACCCTACGTGATCACGGGTGCCCAGACCAATCGCCCCGACCTGGCCTTCGAGGCCACAGAGAGCGATTTCACTAGGGACTTCGGAGTGGATCTCAAGTATGGCATTCGCAGTGACCTGACGCTGGATCTGACGGTCAACACGGACTTCGCGCAGGTGGAGGCGGACAACGTGCAGCTGGATCTAAGCCGGTTCAGTCTCTTCTTCCCCGAGAAGCGCGAGTTCTTCCTGGAGCGGTCCGGCCTGTTCCAGCACGGCAATCCGCGGTCCACACAGACCTTCTTTTCGCGTCGGATCGGGCTGTCCGACCAGATCCTCACCGGCGCCCGGCTGACCGGACAAATCGGACGCTTCTCGGTCGGCATGCTCAACATCGAAACCGGGGAGGACATGGGCGACCTGTTCGGCTCGGCTTCGGCCAACAACACCGTCGTCCGCGCACGCACCTCGCTCGGATCGCGGGCCACCGCCGGCGGTATCGTAACCAACCTCGAACGGGCGGACGGCACGTTCAACCGCGCCCTCGGCATCGACGCCCAGCGTCGCTTCTGGGGCGCCAGCAGTCTGACAGGCTGGCTTGCCACCGTGCAGGACTCGGACCCCTCCCAGGAGGACTGGGCAGGCCACGTGGCACTCCGGGTGGGCAACGACACGTACGGAGGCAACGCACGATTTACCACGGTCGGCGAGAATTATCGCCCGGCTCTGGGTTTTGTCAGGCGCAGGGACCTCCGGGAGTACTACGTGCGCGGCAACTACCAGCCCGTGGTTTCTTTCGAGTCACTGCCCTTCATTCGGCGGTTCGATTTCGAAGCCGAGTACCAGTACATCGAAGGCCAGGACGGAGAAAAGCAGACTACGGAGTTCGGCATCCAGGGACGCGTGGAGGGCCACCGCAGAGACCGGGTGGAGGTCGAATACGAGCGTGTGTTCGAGCGCCTCACAGACAGCTTCTTTATCCGACCGGATGCCGAGATCCTGCCGGGCGACTACACCTACGGCGAATACAGCATCTCCGCCGGAAGCGATCAAAGCCGCCGGTTCTTCGCGGGCGGGTCGGTGTCCACCAGTGGCTTCTTCGATGGGACCCGTACAAACTTCACGGCTGACGCCGGATTCAGGCACTCCCAATACCTGACTATCGAGGGGGGCATTCGGCACTCCGTCATCGACCTGCCCATCGACAACGGTCGCTTTGATGCCACCGTGATCTCCAGTTCGATTCTCGCGGCAGCGAGTCGCAATCTGTTCGCCAAGGCACTCATCCAGTACGACAACTTCTCGCGGGACCTGCAGGCCAACATTCGGGTGGATTGGATTCACACACCGGGCAGCGACCTGTTTTTCGTCTTCAATACGGCCTACCATTTTGCCGGCGACGACGAAGTGTTGTTCGATCCGCGCGCCAATCTCCTGCTGACGGACCGCGTAGCGGTCGCCAAACTGACGTACCTGATCCTGCTTTGACCAGACTCGAAACGGAGCGACTCATTCTCAGGCGCATGACGCTGGACGACGCTCCGTTCATCCTGGATCACGTCAACGAGCCCTCGTTCATCGAAAACATCCGCGATTCGGGCGTGCGCTCGCTCCGGGACGCTGAAAATTATCTCCGCCTGGGCCCTGTGGCGAGCTATGCCAAGCACGGCTTCGGGCTCATGCTGATTGAGCGGGCGAAAGATGCACGGGCGATGGGCATGTGCGGCTTGCTCCAACGGGACTACCTGGAACACCCGGACCTGGGCTTTTCCCTCGACCCTCCCTTTCGGGGAAAGGGCTACGTCACCGAGGCGGGTCGGGCGGTCCTCGCGCATGCGTTTGATCAACCGAACCGTCAGGCCGTGCTGGCCATCACATCGCCCGGAAACAATCCGTCGGCCGCTGTGCTGTCACGCCTGGGATTCACGTTCGATGAGGTGATGGAACGCCCCGAGGGCCCAGTGCACAGATACATCCTCCCGCGACCATGAAGGGACCTGGATCATGTCCGTGATCTGGCGCCAGGGAGCCCCCGAACACCCCATTCCCGACGAGTTCATCCAGCAATGACAGTTCATCACGTAGACGGTGCTCCGGCCGCCATCGGACCCTACTGCCACGCCATTTCAGCCGGAGGCCTCGTTTTTCTTTCGGGCCAGACCCCGCTGGACCCGGACACCATGGAGCTGGTGGGGGCTGACGTCGCCGAGCAAACCGAGCGGGTTTTGGACAACATCGAGATTGTGCTCGGTGGCCTGGGCCTGACGCTTCAAAACGTGGTCAAGTGCACCGTTTTCCTGAAAGACATGGGCGATTTCAAGGCGATGAACGCCGTCTACGCACGCCGTTTTGCGGGCCACACGCCGGCGCGATCCGCCATTGCGGTTCGGCAGAACCCGCTGGACGCTCTGGTGGAAATCGAATGCATTGCGGAGGCCGGGGCAGCCTCACAATAGTGTTAAACTGCCATTGACGGCCGGGGCAGGGCCGGGTAGGATGCCGGCGGCCCGAGGTGTCGGACTTCGGGCCGGAATTCCGTTGTTCAAGGAAAGCCCGGATCATGCGCACCGCCCCCCTCATGATCATACTGGCGCTGGCCGGCGCCCAGATTGCCTCCGCACAGCGCTCGTGCGTGGAAAATACCGTCTGCGTCTTCGCGCGCGACGGGCAGGATGAGATTACCATCTGGGTCGAGTCGCGCCTGGATGAGGCCCAGCGAGTCATTTTGATGCCCAGGCTCCTGAACCTCGTGTCTGACCGTGACCTGCCCTACTCGGCCGTCTACGAGCCCGGAACGACCACCAAGGCGCTGACATTGCGCCGGCTTCGTCAGAATGAGTACGTCAACTACGAGCTGAAGTATTACACCCTGCCGGACTATCTGGGCGAGATGCAATGCTCTGACGAGACAGCCTGCGTGCTTGCCCGGAAGATGGACGACAAAGTGCTGTTCTACGGCATGAACCTGACCGACAAGGTGATCTCCCTGCAGTTTCGGCCGACGCAGTTCGAGAACCTGTATGCCGACCAGGCGCTGCCCCTGTGGAAGGTGGTGCCTCCGGCGGATACGGTGCTGTTGGTCGAGACTTACATCCCCCGGCCGATGGAGCCGCACAACTACCGCTTCACCTACCGCTGGTACAACGGAGCGATCGGGGAGCGGCACAGCCTGGATGCGGCCTACCTGCTCCCGCATGCCGTTCCGGAACGACCCGTGCGCAAGGGTCGGAGTGAACGTGCGGACGAGCGGAACGGCGTGTACTGGTACGTTCCCGACGGAGCCCGGGTGCGCGCGTCACGCGGTGGCATCGTGCTGGGCACGCACCAGTCGCGCCAGGACACCGGCGACGTGTACTCGGTGACCGTGCAACACGAAGACGGCTCCCAGGCCGTCTATCGCTACCTGGACCGGGTGGATGTGGCGGTCGACAGCACCCTCTCCACCGGCGCCATTCTGGGTCATGCGCCCCAGTTCGTCATGTTGACGGTACAGATTCTGAAGCCGGATCTGAGCCTTGCCTCCGTCCCGATACGTTTTCACATGAGAGACGGCTCCGTGCGCGGCCTTCGCAATGGAGAGATCTACTAAACCCAGAGAGTCCATGAAGTATCTCCCCCTTTTGCTGATTGTCCTTGTACTCCCGATTGACGCGCTGGCGCAGCGCATGAACGAGTCCTGCTGGCCGCAGGGCGTATGCATTTACGAGCGCGAGCAGCGGCGCGGCCGCATCGACTACATGCTCGAGAACCGGTCCGAGCGGGACGCCTGGGTGCTGATCGAAATGACGGATCTGTACAACTACCGGTCGACCAAGCGCCTCCCGGTCACCACGCTGATTCGAGCGGGCGAGTCAACGATGGCCTTTCGGCTGACGAAATCGTCTCCCCAGGAGGTGTCGCGCAAGCGGCGCAGATCGCGGCTGCTCTGGGCGCCGGTACCCGAGCCCTACTGCATCGACAGCGTCGGGTGTGTGACCGTGGAATTCGAGGAGCGGGACATTGTCTACCGCTTCTTCAACCGCTCGGCCGTGGCGCGGGATGTGGAGATCACCATAAACGAACTGGAGGCGCTGAAACTGCCCAAGAAAGGGCTGCGAAAGACGGTTCTTGCCGGGGAGGACGAGGTCATCGGCAAGGTGCGCATCAAGGATGTCTGGGGGTCCTGGAACTACGGATACCGGGTCTCCGCAAATCCCGCCAGCTGAAAAAATAGTCGCCGACGGCTGAATCCGATTTTGCGATCATCGTAGAAGGGCATGGTCGCCGGAAGGTGACACCCTGCGTGCGGGCTCCGCCTCCGGCCCAAAACGCGCTACCCCTGGGAGGTCCTCTCATTCGGGACACCCGATGCGTGTCCCTGACATGAATTACACCTTGTTACGGCCGGTGGTCGTTGCGCTGGTGTTTCTCTTCACGGCGATCCCGGTAGATGGGCAGTCTCGCCGAACAGAGAACAGGCTGTTCAAAGGCGCCGAGCGCATCGCCTCCAAGATGAGCACGGTCCGCTATCGACCCGATATCGTTGTGCGTCAGGCACGCGTTGACGAGGGGTGGCAGAATGCCTCCCAGGTCCGCAGCCTGTACGACGGCGAAGACCTTGCACTGCGCTTCTTCGACACCTGGAATGCCGACGCGGAAGCCTGGGAGCCTCAGCAGCGCTCACAATTCGCGGTTTCCAGCGGCGCCATTCTTTCGGACGCAGAGTGGGTCATGATCGATGGGCAATGGCGGCCGTTCAGCAAGACGGACTACGCGCTGAGCGAAGGTCTCGTCACAGCCTATACCGACTTCATGTTTCAGGACGGTAGCTGGATACCTGCCGAGCAGGGCACGTACACGCTGAGCGGCGAACTCACCGTCGGTGCGCTCTTCCGCATCTGGGACGGCACCTCATGGATCGATTCCGAGCGCGTGCGCCTGGAGGAGTCGGCCACCGGAGTCACCGAGACCTGGGAGTCCGCGGCGCCCGGGTTCTGGGTTCCGACGGAACGCTATGTCTATCCGGGCAGAAACGTCGCGGACCTTCAGACTGCCTGGCTGGCTGTGCAGGACGAAATGATTGACCTGGACGGTCTGATGCTGTCCCTGCGTTTGCCGGACTACTCGTTTGATTATCACGATGGCTCGGCCTGGCAACCCCAGGAGCGCCAGACCACCGATCGGACCTACGACATCCCATCAGGCGCGCTGACCGCAGAGGTGATCGTTACGGAAGAGCATGACGGCAGCGATTGGGTTCCGACCGGCCGCAGCACGGTGGAATACCGCGTGCTTGGTTCGGCGCGTTCACTGCCTACTGCGTTGCATTTCGAAAGCGGAGACGGAGTCGGCGGATTTTTTCCGGTGCTGACCGAGTCCTATGACGCGCGGGAAGACATCGGCAAAATCACATCCGCCACACTGTCGGTTGACACGCCGGTCGGTGTCTATGAACTGGAGATCGTGCGATTCAACTGGCTGGGCCTGGCCACGAGCGTCGACGATCCCGCCACCCCCGTGGCGTTTCAACTGGACCAGAACTACCCCAACCCATTCAACCCGCAGACCTTGATCGCGTGGAGCCTCCCCGCCCCTGCAACGGTAGAGTTGGAGGTATTTGATGCGCTCGGACGCCGGGTTGCAACGCTTGCATCCGGGCCGTTTGCCGCAGGAGACCATGAAGTCACCTGGCTGGCTGACGGGCTGCCGGGAGGCGTCTATTTGTATCGCCTCACGGCCGGGTCCGCTTCGGTGACGCGAGCGATGACCCTGCTCAAGTAATAAGACGGTCCCCATCGCCGGGTCCGCGGTCAGACCGCGGACTCGGCGGTGGCTCAGCGCGCCTTCATGACAGCCACGGCCTGCCGGCCGCTCTTCCAGATCAGGTCGATGACGTAGAAACCGCTTGGAACGGTATCCAGCGGCACCTCGACCTGGTGATGGCCCGCAGACAGATGGCGCTCGCCGCTCCAGACCACGCGACCAAGCGCATCGGATACTCGGATATCCACGGGAGCAGCGGACGGGACGGCCAGCGGCACGGTCACCTGCCTGCCGAACGGGTTCGGAAACGCCACGCCGGCGCGAAACTCGGTTGGCAACTCCACCGAGGCGACATCGGTCATGAGACCCCGCGTTACAGAGACAGCCGCTGCCAGGCCAAACGAAAGATTCTGTCCGTCGGTCGCGACAACCCGGTGAAATGCGGTCCCGGAGGTGGCCGTGGCCATCCCTCCCGCAGTCAGGGCCGCTGCCAGGTCGCCGAAAGGCACCTCGATCATGGTGGCGGTGCCGACATCGCGCGAAATAAGTACCGGTGACATGCCGGGCAGTGCGGCGAACTCCCAGCGGTACCGCACCTCCGGGCTGTCCACGTCCTGCACTGCGTTCCAGGTGACGCGCAGGAGGCGATTCGGGTCACCCTCGATGAACACATGCGAGCCGGCCTGGGGCAGCAAAATGTCCGGGGCCGGGGGCGGATCATCGACGGGCAATACCGTGATACGCAGCCACGCACTCGCCTCACCACCGCGCCCGTCCGAGACGGTGTAGCGCAGCGAATCCGCGCCCGAAAACTCCAGCGCCGGCTGGTAGCGAATACGCGTATCGTTCCGGATGGACGCCGAACCGAACGCCGGACTGGTCAGGGACGCGATGGAGAGCGCATCGCCCTCCGGATCGGTGTCATTGTTGAGCACCGCGAACTCTGCCGGCACGTCCTCCAGCACCTGGCCCAGATCGTCCACGGCGGTCGGCTCCGCGTTCGATGACGTGCGAAAACTTGCGATGGGACTCCAGGCACTCTCCCCGCCCCGGTTGGCCGCCATGACACGCCAGAAATGCACACGATAGGGTTTGAGCGGCCCGATTCGCAGCGAATCGGACGCAACGCCGGACGAGTCGACCAACACCTGATCAAAGGTGACCGACTGGGAAACCTGCACGCGATAAGTCTGCGCCTGATAGGCTGGATCCCAGCGCAGAAAGAGCCGGAGCGGCGTTTCGACGGCCCCGTCCGACGGCCAGGCCGTGCGTGTCGCCGGCGGCGCTTCCATCTCGGTCTGAAACCAGTAGGCCACCCACTCACTGGTCCCACCCGTGTTGACCGCCCGGACGCGCCAGTGATAGGTGATGCCCTTCCCGAGGCCGCTGAGCGGCATGCTGGTGGTGGTCACCGACGCGGAGGCATCCAGGGAGTCGAATGAAGCGTGTTGTGAAAGCTGGAAATCGTACGAGTCGGCCCGAGTGGCGGGGTCCCAGTGCAGTTCCGTAGTGATGGGCACATCCACAGTGCCGGACACTGGCCACCTTCCTGAGGGCGCGCCGGGAGGGACCTGCCGTGTCGAGAAACTGCCTGTCGTGGACCATTGCCCGGGACCGGCAACAGATTCGGCCCGCACCCGCCAGAAGTAGGTGGTGCCGGGATCGAGTGAGTAACCCGCCGACGGGGGCGCGGGGATGCCGGCCTCGTCGACGACCAGGCTGGTAAATGCCGCATCCGTGGCTACCTGAAGTCTATAGGAGATTCCTCCGCTGACCTCGGTCCAGCTGAAGCTGGGCTGGGTATCTGCCACGGCCGCTTCCGCGGGCGCGGAGAGGGAGGGAGCCCCTATGCCGCCGACCGTGAACGATCGGGCTGCGCTCCATGCCGTGGGCTGATTGCGACCGAACGCGCGCACGCGCCAGTGGTAGGTCGTGTAGGCTGAGAGGTTTTCCGAACGCAGGGAGTCCGCAGAAACCTGCATGTCTCGATCCACGGAGGCGAAGGTGGGATCTGTGGAAATCTGAACCTGATGCGGCGCACCACGGCGCCCGCTCCAACGCAGCGTGATCGATGCAGGCTGATCGTCGGCCTGATCCTCGGGCGAGACTGCGCTCGGCTCGACGGCCACTGCAAGGCCCCAATCCGACACGTCCGTAAGGGCATCTCCGATGTACAGGTCGTCCAGGTAGACCGAGCCCGCCTCCTGGTCGGACCAGTCAAAATGCACGCCGATGCGGGCCACACGCCTCCAGTCGAATTCGCGCCACAGGGAGTCCTGCGAAGTCGGCATGCTCGATCCGCAGCACCCGATCCCGAACGTGCCAGTGAAGGCCCCGGTGTAGTACCAGGACTGCGCCAGCGCGGGAAGGTTCGCGCGCTGGGCCTCGAGCTCGGCCAGGGTTGCCGGAGGCAGGGGGATGGCCAACGAGTGCCACGCTCCGTCCCGCAGGGAATCGGGAATGAACCACTTGAGGCGCATGCCCGCATCGCCCGTGCCGTCGTGTATGGCCTCACGCGTCTGGAGCTGGGAGAACGAATCGAAGAGGATCAGCGACAGGCAATTGCCGCCGTCCGCCCGGCAGGGTCCGCGGGATGCAAACGTGGTGTCGACCCGCATGCGGAGAAACAGCGTCTTGTCGAGCATGCCGGTCATATCGGCGCCGACATCCTCGTCGAACGCCAGGGCCACGCTGGCCCAGTGCCCGTAGTCGAGGCGCAGGACCGGATTGCCCGCATCGTCGGGATCCACGTCGAGCGCGGGCTCCACATCCGGAATGGCGCTGTTGGTGGAATCCACGAACAGCACGAACTCACTACCCAGGTCGAGGACCTGGGCCTTGGCAGGCGCTACAATCAGCGCCGCCGCAAGCGCGACGAGACGGAGGACTCGCATGGGAGAGCAAGGTGTGCCCTCGGGGTATCGACCGGTTTGCCGGGGACTCTAGACCCGGTTGGACCCTGCGCGTATTCTGAGCCTCCACGCGTCAGACTCTCTCGCCATGCGTTCCGTCCTCACCCTGCTCATCGCCCTCCTCACCCTCCCTGTGACCGCACAAACGGCGGAGGAAATCTCCAAGGCGCTCTCACTGCGCGCCATCGGCCCCGCGGTGATGGGAGGCCGCATCGCAGACATTGCCGTGCACCCGGACAAACCCCGCACGTGGTACATCGCGGTCGGCTCGGGCAACGTCTGGAAGACGACCAATGCGGGCGTCACGTTCACGCCCATCTTTGACGACAAGCCCAGCTACTCCATCGGAGACGTCGCCGTCGACCCAAGCAACCCCGACGTGGTCTGGGTCGGCACCGGCGAAAACGTCTCCGGTCGACATGTGGCCTGGGGAGACGGCGTGTACCGTTCCCGCAACGGCGGCAAGACCTGGGAGCACATGGGCCTCGAAGCATCCGAGCACATCGGCAAGATTCTCATCGATCCCCGCAACTCGAATCGCATTTTCGTGGCTGCCGAAGGCCCGCTCTGGTCCGCAGGGGGCGATCGTGGCCTCTATCGAAGTGATGACGGAGGCGCCACCTGGGATGCCGTGCTGACCATCGACGAGAATACCGGTGTGACCGATGTGGAATTCCACCCGGAAAACCCGGACGTGCTGTACGCAGCCACCTACGAGCGGCGGCGTCACGTCTGGTCCTTGCTCGCCGGTGGTCCCAACTCCGGCATTCACAAGTCCACAGACGGCGGCACGACCTGGCGTCGTATCACGGCCGGGCTGCCCACCGCCGACATCGGCAAGATCGGCCTTGCGGTCACGCCGGCCGATCCGGACCGGGTGTTTGCCACGCTGGAAGGCGAGAGCTCGACCCGTGGATTCCATATTTCCTATGACCAGGGCGAGTCCTTCGAGCGCCGCTCCTCTTACACCTCGGGGGGCACCGGCCCGCACTACTACCAGGAGCTGGAGGCAAATCCGAAAGACCCCGACACGGTCTACCAGATGGATGTCTGGCTGCACGTGACGCGTGACGGCGGCCACACGTTTGAGGAGCTTGAAACAGGCTGGGGCAAGCATTCGGACAACCATGCCATGTGGATCGACCCGCACGATGCGAACCACATGCTGGTCGGCACCGACGGCGGTCTGTACGAGACGTTCGACGAGGGCCAGACCTTCCGTCACTTCCCCAACCTGCCCATCAGCCAGTTCTACAAGGTGGCGGTGAACAACCGGGCTCCCTTCTACGATGTGCTGGGCGGCGCGCAGGACCTCGGCACCTTGATGGGTCCGAGCCGGACCCTGAACCGGGAAGGCGTTCGCAATCGCGACTGGTACGTGCCGCTCGGCGCGGACGGCCAGGGCGTGGCGTTCGATCCCGAGAATGACGAAATCGCCTACATGGCGACCCAGCAGGGCAACTGGTATCGCCACAACAAGATTACCGAGGAGGTCATCGACATCCAGCCGCAGGCCGCGCCCGGCGAGCCCGCGGAGCGATGGAACTGGGATGCTCCCATTAGCATCAGCCCACACTCGAATCGTGTGTACGTGGCCAGTCAGCGGCTCTGGGCGAGCGATGACCAGGGTCACTCCTGGACGGCCCTTTCCGGAGATCTCACACGCGACCAGAATCGCTACGAGCTCGAGATGATGGGTCGGGTCTGGAGCGTGGACGCGCTCTACCACAACGGCGCCATGTCCAAATACTCCACGATCACGGGCATGTCGGAATCTCCTGTCGCGGCCGGCGTGATTTACGTCGGCACGGACGATGGACTGATTCAGGTGACCGGCGACGGCGGTGAAAACTGGAGCGAAGCAGCTCCGCTCCCGGGCGTCGATCCGCAGGCCTTCATCAACGACGTCGAAACGTCAGCCCACGCCGCCGACGGCGTCTTTGCGCTGGCGGATGTGCACAAGAAGGGCGACTTCACCCCGTACCTGTTCTACTCCGGTGATCGCGGGCGCTCCTGGCGCTCAATCCGTGGAGATCTGGGCGATGGGGTCATCGCGTGGATGATCCGGCAGGATCAGGAGCAGGAGAACCTGCTGTTCCTGGCTGGCGAGAACGGGCTCTATTTCAGCGCCAACTTCGGGGAGAACTGGCACCGAGTGCCCGGCGCTCCGACCATTGCCTTCCGAGATGTGGTCATCCAGGATCGGGACGATGATGTGGTCGGCGCCACGTTCGGCCGCGGGTTCTATGTGCTGGACGACTACGCGCCGTTGCGCGCGGCCGGCAGCGTACCGGAGGGCGGTGTGCTGCCCGTTCGCGACGCGCACTGGTACATCCCCAGCGTGCCGATGCAGGCTCCCGGCAAACCCACACTAGGGGACGACGACTTCACGACACCGAACCCAGATCACGGTGCGTTGATCACCTATTACCTGCCGGAGGCGCCCCAGACCATGCGCCAGGAGCGTCATGCCGCCGAGAAGGAAATCCGGCAGCAGGCGGGCGATGTGCCGTTCCCGGGGTGGGACCGCATCGGCGAGGAGATGTCCGAGGCTTCGCCGCGAGTACTGATGGCTATCCGCGATGCCTCGGGGCGCACCGTGCGCTGGCTGGACCTGCCCAACCGGGCCGGCGTGCACCGCACCAGCTGGGACATGCGTTTACCGGCTCCCGATCCCGTAAACCTGACGGTGCCCGACTTTGTGACGCCCTGGTCCGGGTCTGCCCAGGGCCCGCTCGTGGCGCCGGGTCGGTACGCTGCGCAGTTGGTCGTACTTTCGCGCGATGGTGCCCGAGCATTGGGGGAGCCTGCTGAGTTCGACCTACGCCCAGTCTACCCGGGCGACCACGCCACGACCGCCCGCCTCCACGAGCAGGCTCGGGACATCGTGCGGCGCATCGACATGACAAACGCGGAGCTGGGACAGCTCGGCGATCGGATTCGCCATATGCGCGCCGCAGCGGAGTTGGCTCCGGCTGCTACGCCGGCGCTGTTTGCGCAGGTCGACGCGCTTCAGGGCGCGCTCTTCAACCTGAGGCAGGAACTGAGCGGTGATCGGGTGCGGGGTTCGTACTCCGAGTTCACGCCGCCCTCCATCCGGGGCCGCGCAGGTCGGGCTGCCGGGAGCCTGTTCGACACCACACAGCCTCCCACCATGACGCAGCGTGAAGGGCTGCATCTGGCAGCGACGCAGTTTGCTGACTTTGCCGGTCGGTATCAGGCTTTTGTGCAGACCGTGCAGGCTGCCGAAGAAGCGCTGGAGGCCGCAGGGGCGCCCTGGACACCTGGGCGAGGGGGTAACTAGCGCGGGCATGTCCAGAAAGCTCACAATCACACCTGACGATGAGGTTTTGCGGATATTGCCGACCCACCCATCGCCCGAATGATGAAGCCCCTCGCTGTCCTCCTCACCGGTCTGCTGGTGCTCCCGGCCGCAGGTCAGTCCTCTGAACGGCTGGCTGAGATTGCTGCTGATGCCGCGGACTGGGCGCTCTTTAGGGAACTGCTCAGCATCCCCAATGACGCGCACTATCACGAGCATGTAGAGCGCAACGTGGCCTGGATGCAGGCCGCTTTTCAGCAGCGCGACTTCAAGACCAGCGTGCTCGACACCGGAGGGCCGCCCCTGGTTCTGGCGGAGCGCGCGTCGCCACGACCGGACGATCCCACGGTGCTCATTTACCTGCAGATCGACGGCCAGCCGGTCGATTCCACCGAGTGGTTCCAGCCGTCTCCCTACGACCCGGTGCTGAAGGACGGGGACACCATCATCCCCTGGGAGCGGCTCGGGGGTATGATCGATCCCGATTGGCGCATCTACGCGCGCTCGGCCAGCGACGCCAAGGGACCTGTGGGCATGTTTCTCTCTGCGCTGGACGCGGCCGCCGAGCACGGCCTGGAGCAGACACACCACATCAAGGTGATCATGGACTTCGAGGAGGAGCTGGGTTCGCCCCATCTGCCGCCTGCCGTGGAAACGTACCGCGAGGAGTTGGCCGCGGACATGCTGATCATTTATGACGGGCCTCGGCACCCGTCGAATGTGCCCAGCCTGACGTTCGGGGCCCGGGGCATCGCCACCATAACCCTCACCGTGTTCGGTCCGAAAGTGGCCCAACACTCGGGCCATTGGGGCAACTACGTGCCGAATCCGGCTGTGCGGTTGTCCCAGTTGATCGCTTCGATGAAGGACCCCGCCGGTCGTGTAACGATACCCGGCTTTTACGATGGGGTCGAACTGGACCAGGCCACGCGCGATATCCTCGCGCAGGTCCCGGACGATGAACCCGCCATCCGGGCCTCCATGGGCATCGCTGCTCCGGACGGCATCGCCTCCACCTATCAGGAGTCCATCCAGTACCCGAGCCTGAACGTTCGCGGCCTGGCCTCGGCGTGGGTCGGCGACCGGGTACGTACGATCATTCCACCAACGGCGACGGCGGAGATCGACGTGCGCATTGTGCCGGAAACTGACCCGGTGCGGCTGATTGCGCTGATCCTCACGCACATCCAGGAGCAGGGATTCCATGTGGTCACGGACCGTGAGCCGAGCGATGCGGAGCGGGCAACCCATGACCGCATCGTCCGCATGGACCACGCGATTGCCTATCAGGCCTTCCGTACTCCCTACGGCAGTCGAGTGGGCAGATGGCTGACAGGTGCCATGCAGCGGGCCTTTGACCGGGATCCAGTGCGAAAACGCATGTCGGGCGGGTCGATTCCGATCTCTCCCTTTGTGACGACGCTCGGCATCCCGGCGGTGACGGTTCCGACGGTGAACGCCGACAACAACCAGCACTCGCCCAACGAGAACATCCGGGTGGGCAACTACATCGATGGCATCCGCACTTTCCTGGCCATCCTTACAGAGCCGATAGACCCGTGATCGAGAACGTCACGCTGGAAGGCGCAAACGTCCGTCTGGAGCCGCTCTCTCTGGACCACCTGGACGGGCTTTGCGAAGTCGGACTGCAGCCCGGCATCTGGGAATTGACCGGGCGGACCATCGAAACGCGAGCCCAGCTTCTCGCTTATGTGGAGGAGGCACTGGCCGGGCGGGACGCAGGTCACATGTACCCGTTCGCCACCGTGCTGAGGGGTGAGGATCGTGTGGTCGGTTCGTCGCGATTCGGCAACATCGCCCTGGCGCACAAGCGTCTTGAGATCGGCTGGACGTGGGTGGCTCCACAGTGGCAGCGCACCTTTGTAAACACAGAGGCAAAACTTCTGATGCTCGGCTACTGCTTCGAGACGCTGAGGCTCAATCGGGTGGAACTGAAGACCGATGCGCTCAATCTCCGGTCGCGACGCGCGATGCTGGGCATTGGATGCACGGAGGAAGGCACGCTGCGGCACCACATGGTCACCGGGTCCGGCAGGCTTCGAGACACTGTGTACTACAGCATTCTCAGAGAGGAGTGGCCGCGCAGCCGCGAGATTCTGGAGGCGCGGCTCAGGAGGAACTGACGGTTCCGGACTCGGGCGATATCCTCCGCAGTGACCAGACCAGCCCCAGTGCCGGCGGAGCCACCAGTAGGCCGATTACAAGACCGCCGGCAACAGCGCCCGGTATGCGGAGATACTCGCCAAGTTCGATGACGTACTGGTCGATGTCCGCCATGACGGAGATCATCTCCGGTATTCCGATCGTGCCGAGAAGAAATACCTGCACTGCCGCCAGCAGGACCATGCGCCGGCCGCGCCCCCCCCGTACGGCGAGACAGGCCCCGGTCAGGGCCAGAACCACGATGGACCCGCTCACCAGCGTCACCATCCAGCCCGGGGAAATGTCAAACACCCCGGCACGGTAGCCCGCGTAGGACGGGTCGAGCACTCCACGAAACGGGGCCACGAGGTTCAAGACGACATAGAGCATGTTGCCCAGCCCGACCGCCAGGCCCGTGCGAGTCAAGGCCTTCTTTTTTAGCGCTCGGCCGAAGATCACCGCGTATACCGCGAATGCCGCCAGTCCGACATAGAGCCAGTTGATGTTCATGGTCGTGGGGTTCTGAATGAGGCATGGTCAGACACTACCATACGGTAGCGTATGGCGAACATACGGAACCGTATGGAATCGGTTGCGTAGCGTTCGAAAAGCCTGTGGCCGACCGCAAGGACTGGATTGACGCCGCGCTGGTTGCGCTGTTGGAGCATGGATCTCCGAACGTAAAGGTCGAGCGCTTGGCCCGGCGCCTTGGGGTCACCAAAGGAAGCTTCTACTGGCACTTCAAGGATCGCGAAGATCTTCTGCGGCAGACTGCGGTGGAGTGGCACGCGGATCAGCTCTCGCATCTGAAGCGCTTGGAGTCGAGGGCGTACGAGTCAGCCGCGGATCGTCTCCAACAGTTGATCGCATTCACAACCTCCAAGGATGGAACTCCTGATGTGGCGATGCGCTTATGGGCGCGACAGGCTCGCTGGGTGAACGAACTCGTCGCCGAGATCGATCGCTTGCGGCTTGCCTACTGCATCGACGTATTCCAATCGCTGGGTTTCACTGGAGACCAGGCTCACCTGCGCGCAAACATGGTCTATTATTATCAGGTAGCCGGCCAGACGGTCTCGCACAAAGACCCGGTCGACGTGCGTCGCAGGCTGGACGCCCTGAGAGTCTCCATGCTCGCTCCAGGCTCGGCATGAACCAAGCCGTCCGGAATGCTGCAGGCATCCTGCTCGTCGCAGCTGCCACGCTCGGTGGCTGCCAACCCAAGCCGCCTGATCCCGCCCAGGACTCGCTCAGTCCCGAAGAAACGGAGCATGTCTTCGAGCGCGATGTGGCTCGGATCACAGCCTTTGCGGATTCAATAGAGCGGCTGCTGTGGCCGGTGCCGCTCATGACATCCCGGCAGGCGGCTGCCCTGAGGCGGTTCCAGAATGACGACCACCTGGAAGTGGCCCGTTCGGTCGGCGTGCCGCAACCGGTAACCCAGGCTGCGCTGGACATCTTTGTGCAGTCCGGCAGACTGGTCCCCCTGCAGGACTCCCGATTCTGGGCCATCCGCGACCTGGACCACTCCATGCCTTTTGTAGTCCCCCAAATGGTGGGTTTGCTCAACGAGATGGGCACCCGGTTTCACGCCCGGCTGGAGGAGCGCGGACTACCGCCCATTCGATTTGAGATCACGTCGGTTCTGCGCACCGAAGAGGATCAGCAGCGCCTGCGCCGAAGGAACCGCAACGCGACCCGCGGCACGTCAACTCACCAGTTCGGCACGACCCTGGATATCACCTATGCCGGCTACCGGGCTCCGCTGAAGCCTGTGCTCACGCTCGACACCGTCGACGCCCCTTGGCTGGAGTCCGGTCTGCGACGCATGGAGGCCTTTGCCATCGAAGTCGGCACAGCCCGGGTGGCGCGCGAGCTGCAGTCCATCCTCGGAGCCGTCTTGCGTGAGCTCCAGGATGAGGGCCGGGTCATGGTGACCATGGAGCGCAGACAGCCTGTGTTCCACATCACGGCAACGGCCGATGGGCAGGGTGCCCCAGCCGCCGTGGTAGCCCCCTAAGCCCCTGAGCCGGCGGTATATTGCGGCCCCACCCGCCGTTACCGCCATGCGCCGCCTGCTTCTCGCCGCCCTCATGCTCCCGCTGACCGCCCAGGCGCAGCAGGAGGAGTCCTACGACTACTTCAAGTTCAATCGGGACATGATTCAGCAGGGCGTACAGGCCATTCTGACGTGCAACGGCCTGTTTACGTCCGATAGGGACATCGGCCAGGTGTACGATCGCGAGTTGAAGTACCTGCGCAACCCCATCGGCACTGCCCGCGGCGGCGACTACTCCGTGGACTATGAACGGCGCGCCGTAACCATCGGCGTGCCGGGCGGCGTGCCGCCGATGCGGGCCGCATTCCGGGAAGGCATCGGATGCGTCATCATGGCACCCGACCAGACTTACGAAGACATCCCGTCCCTGCCGGAGCTGACGTTGCCCTACCCGGACTTCGACCCGGCCACCACGCCCTGGCCAAACGGCAACCTCGTGATCAGTGAGCCCCTCCATGCGGGCATCGATGCAGCTGCGCTGGAGGCTGCGTCAGACTGGGCGTTCGACCGCGCCAGCGACGAGCAAACGACGATCAGCCTGCTGATCGTGCACGAGGGGAAAATCGTGCACGAGCGGTACCGGGACGGCTTCGACATGGGTACGCGAACCCGGACCTGGTCTACGGCAAAGAGTATTGCGTCGACGTTGATCGGCATGCTGGTTGATGAGGGCGCGCTCACGCTGGACGGCCCCCTCAACCTTCCCTGGTTGCCGCGGGCCGCATCGCCCGAAACAGACCCGAGACATCGCGTCACGCTGCGGGACCTGATGCACATGTCCAGTGGTCTGTATCCCGTGGACAGCCGCGGGATGGAATACGCCACCGGTTCCGGTTTGTCCTATTGGGCCGGGGCATCGAGCGTCAACGGTGCACTTGACCGCGCTTTGATCCGCGAGCCAGGCACGTTCTGGGACTACGAGAACTACGACACCATTCTGGCCGTGCTCGCAATGAAGCAGGCGCTGGGTGATGACCAGGCGTATCTCGAGTTTCCCCGGCGCAGGCTGCTGGACAAGATCGGGATGCGCAACACGCTGCTGTCCACGGATCGATTCGGTGACTTCATCATGAGCAGTCAGATCTACACGAATGCCAGGGATCTCGCTCGTTTTGGATTGCTCTATGCCAACGACGGCGTCTGGGACGGCGAGCGCCTCATCTCGGAGGATTGGATCGAGTTTGTGCGCACCCCCGCCCCGGCTTCCGCGCGGCGAGGCAACGACTACGGCGGGCAGTTCTGGCTAGTGCCGGACCGCCGCGACGACGTTCCGAAGGATGCCTACTCCACCGCCGGCAACCGCGGCCAGTTCGTCATCATCGTGCCAAGCCATGACCTGGTTATCGTGCGGCGTGGGCTCGACTATGGTCGGCAGGGATTCAATCGATGGGACCTGACGCGTGAGGTCCTGAAGGCTTTCGAACCCGCGGGGGATACCGACTAGGTCTTGCGACGCGGCGCGGCGCCCCTGGGCAGGCTCCGCGGGATTGGAGCGTTGCGAAGCCGGGGGGCACGGTGCGCGCCGGGGGCCATTTGCCGCAAACGTGGAATCTGACCCCAATTCTCCACCTGTGCTGTGGCCCCGAACTACCCAACGTGGAATCCGACCCTGATTCTACACTTTGACCGCCGCCGCGACCTGCCAAACGTGGAATCGAGCCCCGATTTTATTTCGTTGGTTGCCGCCCTGCACCGCCGCGGCGCGCACGCCCAAGCCGCCCGGCACCGCCGCGACGCCCGACGCCCAGGCCGTAACTTGGCGGACCACCAACCCTGGTCCCCATGCGACTCCTGCTTCTCGCCGCTTTCCTGGCCGCCCCCGCAGCCGCCCCCGCGGCTGCCCAGCAAACTCCTTTCGGCCCTGAGGATGTCTTTGACCTGGAGTGGGCCTCCGACGTGCAGATTTCCCCGGACGGCCAGACGGTGGCCTACGTGCGCAACGGCATGTCCATCATGCGCGACCGCCGTGAAGGTCGCATCTGGACGGTTCGCGCGGACGGATCCCGGCATCGCAAGCTGACCTCGGGGGACCAGGGAGAGAGTCAACCACGCTGGAGTCCGGACGGAACCCGCTTGGCGTTCGTCACCGGCTCGGATGACGGCAGCGAAATACACGTCTGGTGGGCCGACACCGGCGTCGTCGCACGACTCACCCAATTGGAGCGCTCCCCGGGAAGCCTGGCCTGGTCACCGGACGGATCCGAGATCGCCTTCACCATGACCGTACCGGCCGCTGAGGCAACGCTGGGCGTGCGCATGCCGGCCAAACCGCGCGGAGCCGAGTGGGCCGCTTCCCCGCACGTGGAGACCCGCGTCTATCACGAGGCCGACGGCCGCGGCTACATCGAGCCCGGGTACCGTCACATTTTCGTGGTGACGGCGGACGGCGGCACGCCCCGGCAGATCACCACCGGCGATTTCAACCACGGCGCACCTGCGTGGTCGACAGACGGCGACGCCCTGTATTTCAGCGCCAACCGAGGTGAGGACGCCGTCTACCAGCGACGCGAATCGGAGATCTACGCGGTCAGCCTGGACGGCGACATCACGCAACTGACCGATCGGTTCGGCCCCGACTCGAATCCCGCCGTCGGCGACGGCCGCATCGTCTATACGGGGTTTGACGACAGGGAGCAGACGTTCCAGAACACCAACCTCTACGTCATGCGCCCGACCGGGGGACGCAGCCGCATGATGGACGGTGGCGACCTCTCCTTTTCCAACCCGACGTGGGCCGACGGCGCGTTGTTCGCCCAGTTCGACCGCGAGGGCATCACTCACGTGGGCCGATTCGACCAGGGAGACATGCAAACCGTGGCCTCGAACCTGGGCGGCACCGCTGTCGGTCGTCCCTACGGCGGAGGCAACTACAGCGTCTCCGATGACGGCACGGTCGCATGGACGTATTCGACGGGGACGCACGTCTCGGATGTGGCCGTCTCCACGGGCGATGGGCTCCGTCTGCTGACGGACCTGAACAGTGACCTGCAGGCCGCACTGAATCCGGTGGAGGCCATCTGGAGTGAGTCCAGCTTTGACGGCCGCCGCGTGCAGTCCTGGATCGTCTGTCCGCCGGACTTCGATCCCACCCGGAAGTATCCGCTGTTGGTGGAAAACCATGGTGGCCCGATCTCCAACTACGGGGACCGCTTCTCGGCAGAAATGCAGCTCTACGCCTCGGCGGGATATGTTGTCCTGTATCCGAACCCCCGTGGCTCCACGTCCTATGGCGAGGAATTCGCCAACCTGCTCTACCACAACTACCCGGGCCAGGACTACGACGACGTCATGAGCGCAGTCGACGACGTCATCGCCCGTGGATACATCGATGAGGATCGTCTGTACGTAACCGGTGGCAGCGCCGGCGGCATCATGACGGCCTGGATTGTCGGAAGTACCGACCGGTTTGCCGCATCCGTGGTCGCCAAGCCCGTCATGAATTGGATCTCCAAGACTCTGGTCGCGGACAACTGGTTTGGCTACTACACCTACCGGTATGAAGGGCTGCCCTGGGAGGAGCCCATGAACTACTGGAAGTTCTCCCCGATCTCCAAGGTGGGCAATATCACCACGCCGACCATGGTTCTCGTTGGGACCGATGACCGCCGCACGCCCGTCTCCGAATCCCGGCAGCTCTACCACGCCTTGAAATGGCGACAGATCGACACGGCGCTGGTAACAATTCCCGGGGCATCGCATAACATCGCCGGCAAACCGAGCCAACTGGTAAGCAAAGTGCTCTACACGCTGGCATGGTTTGAGCAATACGGAGGCCCGCCGCACGCCCGCTAAGATGCCCAATCGCACGTTTTCCGAGGAAGAAATCCAGGCACTGCTGAAGCGTGCCACGCAGCTCCACTTGATGGATGAGGGCGACAAGCCCGGCCTGACCCTCAAGGATCTTGAGCACATTGCCGCGGATGCGGGCATCCCGCCCCAGTACCTGCGGGCCGCCCTGCACGAAGCCGACAATCAGGTGTCGAGCCGCGACACTTCGGGCCACACCAAGACGCACGTGTTCATCGAACGTGTGGTGGAGGGTGAACTCGACGACGACGAGTGGGAGCAGGTGGTCTACCGTATGCGGAAGGAGTACTCCAATGACATGAACGAAGCCTGGGGCGCTCCGGCCCTGTATGGCCGAGGGGTCACGGAGACCTTGGGCAAGACGCGCGAGTGGCGGCACACGAGTTCGCTCGGAGTCGTGACGACGCTCACCATCCGCTCAGCGGAAGGCAAGCAGTTCATCAATTTCCAGCGCAGGGTCGGTCTGGGCAGTCCTCGCGCCGAAGGGTGGGGGTACGGCGCCATACTCGCGTTGCTCGCGGGTGCCATTGCCGGCGGGGTGCTCGGGTCCGTCCTGGCGCTGTTCATGGTGTTCTTCGCAGTGCTCTTCATCGCCGCCCCGGGCATCGAGTATCTGGACCGGCGCTGGCGTGACAAAGTGCTCCGCGAGATGGGTGGTGTCGCCGACGACATTTGCAGAGTCATGCACGACCCCGTGGCCGCCCAAGACCACGAAGCGGCTGCCGAGCAGGTGGAGCCCGTAGTCGCTCTGGACGAAGCGATTCAGGAGGACGACGCCGCTATCGCTGCTGCCCGATCGAGAGCTCGTGCCTGAGCTCCGCGTGCATCGCTTTGAGGATTTCGGCGAAGCCCGCCGGGTCCTGGAGCCGTGGATGCACACGCGGGAAGCGCTGCTTGGACTGCCCATCGGGATTCTCCGGCAGCTTGATTCCGGGAGTCACGTCTATGAGCCGCCCTACCTCGTAGCCGGCGTTTTTTCGGGCGATGCGGTCCGCGGCATGGCCTGGCGCACGCCCCCCTACAAGCTCGGCCTCTCCGAGATGCCGGCGAGAGCGATTCCCGAACTGGCCCGGCACGTGTCTGCCACCTACCCCTCCGGCCTTCCCGCGGTGCTGGGACCAGAGCGCGAGGCGGTGCTGTTCGGTGCGGCCTGGCAGGCCCTGACCGGGGCCGAACCTGTCGTCGGCCTGCGTCAGCGCCTGTACCAGGCTGTGCATGTGGACATGCCCTCCCGGCTGCCGGAAGGGAGGCTGCGCAAGGCTCGGGAAGACGAATGGCACACGCTGCTGGCCTGGAGCAATGAGTTCGTGAAAGAGGCGGGGCTGCTGCCTTTGCATCAGGACAAGCGCCTCCGACAGATGCTGGATGCAGGAGCGGTACATGTCTGGGAACATGGTGAGGCCTGCTCCATGATTGCCTGGGTTGCGCCAACCGACCACGGCGTGCGTGTGGCGCACGTCTACACGCCGCCCGAGAAACGCGGCCGAGGCTACGCTTCGGCAGCCACGGCAACCCTGACCAGGCGACTTCTGGAGCAGTACGACTTCTGCACGCTGTACACGGACCTTTCCAACCCGACGTCCAACGGCATTTACAGCAAAGTCGGCTACCGCCCGGTCGCGGACGTGCTCGATGTCAACTTTCGGACGACGTGAACGTGGCGCCGAGGTGCTCCACACCGCGCTGCTCGGCCAGCATCATCTGTCGCTGGCGCTCCCGGTAGCGATCGCGGTCCTCATCGCTGCGATCATCGTGGCAGTACGGGCAGCTTACCCCTTCCTCAAACATGGGCGATGCGGTCTCCGCCTCGGACAAAGGCATGCGGCAGGCCCGGCACATGTCGTAGGAACCCGGCTCCAACGCGTGGTTGACGCCGACCCGCTCATCGAACACAAAACACTCACCACGCCAGAGTGAGCCTTCCTCCGGCACTTCCTCGAGATACTTGAGGATGCCGCCCTTGAGGTGGTAAACCTCCTCGAACCCCTGTTCCAGCAGATAGGAGGTGGCCTTCTCGCAGCGAATGCCGCCGGTGCAAAACATGGCCACTTTGCGGTGTCGCCGCGGATCGAGGTGCTCGGACACGTAGTCCGGGAATTCCCTGAAGGATGTCGTGTCCGGGTCAACCGCGCCCTCGAAGGTGCCCATCTGCACCTCGTAGCGATTGCGGGTGTCGATGAGCAGGACCTCCGGATCCGAGATCAGCGCATTCCATTGTGCGGCGTCGACGTACCGACCCACACACAACGTAGGATCCACTCCCGGCACCCCCAGTGTGACGATCTCCTTCTTGAGTCGAACCCGGGCCCGTCGGAACGGAATCTCCTCGGCGTAGGATTCCTTGTGTTCGACAGCGGCGAGACGCGGATCCGCCCGGATCACTCCCAGCACCGCGTCCACGCCCGTTCGAGTACCCGCGATCGTCCCGTTGATCCCCTCTTCGGCCAACAGGATGGTACCCTTCACCCCGTGCTCCTCCATCGCACCCTGGATGCGCGACTTCAGCTCCGCCAGGCCGTCCAGCCGCGCGAACCGATAAAGAGCAGAAATGACCATCGAATGGGGCATAGGTTAGGGCGAGCGCAAAGGTGCACGCGTGCAGGAGGCGTTGGTTTTGCTGGGCCGATAGAACTATCGATGGACATTCCCACGTCAGAAACTCTAATCGAATCGCTGTGATCACCGCCATCCGCATCGCCGCCATGTCCGTGCTGCTCCTCATCGCAGCCCTGTTCGCGTACCAGGCGGAGGGTGGCGTGCGCATGCTGGCGATCTTCTTCGGCTTACTCTTCCTGCTTGCAATCTCAGACAGCCTGGCACGGCATCGGTTGGAACCGCGCACGTTTCGTCAGCAGCTCGAATTCCATCGCACGAACAACCGGGTCTGGTGGCTGACTCCGCTCGCGCTGGTGGCAGGCCTTGTCACCACCGCGCTGCTGCTGGCCGGCAATGATCGCTCGACGGCGGAGGAACTCCTCGTCCTCCTGGTCCTTGTCTCGGCATACCACCGTTTCTGGTCACTCCCCGCTTCCGTCCCCCGCGGTGATGAACGCACTTGAACTGAAGATCCCCCCGGTCATCGTGGCCGGCCTGGCCGTTGGCGCGGCGTGGCTGATCCGTGACCTGCTCCCCAACCTGACGCTGCTCAGGCCCAACTACTTTGCCATCATTCCCCTCCTGGTGTTCGGGGCGGGGTTCGCGGTCATCGGCCTCTACCAGTTCGCCCGGGCCAGAACCACGGTCGATCCCCATCGCCCGGAGAAGACCAACACATTGGTGACGGAAGGCATCTACTCCGTGCTGCGGAATCCGATGTACCTCGGCATCTTCTTCTTTCTTGCAGCGATCGTGGTGTACCTGGGAAATCTGGCCGGCGTGATCGTGCTGCCGGCTTTCGTGGCCTACATGAATCGGTTCCAGATTCTGCCGGAGGAACGCACGTTGGCCGAGAAGTTCGGTGAGGAGTACATGCTTTACGTCGATCGCACCAGGCGTTGGCTGTAGAGGCGGCATACCAGGAACTGCTGGTCGAAGTGCGGGCCTGCACGGTATGCGCCGAGCATCTTCCGATGGGACCGAGGCCGGTGATTCGAGCCACGACCCATGCACCCATTCTGCTTGTGGGTCAGGCGCCCGGCCGCCGTGTGCACGAGTCGGGAATCCCGTTCGATGACCCGAGCGGAGATCGCCTGCGCGACTGGCTGGGCGTGGACCGGGACACGTTCTACGACCCCACCAGATTCGCCATTGTGCCGATGGGCTTCTGCTACCCGGGCACTGGCAAATCCGGGGACCTGCCACCGAGGCCGGAATGTGCAGCAACCTGGCGAGAGCGCGTGCTGGCTCCACTCACAAACGTACATTTGACGGTGATCATGGGCGCCTATGCGCTCAAGTACCACCTCCCGGGACCGCGGCAGACGCTGACCAGAACGGTACAGTCCTGGGAGGACTACTGGCCGGATCGCCTGCCTCTTCCCCATCCGAGCCCGCGCAACATCCGCTGGTTCCGGTCAAATCCGTGGTTTGAGGCCGAGGTCGTTCCCGCGCTTCGTGAGCGCGTAGCGGACCTCCTGGGTACTCGACATTGACGGCGAACACGATCCGGCATTCCCGTGCGCCCATCCGGGAGACTTCCCGATGCTTCGTCTGTCTTTTTGGTGCACCCTCCCGCCACATGCGCCTGATCATCTTCTCCCTGTTGGTTCTCGTGACGGCCCCGGACCCCGCAGCCGGTCAGGTGGCGCAACTGACCGGCCGGGTGTTGGAGGCGGGTTTTGACGATGGGCTGCGCGGCGCGAACGTGTTGGTCCGCCAACTCTCCGATTCGACGCGAACTGCGGGGGTATCCACGGATCGCCGTGGGTTTTATCGGCTGGAGCTACCGTGGACGGGACCCACTGCCATTCGCATTTCACACGTGGGCTTCCGGGCATTCGCGGATACGCTTCAGATCGACGGCGACCTGGATTTTGGCGTCGTCACCCTGCAGCCCGAGGTGCTCGACATGGACGCGGTGGAAGTTCAGGCCCGGCGCGAGCGCATGGTGATCCGCGGTGATACCGTCGAGTTCTTTGCTGGGGGCTTTTTTGTGCCGAGATACACGTACGCCGAATCCCTGATCGAGGCGTTGCCCGGATTCGAGATGTCGGGTGGCGTGGTGATGTATCTCGGCCGGCCTGTGGACCGTGTGCTCATCGACGGAAAAGCCTACTACGGCAAGGATGTCATGACCGCGCTGACCACGATGCCCATCGAAATGATCGAGGCGCTGCAGGTCTATGACCAGTTGCCGGACGACCGCCGGTTCTCCGGTGTTGACGACGGCAGTCGGGAGCAGGTCATCAACCTGGTCACCGATCCAAACAAGCGACGGGCGCTGCTCCTGTCTGTGGGCGCGGGGGGGGGATCGGCCGACCGATACTCACTGGATTCCGGATTGAACCGCATGGAGCCGCCTCACCAACTCAGGGCCTCCATCGGAAGCGAGAATACCACAACCCCATCGGATGGTGGCATCGCACGGTCCAACAAGGGTTCGCTCAGCTATTACAACACGTTCAACGAGCGCACACAGGTGCGCATGACATGGTCTGCGAACGACGGCATCAACCGGGGCACGACGGAACTCACGCGCACATTCCTTGGCAATGAGGAACCGTCCGATGCCTACGCCGAGGTGAGAACCAACACGTCCGACCGGCTCTCGAACACCCTTTCGGGTTCGGTTTCTCACCAGACTGATTCCCATTACTTCTCCTGGAATCCCCGCCTGCTGGTCATGAGCACGCGGACGGACGGAGCTTTCCGTGGTCAGTCCGTGGATCCGCTGAGCGGCGTCGCGCGCGGCATCGAAACCACCAATGCGTTCGGGTCCGAGTCCGTGACGGGCGGTTTTTCCGCGAATTGGCAGTACAACCCTGGGGAGCGGTCCGGCTTTTCTTTCGGCAGCAACGTGTCGTTCTCCGACGATCACACAGACGGCTCCCAGAGTTCGGTCATCGGCGCAGCTCCCGCGGAGATCACGCAGACGGACTCGGAAAACCGCTCGTTGGCGCTGTCTGGGGACGTGGGGTACATGCGGCGCCTTGGGGAAACCAGGTATCTGAGCGTGGGAGTCAGTGGAGGCACCGATGGGCGCTTCGAGGATCGCCGCGCGCTTTCCGGGATGGCACTCAACATGTTGGCGCTCGACTCCACGCTTACCTCCGACTACCGAAGCACCACAAATTCCTATGGGGCCAGTCTGAACTACGGCATTGCCACGGGTCAGCGCGGTCTGGAATTCGGACTGGTTGCCAACAGCAACGTGCGCCGCCTGGAGGACGATTTCTCCGGCCGTCCGGCGTTTCGTGAATCGGACCTGGTGGTCAGCGGAAACCTCGGCGGAAATGTCAGCATCACCGATTTCGGCTCCCTGCGGATGGGCTACTCGATTTCGGGGGCGTCCCCGTCCGCAGACGACCTCCAGCAGGTCGTTGACAACTCCAATCCGTTGTTTCTGCGGGTGGGCAACCCGGACCTGCGACCCATGCGCGACCACAGTCTGGATTTTCGCATAAACGTGCGCATTCCGGAGTCGTCCTACACCGGAAACGTGTCCCTGGAAGCCTCAGCGAGCGAGAACCTGCAAGGCTCGGAAACCTGGTACGCCGGTGCGGCCGATCGCGAGGTGTTCGGCATACTCATTCCAGCCGGCGGACAGTTGTCCAGGCCCGCGACCCTCGGTACGGCGTATTCGCTGCGGATGAGCACCGGCCTCGCTCGTTTTGGTCAGCTCGGCGGCCTTAATGCGCGCTTCTCGGGAAGCGTCGGTGTGCGGCCAGAGTCCATCAACGGAACCCGGTCCGAGGCCCGAACCCGTGCGCTCGGCAGCGGATTGAGCTGGCGCATCCGCATGACCCGTCGCATGTTTGCCAACACCAACTATTCGTTTTCCTGGTCCTCCGTCGATTCTGACCTGCCACAAAGCCCGGCTCGTGGCTACTCTTCGCATACGGGGAGCGCCACGTTCACATTCCAGGCAGGCAAGGGCGTGGGCGTGAACGCCTCCTTTACCGGTTCGGCCTACAACCGCACGGGCGCCGGACGGAATACCCGTACCAGCAATCTGAATACCGGTCTCATCTGGCGTCCACCTTTTGCCGAGCAGATCTTCGCGACGGTCATGTTCAACGATCTGCTGAACTCCGGCGACACCCTGCGCCAGACCGAAGACGGCCTGTTCCTTACCCAGCAGCGCGTGAACCGCCTGGGCCGGCACGTCCTCTTCTCGCTGAGCTGGCAGTTCCGCACGTTTCAGCCGGAACGGGGTCGCCAACCTTAAATCCTCTACGTGTTTCTACCGGGGTGGCGGGTTTCCGGGGGTTTTTACGTTTGATATAGTGAAGCCCCCTCCTTCACCATGATATCATCCCCTAGCAAGGCGCCAGTCGTCGCCTGCATTTGCGTGGCCGTAGCCTATGCGCTGACGGTTACAATTGCATTGATTCAAACTTGGGCGTATGCGCCGGCGACATCGGCCGGCGGTCAGGTCGTACTCCCTGCAATCATCGCGTCCATAGTGGGCGTCACCGTATTTCGCCTCACCCCCGGAAAGGATGTGTGGCGCGGTGCCCTGGGCATGGGGGTCGGCTTTCCGCTTTTCACCTTCCTGGCCGGTTCCCTGGCTACCATGCCTGCAGACGTCGACATCCCCTGGACTTCCGGGGGCACCCTGATGCTGGTCCCTGCCGCTTTCGCGGGGGCTGCCATGGGCGCACTGATTGTCAGAAACTCGATTCAGCCGCCCTCTCGCTGGGAGGCACAGCTGTTCGGAATCGCGGCGGGAGTCTTCGGCGGCGTCGGTGTGGTAGGCTCCCTCCTTGAAGGTGGATCGTTCACCCAGGGGGTATCCATGGGCGGACAGCTCGTGGTTCCGGGGATCCTGGGAGGCCTGTCCTTTATGCTGGCCCGCAAGTACGTGCGCGGGCCGGCGGTACTCAACCGCATCCTTTCGCCAGCGGTCGGCGCGGCAGTGTTCGCGGTCCTCTCGGCGATACTCGTGGAACTCGACGCCTTTGAGCTTTCCATGCTGTCCGGACCGCCGCTTCCGGCCGCGGTCATCGGCTTTGTGGCTGGAGGCTCCGCAGGACTGCTCCACTACCTGTTTGTCGACCGCTCCCTCAAGAACATCAAGAAAGAGGAAGAGTGATCAGAACCGGTAGTTTCTGAGCGTATAGGTGAAGTTCAGCATCACGTAGCGACCCAGCACATTGCTGGACATATCGTCCACGTAGAAGCTGTTGACGGAGCGGCCCACGCTGGTCTGCTGGTTCAGAATGTCGACCACGGCAAACCGAAGCTCGCCCCCGTTGCCCTGCAGGAATTTGTAGCCCAGGCCTGCATTCAGCAGCAGGGAGGCGTTGTCGATGCTGTCCTCAAGCCCGTCAAACGCCCGGTACGCAAAGCTCGACTCCAGCACCCAGTTGGCACTCGGCATGAGGTTCATGCGCACCCCTGAGGTATGCTGGACATAGTCCGAATCCAGCTCGGGTGAGACACTGTTGCGGATGGTATTGAATGTGGACTCGTGCGTGAGCGTGAAGTCCACGCGCTCGGAGATGTTGGAGCCGAGCGTAGCCCCGGCGGTCATGACCTGGACATCCGCATCGTTGGACTGCCCGTTGACCAAACCCGGCGTGTTGGACACGCTGAGCCCGCCGTTCAGGTTGAGGTTGCTACTCAGCGGACCGATCGGGGTACCCAGCGTGAAAAAGCTTCGGGCGTTCCAGTAGCCGTCCAGGTTTACCGGCCGCGTGTACTGGGAGCCGGGAGCCAGTACTAGGCCGTTGTCCAGCCGTGTCTGCGTGGCAGCAACGATGGTTTCGGAGCCGACGAAATTCTGCGCAGCCTGGAAGCTGACAAACCCAATGAAGACCCGGCCCTTCCGCGGGCTCGTTTTGTTGAACCGCGCCACCAGGTTGTGGCTGTAGCTCTGCTCCAGGTCGGGGTTGCCGCTTGAGAGCTGCAGCGGATTGCTGTTGTCCACCACGTCCTGGAGCTGAGTGATGGACGGCGTATTGGTCGAGGTGCGGTAGAACAGTCGCAGATTGTTGGTGCGCCGATCGCCGATCATGAACATCACCTGCGGCAGCAGCGAAGTGAAGGACTTGTCCACCTCAGCCACCCGCGGCAATGCCTGATCGCCCGTGAGGGATTCAGTCTGCGCCGAAAGCCCCGCCGAGAAAAACCCGCGGTCCATGCGCAATCGGTAGGATACGCCCGCCCGCTGGGTCAGCACCTCATTGTCGATCCTGCTCGACAGGGCCGGCGCGGGCACGGTATACCCTCCGGTCGCGATATCAAACATGCTGGCCAAACGATCCGCATCGTTCATGGAGAACGATGGGCGGTAGCTGACCTGAATCTGTCCCCGCTCCCCAGCCGGCTCCGTATACACCAGGCTGGTCGCGACGGTGTAGCCGCTCTGCAGGTTGTCGGTGAGTTGTGAAAACGACGCGTCCTGGGCGGTACCGTCGTAAAAGACATTCTCCGAGGCCTGCCGGGTCTCCCCGGATCGATCGTCGACGCGCCCCGTCAGGTTCAGGGAAAGGGTGCGTCCCCGCTTGGTGAAGCGGTGCCGTAGCAACAGGTTCGCCGAGCCGTTCCAGCCGCTGTTCTCGGTCAGAAAATCGTTCACCGTTTCGCTCAGCAGACCACCGCCGGCGTCCGTATTCAGTCCCGACACGAACGACTGCGAGTCATTCATCTGGGCCGAAAGACGGGGTGTGAAGATGATGGAGTTGCGCTCGTTGATCGTGTACTCCATGCGCATCGACAACCGGTGGTTCATGTTGTCCGAGGCGGCATCGTTCGACTCGTCGTAGAACTGACTGCCGCCGCCGTCCAGGAAGTACTCACGGTCCAGGAAGTTGGCCGTCGTGTTCTCAGACTGATTGAAGAAGTAGGAACCGGTCATCTTGAAGGCATCGCCAAACTCGTCGGAGTAGTTGATGCCGATGGAGTTGGTGCGGTTGACCCCGCCCTGATCGCCGATCATGAAGTCGCGTGCGTTGCCGCCGCCCCCGCGGAATCCACCGCGATCCCCGCCGCCTCCACCTCGGCCGCCGCGCGCGCCGCCGCCGCGGGGCCCGCCAGAGAAGCCTCCCCGACCGCCGGCCTGGCCTACAACGCCGAGCAGATCTTCCGTCGAGAAGTTCTGCTGGTTGACGTTGTTGGACATGCCGATGATGGAGATGCGTCGGGTGTCGTCAAACATGTTGACATTGCCACCGCCCTGATACCGGTCTTCGGATCCGTAGCCACCGTAGACCTTGCCGAATTGCCCGTTTCGACGGTCCGCCCGCGTGATGATGTTGATCGTCATTTCCCCGTTTCCATCGTCGAACCCGGTGAACTGCGCCTGATCGCTCATGCGCTCGAACACCTGAATCTTGTCGATGACTTCCGAGGGCAGATTGCGCAGGGCGGCGGTCGGATCGTCTCCGAAGAACTCCCTGCCGTCCACCAGCACACGCCTCACCTGTTCGCCGCCGGCCTCCACCTGTCCATTTCGCACGACCACGCCCGGCATTTTGGCCAGCAGATCCTCTGCGTTGGCATCCGGGTTCACCTGATAGGCTCCGGCGGCATATTCGGTCGTGTCACCCCGGACCACCACGCGATCCTGCACGGCTTCGACGACCACATCGTCCATGTCGACGGCACGGACCTCGAGACGAACGGTATCCAACTCGCGACCCTCTTCAGGGATCGAGAGCACCCGCAGCGCGGGCTCAAAGCCTACGAACGTGATGCGAATCCGGTATACCCCGGGCTCCCGCAGCATGACGCGGAAGCGCCCGTCTGCTCCGGCAGCCTCACCGACCACACGGGTGGAGTCTGACAGAGGCGATATGGCCACGTTTACCCCGGCAAGCGGCTGCCCGTCATCGGCCGAAACCACGCGGCCGGTAACCGGAATCGATTGGGCGAATACATCCTGCGACACGAGCAGGGCAACCGAGAAGAGCAGCAGGCGACGAAGCAAGGTCGGACTCCGGTGGTGAATGGGGCCGTCTACCTCGAATCCGTCACCCGGGTTGTCACGGAAGCGTGGCGAATACCGCGCAATTCCGCTCCCGAACGGTCACAGTCAGTCTGCGTGAATCTCGATGCCCCCACGACCTGCTCCGCGATTGCCCACATCCGACAGGTGGTAGACAAAGCGCAGCATGAGGTAGCGACCCAGCGTTTCGATACGCTCCTCCTGGATGTAGGTTGAGCCGTTGGAGAAGTTGACACCCTGATTCTGGTTCAGCAGGTCGAGTCCGACCAGCTGGACCTCGGCGCGCTGCCTCAGCAGGGTCTTGGACACGGACGCTTCCCAGAGCGCGACATTTTCCCCGGCTCCAAACACGTCCTGATCATAGAGCCGGTAGTTGAGCTTGGTGCCGACCTCCCAGGTGTCCGACGGATACCACGTCACCTCGCCGAAGAAGGTGCGGTTCACATAGCTCTGATTCAGGCGCTCGTTCAACGAGTAGTTCACCTCATTGATGGTGAAACGCGAACCACCGCCGAGGTCGAACAGGTCCTTGCTGCGGTTCTCCAGGCGGGCTTCAATAGTGTTGCGCAGAATGCGGCTGTCATTCTCTTCGCCATTGATGAACTCAAGTCCGCGCGACCACATCGCCCGATTGGACAGGTTGATCTTGGCGCGGATGGGCCGGATGGGCATTCCGTAGTTGACCTGCCCGCGGAAGGCCCAGTCGTCACCGGTGGAATTGACGCTGGTTACCGTCTGACGGAACTGCTCATCCACCGTGCGTGAACGCACGATCTTGTTGTCGGTATAGGTCAGGTTCAGAAATGCGAACAGGTTGATGAAGCTGAACTGGTCGAAGTACATGAAATGCAGCCCGGCTGAATGCCGGTACTCCGGCCGCAGCGCAGGATTGCCCACGTAGATGTTCAGAGGATCGCTGTTGTCCACGAACGGCTGCAGTTCGTTCATGGAGGGCTCCCGCGTCGACGTGTTGTAGCGCAGGTCCATGTTCATGCCCTGTCGGAACGTGTAGTGCACGTTGGCGCTGGGCAGGAAGTGCGTATACCCGCTGGAGATGGTCTCGTCCCTGTCCAGCACAGTGCCGTCCAGCTGCGACTCCTGAACCTGGAGACCCAGGCCAAAGCGCCAGGTATCACGATTCTGGTTGAAACGCAGGCCGCCCTGATAGTAGGTGTAGGTGCGGTCGAAGCCGGACGAGAGCGCATCATTCAACTCACGCACCCCCGTCACCGTGTCCCAAATGGACTTGGATTGGTCCTCGTTAACCTGCCGGCGCTCGACCGACGCCTCGAGCACCCGCTTGCCCTTCAGCGGCTGACTCAGGCTGAGCTTCTGAGACTGCCTGAGCGTATTGCCCAGGTTCTCCTGCTCCTGAAGAATCTCCTCGTAGGAGACCACATCGCCCGCCTCGAAGAGACCGGTTGTGTTGGCCAGACCTGCCTCGGCATCATTGTCGTTCAGGTTGGCTGTGGCCTCACCTACCAGCGCCGTGCCTTTCGAGCCGAGACGCTTGCGCCACGTGAGGCGCGCATCGCCCCCGAGCACATTGCCGTCGGACCGGTAGCTGGTTTGCGCCGTGTTCTGGGTCAGGCCTGTCGAGGTAAAGGTCTCCCGGAAGCCCCCGCTGACCAGCCCCGAATTGGAAGCCGTGAAGTTGCCCCGCAGGCGCAGGTCGTGGCCTTCGGCCAGGGTATGCTTCACATAGAGGTTGCCACGGTGCGCCAGGTTGTCGCTTGTCTGCGAACTGGCTTCCTGAATGCGCGATGAGGTCGCGGCGCCCAACAGCTGTTGCTGAAGAATCGAACGATCCTGCAGATTCTCCAGGCTGCTCAGGAAGTAGCTGCTTCTGATTGAGGTGCGACTCCCGAAGTCCCGGCTGGCGTTGACACCCACGGACAGGGTCTCCGAGAACCCATCGCTCAAATCATTGCCCAGGGGTACGCCGGAGCTCATCATCATGCCGCCGCCGTCCATCATGGCGCCCATTCCGCCCATGAACTGCATGTACTCGTTGAAGCCGAAACCCTGCCGATTGATGTTGTTGACGTTCGCCAGTAGCGCCAGCTGCACCGTCGGCGTGAAGCGGTTGATGTTCGCCTGACCGTCATACCGCTCTGTATCCCCGAACCCTGCAGTGATATTGCCGAACGCACCGCGTTTGGCGTCTTCGGTCAACTCAAGATTGATGGTCTTCTCCTCGTTGCCGTCATCCACGCCCGTGAACTCGGCCATGTCGGACTGCTTGTCGTAGACCTGCACCTTGTCCACGGCCTCGGCAGGCAGGTTGCGCGTCGCGATCCGGGGATCATTTCCGAAGAACTCCTTGCCATCGACAAGCACGTTTTCCACGTCCTCGCCCTGCGCCTTGATGGTTCCGTCATCCTCCACCTCGATGCCGGGCAACCGCTTCAACAGGTCCTCCACCGTGGCGTTGGGCCTGACACCGAACGCCGCAGCCACATACTCCAGTGTGTCCGTTTTCACCAGCATGGGAATCCGGTCCGTGGACACGACAAGCTCCGCCAGCTCGCCCACCGATTCGGTAAGGGCGATGGGCTCCAGCTCCATGTCCGCATCCGCGATCTCCAGATCCTGCTCCACCGACTGAAAGCCGACGAACGTGATTTGCAGGACGTACGAGCCCGGGTCCAGGCGCCGCAGTGCGAACCGCCCGTCACGGGCCGAAACCGCGAATTTGGAGATGACCGAGTCGGGTTTGGTAAGGGCCACCACGGTTGCACCCTGCAGACCGACGCCCGCCGAGTCTACGACCACGCCGCGCACGTCAAACCGACTTTGTGCGTGCGAAACCAGGGGAAAGGCGACCAGGACAAACAGTAGCAGAATCCGGCGCATGGCAGGTTCGGGATAGGTGATTCCTTGGGGTGGACGCGTCTGTCCGATGGGCGGCTGCCCGGAATCAGTGCCTGATCATTACCCGCATGCCGCCGCTTCCGCTACGCTGCGCGTTCATCTCCTTCATTTTCTCCTCCACGATCGCGTCGAACTCCTCACGGGTCACCTCACGGCCGCCTTTGGGAGGAGTAATCATCCCGGCCACCGACATTTCGAGGTCCACGGAAGTAGCGGTGTAGGTGCGGCGACCCTCATCGACCGAGGCCACGAGTATCAGGCCCGGCAGTCCGCCCATACCATCCGGACCGGCCGAAACCGGAATGTCTGGCGTGAACCATGCCTCCACGACCGTGGTGTCCCGCTGGCCGACTGCCTTCATCATGGCATACCCCATGTACTCGCTCTGCTCCCCGGTCAGTCGCCAGGAGTATTCGGGAGTCTGGTCCATCACGCGAAACTTGCGACCCATGAACTCGCGCTTGTCGATCATGGACCCGTCCTCCAGGCTGATGTAGGTCTCCTGCTCGGGACGGCGGTTGTCAAGGCGGAACTGGAAGTTGTCGCCTCCGATCTCAATCGGTCCGTCGTCGTCGGACTCGGCCTTCGGGGCATCTTTCATGAGCGTCGCAGCCTCCGTGAAGTAGAGCATGCGACCCGAGGTCTGGGAGTCCGGGATCTGGGCGGCCATTTCCTCCATGCCCGGAGGAAGCTGGATGTCCAGTTTGATAGTAGCGTCGTAGCGAACTGCGCCCTGCTGGGCAAACGCGGCCATCGGCAGCAACAGGGCTGCCAGGAGGGAGACGATCGACTTCATGGCTGATGTCGTTGTGGGGTGGAAGACGCCCTCAAAACGACCGGGCGCCCGGCTTATTGTCCCGCGACAACACCTGCCCGGATTTGGGGTTTCGCCCTATCCTCCGGCATGGCGTGGCGCTACCTCTTCATCCGACATGTTCTGGCCGCCACCGGAATGGGCCTGTTCATGATCGGGATGACGGCCCTCGGCGGCTACTTTGAGCCGGAGACCATTCCGACGTCACTGGTGCTCGCGGGCCTGTTTGCGTGGCCCTACACGTGGTGGGACGTGCGGCGCAGACGCCTCTGGCCCTTTTTCGACAATCTGGGGGTTGTGCGCTGGCAGCCGCTGGGCGCGGGCACCACGCTCTTCGTGGCCCTCGGTGTCCTGGCGGGGCAGGTGCTGTGAGTCTGGTTCTCGACGGCCTGTTCTATTCGGTGCGCGAGCTCACGATTCTCAAGGGAGTGTACCTCGAAGTACGACCCGGCCGCGTGTGCGGGCTCATCGGCAGGAACGGATGCGGAAAATCGACGGCCCTCAAGGTGGCGGCAGGCCAGATTCGGGCAAACTCCGGCATCACCAGAATTGGCGATCTGCGATTGCACCGACTGCAACGCAGCAAGCGGTTCCGCCACGTCGCGTATCTGCCCCAGGATCCCATGTTGCCACCGCATCTGCCGGCCGGGAAGTTGGCCCGAACTGCAGGTGTGGAGCACCCGCTGCTGGATCGGGTCCACAAGCAGCGAGTGATCGAGCTTTCCGGTGGCGAGCGCCGGCTGCTGACGCTTCTGATCGTGCTGTCGCTCGGCCGGCCGTACGTGCTGCTTGATGAGCCGTTCTCCGGTGTAGAGCCTCTCATCATTGACCAGATGATTGAGGCCATCCGCGCCGCGGCCGTCAGGGGGGCTGGTATTCTGGTTACGGACCACTACCACCAGTATGTGACAGCCACCTGTGACGACGCCTGGCTCATGGTTTCCGGGCAATGTCGCCCGTTGGAGCCGCCGTTTCCTGACGCGCTGCGGGCCGCGGGGTATCTGCGGGGGTAGTTACACCCTAATGACGTAACCGCCCGCCTCGTCGCCCTTGTGGGCGGCTGACCCACGCCGATACACGGGGCATGGCTGCTCCCGTATTTCTGGATTCCGATGTCATGCACCCGGTCCCCCGACCGCTGGAGCAACTCCATCGCTGGCTGACCTGGCCGCTGGCGTCCTCCGTCCTGTACGCCGCGGGATTTGCCGGCCCTGCGGCCTTCATGGCTTCGCTGGCGTTTGTGGCCGCAGCAATCTTTGCTCCGCTCATGATGTGGAAGTTGGTTCAACTGCGGAAGTGGGGCTGGATTGCGGGTTTTGCGGTCTGTGTCGGCGGTGCCTTCCTCTTGCCCGTCCCGGACAACCTGATCGGCGCCTACCTGCTGTCCACGCTGCCGATGATCGCCTTCTACGGCTACACCTTCCTGCTCAAACTCGTCGTGTCCGGGTGGATGACCGATGCCCGGGGCGATGCGCTCCTTGCCTTCTATGACCGCAAATACGCGCACAAGGGGACTTGATGCGTGAGCCTGGGTCGCGGAGATTGAACTCAGAGCCACCGGCTCCCATCTCCCGACGCCATGAAATACCTCCCCCTGGCTGCGCTGCTGCTTCTGGCGGTGCCCGCTTCCGCCCAGCCCGTCACGGTGCCCGGTCTAGGCACCATCGACTTTCCCAATTCCGGATCTGATGCAGCCCAGGAGCCCTTCATTCGGGGTGTGCTCTTGCTTCACAGCTTCGAATTCGGGCCCGCGGCCAGGGCCTTCCGACAGGCTCAGGAGGCCGATCCGGGTTTTGCGATGGCCTACTGGGGAGAAGCAATGGCCAACAACTACCCTTTGTGGCGAACCAAGCGGGAGGATGATGCGCGCGCGGTGCTCGCTCGCCTCGCGCCCTCTCCCGAGGCCCGTCGCGACAAGGCGGGCACCGAGCGGGAGGCACGCTATCTGGATGCTGTGGAGGCGCTCTTCGGAGATGGCGACAAGCGCGCTCAGGACCTGGCCTATCTGGACGCCATGACGACACTGCACGCGGCCTTCCCGGAAGACGACGAGGCGCGCGCCTTTCTGTCCCTGGCGATCCTCGGCTCGACAAACGGGGAGCGGGATTTCGCGACCTACATGCGCGCCGCCGCCACTGCGCAGCCGGTGTTCGATCGCAATCCGGATCACCCTGGCGCCGCCCACTACCTGATCCACTCATTCGACGACCCTGTGCACGCCCCGCTCGGGCTTCCCGCGGCGGACGCGTACGCAGAGATCGCCCCGGAAGCGGCACACGCGCAGCACATGACCAGTCACATCTTCGTGGCCATGGGCAAGTGGGAACGTGTGGTCACTGCCAACATCCGGGCGATGGACGTGCAGGACGCCATGCGGGCGGACTCGGGGCAGCCGCCGAACGCGTGCGGCCACTATTCGAGTTGGCGCCACTACGGCCATCTGATGCTGGGCCAGCTCCCGGACGCGGAGTCCCTGATGGACGCCTGCCATGAGCAGATCCTCTCCGGAGACAGCGGTGACTGGTTCTACTTCGTCACCATGCGGGCACGGCATGTGGTGGATACCGAAGACTGGACACTGACCAGCCGGTGGCAGGCGGAGCCGCCCCGGGAGCAAACCCTGAGTAATCCCAGCAGCGTGTACGGCGGACCGTATTTCACCTACATGGTCACCGACGCCCTTGCGGAACTCATGCAACAGGACCACAGCATAGCTGAATTGCTGCACGGCTCGGACTGGGGCGACTATCCCGGCCGCCGGCTGCAGTTGAAGCAGCTACGTGGGTTGTGGCTGATCAAGGAAGGCCAGACGGACGATGGGCTCGCGCTCCTCGAGGAGGCCGCCCTGGAGGATGCCGCTCTCCCGTTTGCCTTCGGCCCACCGGCCATCGTGAAGCCGGGATACGAACTTCTCGCACGCCAACTGGAGCGCGCCGGGCGGGATGCCGGCGAAGCCTGGCGGCAGGCGGGGCTGCACACCCCTGGCCGCCCCCTGGCCCAGCCCATGAGCACACTCGGTTCGAACTGAGGTGAGCGGCCACGACGGGGAAGCGATCCAGCGATTCTTTGACGGCTGGGACCTGTACAAGCGCGTCATCGAGCATGACTACATGTTTCATGGCGCTATCCACCAGGCTCTTGGTGTTGCTCTCAGGGAGTCGCGCGCAAAACGAATCCTGGATGTCGGCTGTGGCGATGCGTCGGTGATGGCCGGCACGCTCAGAGGGCTCCCTCTGGTTGGGTACACGGGGGTTGACCTCTCCCCGGTGGCCCTGGACGCCGCCGCAGACAACCTGATTGCCGTAGGAGTCAAAGCCCGATTGATTGAGGCCGACTATCTGGCGTTTCTGAGAGAATCCCGCGCCGCGGAATTTGATGCGATCGTGGCCGGCTACTCCCTGCACCACCTGATCGGAGAGGACATCACCCACTTCTTCCGTGCGTGTCGGCTCAGACTCACGTCGGGTGGTCTGCTGCTGATCTACGACGTCTTCCGCGGAGAAGATGAGTCCCCGGAAACCAACGTGGAACGAAATCACAGGTGGCGTCAGGAGACCTGGACGGAGCTGACTCCCCGGGATCTGGAAATGATCTGGAGTCACGTCTCCAGCGCCGACCATCCGAAGTCGCGCGCCGAAATGACCTACCACGCGGTCGAGGCCGGATTCCATCAGCCGCCCGAGCTCCTGTACGAGGCACCCACCGAAATACACAGGCTCTACGCCTTTTCAGTGTAGTTTGCGGGGACCACGCAGCGAGAACCTCCCAATCCGATTCCCTCCGGATCCATGAAGCGCTTACTTCCTCTGCTCCTGCTCGTGACAGCCTGCGGAACGCCTCCCGATGAGGTGCCGGCCGGGGCCGATGTCGAGTACCTCAACACGCCGGAATACCTGGAAATGGGCGTGCCGTTCTCGGAAGCCGTGCGCGTGGACAACATGCTGTACCTGGCCGGCCAGGTAGGCAACTTGCCCGGCCAGTTCGTGCTCGTGGAGGGTGGCATCCAACCCGAAACGCGACAGACCATGGAGAACATCAAGGCCGCCCTCGAGCGCTACGGTTCATCCATGGATGAGGTCGTGAAGTGCACCGTGTTCCTGGAAGACATGGCCGAGTGGGGAGCCATGAACGAGATCTATCGCACCTACTTCCCGGAAAATCCGCCGGCGCGCAGCGCTGTGGGCTCCAATGGCCTCGCCATCAACGCCCGCGTGGAAATCGAGTGCATGGCGGCAATGCGCTGACGAAACATCCCGGCGCGCTCGGGGTGGATTCGGGCTGACCTGCCCCCCATGGAGACCTACGCCACCGCCCTGCTGGTTGCGATCCCGTTGTTCTCGGGATTGATTGTCGTCGAAGCCCTGTACGGTGCCCGACGCGGTGTGCAGACCCTGAACAGCATGGACACCATCTCCAGTCTCAGCTCGGGGGTGACCAATGTGGTCAAGGACTCGCTGGGGGTCGTGCTGGTCATCCTCTCCTATCCCTTCGTTCTGGGGAGCATGGCACTGTTCGAACTGGAGGCCGTCTGGTGGGTCTACCTGATCGGGTTCGTCGCCCTCGATTTTGCCGGCTACTGGTCCCATCGCCTGAATCATTCGGTCAATTTCTTCTGGAACAACCATGTGATTCACCACTCCAGCGAGGAGTTCAATCTGGCGTGCGCGCTGCGCCAGAGCATCTCCAACCTGCTGGGGTATTACGCCATATTCCTGATTCCGGCAGCGCTTCTGGGAGTACCGGCCCAGGTGATCAACGTGCTCGCGCCGATCCACCTGTTTCTCCAGTTCTGGTATCACACGCGTCACGTGCCCAAACTGGGCTGGCTGGAGTACGTGATCATCACACCCAGCCAGCACCGGGTGCACCACGCCATCAACCCGGAATACCTGGACAAGAACCTGGGACAGATCTTTCCCTGGTGGGACCGCATGTTCGGCACCTTTCAGGAGGAGCTTGACGACGTGCCCCCGGTCTATGGCATCACGCGTCCTGCAGCCACATGGAATCCGATCCGCATCAACTTCCAGCACATCTGGCTGCTGAGCAAAGACGCCTGGCGCACCGAATCCTGGCGCGACAAAGCCCGCATCTGGTTCATGCCAACCGGCTGGCGGCCACCAGACGTAGAGGCCCGGTTTCCGATCCACAAGATCGAGGACCCCTACAACTTCCAGAAATACGCCGTGCCGGCAGGGCCGGCATTGCTTCGGTGGTCCTGGTTTCAGTTTCTGAGCACCATTGCGCTGCTGATGCTCCTGCTCTGGAACTTCGGAGCGCTTGAGACCGGCGACCTCTTTGTGTACGGCGGGTTTGTATTCCTGGGCATCTTCGGCTTCACCTCCATGATGGACGGTCTGGCATGGGCACCCTGGCTGGAATCCGCGCGCGGACTGCTGGGCCTGGGCTTCCTCCTCTGGTCGGGCAGCTGGTTTGGCATCGGCGGCCCCGTCACGGCGCTCGGCGTCGCCGCCTATTTTGTGATCACCGTCATTGGATCTCCCCTGATCTCCAAGAGCACATGAGACGCTTTCTACTGGTACTGGCGATGGGGTCGCTGCTCGCACCCACGGTGCAGGCGCAGCACTCCGTGGCCCGTGCATGGAACGAAGTGCTTCTGCAGCACATCCGGAAGGACTTTGCCCGACCCACCGTGCATGCCCGAAACCTGTTCCATACGTCGGTCGCGATGTACGATGCCTGGGCAATTCTCGACCCTGTCGCCGGCACCTACATGGCCGGCCGGTCCGAATGTCCCGTGAGCGCCTTTGCCGTCCCCGCGTCCGCGGCCGCGCAGCAGGAATTTCGCCGGCAGGCTATCTCTTTCGGTGTCTATCGTGTCCTTCAGCACCGCTTTGCGGAGTCTCCCGGAATCGAAGAAAGCGGGCCGCTCGCCGACAGCCTGATCCAGGCTCTCGGGTTCGATGCGGCGTTCAGTGGAACGGACTACTCCAGCGGCGACGGCCGCGCATTCGGCAACTACATGGCGTCGTGCCTGATCGCCCATGGTCTGGCGGATGGCTCCAACGAGGCCGAGGGGTACGAACCACGCTTTTATCAGGCCGTCAACCCGCCGCTGCGTCCGGACCGCCCGGGAAGCCCCCAGCTGGTGGATCCGAACCGTTGGCAGCCACTGCGACTCGAGGTGTTCATTGATCAGGGCAACAATACCATCGACGACAACACCCCCGCCTTCCTGGGACCGGAGTGGGGTTCGGTGACACCCTTCTCCCTGAGCGCGCACGATCTGCAGCAATTTGAGCGGGACGGCGGCCAGTACTGGGTATACCACGATCCGGGCGCCCCGCCTTACCTGGAAGAAGACCTGATCGGACCGGACTACAATGGGTACCAGCGGGGCTTCTCCATGGTAGCGACGTGGTCGTCGCACCTGGATCCGGCCGATGGTGTCATGTGGGACATCTCCCCCGCGTCGATCGGCAACGTACTCTACTTTCCCCGTACCGTCGAGGAGTACGAGGCGTTCTACGACTACCTGGACGGAGGCGACGCCAGTTTCGGACACGGAGTCAATCCTCACACTGGCGAGCCCTACCCCCCGAATGTGGTGCCGCGGGCAGACTACGCACGCGTGTTGGCGGAATTCTGGGCAGACGGCCCCGACTCCGAGACGCCACCCGGCCACTGGTACAGCATTCTCAACTATGTGAATGACCATCCGCTGTTCGAGCGGCGATTCGCCGGTACCGGCGAGGTGGTGGACCCGCTGGAATGGGACGTCAAGGCCTACTTCACGCTCGGCGGGGCCATGCATGACGCGGCGGTTACGGCCTGGGGCATCAAGGGCTGGTATGACTACATCCGGCCGATTTCCGCGATCCGCACGATGGCTCAGCGCGGCCAAAGCTCGGACCCATCCCTGGACAACTACCACCCGCAGGGCATCCCGCTGGTGCCCGGCTACATCGAAGTGGTCGAGGCCGGAGATCCACTGGCCGGCGTGCTCGGTCAGCATATCGGCAAGGTCAAGCTGTACGCCTGGCGGGGCCCTGACTTCATCCGCGATCCGGAGACGGATGTGGCGGGCGTGGACTGGATTCTCGCTGAGAACTGGTGGTCCTATCAGCGCCCCACATTTGTGACGCCTCCATTCGCGGGCTACGTATCCGGACACTCCACCTTTTCTCGGGCTGCGGCAGAGGTCATGACGTTGCTGACCGGGGACGAATTCTTCCCTGGCGGTGTCGGCGAGTTCGTCGCACGCAAGAACGAGTTTCTGGTGTTCGAAGACGGCCCGAGTGTAGACGTTGTGCTGCAGTGGGCCACCTATCGGGACGCCTCGGACCAGACCAGCCTGTCCCGGATCTGGGGTGGCATTCACCCGCCGGCGGACGACATTCCAGGCCGCATCATCGGCGAGCGCATCGGCATCCAGGCATTCGCCCACGCGGAGCAGTATTTCTCGGGCACGCTGGCGGCGGCCGTCGAGGAGTCGCCGGAACTCCCCGGCTTCGAGGTGTACCCGAACCCGGTGCAGATCGGGATGCCGATCCAGGTATCCGGCACCGGCGACGTGGAGTTATTTGACACACTCGGGCGTCGCGTCGGGTTCGGAGCCAGCATCACTACCCGGCACCTGGCCCCCGGTCTCTACGTGGTGCGCCGCGGATCGCAAAGTCGGCCCGTCATTGTGATCCGCTAGTCGGCGTCCACATGTGGCGGAACACCACGGAGGCCGAGCAACTGATCAGGAGGAATCCGTTGATGGCGCCGACCCCGGCCAGCATACGGAGGGCACCTGTCGGGTGCATATCTCCCAGACCAAGCGTGTTGTAGGTAACCAGGGAGAAGTAGAAGTAGTCGGAAGGCCCCATGCCGGCCTCCTGAACAAAGCTTCCCAACCCCATCGCCGAGCCCGCGTAGAAGCCCGCCGCGTACAGTCCGGCCTCCACCACATGGACCAGGACGATGGCAGACACGCCCAGCATCACCGTGAGGGGCCGATGATCGTCCTTCCACCATGCGGGCACGCGCCTCATGACCAGATTGGTGTGGAGGTAGGTGGTGGCACACACGAGCACCATGGAGAGCAGGAACGCGGCGGTCATTGACCTTGTTGTCGGGTGAGACGGCAATATGCACCGCAAACGGCCCGAAAATCCCGGGACCCCATCGCCCGTGAACATCCCCGCCATTGACTTCACCCTTCCCGATATCCACGGGGGCTTTACGGAAATCGAGGGAGCCGTTTACCTGGACGAGGAGTTTCTCGTGCTTGATCTGGAGGAAGCACAGTTCGGGGGCCTTCGAAAGAAGGACCGGATCATAAAGATCGAACCGGCCGCATTGTCCTCCATCACCATGCGACGGGGTCTGGTGCGTGACCGCATCTGCATACGCCCGAAGAAGGACGCACTGCTGCAGGCCGTACCCGGCACGCATCGCGGCGAAGTCCAGCTTCGGGTGTGGCGTCCCCGCCGACTGGATACAAAGAAACTCATACAGGAGGTGCGGCGGCGCATGCAGCTCGCCGACATCGCCGAAGACACGGAAGAGGAAGCGCCCTGAGCGACCAGAAGATCATCTTCTCCATGCAGAACGTGGGGAAGATCTACCGGACTACCAACAAGCAGGTACTGAAGAACATCAACCTGTCGTTCTTCTACGGAGCCAAGATCGGCGTGCTCGGTCTCAACGGTTCCGGCAAGAGTACGCTGCTGAAGATCATCGCCGGCCTGGATCAGGACTACCTGGGCCATGTCGAGGCCAACAAGGGTATCACGTTTGGATACCTCTCGCAGGAGCCGGAGCTCGACCCGGAGAAGACGGTCATGGAGTGCATCCAGGAGGGTGCGGCGGAGACCGTCGCGCTGCTCAAGCGCTTCAACGAGGTCAGCGAGGCGTTTGCCGATCCCGACGCTGACTTTGATGCCCTGATGGCCGAGCAGGCCAAGCTGCAGGACCGGATCGAAGCCGAGGGTGCCTGGGACCTCGAGTCCAAGCTCGAAATGGCGGCCGATGCGCTTCGTTGCCCTCCGGGTGACACGCCGGTTACCAACCTCTCCGGGGGAGAGCGTCGCCGCGTGGCCATGGTTCGTCTTCTGCTGCAGGAGCCGGATGTGCTGCTGCTCGACGAGCCGACCAACCACCTGGACGCCGAATCGGTGGCGTGGCTGGAGCAGCATCTGGCGCGGTATGAGGGCACGGTCATCGCCGTGACGCACGATCGCTATTTCCTGGACAACGTGGCCGGCTGGATTCTGGAGCTGGACCGGGGCCAGGGCATTCCGTTTCAGGGCAACTACTCGTCCTGGCTGGACCAGAAGGCCAAAAGACTGGCTGTCGAGGAAAAACAGGCTACCAAGAAGCGGGCGGCCATCGAGCGCGAACTGGAGTGGGTGCGCACGTCGCCCAAGGGTCGACGCGCCAAGAACAAGGCACGCATCACCGCTTACGAGAAGATGGTGGAGGAGCAGAAAGAGAAGCGGGACGACTCCATCCAGATCCCGATCGCTCCCGGGCCACGACTTGGCTCGACCGTAATCCAGGCCGATAGGGTCTCCAAGGCGTTCGACGACAAGCTGTTGTTTGAGAACCTGAACTTCTCGTTGCCCCCGGGTGGCATCGTCGGCATCATCGGTCCCAACGGCGCAGGCAAGACCACGCTGTTCAAGATGATAGCCGGAGACGAAAACCCGGACACCGGCAGCATCAGTCTTGGCGACACCGTGAAGCTGGGCTACGTGAACCAGAATCGCGATCTCGATCCCACCAAGACGGTGTTCGAGGAGATCTCCGATGGGCTCGACTTCGTGGAGGTCGGCGACAAGGCCGTCAACTCCCGGTCGTACGTGGGCCGATTCAACTTCGGCGGACCGGACCAGCAGAAACTGACCGGCGAACTGTCCGGCGGAGAGCGCAACCGTGTGCACCTGGCGAAAGTCCTTCGCATGGGTGCCAACGTGCTCCTGCTTGACGAGCCCACCAACGACCTGGACGTCAACACCGTTCGGGCGCTGGAACAGGCGTTGATGAACTTCGCGGGCTGTGCCGTCGTGATCAGCCACGACCGGTGGTTCCTGGATCGCCTGGCCACGCATATCCTGGCGTTTGAGGGAGACAGTCAGGTCTACTGGTTCGAGGGTAACTACTCTGCCTACGAGGAAAACAAGAAGGAGCGCCTCGGAGTCGACGCCGATCAACCTCACCGCATCAAGTACCGCCAACTGACCCGCTAGCCATGAACCCTGTGGACTTCCCGGACCGCATCGCCGTGATCGGGAGTCCCGGGGCCGGCAAGAGTTGGCTTTCCTCGCGTCTGGGTGTGGCGCTCGGCCTGCCGGTCCGCCATATGGACAAGGCATTCTGGCAGCCCGGGTGGGTAAAGACCCCGCACACCGAGTACGTCGATACGATTGCCCGCTGGGCAGCGGAAGATCGCTGGGTGATTGACGGCAACTATTCCAGCACCCTGCATGTCCGGCTCCCGCGCGCGCAGTTGGTCATCTGGCTGGACCTTCCTGTCTGGCGGTGCACCTGGGGCATCATGCGAAGGTGGTGGCTGGAGGACAACCGGGACAACGTGCCAGACGGCTGCTCGGATGAGTTCGATCTGGAGTTCCTCTGGTATACGCTGACCTTCCGCCTGACGCGGGTCCCGGCCACCGAACGCCGAATCAGAGAGTGGGGAGGACGCTGCCTGCGACTTCGGACCCGGGAGCAGGTGATGGAACTGCTGGACCGTGCGCGAAGGCAACACACCGCCTTGTGGCGTCTACCCGACGGTCGGGAAGTCCGCTTGCGCCCCCTGCGGGCAACCGATCGAGAGCTGTACGCGAGAGCGATCGCCCTGGCGTCTCCCGAGACGCTTCGCGCACGGTTCCACGCGACCAGCTTTCGGCCAACCGCGTCCCAGCTGGACTACCTCACGCGGGTGGATCAGGTGAACCACATCGCCGTGGGCGCCACCCTCGTGGATCAGATGGGTGAGGAGCAGGGAATCGGAGTCGCGCGCTGTGTACGGCCCGAAGGCTCGCGCACCGCTGAATTGGCCGTTGCGGTGCTGGATGGATACCAACGCCAGGGTCTGGGGACGCGGCTGGTGAGAGAAATCATGGACGTCGCCCGGGAGAAGGGCGTGCACGAACTCGTGGCGTTTGTGGACGGCGAGCGCCGAAGCCTCGTGCAGCGGCTGTGCCGGATCGGCTTTCATGTGGAGGAGGCCGAGGAAGGCGTGGTGAAACTCACGCACCGCATCCCTGGGCCGGCCGACTCGTAGACGGGGCAGAACTCAACCCTCCTGAGATGAATCACCCGAACTGGAAGTGCCCCAAATGCAGGCACAGCGAGTTTTCTACAGATCGCTTTCGCGCCTCGGGCGGCGGATTGGCATCCATCTTTGACATCGAGAACAAGAAGTTCTCGACGGTATCCTGTCAACGATGCGGCTACACGGAAATGTATCGCACGGCCAACTCCCGGCTGGAGAACATCCTCGACCTCATTACGACCTGACGGGCTCCAGGTGTAGCGAGGCTCCCAGCAGTCGGGCCCGCACTCCCGACGGGATGTCGCCAAACTGCTCCGGCGAAACCGCCAGAATTGGGAACGATGCCTTGTACATCTCATGCGCCACCACGGAAGCGAGTGCCAGGAACAGATCCGCGCGATCGGTGACAAGGGCAGCCGGAGCAACGCCGGCGCGCACCGACTCCAGCAAGATGGCCGTCGATGTGCTGGAGCCACGCGTGTAAGGCAATACCAGAATTCGGCCCGCCCCGCACTCGCCCGACAGCGGATGTCTTCGGTCGATGATCTCGCCGGAAGCCTGGTCGTAGCCACCCCAGAAACTGAGCGGCTCACTGCTGGCCAGCGTGATTCCCGCAGCCTCGCCCGGCACCACCAGTTTCCCCTCGACTATGCGCGCCACAGCCCCTCTTCACGTTCGATACGGCCCGCAACTGCGGATTCTACGCAGTCGGACAGCCGACCGTAGCTGACGGTTACGCCGAGCAATCCGGGAGAGTAGTACGCGTACTTGGCCGAGTTCGTCATGAGGTGCTTGATGCGCTCGGGCAACATGGGGGAGGTCAACGGGCAGGTGTCCACCGTTATTCGAGCTCCGAATTCCCGGATGGGAGCCAGTAGTCCGGCCGCCTCCGCGATCATGCGCACCGAACGGCTGCAGGTAATCAGAAACTCCACCTGATCCGCCTTGCGTCGCCCCTGAACCAGTCCGGCCAGCGCCCGGAACTCGTCGTAGGAAAAGTGTGGACTGCCCAGCACCACCAGGTCAAGAGCGCTTCCGGAAGAGGTGCTCAGCTCGTGGTAGGCCTTCCTCAGATCATCTAGACTGACCCGCCTGGCAGCTGGGGGAGGGGCCTGAAAAGCATCGCGTGTGGAAGGCGCCTCTGGCGTGATCCCGACCAGGTGGAAGAGGGCGATGGCGCCGGAACTGGCGGCACCGGCGCAGACCGCCTTGAGGTCGTCATCGCTGGGGGTTACGGTTAACCCGTCCACGACCGGAATGCCGTCCGGAGCCCATCGCCCGAGAAGATGACCCAGGACCGGCCAGAACGCCGGGTCTTCCTGTAGCGCTACCGGAACCGCATCGAGGCGGAGCAAGGTGGTACCCCGTCGTCCTTCATCCAGGTGCAGCCCCGCAGCAGGCACGCGGCCCGTGATGGCCGCACAGATGTCGAGCAAATCCGGGTAGCGTTCCGTCCTGGCCCCGATCACGGAATTGTAAAAGCCGATTACGTTGGATTCTCCGGCTGCAATCTGCTGGCCAAACGTCGGCCGATGCTCGGTCTGGTACGGCGCGCAGGTCCACGTCTGGATGCAGCCCATGGACGCGTAGGCCTTCATCTGGCGCAGAGCGTTCTGGGCGACGTTTTCCGGGACCTCCCAGTCCTGCCACCCGTGCTCGTCGACGCCGGTCACGTTCAGTGTGGAGGGCACACGCACGCGCGCGCCCATCTCCGCAAGCCGCTCGGCGTACTCCATGGTGGCCACCCCCATGTAGACTGTGGAGTCTATGTGGGCGGCTTCGATATCCATGAAGGAGTCGACCCCGAATACCGGCAGCATGCGCTGCAGGATGGACATGGCCATGCGCGCGGCAGGACCCTCGTCCCCGTTCAGAAGCCCCAGATCAAATTCGGTTAGCGCCACGGGGCAGGTTACGCACCGGACTGCCCGGGGACTAGCCTTGACCGGATGCGTTTATGGCTGAGCGCCACGCACCAGCGCGGTCAGCACCCGTGTGCGATCTCCCGAGGACGGAATGGACTCGGCCGCCTCGAGAAACGCCTCTTCCATGCGCTCTCCCTCGACGAACGGCACGGCGCGCATGAGTACACGGGCCTTGTCGCCGGAACTCGAGATACTGGTTGTGGCCTGAAAAAGTGCCAGCCAGGAAGGCTGATCCAGCTCAACGTTCTCAATCACGGCAAGGAGCACTCGAGCCCGGTCTCCGGAACTCGGGATGCCACGCGCGGCCTCGAAATAGGCCGCTCGGCTTGCCTCTTCGGCAGCCATATGGGGTGCCGCGGCTATCAGGACCCGGCTTCGGTCCCCCGAGGACGATACGGAAGTCGCTGCCTGGAGCAGAAGCACCATGTCAGCCGGAGCCATCTCCTTGCCAATGGCCCGCAAGAGCACGCGGGACTTGTCACCCGAAGACGGGATGCTTTTCGCGGCGGTCAGTATGTGGGTCGCGTCCAGTTCGGCCTCGAGGCCCGCCATCAGCGTGCGCGCGCGATCCCCGGAGGAAGGCACCGAACCGGCAGTCTTGCTCCACGCCGCTTCCGCCCGGACATGACCCGCAAAATGATCCACGGTGTTGATCAGAAAGCGCGCCCGGTCTCCGCTGGACGGGATTTCGTCCTCCGCGAGGACCGCTGCCCGGACCAGTTCCGACTCCTCCAGGTCACCCAGATTTACAAGGTGCTGAAGGTAGCGTCGTGAGCTGCTGCTGGACTGAATGATCTCGATCTCGTCAAAAACCAGATCGGCACCACCGTCGGCTAGCAATTGCCGCACACGACGCTCTGCGTCAATGCCCGTCTCCCGCACGACCCAGAGGATCAGGTCGCCGATTTCTTCGGTAGCCTGCGCAGCCGGAATCCGATCGCCGTTGCGACGGAAGTCGTACACGATGGTGGATCCCTCCCGCTCTACGTCCAGGCGCCAGTCGCGACGTCGCTCTTCCTTTCGGATGCGCAGGTAGGCATCCCGCGACATGCGCGTGACCGAACGATAGTCGGAAGCAAACTCGACCTCACCATCCATGCGCACCGAGAAGTCCACATGGTCGTGGGTCATTCTCCAGTTCATCTTGCGGTCCGACTGGGCGGAAGCCGGAGCGGCGACCAGCAGGGCCAGCAGGCAGACAGTGGCAATTCGAACGACTCGCATGGGACCTATCGGATGAGGGCGCGCAGGACACGCTCCCGGGAACTGGTGGATGGAACGGACTCGGCCGCGTCAATCAGCGCCTCTTCGATGGCCTCGTTGCGAGGAGCCCGATTGATGATGGCTATCAGCAGGTTGGCCCGGTCACCGGAGGACGAAATGGTGCGCGCCGCGCTGATGAGGTCGAGGTACTGCGCGGAGGCCGGGTCCACATTGCGATTGTAGGCGTGCAGCACGCGGGCACGATCCCCGGTGGAAGGAATGGAGGCCGCTGCGTCGATGAGTGCTTTGTGGACTTCGGCATTGGCCGGAATCTTGCTGGTCGCGTCCAGCAGCAGACGAGCCCGATCCCCGCTGGACGGGATGCCCTTGGCCACACGCAACAGCCGGAGCCATCCCTTGACGGTCAGGTCTTGCGAAAACCCACCTTCTTCCAACTGATCGGGCATAGCCGGAGCCGTGGCCATCGAAGGCGGGGCCAGGTCAATCACGACAAGCGGCGCCGACGAAGCGAGCGGCTCGATGACCTGAAGCGGGACGCCTGGAGCATCGGCCGGCAGGGCCGGATCCTCGGCAACATCAGGGGCTACCGGGGGCTCCGGGTGCTCCACGGGCTCCGGAGCCGCGGGGACCTCCGCCGGTTCAGGCGGCTCGGCCGGGGCATCCGGAATGGGCGCCAGGGGTGGCAGCGGAGCAAGCGGCGGCAGCGGTGCCAGGGGGCTGTCTGCCACAAGCGCCACCGGCGTGACCTCGGGATCGGAGTCACTATTCCACACGATGCTCAGGGCCGGCGCCTTGAGCACAGAGAGCGCAACCACAAGGGCGATGATCGCGACGGCCACGCCGGTTCGACCCTTCATGGCATTCGCAGAAACGGTCGCCCCGTCCTCCAGCAGGCGCCGCACCCGCTTGACGATGTCGCTTTCGCGGGCTGCAAGTCCCGGAGCGGTCATGAGGTCGCCGCCCAGGAGACGCAACTCCACCATGCGACTCAGCGAGCGCACGTAGTCGCCCGTCCGCCCCGTGCGGGTAACCACCCACTCGTCGCAGGCGGCCTCCCGTTCGCTCTGCATCCAGCGGCCCAGTGCCCTCACCGCCGGGTTGAACCACAGCACCGCTTCGGTCACCCGCTGAAAGAGCAGTGCCCAGTCGTCGCGCCGGTGAATGTGGGCAGCCTCATGCAGGGCCACCTGTAGCAGCGTCTCCCGGTCCGCCTTGCTGAGCAACCCCGGGGGCAGAAGCACCATGGGGTTCCGGTAGCCCGTGGCAACCGGCGAGGCCACGGCCGCCGTGGAAAATTGAACAGGACGCGTGCCACCCGGCATGCGGGCCTGCAGCCAATCCGTCAGGTCTTCCGGCAACGCGCTCGCACCGCGCTTTAGGCGACGGACCGATCGCACGGCCTGCACAATGCGGGCCAGGGCGAGCAAGGCACCGAGAAGCCAGACCACACCGAGAGCCAGAAGCACCGGCCCCGCGATCTGAGGAAGAGTCAGTCCCTCGGGGACCTGAACTGCCGGAAGCACTTCCGGAAGAACATCGGTCGAGGGCAGGATCTCCGCTACCTGCGTTTCCGGAACGGACCACGTCTCTACCCCGTCAACCGCGCGCCAGGGCGAAGCCAGCGCCAGATGCAGCAGCAACACACCGGCCAGGGCGGCCGTCCAGATGGTATGTCGCGTCGTGGCATTCGAGCGACCGCGCGTATCGAGCACGCGCACCGCAAGAGCGGCGAGTCCGACAATGAGTACAGAAGCCCACAGTCCGTGGCCGAGAACCTCCGCCAGTCCGGAGGCCAGTTGGTGCAACGTCATGAGGATACCTCCTCATCCAGGCCGGAGGCTCGCAGGAGATCCCGAATCTGTTCGGCGTTCTCCAGGTCGATTTCCTCGGACTCGATGACATTCATGAGCAGGAGTTCGGGGGAGTTGTTGAAGAAGCGATCCAGCACGTAGCGCAATGCGCTTTGGCGAGCCTGTCCGGCGCCTACCTGCGCGGAGTACACGAACGCACGTCCCTCCTTGTGGTGGGTCAGATAGCCCTTCTCTTCGAGGATGCGCATGGTGGTCTGAACCGTGGAATAGGCCACCTTGTCGTCTCCTTTCAGTGCATCGGTGACTTCGGCGACGGTAGACGGACCTCTGCGCCACAGAACGCGCATGAGGCGAAGTTCAGCGTCGGTCAGGGTCGGTGATTTCGAGCGTGCCATCAGCAACTCTTAATTCTTTAGCGCAACTATACGACCGTTTTGCCGATTGTTGCAACTAATGAATTAAAAGATATGCACGACGCGCGCCTGTATACTGCCGCCCCACATCGTTCCTGCTGAGCTGCATGCGCTTCCTCCTCTTCGCCGCACTCCTGCTGACGACGCCGGCCGTCGCCCAGGACCACCCCACCGAAAACCCGGATCACGCGGTTTATGTCCAGCCTCCGGAGTCCATCGCACGGGCCCTGCAGACCGACAAGAACTACGTCTCTCTGAGCAATGTCAGCCCGAACGCACGCCACGTGCTGGTGCCCCGCCAGACCGAGCTGTCGACGCTGGATCGCATGTCCCGGAAGACCTACCGGCTGGGCGAGCTGGAGCTTAGACCGGCCACCGACCGGATCTGGCACCTGGAGACATGGGGCACCAACGGCCTGTCGTTTTTTGACCTCGACTCCGGGACCATGCGCCCCGTTACGCTGCCCGAGGGCACCTTTGTGTCCGACATGGTCTGGTCGCCCGACGGCAACCGCATCGCGTTTCTCGCCCACCTGCCGAACCACACCGAACTCTGGACCGCCGATGCCGCAACCGGAAGGGCGCGCTCCATGTCCTCGCGCCGTGTGCTGGCCACCGTAGGCGCTCGAAGCACGGTTTCCCGCATGGTTCAGTGGCTGCCCGACGGCTCCGTGGTGACGCTGTTCGTGCCGGAGGACCGGGGTCCGGAGCCGGCCTGGAATCCTGTTCCCTCCGGTCCGATCGTGCGCCGGACGCGGACGGAACCGACCTCATCTCGAACCTGGCCCAACCTGCTGGAAGACCCGTGGGAAGAGGCCCTTTTTGAGCACTACACCACTTCTCAACTCGCTGCGGTCGACGCTCGCGGTCGGGTACGAGAAGTTGGCTCCGCGTCCATGTGGGAATCGGTGCGCGTCAGTCCGGACGGCGCCTGGGCTATTGCCTCCCGCATCGAACGACCGTTCAGCTACCGGACCAGCTACCGTGGATTTCCGAGACGGACCGTACTGCTCAACCTCACCACGGGTGAAGAGAGGGAACTGTCGTACCAACCGTTGCGGGAAGGCGGAGGCGGTAACGGTGGAAACGAGCCCAGGGACTTTTCCTGGGCCCCCGACGGCTCAGGACTGCTGTTCCTTCAGAACTCGGACGATGGCCCGGACACGGTGCGCCGAGCGGCCGCGCCCTGGGATCTTACTGCTGCCGACACCCTGGCCGACTCTCAGGGCCGCATCAGCAGCGCCTCTCTGAGCAGGGACGGCCAGACCGTCTTTGCGGAGGTCCGGCAAGGCGGCAAGTCCGGCGTGGCGTGGTGGCGGGGGGACCCGCATGCCCGGCACATGCTCGTCGACTTCCACGAAACGGACGACCCTACCTCGCTCCCCGGAGACCTGGTCACCCGGCGCACGGGCAACGGCATCGAATACGCCGTGCTCAGTTCGGACGGCTCTGCTGCATTCCTGCAGGGACCCGGATACAATGCCGAGTTCAAACCGCAACCGTTCATCGACCGGATCGTGCTCGATGGTGAATCCACCCGCGTGTTCGAGGGAACCCGCACGTCGTGGGACCGCCCCCTGGCAGCGCTGGACGACGACATGTCCCGTTTGCTGGTGCAGCGGGAATCCGTCACCCTCTACCCCCAGACCTATCTCGTCGAAGGCGAGCGCTGGATCCAGCTCACCGCGAATGAGGACCCCTTCCCCGAAGTGACCGCCGCAGAGCGCATCGACTTCTCCTTTGAGCGCCGTGACGGCTTGCAGGTGCAGGGCCGGGTCAGCCTGCCGGTGGATTATGAGCCTGGCACCAGGGTCCCGGCCATCTTTTGGACGTATCCGCGCGAGTACACGACGGCCGAAGGCTATGAGCACGCCGCCATCCGAAGGAGAAACCACAACGCATTCACCCACATGAGTTGGCTGCGCTGGAGTGACCTCTGGCTGAAAGCCGGCTACGCCCTGGTGTATCCGGACATTCCCATCGTCGGCGAGAACTACAACGACACGTACATCGGCAGTCTTGTGGACGCCATGTACGCCGCCATCCGGGCGGTAGACGGACTGGGAGTCGTCGACATCGACCGAATCGGCCACGGAGGCCACAGCTACGGCGCGTTCGCCACAGCCAACATTCTGGCCAACGCACCATTCTTCAAGGCAGGCATCGCGGGCGATGGGGCCTATAACCGGTCCCTGACGCCGAGCGGCTTCCAGGCCGAACGTCGAACCATCTGGGAAGCCCCGCACACGTACATCGAAATGTCGCCCTTCTTCAGGGCAGACCAGATCGATACGCCGCTGCTGCTCTACCATGGCGGCGACGACAACAACACCGGCACGTTTCCCGTACAGTCTAGGCGAATGATTCACGCATTGACTGAACACGGGAAGACTGCCGTCCTGTATGAGTACCCATACGAGTCCCATACGCCGCGTGCCATTGAGCACAAACTCGATATGTGGGCCCGTTTTGTTGACTGGATGGACACGTATGTGAAGTGAACCCTGCCCCGGACGAGAGCGCTTTCCCCCGGCGCGCGGCCGTCTATCGGACACGACGTCTGTGCAAGTCCTACGAAATGGGACAGGTCACCGTCGATGCGCTCCGCGATATCGATCTGGAATTGTGTGAGGGAGAGCTGGTCGTTCTGCTGGGCGCCTCCGGCAGCGGCAAGAGCACCCTGCTGAACATCCTGGGCGGCCTGGACACCGCAACCTCCGGGGAGGCCTGGTACCGCGACACGGAACTCACCGCTGCGACGCCTCGCGAGCTGACGCGCTATCGCCGCGAGTCCGTCGGCTTCATTTTCCAGTTCTACAACCTCATTCCGAGCCTGACGGCACGGGAAAACGTGGAACTGGTCACCGAAATCGCGCGAGACCCGATGCCGCCCTCCGAGGCCCTCGAGCTCGTTGGGCTCGCTGACCGGCAGGACCACTTCCCCGCTCAGTTGTCGGGCGGCGAGCAGCAGCGGGTGGCGATTGCACGCGCGGTTGCCAAACGTCCCGACGTCCTGTTGTGCGATGAGCCGACCGGCGCCCTGGACCTGTCCACCGGGCGTCGGGTGCTCCGCGTTCTCGACACGGTGAATCGGGAAACGGGCACGACCACGGCAGTTATCACACACAATGCGGCCATCGGCGCGTTGGCGGATCGGGTTCTGCACATGAGCAGCGGACGCATCGTAGAGCGCATCGAACACGCGGAGAGGGCCGACATCTCGGAGGTGGAGTGGTGATGCGTATGCTTAACAGACGACTCGTTCGGGAACTGTGGCGCACACGGGGTCCCGTACTCTCCATCGCTGCGGTGGTCGCCGTCGGCATCATGACCGTGCTCACGCTTCGTGGTACGTACCAGTCGCTGGTCACGGCGCAGGCCGAGTACTACAGTCAGACGCGCTTTCCGGACGCCTGGGCCGTGCTCGAGTCCGCACCGGAGGCCGTGCTGGCTCGCATCTCGGCGGTCGATGGCGTGACGTCCGTCTCCTCCCGGGTGGGCTCAACCGCCAACCTGTTTGTGCCCGGTCTCTCCATGCCTGCGCTGGGCCGCGTCTACTCGGTTCCCGCGGACAGGCGTCGGTCCCTGTCGGATCTGCACCTGACCTCCGGCCGCTATGTCCAGCCGAACCGGGGGCGCGAAGTCATCCTCAGCGACAAGTTTGCGGCCGCAACCGACTACCAGCCGGGAGATACGCTGGCGATGTCACTCAACGGGATTCGCTTCGAGGCGCTGGTGGTCGGCACGGCCATATCGCCCGAGCACACGTACGCAGTGCCGCCCGGCTCCCTGTACCCTGACGATGAGCGCTACGGCATTGTCTGGATGGATCGGGACGCACTCGGCCCCCTGCTTCAGTTGGACGGCGCCTTCAACGAGGTGCTGATCCAGGTCGAGACGGAGGCCGCATTGCCAGGCGTGCTGGCTGCGGTCGATCGCATTCTGGAGCCCTTCGGCGGGCAGGGTGCCTACCCGCGTGCTGAGCAGGCCTCCCACTTCATTCTGCAGGCCGAGCTCGATTCCAATCGCGCAACCAGCGGCGTAATCCCTGCGGTTTTTCTGGGGATCGCCGCCTTCCTGCTCCACATGGTGCTGAGCCGCATGATCGCCACCGAGCGCACCGAGATCGCGGTATTGAAGGCGTTCGGCTATTCGGACTGGGAGGTCGGCGGGTACTACTTCCGGTTTGCGTTGGCTGCGGTGTTTCTGGGTGCCCTGGTGGGCATCGGGGCGGGTGTGGCACTCGGACAATCCATGGTGGAGTTGTACGGCCAGTTCTTTGGATTCCCGGAGCTGGTCTTTATCGCCAATCCGGGCCTGGTACTGGTGGCCCTCGTCATTTCGGTGCTTGCAGCAACGGCGGGGGCGCTCAGCGGCGTCAGGCGGGCTGTCAAGCTGCCCCCTGCCGAGGCCATGAGACCGGAGCCACCGGCCTCGTTCAAGCCCGGACCGGTCGAGCGACTCGGTATCGGCAAGCTCGTGCCACCGGCTGCACGCATGATCCTGCGCAACGTAGAGCGCACGCCGGTGCGCAGCGGACTTTCCGCACTCGGCGTGGCCTATGCGGTTGCAATCCTGGTCGTCGGCATGTTCATGTTTGACGGTGTAGACCTGCTGATGAGGCTGCAGTTCGACCTCTCCCAACGAGAGGATATTTCGGTCACCTTCAACCGGCCGGTCGGACTCGACGTCACCCATGCGCTGGGCGGACTGGACGGGGTTCAGCACGTCGAGACCGTAAGCACGGCACCTGTGCGGTTTGTGCATGGCCCCGTTCAGGAAGAGAACGCCATTCTCGGATTGCCCGCGGGCTCCGCGCTGCGCCACGTCGTGGGGCGCTCCGGCAGACGACACCCCATACCTGTATCCGGCGTCGTCATGAGTCGCATGTTGGCGGACCAGCTTCGTCTTGAGCCCGGAACGTCAGTCACCATGGAATTTCTGGATGGCGAGCGGCGGCGCGTCAGTGCGCCGGTTGCCGGAGTCGTAGAGGACTTCCTGGGACTCTCCGCCTACATGGACCGCGAGGCACTCAACCGGCTCAGGGCCGGTCCCCCGTCCGCGAATATGGCCCTCCTGCGCATTGACGATGGCGCGGGGGAGAAAGTTGGCCGCCAGTTGCGTGACCTGCCGGTGGTCGCCAGCGTGGCATCACCTGCGCAGATGCTGGCGTCGTTCCAGAAACAGATGGACGAGAGCCTGCTCATCTCGGTGTTCTTCATCCTCGGCTTCTCCTGCGTCATTGCCGTCGCGGTGATCTACAACGGAGCCCGCATCGCCCTGTCGGAACGCGGCCGCGAATTGGCCAGCCTGCGTGTGCTGGGCTTTACGGAGCGAGAGGTGAGCACCATCCTGCTGGGTGAGCAGGGTCTCATCACGCTCACCGCCATTCCAATTGGATGGGCGATGGGCTACGCGCTGGCCTTCCTGACCGCAACGGCCATACAGAACGAGAGCTACCGCGTGCCCATGGTGGTGGATGCCGGCACCTTTCTCTGGGCCGCCGGGATCACCATTGCCGCGGGTGTACTGAGCGGTCTCATTGTGCGGCGTCGGCTGCACCGAATGGACCTGATCAAGGTTCTGAAAACTCGCGAATGAACATGAAGAGGCGCTACATCATTGGGGCCGTGCTGGTTGTTGTGGTTGCGGCCGCTGCGCTATTGGGGCGAGACACCGCCGTGTCGACGGAGGTAGCCGTCGTGGAACAGGGACCCGTTGTGCAGACCGTCTCCGAGGACGGCGTGACCCGGCTCCGCGAGCAGTTTGTCATCACGGCACCTGTTGGTGGGACGGTCAGTCGCATCGAACTGCGGGAAGGCGAACGGGTGGCGACGGGTCAGGTGGTGGCACGTATCACACCCGCGCCCAACGATCCGCGACAGGCCGCCGTGCTGGATGCCCGCATAGCCGCGGGTGCCGCCCAGACCGAAGCCCTGGAGTCCCGGGTGGCACAGGCCGATGCGGTTCTGAGCCAGGCCAGGCGAGATCTCAGCCGTTCTGACGCGCTGGCACAGGACAGCATTATCAGCGCGGCCGAACTGGAGCGCGCCCAATTGGCCATGGCAAGCGCCGAGCGGGAGTTGGAGGCCGCGCGGAGCGGGTTGTCCACAGCGCGTGCGGACCTGCAGGCTTCGCAAGCTGCCGCTCGCCAGGGAGGAGATTTACTCGTGCGCACTCCGGCAGACGGCCAGGTACTTCGTATTCCGGAGCGCTCGGCCCGTTTGGTCGGGCCCGGCGAGCCCCTGTTGGTGGTCGGAGATGCCGGCGGCCTGGAGGTGCTTATTGACGTGCGATCGCAGGACGCCGTCCGGGTGCGGGCCGGACAGGCCGTGCGGATCGATGGATGGGGCGGCAGTCGCGTGCTCACCGGCTCGGTAAGGCTGGTGGAACCCGCCGCGTTCACCAAGATCTCCTCTTTGGGAGTGGAGGAGCAGCGCGTCAACGTCGTGGTGGACCTTGGGGAGAGTCCGGCTGGACTCGGTGCAGGGTTCCGGGTAGACGCCGCCATTCAGGCGGACCGAAAGGAGAATGTCCTTCGCGTGCCTTCGACCGCGCTTTTCCGCGATGCAGACTCCTGGCAGGTGTACGCCGTTCAGGACGGTCGAGCTGCACTGACCTCCGTCACACCCGGTGTCATCACCCCTGAATGGGCCGAGATTCAAGCGGGTCTGGAAGACGGAGATCGTGTGGTGCGATTTCCCTCCGACCTGATACAGGACGGTACCCGCATCAGCGGGGGTTGAACAGCAAGCTGCGTCGAGGAACCCGCCTCATCCCGTCAGGTCCTCCGCCAGGTCGGCGAGCACCCCGCTCCAAAGCCCCTCGAATCCACGCACCCATCGATTGTAGATCTGTCGAATGGGCACGGGGTTCAGTCGGTTGATGCGCCGGCGACCGTCCTTGCGAACCAGGATCAGTCCGGCATCCCTGAGTACATCGATGTGCTTCACCACACCGACTCTGGACAACTCGGGAAACTGCTCGACAATCTCCCCCGTGATGCGGGGGCCCTCACGCAGGTAGTCCAGAATGCGGCGACGTGTGGGGTCGGAAAGGGCTTTCCAGACCGGATCCAGATCGTCTGCGCACACTACTCCGAATCGGCCTTGACGTCACCAAGCCATTCCGCCCATCCCTCTCGCATGCCGTCTTCCCATTCGGGCTCCACAGGACCGTGTGCCGTGTGGCGAAACGTGACTACCGTTCCGGCATCGGTTTCCTTGAGGCGGGTAATGACATTGTTGGTGACGGGCGCCGACATCATGAGCGGCCCGCAGATCTCCAGCAGACTAGGCGGCCGGATGGACTGTACGTGGCCCCAAAGATGACCGGCGTCGTCCCCGAGGTCGCGGAACCACCGACCACCCGGCCGTCGCTCCAGCACCATGGGCATGGGCGCATTCTCTGCTCCCTTGTTTCCGGCACCCATTCGGTGAATCAGCGCTTCGAAGACACGCTCGATCGGCGCGTCGACCGTGATCTCGATATCGATGTCGAGATCGTACTTCGTGTCCTGTGTCAGCATGGCCGGACTCCTTTATGTTACTGATTAGTAACATATAATCCCGCCGTGGTGTGCGCAAGACCTCAGTCTTTCGGCAGGAGCCTTTCGAAGCTGGTGGTGTGATCGCAGACTGACCGGAAGCGGTCCGGGATGCCGTTCAGGATGTTCGACCGGGCCTCGCGATGGCGCTCCTCCACCGTCATGGCACCACCAAACACGCCGTGCTGGCCCATGTGCCGGCGATAGTGCTCCGGCGTCATGACGTCACGGTAGTCCTCCAGAAAAGCCTCCATATGGCCAGGAGGCATTTCGCCGACTTCGCAAAAACGACGGGCCTCCAACATCGCCATCAGCTCGATGGAGTGAAGATCCCCGGCCGCTGCGGCCGCCTTCAGACCTTCGTGGGTTCGATCTACGAAGTGGTACCACATGGTCCCGGCGTGCGGATTGCCCGCTTCCATCGCCTGGCGAATGAGGTCCCGTCCCCACAGGCTGTCCCGCTCCACCCCTTCGGGAAGGAACCCTCCCCAGAAGTGATGCATGCCCACCTGCAGGGTCCAGCGTGTCTCTCCGGACTCATGTCGTTCAAGCGCCTGGCTGTACCCCTCAGGGGTCATGCTATCGGGCCGCTGGTCCGAGAAGGTATCCATGGCCTTGGCCAGCGGCGTTGGATTCACCGCCAGGAAAGAGAGCGCGACAATCGACAGCAGAGCCGCCGGCACAAGCTTGTACATGCGATTGGGGACTGGTGAGTCCCCGGTATCGGCCGTCGAGCCCTGCTATTCAAGCGCAGGTTCTTTGGAAAGCGAGCTCTTGAGCACCAGATAGCCACCGACTCCGGCCACCAACGAGGCACCGAGAATGCCGATCTTGGCCAGATCCAGGATCGCCGGCTCTGCGAACGACAGGTTCGCTATGAACAGGGACATGGTGAATCCAATACCCGTCAGCAGAGAGACGCCGTAAACCTGTCTCCAGGTGACACCCTCAGGTAGAGAAGCCCAACCCAGGCGTACTGCGAGCCACGAGAAGAGCGTCACGCCGAGCTGCTTGCCGACGAAGAGGCCGAGCACCAGGCCGACCGTGACCGGGTGGCCGAGCGCCTCTCCCCAGTTCATTCCACCCAGCGCCACACCCGCATTGGCCAGGGCAAAGACAGGCATGATGAAGTAGGCCACCCACGGATGCAGGCTATGCTCAAAGCGTGCCAGCGGGGTTTCGGCTCCCCGCGAGAGTACCTCGAGGGCATGAACGGCATCCGCGCGGTCGGTCGTGTTGTCTCCCCGCAGAATGCCCATGAATCGATCGGCCTTACTGGCAAAATCTGTGGTGTCGATGCGACGCGAGGCCGGAATGGTCAGTGCCAACAACACACCGGCGATGGTTGCATGCACGCCGGACTTCAGGAACGCCAGCCAGAGAACCAGCCCGAACACCACATAGAACGCGGTTCGATGCACGCGCAGCCGGTTGCCCACCATCAGGATGACGAGGGCCACCGCGGCCACGCCGAGCGCGGTCATCTTGATTTCTGCGGTGTAGAACAGCGCGATAACCATGACGGCACCGAGGTCGTCGATGATCGCCAGCGCCGTAAGGAAAATCTTCAGTGACACGGGGGCCCGGGAGCCCAGCAACGCCAGCACACCCAAGGCAAATGCAATGTCCGTTGCCATCGGGATGCCCCAACCGTTGACAAACGGCGTGCCCCCCGTGACCAGCACATAGAGGCCGGCCGGAACAACCATGCCCCCGATAGCCGCCATGATGGCCAGCATCGCCTTGCGGGGACTGCGCAGCTCACCAACGAGGACCTCACGCTTGATCTCCAGGCCTACCAGGAAAAAGAAGATGGCCATAAGGCCGTCGTTCACCCACAGCAGCAATGGCTTGTCGACCATCAGCGGCCCTGCTCCGGCCACGACACGGGTCTGCCACAGACTGAAGTAGGCATCGGCCCACGGACTGTTTGCCCAGATCAGGGCGATGGCAGCGGTCGCCAGCAGGAGCAGTCCAGAAGCTGCTTCAAGACGGAAGAAGCGCTGGAAAGGACGCATCAAACCGTCGACGGGACGGTCTGCAGGGAGGATGTCGAGTTTGGCCATGGGATCGGTGTGTGGAGTATCGCCGACCCCGAATATCTCGAACGGCGCTTGAACTTGTAACCGATGGGACGAACGTTTTGAACGTTTTGATGCATACCCCTCGGTGAAATCGGATTCACAGAGCCGATTTCCGTAGTGTATGCAACGTCAGGCGAGGCCTCAGCCTGGGCACAATCAGGCGCGTTCGGCAGAGGCGCGCACTGCTCGCGTTCGCCGAAGAGCAGGACGTGGGCCGGAGGCCGCCTGCCTGAGCACCAGGCAGCGTGCATGTTCAACCACTTCGTCGAGGGGCCTGGACGCATCGAGCAAATGCGCCTCAGGCACGCGTTCGGCCAGCCTGCGATATGCGTCACGCTGTTGCCGGGACTGCTCGAGAGTCACTTCCTGTTTCCTGGCCTGAAGGACCTCCGCCGGCGCATCCAGCACCAGGCACAGGTCGGGCCCAGGCACCAATCGCTCAAGCGCATGCACTGCCCACATCGGCCCTCCGTATCGGTATCGAATCGGGTCGGCTGCGATGTCATGCACGTAGCGATCGAATACCACCAACTCTGACTGCCTCCCCGCTCGGATTCGCATCAGGTAACCGAATACGTAGTCGGCCCAGTAGTACGCCAGCTTGGCGACGCTCCCGGCCGGTGAACGGGGAGGCGCTGCGTAGGGGTCGGTTACCACCGGACCATCGCCCCTGCCCAGCGAGGGCCGAAAGTGAAAGCGCCGCGTTCCCCGGAATGTGTTTCCGAGTTCCTGAACCAATGCGTCTATGACTGAACTCTTGCCACAGCCGTCCGGACCGAGTACAGCGAGGAAAACACCGCCCGGATGAGACTGCGGGTGCGTTGCGGAGGGATTGAAGCGAGTGGGGCTCACGCGGGGGTCGGACGGGGGCTGGTCGGCCCGACTTGACGACAAAAACCAGACCAGTCCCACTTTGCGCTCCATTGCCCCCGGAGCCTGCGTTGAATACGTTGGAGTCAAGAGACCCCAATACACATGCCCACCTATACCCTAACCGTCAACGGGGAGCTGCACACCGTCGAAGCCGAGGCGGACATGCCGCTGCTCTGGGTGCTCCGCGATATCCTCGGACTGACCGGCACCAAGTTCGGCTGCGGAAGCGCCTATTGCGGCGCATGCGAAGTGCACGTGGACGGTAGTGCGCAGCGCTCCTGCGTTGCGGCCATCGCCGGAGTGGCCGGTTCCGAGATCACCACGATCGAGGGGCTGTCACCTGACGGCTCGCATCCCCTACAGCTGGCCTGGAACGAACTCAACGTCCCCCAATGCGGCTACTGTCAATCCGGTCAGCTCATGCGGGCTGCGGCGTGGATGCAGGACACCCCGAATCCAACGCCGGATGACGTGGATCGCAACCAGTCGGGTAATCTATGCCGCTGCGGGACCTACAAGCGCATCAAAGCCGCCATTCTGCTGGCGGCAGAGAAGGGGGCCTAGATCATGTACGCACTTGAACTCTCGGGCCTGAAGGCCCCGACCCCGTCCGAATCGCTGCAGATCCTCAACGTATCGCGACGACGCTTCCTGAAGACCACCGCCCTGGGCGCAGGGTCGGTATTTGTTCTCGGCGTCTTTTCGGGGTGTCGCAGCGACAACCTGGCACAATGGCCGGACCGGGCAGAGCCGGTCGGATCCCTGAGCGATTCCGAGTTTCAGCCCAACGTATTCATTGGCCTGAACACGAACGGCGACGTCTTCCTGGTCTGCTCGCGCTCAGAAATGGGACAGGGAATTCGATCGAGCGTGCCCGCGGTGATCGCCGACGAGATGGGTGCCGACTGGGATCGCTGCCACATTCTTCAGGCAGACGGCCACCCCCGTTTCGGCAACCAGAACACGGATGGCTCCCGCTCCATTCGGAATCACTTTGACGATTGGCGTCGTGCAGGTGCGTCCGCCCGATTGATGCTTCTGGCCGCAGCTGCCGAGACCTGGCAGACGGACACGCAGGAATGCAGGATGGGCGTGCACGAGGTGCTGCACAGCGACGGCAGGCGCCTCTCTTTCGGCGAGCTTGCCCAGGCCGCGGCGTCTCAAGCCGTACCGAGCGATCCGGTTTTCCGCCCTCAGGAGGAGTGGCGCTACATCGGCACGGACATCCAGGGCCGGGACAATCGGGCTTTTGTAACGGGCTCCGCCGAATACGGGATCGATGTGCAGGTGCCGGACATGGTGCACGCGGCGATCCAGCGTTCACCCGTCATGGGTGGACGCCTGCGCCGGGTAGACGACTCCGCCGCCCGCGCCGTGCCCGGCGTGCGCGATGTCGTGGTACTTCCCGACGCCACGCTGCCCCCCGCCTTCCAGGCGTTGGGAGGTGTGGCGGTCATCGCAGACAATACGTGGGCGGCCTTCCGCGGGCGAGATGAGCTGGTCACCGAATGGGAAGAGTCCGAGCACCAGTCCTGGTCGAGCGCGGGAGAACGTGCCGCCCTGGAATCCTCCGTAACCGCTCCCGGGAACGTGGTCCGAGAGTCAGGTGATGTGGACGAGGCCTTCAATGACGCTGCTCAAACCGTGGAGGCCGTGTACCATGTGGCCATGCTCCCTCACGCACCCATGGAGCCTCCCAACGCGGTGGCGCACGTCAAGGACGATGGCAGCTGTGAGGTCTGGGCACCCTCTCAGGCACCGCAAACTGCACGGGCATCCGTGGCCGGCGCGCTTGGGGTGGACCCCGAACAGGTCACCGTGCACGTCACGTTCCTGGGTGGCGGATTCGGTCGCAAGTCAAAGCCTGACTACTGTGTCGAGGCGGCCCTGCTCAGCCGTGCGGTCGGGGCGCCGGTGAAGGTGACCTGGAGCAGGGAGGACGACCTGCGCCACGACTACTTTCACCCACCCAGCGCTCAGTACATGAAGGCATCGCTGGATGCCTCCGGGCAGGTCACGGGCTGGTTGCATCGCGTAGCCTTCCCTACGATCGGATCCACCTTCCAGCCCAACGTCATGGGTCCGGGAGCCGGCGAACTCAGCTCAGGGGCGCGAACCTGTCCGTACGTCATTCCCAGTATGCGTGTGGAGGCCTGTGAGGCCATCGCCCATCAGCGCATTGGCTGGCTGCGCTCGGTGTACAACATCCAGCAGGGCTTCTCGGTCAATGCGTTCGCTTCGGAGATCGCACATGCGTCAGGAAGAGACGCTCGCGAAGTGCTGCTGGAACTGATTGGGCCGGACCGTGAGATGGCTGATTTGTATCCGCGTCCGCCGGTGCTGGATACGGCACGACTGAAGGGCGTCATCAACCTTGCCGCGGACGAGGCCGGATGGGGCCGAGAGCTCCCGCCCGGGCACGGCATGGGCATCGCGGGCCACTTCAGCTTCTCCAGCTATGTGGCCCACGCCGTACACGCCTCCGTCGAGAACGGCCAGATCCGTGTTCACCGGGTAGATTGCGCTGTGGATTGCGGCATCGCCGTCAATCTGGACCGCATCCGGAGTCAGATGGAGGGGGCGGTGGTCTTCGGACTGACGCTCGCCCTTAAGGATGGCATCGAGGCGGCCGATGGGGCAGTCACAACGGGTAACTTCGACACCTATCGGCTCCTGGCTCTCGACGAGACGCCGGAGACGCACGTACACATCGTGGAATCCCGGTTGCCGGCGGGAGGCGTCGGCGAGCCTGGTGTGCCGCCGCTGGCGCCCGCCCTCACCGGGGCGATCCTGCAGGCCACCGGCACTCCTGTGCGCACGCTGCCCATCAGGCTGGTTTGATGGAAGCCGAACTGGCACAGGCCGTCATTCTCGACCACGATGCCAACCCCCGAAATTTTGGGGAGCTGGCGGATGCCACGCACAGCGCCGGCGGGTACAATCCCCTGTGCGGCGACAAATACACCGTGTGGGCCCGTGTCGAAGCCGGTGTGGTGCGCGCCGTTCACTTCCACGGGTTTGGTTGCGCGCTGTCCAAGGCGTCCGCCTCCATGATGACGGAAGCAGCACGTGGCGTGCCGGTGGAGGCGCTGCCTTCCATGCGGAGTCGACTGTTCGATGCGGCCCCGACGGAGGACCTGCTTGCGCTCGTGGCGGTCAAGGACCAACCAACCCGAGCACGTTGCGCGTTACTGGCATGGCATGCCCTGGAGCGGGCAGTAGCATCGCCTGTCGGCGAGTGATCCGGTCAAGCCGGATCCGTGTAGCCCAGGTACTGGAGGATCTGGCTGGCGTTGCCGCAGATCTCCGGCACGTGCAGGTTGATGTTTTCGACGAAATACACGGTTGTCAGATATTCCTTGGTCACCCCCTCGATGCGTCGGGAGCGAGCGTTGGGATTCCTCGGCATTCGGTCCAACTGACCCATTAGATCCATGCGTGGCAGGTACCGGGCCTGAAAGGTCACGATCTCCGGCTCCGGAACGACGCCATCACCACAGTGAGACAGAGCCACGTCCAGCGCGTGCATGGAAACAGCCATGGGGTGGCCCGCTTCGGCAAGCTTTTTCCAGCGATCGGGAGACGGTCTTTCGAGCTTGTAGAGATAGATAGGCCCGGCCATCCAGTTGCCGTCCAGGGCCTCCTCAGTGATGAGTTTTCGGCCCAACTCGGCATCGACCGCGGGATCCGCCAGAAGCGTTTTGTATGACAGACCCTGTGCTCCGAACCAGTTCATCATGCCCCACTGCAGACGATCGTAGGACGAGCCGGCGTCGGCCCTCGCCCTTAGCGGAGACCAGGGGTCCTTCATGCCTGCGACCAGGCTGAACAGCAATGTCAGAAACGCAACGAGACTTGGCATGCCTCCGGTATCGGCAGACCAGATCCAGCGCATAACCGGGGTGTATCTTCGGGGCGTGTATCGCCTGTTTCTGGTCATCCTGCTAGCCGGCTGCCAGTCGCTCCCGGAGCCCGTCACTCGCCAGAATGACGTGCGCATGGATCGTGAACTCCGGGGCGACTCGCTTGTGGTGACCGTGCACAACACGGTTCCCAGCCCCATGCGGGTGCAGTTGACTTCGGACGCGATTGCCCTGGACACCGCATTCGTCCTGGCGCCGTTGTCCGAGAAGCCGATTCGTGTGCACGCTCCAGGCCTGGACTCGACGTCTCTTTCGAGCGCCGTTCGCGGCAGCCTCACTTTTGGCTCGCTCGATTGGCCGGTGCGCGCGGAGACCCTCTCCCTGCCCTTTCCGGCAGGACGCTGGTACCGGGTCATTCAGGGATACTACGGCTCGTTCTCCCACAACTATCCGTTTGCCCGGTATGCGCTGGATTTTGCCCTTGCGGTCGGGGACACCGTGACGGCCGCCGCCGACGGCATGGTCATCGGACTCGTTGACGAGAACACAGCAGGCGGCAACAACCGCAAGTACCGCGATCACGCCAATTACATCACGCTCTTCCACCCGCAGTCGGGCCTCTACACGCAGTACGTGCATTTGCAGCCCGGCGGCAGTCTGGTCGCCTTGCGGGACTCTGTGAAACGTGGACAGCCGATCGGACTTTCAGGCCTCACTGGCTTCACCAGTCGCTCGCATCTCCACTTCAACGTATTGGTGCCGGACTCCTCAGCGGGCCTGGTGTCTCACCCCGCGGTCTTCGAGCCAGACGTACCCGGAGGGGCGCTGACGCAGGGGAGCAGAGCTGTCAGACGGTAGGGGGGCAAGATTCGCTCAGTTGCCCCGTTATCTCACCATGCGTGCTCTCCCTCTCCTGATCCTGCTGCTCGCGCCTCCCCTGGCGGCTCAGCCGTCTTGGCAAGATGCCCGCTTGGTGGCTACCGCTCTCACAAGGCTCGCTGAGGAGGACTCCGGACACCTCTGGGGTGTGTCCCTGGATGGGCCGCTGATGATCGCCGATCCCGATTCGCGCCTGGCGTGGGCCACCCGTCCGGCCCCCGGCTTTGCCGAGGAAGCCGGCTTCTGGAAGGGTGTGCTGCCCGACTCGGTGCCCATTGCCAACACCGCCACCGACTGGGGTGAACACCGGTGGACCATGATGGCCTGGCCGCTTCCTGAGACCGAAACGGGGCTACGTCGCCTGTTGTCGCACGAGGCGTTCCACCGCATACAACCTCAGGCCGGGCTGCCGCAGGAGGGCGGCTCGAATCCGCACCTGGGCTCCAGGGACGGACGCTACTGGCTCATTCTGGAGATGCGTGCGCTTGCCGCCGCCCTACGCGGTGACGCATCCCGGGTGGGCGATGCGCTCGCTGCCCGCAACGCGCGTCTGGCAATATTCCCCGATGCCGCGTCCGCCGAGAACGCCCTGCTCCTCCATGAGGGTCTTGCCCAGTACACGGGGCTCCGGCTTTCCGGCCTTGACCTGGAAGCGGCAAGGGAGGCGGCAGCACGGGACCTGGAAGAGGCCGAGGACGCCGCTTCATTCGTTCGCACGTTCGCGTACGCAACTGGTCCGGCATGGGGTCTCATCCTGGACGAAATGCGGGCGGACTGGCGTGACCACATCGCTCCCGACACCGACCTCCCGGGCCTGCTCCCGATCCGGCCCGCAGCTGATCCTGACTTTGATTCACTTGGAGCCACCCACCTGGCGGCCACAGAAGATGCCCTGGAGGCTGAACGGCAGAGAAGGCATGAAATGCAGCTGGAGCGCTACGTCACGCACCCCCATCTCTTCCTCGGCTTTCGACAGATGCAGGTGAGCTTCGACCCGGGGCAGGTGGAGACGCTGCCGGACCACGGTCAAGTCTATCAGGGTCTGCGCCTGTCCGACGCGTGGGGGGTGCTGGAGGTGGACGGCGGGGCGCTCATCCGGCAGGACTGGAGCGGTGTTGTGGTGCCTGCCCCCGGTGCATTCGCGTCGCCGATCCTGGGAGACGGCTACACGCTGACCCTCAATGCAGGCTGGACCCTGCGCGAGGACGGCTCGAAACGTTGGGTGCTCGAACAAGGCGACCGCTAGCGGGCCGCCAGAAACTCCCGAACCGCTTCGGCGGCACGTCTGCCAGAGGCCATGGCACCGTTGATGGAGGCCGTGTCCCTATGGTCACCGCAGACAAACAAGCCGTCGGCATATTTCACGGCCCGATGCGGTGGGGACAGAAACGGCGGAGCCTGCTCAGGAAGGGCGTACTCGATGTCGTAGGTGCGCAGATGCTGCCACGCCACCGCAGCTGGATACCACTGACTCAATTCGTCCTGCACGTCCTGCGGGGAGCCCGAGAGTGCCCCGAGCACCGTTACCGAAACCAGCGCGCGTTCGCCGGGACCATATTCGGGTGCGGCATTAGTCATCACAGCCAGATTGTTGACCTGGCCGCTGCCCGTTCCGTTCAGCACCAGAACGGGGTCGGATACAGGCGCTTCGGGGGCAGAGAAATACAGGTTTGTGACCCGTCTTCCAGACGTATGCACGACCTCCGGCACCAATCGCGCGGCGGCCGGAGCCGCCGTGGCAACAACCACCGCAGAGACAGGCACCTTGGTACCGTCCTGCAGGACCACCTCGCCGGATTGCAGGGAGCCAACCGGCGTGTTGAGGTGCACCGTGAGCCCATCGGCCAACTGCTCCGGAATGGCCTGCATGCCGCGGGCCGGAACGGCGGCTTGCCCCTCCGAAAACATGCGGAAGACAAACTCGAACATGCGGCTGGACGCCTGAAGGTCGCCGTCCAGGAGAATGCCTCCCAGGAAGGGGCGGAAGAAGGTGTCGATCATCCTCGGCGAGAAACCCCACCGCTCGGAGAGCGCGTTGGCCGTGGTCATTTCTTCCCGCTCAAACACGGATTCGAGCTCGCCGGAACGCACACCCTGACGGAGCAGGGCGACTTTCATCTTGTCCGCCAGCGAGCCCACGCCGGCCAATACGGTCGCCAGGGCAGCACCCGGCTGCCGAAACGGATCTGCGATGCGCTCGAACCCCGCTTCCGTGCGCACCAAAGCGCCGTCGAAAAACGTCCTCAGTTCCAGCGCCTCGTAGTCCAGCAAGGCCTGGGTCTCCGGGTATGCCGTCAGCAACACCTGAAATCCCCGGTCCAGTCGGAAGCCGTCCATCTCGTCCGTGCGAACCCGACCACCGACGGCATCGGAAGCTTCGTACACGACCGCGGCGATGCCTGCGTCCTGCAGCAGACGCGCACAGGTCAACCCGGCGAGGCCGGCACCGACAACGATGACTGGGGCTCGATCCATTTCGGCTGTTTGAATGACTCGCCGCAATCTAGGGGGCTCGCCTTTCCCCAACCCACCGCGCATCGTTTACTTTCGGGCTCCACACAGTCCCCACCTCTCATGCGTACCACCGCTCTGTTTCTGGCGCTACTCTTTGGCGCCGCATCTGTTTTTGCCCAGGTCAAACCCGCCCCGGACCTCACGCCCGAAGAGAAAGACGGCCCTCATGAGAGGCTGATCATCCGCGGCGGAATTCTGATCGACGGCACGGGTGGGCCACCACGGGGGCCGGTCGACATAGTCGTGGAAGGCAACACGATCACCCGCATCGTGGGCGTCGGATACGCCGGTGTGCCCATCGACCCTGAGCGGCGTCCTCAGGGAGCCACACGCGAGATCGATGCCCACGGCATGTACATCATGCCCGGCATCGTGGACAATCACCTGCACACCGGCGGCGTACCCAAGGCTCCGGAGGCGGAGTACGTCTACAAGCTGTGGTTGGCCCACGGGATCACCACCGGCCGTGGGGTCGGATTCGGGCCCATGGAATGGAGCCTTTCAGAGCGCGAGCGCAGCGCCCGCGGCGAAATCGCCGCACCCCGCATGGTTGTCTATGCGCGCCCGGGGCAGGGAGAAGACTGGGAAGGCGATGTCGATACGCCTGAGGGCGCCCGAGAGTGGGTTCGGTACGCCCACTCCAAGGGCGTGGAGGGATTGAAACTCGGAGCCTATCGCCCGGAAATCATGGAGGCCCTCATTGACGAGGCTAACAAGCACGGAATGGGTCAGACGGCGCACCTCGGGCAGACTGGCGTGGCGCAGATGAATGCCATCGACGCCGCGCGCCTTGGAATGACCTCGATGACGCACTACTACGGCCTCTTCGAGTCCATGTACGACAACGCCGATGTGCAGACGTGGCCCGTCGACATGAACTACATGGACGAGTACCACCGTTTTGGCCAGGTGGCGAGACAGTGGGACATGGTCACCCCGGGCGGAGAGAAGTGGAACGCGCTGCTGGACGAATTCCTGGAGCACGACTTCATCATCAATCCAACGATGACCATCTACTCCGCGGGTCGCAACGTCATGAGCGCCAAGAACGCCGACTGGCACGACACCTACACGTTGCCCAGCCTCGCCGCGTTCTTCGCACCAAGCCGCGAGAATCACGGCTCGTACTGGTTCCACTGGAAGACGGCCGATGAGATCGCCTGGAAGAAATTCTACCAGGTCTGGATGCAGTTCCTGAACGAGTACAAGAACAAGGGCGGCCGCGTGACGGTGGGCTCCGACTCGGGCTTCATCTACCAGCTCTTCGGCTTCGGCACCATCCTGGAACTGGAGATGCTTCAGGAGGCCGGATTCCACCCGCTCGAGGTGGTCCGCGCCGCGACCATGCACGGTGCGGAGGAGATTTTTGAGGCGTCTGGCGAGCCCATCGAATATGGTGTGGTGCGGCCCGGACTTCGCGCCGACATGCTGATCGTCGAGGAAAACCCGCTGGCCGACTTCAAGGTGCTCTACGGCACCGGAGCCATTCGGTTGAATGACGAGGGCGATGTCGTGCGCAAGGGCGGCGTCAAATGGACCATCAAGGACGGCATGGTCTTCGACGCCAAGCAGCTGCTGCAGGACGTGGCCGACATGGTGGAGGCGCAGAAAGCGGTAGGGCAGCCGACCGGAGACTGAATCCCCTCAGCCGCAAACCAGCGGCAACAGGCACCCAGAAGTCCCCAACTCGGTCGTAGCCGAGAACGCATACCACGAAAACGCTGCGATAATCAGCAGCGAAAAGGCTACGCCTGCGCTGAACTTCAGGAATGCTTTCATGGTCTCGGCGGTTGGTTGGGGCCTGTCGCGAGGGGAGACCGACGCGGGAGACGCGCCGACACCATGACAAGCCCCCAAAACCGGGCCAGTCTCAACGCGAGACTGCACGAGCCCCGGGGCCGCTGGAATCAGTAGTCCGTCTTGATGCTCTTGTCGAACGGAATCTTGAACTGATACGCCACGTGCTCGTCGGTGGCATCATCCAGCACGTCCAGTCCATACCGGATCTGGCGGGGATCTTCGTACACAAGGGTCCCGAACGCCCGGTCCCACAGGCTGAAGATGTTGCCGTAGTTCGAGTCCGTCCAGGGCCGCTCGAAGTGGTGGTGGAACTTGTGCATGTTCGGTGAGATGAACACCCAGCTGATGCCCCGGTCCAGCCACGCCGGTATGGAAATGTTGGCGTGGGTGAAGTAGGTCATGAAGATGGTCAGGATCCTGTAGAACAGGTAAAACGCCAGCGGCGCCCCGACCACGATGATGGCCATGAGGGCAAACATCTCGCGCATGAAGTAGTCGCCCGGATGATGCCGCGTCCCTGTGGTCGCATCCACCTTGGTATCCGAGTGGTGGATCATGTGGAACTTCCACATCCACTTGTACCGGTGCAGCATCCAGTGCACCACGTATTGGGCGATGAGGTCGAATGCCATCACGGCAATAATCAATTCGACCCAGATGGGCAGGCTCACCCAGTTCAGCAGCCCGAACTGGCTCTGCTCAATCCAGAGGAAGAGTCCCACCGTGGCAAGCCCGAACAGGGCATTGATGATCATGGTGGTGGCGAGGAAGACGAAGTTGACTCCCGCATGCCTCCACTTTCGATAGTTCAGCCGCGCCAGGGGGATGCTGCCCTCCAGCACCCACGCAAACGCCAGGGAGGCCATGACCCACAACAGCTTCTGCAGTGTGGTCAGTTCTTCAAAAAACGTGAGAAAGGCTTCCATGTCACTCGGGGGTCGGAGCCGGCAAACACGTCACGCGTGCAGGCCGTTCCGGCTGCCTGTCGCACCGTTCCGCACAGCAATCAGCTCCGCCAGGATCGAGGCCGCAATCTCCGCCGGATCCCGCGCGCCGATGGCCAAACCGACGGGCTGATGGATTCGGGCGATGAGGTCCTCGCTGAATCCAGCGGCGGCCAGCCGGGCATTGCGGGCCTCGCGGGTTTTGCGCCCGCCCAGCGCTCCGACGTAGGCCACATCTGCCTGCAGCAGGATCCTTAGCGCCGGGTCGTCGATGCGGGGGTCATGCGTGAGCAGGACGGCGAACGTATCGTCGTCGGGCTTCAACTCCTCAAGCACCTCCTGCGGCCAGGCTGTCAGGATTTGGGCCGGAGCCACGTCGAATCGCTCGGGGTCTGTAAACACGGCCCGAGGATCCACGATGAGCACCTCGAACCCGGCCCTGGAGGCCATCGCCGAGAGATGCACCGAAATGTCGGCGCCACCAAGGAGCAGCAGCCGTGCCGGCGCGCGGATCTCGTGCACGAATACACCGTCGAACAAACCGGTTTGTGCCGGGGTGGCAGGTGCGGTGTCCCAGCCCGCCACCACCTCGGTTGCCGCAGAAGTCACCGACTGCCCAGAGCCGTCAAGGGCTGTACGCACCCATACCCGTTCGCGCGATGCCAACCCCTGCATCCAGGCTCTCCCGACTTCCGAAACCGGATCGAACGGCTGCACCAGCACGGAAATCTGCCCGCCGCAGCTGAGTCCAACCTGCCAGGCGGTCTCTGCGGACACACCGAACGAGAGGAAGCGCATGCGGCCGTCCCTGAGGCATGCCTGAGCCTCCTGAATGACGGCACTCTCTATGCATCCTCCTGAAACGGATCCGGCCACCGCTCCCTCAGCGGACACCAGCAGAGCTGCCCCCGGGCGACGCGGAGCCGATCCCCAGGTCTCGACCACTCGGGCCAGGGCGAACGGCGTCTCCTGAAGGGACCAGCGACTCATGGTCGCAAACACGTCACGCATGTCGAAGCCGCCGGTAGTCGTCCGTGGTGTCGATGTCGGCGATGACCGAATCGTCAGTCCAGTTCAGCCAGATCACCTCCTTCAGCAGAATGCGTGCGGGTTCGCTGAGACGCTCGAGCTTCTCTCTGAACGCAGAGCCGAAGAACACCGGGTGGCCGGGAATCCCGTTGAAGCGCGGGCGAACGGCACAGTGCTCATCGCCCGATTCCATCACGTTGACGGCTGCCTCTGCGGTAATGAGCGGCATGTCCCCCGGCCAGACGAGAAACCCGCCCGCGTCCCGGTGTGCACGCCGTACGCCCTCGGCGATGCTCGCCTCCATGGGACCCTCGGGATTGAGCTCAGGACCCACCGTGATCACCTCCCTGGCACCGGCCCGCTCCGCCTCCGCCAGGACGGCTCCCAGCACCGTCGTATCGCCCCACGCCATCACCAATTTGTCTCTGGTTCCGAACCGTTCCGAGCGGCCCGCGGCGGGTACGATGATGCTGACCTTGTCCGGAGTCATGTTTTGAAAGGTGAGTATACGACCTCCTTTCGAGGGTGCGGAACAATGCACGAGTCTGTCGATTCGCGGCGCGTTGTTCAATCAGGCTCCCCCCTTTCGCCGTCACACAGGGTGAACGTCAGGGACTGGGGGCATGGCCCACCCATTCTGGGGGGCTCAGTTACTCAATGAAAAAGCTTTACGTGGGCAATCTGCCCTGGCGTACAACCGACGCCGATCTCGAGGACCTCTTCGCTTCCCATGGAACCGTGGAGTCCGCAGTTGTAATCACCGATCGTGAAACCGGTCGCTCCCGTGGCTTCGGCTTCGTGGAGATGGACGACAATGGCGCTACTGCCGCCATGGACGCCCTCGACGGACACGACCTGGGCGGCCGTCCGCTCCGCGTTAACGAAGCCAATGATCGTCCCCGTCGCCCGCAGGGTGGTGGTGGCGGTGGTGGCCGTCGCTGGTAACAGCGCCTTGCCGGGCACGTCCCGGCGCGGGTTAGTCCCGCAGAGTTCGCGCGAGGCCTCCGGGCCGGGTTCACCGCCCGGAGGCCGGCGCAACCCGCAAGACAGATTTCTCCCACCGAAGTCATGCTGCGTTTCGTCCCCCTTGTCCTGCTGTTGCTGCTGGCCGCCTGTTCAGGCGCTGCCGACGACCCCCAGACAGCCTTTGAGGACCTCGAGGACCGCCTGCTCCAGGCAGAAACCGTGGCGTTTGACTTCCAGGTGGTATCGGAGGGGGTCATTGAAGGCGACCTTTCAGGCGTGGTCACGCTCACCCAGGGCGGTGACGTCACCCTGGAAGCCGAAGGACACTTCATCGGTCGTCAGATTCAGATGACCATGGAAACCGATGCCGACTCGCTGCGCATGGCGACCAGCGAAATGTCGGACGCCGTGGCCCGCCCCGACGACACCTTTCGCGCCATGGTGCTCGGCTTCACGCGCATGGGCATCCTGCACAATCTCGCAGCGCTGACCACGGTGTCTCCGCCCGAGCATGCAGACGGCGGGATTGCAGAATGGGTCGAGGCCGTCCGATTCGAGACCGACGAGCAGGAAGAGGATGCCGGAATCACATTCGACATCCTGGTGGAAGGCCAGCGCACGTCCAGTGCAACCATGATCCTGGACGATGGACTCCCTGTTCGTCGACGCCAGGTGGTGGACTTTCCGGGCGGTGCCATGATCGTGCAGGAGCGCTACAGCGACTTCCGGATCACCCGGTAATCAACCGGGCGGACGTCTCCAGCAGGGAGACTTTCTCCTCCAGGCTGCGGTTCATGGGCAGTTGTGCCACGCCGATCAGCCGACGCATGATTTCGGTGCCGGCAAACGCATCGGTCAGCTCGTGGTCGAATGCACGGCCGTAATGCTCCAGCGCGCCCGAGGCATCCAGGCCAGCCATGATCAGATGCGCCTTGAAGACACCCAGATCAAATTCTGCGGGCCCAAAGAAGCCGAATTCGGGATCGATGATGCGGAGACCCTCCGCAGTGCGCAGCCAGCTTCCCGGGTAGTAGTCGCCGTGTAACAAGCGCGGACCATCGTCCAGATACCGCTCGCCCAGAGCGCTGACACGAGCCTGCACGACCGTGTCGTTCCGGAACGTCTCGGCTGCCTGCTGCAGCCCCGGCGTCACTGTGTTCAGATCCATGCCGTGAGCGCCGGTCATCGGCAGATCAAAGATGTGCGCGTGGTTCAGGGCACGCATCTCGCGGTTGCGCAATCGGTCTCGCAGCTCCGAAGAGTGATCGCTGTCGTGCAGGGCCGTCAGCCACGCCATCAGCGGTGCGGCCTCCAGCGGCGCGCCTGCATACACGTCTGTGCAGTCCGAGGCTTCCCCGAGATCGGCCATCACCGCTATGCGGTGTGCGCGATCAACCGCAATCAGCGCTGGCATGGCCTGTCGTACCACCGGCTCGCCGCCTACGGCCTCGTAGAACGCGACCTCAACAAGCAGCCGGTCCGGAGGAGCCGGGATGGACGGATACTTCTCGACGAATGGGCGACTCTGCTTGAGAATCAATGATCCCGACGGTCCATGCAGGCGCACGACCAGGTTCATGTTACCCTCACCCGCCTTCTCGACACGGGTAACCTCCTCCATCCATCCTGCCTGCTGCACGTAGGCGATAATGGAGTCAGGGTCCTCCAGGGAAAGGAGCGGGAAGTTGTCGGACATGGATCGGCGGAGATACTTTGGCCTCCACCAACGACCGGCCCTTCCCTGGGTGCCCATGCCTGACCCACGTCTTTCAGACCTGAAACGGTGGCTTGATCCGCCAAAGGGTGGACTGTGGCACGGCGGTCCGAGCGTATTTGGCGCGACGCGTGGAGTGCACGCCGCCCAGGCCGCATGGAGGCCCGCACCCGGTCGTCACAGCATCTGGGAGTTGGTCCTGCACCTCGCCTACTGGAAGTACGCAGTCCGTAACCGCATCCTTCAGGGCCCAAGAGGAAGATTTCCGCGCAAGCCCGCCGACTGGCCGGCTCAACCCGAGATCGTCGAGGACGGTGCGTGGAAGGCGGATGTCGCGCTGCTGAAGTCCGAGCACACCGCGCTGCTGGGCGTCGTTGAGGAATTCGACGCCGGCCGCCTGGACGACGTCTGGGGCGGCGCCGAGCACTGGACGTTCATGGACCTGTTGTCCGGCGTGGTACTACACGACACCTACCACGTAGGCCAGATCCAGCTCATCAAGAGACTGTACCGGGACCATGGCTGATTTGTCGATGCGGCCCCGGATCGAGGGACATGCCAGCGGATCCCTGGACAGCTTTCTGGGGGCGCTGAACCGAGGCCTCTCGGACTCATCGTCGTTTGTGGGCACCACCTACGAAAAGTCAGCCGTCATCAAGATCCGGGAGCAGGAGCGGCATTTCTGGTCCCCACAGCTCCATCTTTCCCTGGAGTCCGATGGCGACGAGGTCGAAATCCTTGGGCTGTTCAGCCCCCACCCGACAGTCTGGTCCGCCTTCATGGCGGCGTACATGGCGCTTGCGTTTCTGGGCATTATGGGCGTAACAATCGGCGCCTCCCAATACCTCCTGGGCAACCCTCCCTTTGCCCTCTGGGCCGGTCCGGCGGCCCTGCTTCTGGGGATGGCTGTGTACCTGGCGGCCCGCTTCGGCCGCAGCCTCGGATCCGACCAGATGCGCGCACAGCTCACGTTTCTTCGCGAGGCTACTGCATTCTCAACCGAACCCCTGTCTACTGATTCCTGATGCCAGACCGCCGCCCTTCGCCTGACGAATACGCCGACTACTACGCAGGCTACATCGGACGCGTGCCCGTGGGACCCATTGTCGAAACCCTGACCATCCAGCGGGAAACCCACTACCTATCTCTAAAGGAGATTCCGGAGTCGATGGCAGACTACCGGTACGCCCCTGGCAAATGGACGGTGACCGAACTGCTGGGGCATGTTGTCGACTCGGAGCGGGTGTTCGGGTTTCGCGCCCTGCACTTCGCCCGCGGCGCAGCCGGATCCATCCCTGGAATGGACCAGGACGAATTTGCTCAAGCAGCGCCCTACCGGAATCGCTCGCTCACCTCCATCATCGACGAGCTTTACATGCTTCGCGGAGCAAACCTCGAGCAATTCAGGGCCTTCGATGAGGCGATAATGAACCGGGACGGGATCGCGTCCGACTGCCGGTTTACCGTGCGCGCGTTGCTCTACATCATGGCCGGTCACGAGCGGCATCACATGGGAGTGCTGCGGGCGCGATACCTGGACTAGCCGGTTGCGCCCTGCATGCGCAGCGGCCAAATTGGACGGATCACGCCAACCCCCAGGAACCATGGATCCATTTCGCACCCACGGGGCCATTTCGTGGCCGGAACTGCATACGTCTGACGCCGCAGCGGCCGCCGACTTCTACAAGGCGATTTTCGGCTGGGAACTGGAAGCCATGGACATGGGCTATGGCATGTACCACGTCGGAAAGATCGGGGGCATACCCATGTCGGGCATGATGAAGGCCCCCATGGATGACGTGCCGCCGTGCTGGATCCTCTACATCACGGTCGATGATGTCGATGCGGTTGTATCCCGAGCCACGGAGCTGGGCGGCCAGAATTTCGTGCCGGCCATGGACGTTCCCGAGGTCGGTCGTTTTGCCGGTATTGCCGACCCCGGCGGTGCCATCATCTTCGTCATGAAGTGGGACCAGCTCGGTCCGGCCGTGGACTACACCCAGTCCTTCGTGACTCCTGGACAGTTCTCCTGGTTTCAGCTTCAGACGCCCGACGTGGAAGGGTCCATCTCGTTCTACACCCAACTCTTCGGGTGGAACACCGAGGTGAACAACATGGGCACGGGCCCCTACAACATCATCAAGATTGGCGATGTGGGGTTCGGCGGGGTCATCCCCCCAATGGACGAAGGCATCCCCGCTCACTGGGCGGCCTACGTCACAGTCGAAGACGCGGACGCCACGGCAGAGGCCGTCCAGGCCAACGGCGGCACGGTGGTCGCGGGACCGTTCGACGTCGAGACCGTTGGACGCATGGTCGCCATCCAGGACCCGCAGGGAGCCCATCTGCTCGCCATCGCTTACGTACCGATGCCCGAATGAAATCGAACAGCCGCCAGGTCTATTCCACCCACGCCCCACCATCCGCAGCCAGAGTGCGGGTGGGACGGGAAACCAAAGGCCGCCGAGGCAAGGGCGTCACGGTGGTGACCGGCGTGCCCCTCCGGGGGGACGCGCTGAAGGAGCTGGGCAAGAAACTCAAACAGACCTGCGGCTCCGGCGGCACCGTCAAAGACGGCGTCATTGAAATCCAGGGCGACCACCGTGACCGGGTCGTCCAGGCACTCGCTCCCTACGGCTGGGACGTCAAACGCTCCGGCGGCTGACCCCACAACTCTCGCTCCCTACGGCTGGGACGTCAAACGCTCCGGCGGCTGACCCCACAACACGCACCCCCATGTCCGACTCCCAGAACTATGCAAACCATCGGCGCTTTGTGCCGATGTATCACTACTTCCTGGCACTGCTGGTGCTGGCCACCGTGATCGGCTCCGTCGTCAATCTGATACGCGTGGATGGCGATGGACTCTACAGCGCCACGCTGATCCTGGCGCTTTCGGTCGGCCTGCTCCTGGCCGGCTTTTACGCACGGGTCTTCGCGCTCAAGGTCCAGGATCGCGTCATCCGCACGGAGGAGCGGCTGCGCCACCAGGAACTCACCGGAACGCCGCTGAACGGAAATCTGACCATGCGGCAGATCATCGGTCTGCGCTTTGCCTCAGATGAGGAATTCCCGGAACTGGCCGCAAGGGCCGCGGCCGAAGGCACGTCGGAAGACGATATCAAAAAGGCAATCAAGAGCTGGCGCGCAGACAACGAGCGCGCCTAGGACGGCGACATCCAGGAAGAGGGCTCCGCGGCCGGCGCTGGAGAGCCGCCTAGAACACCGCGCGCTGAATCCAGGTATCAGAGCGGGCCCAGGCAGACTCCAGTTGCTGCGCAACGACCGCTGCCTCTTCCATATTGCCCTGGGCTTCCAGTGCCTGGTGCAGGCCGAGCAGACTCCAGCCGTTTTTGGGATGATCCTCAAGGGCTGCCCGGAAGACCGCCTCGGCGTCCTCGGGCCTGTCGGCATCCAGCAGCACGTCACCAAGCCAGTGGCGGGCCGAGAAGTTCAGCGGCTCAGGCTCATCGTATCGCAGCGAGTCTTCCACGATCACCGCAGCCTCAAGCATCTCTATCGCCGCATCCAGATCTCCTTCGTGCCGGGCGATGCCGGCCTTCAGGATGCCGCCTGTGATACCGAGCAGGTCCGGCAACGGGTGCCCGCGAAATCCCGCGTCGGGATGCTCCCTGATGGCCCGATCCAACCGCTCTACGTATACCCGGGCGTTGTCGGGGTCACCCACCTTGAGGTGCGCATAGCCCCGAGCAAAGTCCCACAACCCGCGAAAGGTGGGGTTCTCCGGAGTATCGACCATCTCCAGAATCTCATCGAACCGTCCGAAGCGCAGCAGGGCCAGCGCTTCGTAGAACTGGCCGCCTGAAACGATCTTGGCGTAGTCCCTGCCGGCTTGCACCGCTACGGCACCCTGCCCGTCCATGGACGCGGCAAACAGCAGCATGTGCAGATTGTGGCTCGGATAGATGGCGAAGCCCTGGTTGTACGCGGCTTTCTGGTCCGAATGCCAGGCCTGAATGTTGCCGCGCACCGCGTCCCCCCATCGCCCGATCCTGTTGAAGGTGTGGGACGGCATGTGGTTGATGTGACTCGCTCCGGGAATGGCGTCCCCGAGATATTCCGCGCAGGCCTCCGCCTTGCCCGGCTCGGTGGTCGACTCGGTCGCGTGGATGTACAGATGACACGCTCCCGGGTGCGTGATGTCCGCCTCCAGCACGCGCTCCAGCACCTGGTGGATGTGAATGACGTCTGGATCGTCAATGGACCAGCGGCCCCGCCGCGGCTCCAGAAGCATCAGCGCTTCGCCATACAGCGTACCGGCGTCCAGGTCATCCGGGAAACGCGCCACGACGTCCGACATGGCGTTGGCAAAGAGGGTGTCCAGGCGAGCCCGATCATCCGAATCCCATTCCGGCGCGTACCGCACGGCCATGGCGTCGATCAGCGCACGCTCCACCGGCGCGGCGTTTTCCCGCAACATGAGGGCACGTTGCGCGGCCTCGTACGCCGGTTGATTGTCGCTTTCCCGCATGCGGCCGTTCAGGTATGGGCCGTAGGACCAGGAGACGGCCCACCAACAGGCCGCACACGTAGAGTCCCTCCGGGCGGCCTCCTCAAACGACGCAGGCGCCTCGTCCTTGGCGAAGGCGTACATCATCTGGATGCCCTGGTCGAACCACGCCTGCGCTTCGTGCGAATCAGTCTGGATCGGCCGGGAGAACTCTCCCAGGGCGGCATACATGATCTCCGCCTGCTGGGCGGACGCGTTCAGAACAAGTGCCGCCGAAGCGGCCAGCAGGATTCGTTTCATCGGGGGGCGAAGGTTTTCGGCCCCGAAGATAGTCGTGCGTGGGGGTGGTGCTCACCCCGTCCGCCGACGCCTACTCGAACTCGAACAGCTCGATCGTAAACACCAGGGCCTGGTTGGGCCCAATGGGTCCGCCCGGCGTTCCCATCTGACCGTAACCCAGCTCCGGCGGGATGTAGAATTTGTACTTGGCGCCTGGCGACATGAGTTGCACACCCTCGGTCCAGCCTGGAATCACCCGGCTGAGCGGGAAGGTGATGGTCTGGCCGCCGAACGAGGACTCGAACACCGTGCCGTCGGGCAGCGCGCCTTCGTAGTGCACCGTCACGATCGATGCAGCGTTCGGATTCTCGCCGCTTCCTTCGGTAATGACCTCGTACAGGAGCCCGGTTCCGGTCGCCTGGACATTGTCGGCGTCGGCCATTTCAGACATGAAGGCTGCGCTGGCAGCAAGATTCGCAGAGCTCAAGGTCGCTGGGGGCTGGGTTTCAGGCGCGTCGTCGGACTGAACGCCGGCTTCTTCCTTGCAGCCCGTCAGAACGAGTGCCGCAAGTACCATGGAGAAGAGGAAGCGAGTCATGCCGAATGCCGTTACGTTCCGGGAAAGAGCGCGCATATAACCCTGAGCAGCCGAAGGGTTGCACATTTACCCATGCTCAACCGGATTTTTGACCACAATCGCTGGGCAGACGAGCGCGTGCTGGCCGCCCTGCGTACCGCCGATCAGCCCCCCGAACGGGCGATGCGCTGGTTCGCCCATGTGATCGCCGCCGAAATCCTCTGGCTGGATCGCATTCAGGCCCGGCCGCAGTCCACCGCAGTCTGGCCCGAGCCGGATCTGGAGGCCATCGCCCAGACCATTCCGGAACTGCACGCACGATTTCGCGATGTCGTAGAAACCGACGATCTGCAACGCAGCGTCGCCTACACCAACTCCGCGGGCCGGCCGTTCCAGACATCTCTGCAGGATATTCTGTGCCACGTTGCCCTTCACGGCGCGTATCATCGAGGTCAGGTCTCTCTGCTGATGAGAGACAGCGGACTCGTACCCGAGCCCACCGACTACATCGCATTCGTGCGCGGCGCGCCCGCCGCGACCCACCCCCTGAGCTGAGTGAATCGACGCGACATTCCGGACCGAAGCCGCCTGCGACGCATCCCCGATCGCGCCTCGTACGATCGCGAAGATCTGCATGCCGTATTGGATGCTGCGCCCATCTGCCATGTCGCGTTCGAGGTTGACGGCCAGCCGTTCGTCATCCCGACCATCCACGCACGTCACGGAGATGAGATTGTCATCCATGGTGCGAAGGCCAGTCGTCTGATCAAACATGCTGCGACCGGCGCGCCGCTGGCCATCGCCGTCACCATGCTGGACGGCCTGGTGCTGGCCCGGTCTGTGTTTCACAGCTCGATGAACTACCGCTCGGCGGTCGTTTTCGGGACCGGCAGACTGGTGGAGGACGCTGAGGAGAAAATGGCATGCATGGAAGCGGTCAGCGAGCATTTGATGCCCGGTCGATGGGCGGATGCGCGAGGTCCAAGCGACAAGGAATTCAACGCCACCTCCATTGTGGCAGTCAGCATTGATGAGGCCACAGTCAAGGCGCGCACTGGACCTCCGGGCGACGATGAAGAGGACTATGCACTGCCCGTCTGGGCCGGTGTCGTAGAAACCCGCACCGCGTGGGGCCCCTTGACCGACGACCCCGGCCGTCACCGAGACGTGCCGGTACCCGACTATCTGAAGGGGTACGAATGAAGCGGGTCTTGCTCTTCGCAGCCCCCCTGTTGATTGTGGGGCTGCTGTATTTCGCGAGGGGGCCCTACTTCTTCCCCACTTCTACCGCGCTCGGGCCCTGCTTCAAGGACTGGACCAGCCCATCCAGCTACATGTCCCGGGCCAGTCCGCTGCGTTCAGTGGACATGGATCTGGGCGATGCGCAGGCCCGCCTTTGTTACGGTGCACCGTCCTCCAACGGTCGCCGATTGTTCGGGCAGGGGGGTGTGGTACCGGACGGCCTCCTGTGGCGCATGGGTGCCAACGAACCTACCCGACTGTTCGTGGACGGCCCGGTCACGCTGGGTTCCTTGCGACTTGAGCCGGGTCGGTACTCCCTGTATGCGCAGACGGGCCAGACCATGTGGCGCATCTTCGCTACACAGTCCACCCGGCACTGGGGCAACATGATATCATCCGGCGTGCGCGCGCAGGAGGTGGGCAGCTTTGAAGTGCCGCGGGTCCGCCTCGGCGGGCACGTCGAGGAACTCACCTTCAGCCATGCCGACGATACGCTGACCATGGCCTGGGGATTTACCCGCATCCACATGCCGCTGGCAGCCGCAGAATGAGTTCGCACGAGGAGTCGGTGCCCTTCTGGCAGGCGGCAACTCCAGTGGCCTTTCTGCTTCTGCTCATTGCGTACGGGCTCATGGCCCGGCCCCTCTTTCTGGATCAGCCTCCGTTTCCCCTCGAGCTGGTCTTTGTGGGTGCCGCTGCCTTTGCCGTTGCCCACCTGCGCTGGCTGGGGCATGCGTGGGCGGACATTCAGGCTTCCGTCGTTGCCAGGCTGGCCAAGGCCATGCCGGCGCTCTTCATCCTGTTCGCAATCGGCCTGCTGATCGCGGCGTGGATGGTGTCCGGCACCATTCCCATGCTGGTCTTCTACGGCATTGCGGTTATACAGCCGTCGGTCCTGTATCCGCTGGCCTTTCTCGTGCCGGTCGTCTTTTCCACGTTGACGGGCACGTCGTGGGGATCTGCGGGCACCATCGGCGTTGTGATCATGGGCGTGGGCCTGGCCGCGGAAGCCAATCCCGGTATCCTGGCCGGCGCCATCATCGGTGGTGCCTATTTCGGTGACAAGCTCTCTCCCCTGTCGGACACTACGAACATCGCTGCCCTCGGGGCGGATGTGGAGTTGTTCGAACACATCCGGTCCATGCTATGGACCACGGTGCCCTCTGCCGTGATTGCGCTGTCACTCTACATCGCGCTGGGACTGACCGATCCGCCGGGGTCCGGCGCTTCCACAGCGGATGCCGACGCCTTCACCGCCGCCCTGGGAGAGATGTTCACGTTCTCCCCGCTCCTCTTGCTGCCTCCTGCAGTGGTGCTTTGGGGCTCCATGAGACGCTATCCTACCATCCCGGTGCTCATCAGCTCGATCCTGGTGGCAACCCTCCTGGCGGTGCTGCTCCAGCCGTTCCCACTTGCTGATGTGCTGACCGCGCTCAACAGCGGCTTTTCGGCTGATATGGCTACGTGGATGGCCACCATACCCGATGGGGTCCGGGTCCTCGTGGAGCGCGGCGGCCTGTACTCGATGAGCGCCGCCATCTTCACGGCATTCCTGGTGTTCTTCTACATCGGCGCCATCGACCGCATCGATGCCATGCCTGTGGTGGTAAACCGCGTATTCCGCTTTGCCCGCACGCAGTCGGCGACTGTGCTCGCGGCTCTGGGTGCCACCGCCGTCACGAACGCAATGACCTCCAATCAGTACGCCACCAGCTTCATCGTGGGTGATGCCTTCGGCAAGCGGTTCGACGCGCTCGGCGTGCCGCGAAAGGTGTTGTCCCGATCGCTGGAGGACACCGGCACCATGCTGGAAAGCCTGGTGCCCTGGCACGCAACCGCGCTCTTTATGGTGGCCACGCTCGGCGTGCCGGTCGCCGACTACTGGCACTGGCAATTCCTGTCGCTGGTCAATTTCGTCGTGGCCCCTGTGCTGGCCATCACCGGAATCGGCTGTTACTACCGCCCCAAGTGAAACCAGACACGCTGCTCAACCAGGACCCTGTGCATCCGCACGGGGCTGCCGCGCCGCCGCTGCACCAGACGTCGACCTTCGGATTCGATAGCTGGGATGCGATTGATGCGGCGTTTGACGACCGCACGGGCACCGCCATCTACTCCCGGCAGATGAATCCCACGGTCAGCCTGGCCGAAGAAAAACTCGCGGCGCTGGCGGGCGCCGAGCGGGCGCGCCTGTTTGGAAGTGGGATGGCGGCCATTTCGGCGGCCATTCTTCACTGCCTCTCAGCCGGTGACCACATCATCACCCTAACGAACGTCTATGGTCCGGCCAGGTCGTTCATGAGCAGCTATCTGCCCGAAAAAACGGGCTGTCGCACCACCTTTGTGGGAGGCACGGTTGAGGATGTCCGTGAGGCCTGGACAGACCGCACCCGGCTGGTCTACCTGGAGTCGCCGTCGAGCGCCGTGTTCGGCCTCCAGGATATCGAGGCTGTGTCCGGGCTTGCCCATGAGCGCGGCGCCCGCGTCATCGTGGACAATACATGGGCCACGCCCGTCTTCCAGAAAACCCTGGCCCTGGGAGCAGACCTGGAGGTGCACAGTGCTTCCAAGTATCTGTGTGGACACAGCGACGTAGTGGCAGGTGCCGTGCTCGGATCCCGGGCGGACCTGGACGCGCTGGCCGTTCGCGAGGGCGAACTTCTCGGCGCCAAAATGGCCCCGTTTGAAGCATGGCTGATGCTTCGCAGTCTGCGCACGCTTCCCGCCCGCATGCGGCAACACCAGGAAAGCGCGTTCCGAGTCGCCGAGTACCTGGAACAGCACAGGGCCGTTCGGACCGTGCGTTACCCTGGGCTGCCCTCCTTCCCGCAGGCCGAACTGGCGGCTCGACAGATGTCCGGGTTCACTGCGCTGATGGGTTTCCAATTGGCTACGGATGACATCGCCCGGGTGAAGCGGTTCTTCGATGGGCTCCGCCTGTTCAACCGCGCCGTATCCTGGGGCGGCCACGACAGCCTGGTATACGCCCCCGCCATTTCCTACGCGAAGGAGCATGCGCCCGAGCGATTTGCGGAAATGGGCATCTCGGCGGGAGACATCCGCATTTCCGTCGGCCTGGAGGATGCGGAAGACTTGATTGCGGACCTTGAGCAAGCTCTGAGCCGCATCTGACCCATGCCCCGACTGACACAATCGTGGCCGGCTGTCTGCCCGCCTGCTCGCTTGAAACGGTCCGCCGGGATTAATCGTAGGGCCGACTGAACCTCTCGAAACCTTATGCCTCCTCCTCCCGACTCTGCCCTGCGTTTCCAGCCACTGGCCGTACTGCGGTCCATTCTGGCGATCATAGTCGGCTATGTGGTGTTCGCCGGGGGCCTGATGGGCGCCGTTCTCCTGGCGTGGGGTGGCCTGGTGGAAGGCCCCTCCGCCGCGCTGGTGCCGATCTCGATGGTCGGCATGCTCCTGTCGATTGTGCTCGGAGGGGCGGTTGCGGGCGTGCTTGCGGGCCGCAGACCCGGAGGACACGGCCTCGCGGTGGGCGCGATTGCCCTCATTGTGCTGGTTGTCGGCACATTTGCTTCCAACGCTCTGGAGCCGGACTGGTACCGCATTGTCGGTGCTGTAGTCTCGCTGCCGCTGGCTTACCTGGGCTCTGAGCTGGCCGGCAAGAAGGTGGGCGCGCGGTAGCAGGCGGCCCGGGCATCAAGCCCAGACCAGTATGAGATAGATCACGTACAGCGCCAGCAGAACCGCTCCCTCGGTGCGGATCAGGCGACGTCCCGTCCAGATCAGGGGGATGACCGCCACGGACAGGAGCACCATCGCTGCCAGATCCAGGCGGGAGATACCGGGTGCGGCGAGCGGACCGACCATGGCGGCGGTGCCAAGGATGCCCAACAGATTGAAAATGTTGGAGCCGATGATGTTGCCCACCGCAATGTCCGTCTGTTTCCGGATGGCGGCCACAATGGAGGCCGCCAGCTCCGGGAGACTGGTCCCGAGAGCAACCACAGTCAGGCCGATCGTAGCCTCCGACACGCCCAGCCCGCGGGCAAAGTCGCTCGCGCCGTCCACGAGCACCCGGGCACCGAGGACAAGGGCAGCGAAACCTGCCACCAGATAGAGCACGTCCTTGCCGACAGACGCCGAGCGGTCCGCGATCTCTTCGTCAAAAGGCGCCGCTTCCTCTGGCGCTGTGCGGCGCGCCATGCGCACGTTCCATGCGGTGTACACGCCGAGCGCAACGACGAGGCCGGCTCCAGCGCCGAAACTGACCCCGCCCATGAGAAGAATGCCCGCGACGCCCAGTGTCGCAAGGATCATCACCGGAGCGTCCAGCTTGAGCAGGGACAGGCTTACCGGGATGGGACAGATGAGTGCAGTTATCCCCAGAATCAGTCCGATATTGGCAATATTGGATCCGACCACGTTCCCCACCGCGATGTCGCCGACGCCCTGCAGCACGGCACTCACCGAGACCACCATCTCGGGCGCGCTGGTTCCGAACGCGACAACGGTGAGGCCGATCACGAGGGGAGTAAGTCCGAGGCGACGGGCCAGCGACGAGCTTCCGCGCACCAGGCCTTCGGCGCCGGAGACAAGCAGGACAAGCCCTGCCAGGATGAGGCCGAGATCGTTGATCATGTGCAACTGCGAGGGAAGGAGGTCGTAATTTCGGTCCACCACACGGACCATGAAAGAGCGCTCCTTTTCTCATCAGCAGGCTTCAGACCTGTTGGCTACCGCCGCCAAGCTGGAGGCAGCTTCCATCGAAACCAGCGAGTCCCGCTTGTCCCTCCAGGAGCTGAGGGAGGCGGCTGATGCGGCCGGCATAGACCCCAAGTGGGTGGACGCTGCGCTGGAAACCTCCAAGAGGCCGAAGCCGGCTGGAACCCACTGGGGTATTCCTCTTGGCGTGGAGCGCACCGTGGTGATTCCCGGGGAGGTCGATGAAGACCTCTGGGGTCGCATGGTGCAAACCATCCGTTCCCGCCTGAATCAGAAGGGCACCGTGGAGTCCATCGGTCGCACGCACCGCTGGAGTAACAACCAGCGCGAGGTGATTGTCGAGCCGGCGGGGGAGAACACGGTCATTCACGTGCGAAACGACTGGTCGGGCGCCGTCAAGGTCTTCTCCTGGATGAGCATCGGGTTCGCCGGTGGGGCCGGACTGTTCGGACTTCTGGGATACCTGCTCGAGCCCGAGGTCCTGATTACAGCAGGAATCTTCGCAACGGTAGCCCTGGTCTACTCGCTCGTTGCCTGGGTGGTGTATCCGGCGCAGAAGAAAACAGCGGAGCGCAAGGTGGATGCTCTGGCAGAGGAGTTAACGGACCTTGCAGTCGGGCCGACCCGTTCTCCCGCGGCGTACAGGGCCCCAGCCGAGCCCGCCGAGGAAGGCGCGGGCATTCTGACGGACACGGACGGCTTCTCGTCAGCCGAGGATTCAGAAACACGCAACCGGGTTCGCACGACATGAGATTGACAGTATTCGCACTCGGCCTCCTGCTGGTCACTCCCGCCGTAGCCCAGCACGACCACGGCGCGAGCCCGTATGTGGACCTGCAATCGCGCGCCATCAAGGCGCTGAGTGACCAGGAGATTGCCGATCTGGAGGCCGGAAACGGTATGGGCTTCGCGCTGCCCGCAGAACTGAACGGGTATCCCGGCCCCAAACACGTGCTGGAGATGGCGGAGACGCTGAGGCTCACGGATCCGCAACTGGAGCAGACCCAAGCGCTGTTCGAGCGTATGCAGACCGCGACTCAGGCCATGGGCAAACGCCTCATCGCCCTCGAAAGAGACCTGGATGCTGCCTTCGCCGGGCGTCAGATTGATGAGCAGCAACTGGTGGATCTCACCAGCGCGGCCGGAGCCCAGCGAGCCGCGATCCGGGCGGAACACCTTCGCGCCCACCTCGCGATGATGGACATACTCACGTCCGAACAGGTCCACCAGTACAGGATGGCGCGCGGCTACCACGGCGGCCACTGACCGCAAAACGTGCACGCGAGCGTCACTTCGGTGGGGGTACTCCCGTATCCCCTACGACCTGATTTTTTCAGAGCCCCATGGACAGATCACTCTACCACGCCGGCAACCTGTTGCTCCTGGCGCTGCTGGTCGGCGGCAGCGTCTTCGTGTTTGACACGCTCCCTGAGCGCGTGCCCATCCACTACGGGATCGATGGTACACCCGATCGGTGGACCGAACGGAGCTGGTTCGCATGGATGCTTATACCGGGTCTTGCGGTACTGCTGACGGGAATGATGTACGGACTCGCCCGATTCATGCGGCGGCACCCCGACCATATCAATACCCCTGACCCCAAGCGCTATCAGCAGCTGTCCGCTGAGCAGAAGCAGACAGTCGTGGATCAGCAAATGGGCATGATGTGGGGCATCACGCTGGCCATGAACCTCATGTTCGTCGCCATTCAATGGGGCGGCTACCAGGCGTCGATCGGAGTGCAGGACGGGCTGCCGCTCTGGTCGATGCTGTCGATCGCCGCCTTCGTCGTCGTAACCATGGTGCTGGCGCTGCGCGCCCTGACCACAAGCAACAAGCTCATAAAGACACTCTCCGGCGCCGCGCAGTAGATTGTCGGCATCACCCACCATGATGCCGCCATGCGCCCTCTTGTTCTGTTGATCGCTCTGCTCACCGTGCCGACGGCGAGCGCTCAGGAAGTATTTCTGCCGCGGGATGTATTCGAACTCGAACGCGCCACGCAGCCGCAGATTTCGCCGGACGGATCGCGCATTGTCTACGTACGCTCGGGCTTCGATGTGATGACTGACGGGTCCCGGACCGCGCTCTGGATCATCAACGCGGACGGCTCCGGGCATCGGCCTCTCACCGATGGGACCTACGGCGTATCCCAGCCGCGGTGGAGTCCTCGCGGAGATCGGCTGGCCTACGTATCCAGCAAGGACGGTCGCAGTCAGGTGTACGTGCGCTGGATGGATACGGGCGACGTGGCCGAGCTGACGGATCTCGAACGCGGACCTTCCAGTCTGGCCTGGTCTCCGGACGGCACCCGGATCGCACTCAGCATGTTCGTGCCGAATGCAGACCCGGATATCGCGGTCGAAATGCCCCGCAAGCCGCGCGGAGCGGACTGGGGTCCGGAGTGGACCTTCATCGATGACATCAACTACCGGAGTGACGGCAGGCAGGGGTTTGTGGAGCAGGGTGGCAGCCAGCTCTTCATCCTGCCCGCCGAAGGTGGCACCCCGCGGCAGGTCACGTTCGGCCCGCAAAGTCATGGCGGCACCCCGTCGTGGACTCCCGACGGCAACGCCTTGATACTCAGCGCCAACCGGCGGGCGGACTACGAAGTCGAGGCGCGCGATTCGGAGGTATATCGCCTGGACCTTGCTACCGGAGACCTCACCGCGCTTACCGATCGCTATGGCCCCGACGCCAGCCCGCGGGTCTCCAGCAACGGACAGATTGCCTATCGCGGCTACGATGACACGTACATGGGCTACATGCAGAACCGTCTGTACGTGATGGACGCGGACGGATCCGGAAGCCGCGAACTGCTTCCGGAGTTTGACCGCTCGGTAGGCAGCGCGGAGTGGTCGGCAGATGGACGCGCGTTGTACATCTCCTACACGGACGAGGGCATGGGGCGAGTCGCCCGGGTGACGCTTGACGGCACGTTGACGACGCTCAACGGCAATGTGGGCGGACTGTCCATCGGCCGTCCCTACTCAGGTGGTCAGGCCTCCTTTGCGGGCAACGGCACCTATGCATTTACCTCCGGCACCCCGCAACGACCGGCGGATCTGTGGGTAGGCGCCGCCAACGGGCGAACCCGGCAGCTGACGTTCCTGAATGAGGATCTGCTGGGAGCGCGTGAACTCGGTGAGGTGGAAGAAATCTGGTACGACTCCTCCTTCGACGACCGGCGTGTACACGGCTGGATCATCACCCCTCCCGGATTCGACCCATCGCAGAAGTATCCGCTCATTCTGGAGATCCACGGCGGACCGTTTTCCAGCTACGGACCGCACTTCTCAGCAGAAGCCCAACTCTACGCCTCCAAGGGCTACGTGGTGCTGTACACCAATCCACGGGGCTCGACCAGCTACGGCGCGGAGTTCGGCAACCTGATTCACCACGCCTATCCCGGCAATGACTACGATGATCTCATCAGCGGAGTGGATGCCGTACTGGAGCGCGGCTACGTGGACGAGAACCAACTGTACGTGACCGGGGGCTCCGGGGGTGGCGTGCTGACATCCTGGATCATCGGCAAGACAGACCGTTTCCGGGCCGCGGTGGTGCAGAAGCCCGTCATCAACTGGTACAGCTTCGTACTCAACGCGGACGGGCTGTCGACATTCTGGAAGTACTGGTTCCCCGGTCCGCCGTGGGAACACCAGGATCACTACATGGCCCGATCGCCCATTTCGCTCATCGGCAACGTGACGACACCCACCATGCTGATCACCGGAGAAGTGGACTACCGCACACCGATGTCGGAAACCGAGCAGTACTACGGCGCTCTCAAGATCAAGGGCGTTGAGGCCTCGCTGGTTCGGGTTCCTGATGCAAGCCACGGCATCGCGAGCCGACCCAGCAACCTGATTGCCAAGACCGGGCACGTGCTGGCCTGGTTTGACAAGTACCGGGCTACTGTTCAGGAGGCCAGCCGCTAGCATGCGCGCCCTCTGGTTGCTGGCGGCCCTGGCCTGGGCATCCACCGCCGTGGCCCAGAGTGACCGCTGGACGGCCACCGGTGGTCCGGCCGGCGGAACCGTTCGCGCCGTGTACGCCTGGCCGGAACGCGGCACGGCGGTAGTCACATTGACCGGGGCGCACTCCTACGTGAGTGACGACGAGCTTCGGTCATGGCGCTACCTGACAAACGGCAGGTACTTCGGATTTGCCGGTGCCGACACCGTGGCGTCCGCCAGCCCGCCACAGTATTCGGTCGATGGGGGGACGACATGGATTGAGGCGCCCTTGCCAGATTCCGTGTCCGGCCGCTCGGTGGCCATCCACCGAGAGACCGGTCGTGCCGTGCTCGTGTCGAATGACGGAATCTGGAGCTGGCGACTTGGGGAAGCGGCATACGCGTTCACCCGCACCAACGGAATGCGCTGGGCGTCCGCGGCAGGCTCCGTTGTAATTGTCTCACCCGCCAACTCCGGTCTCAACCTTGCCATGTCGGAGGACGGCGGAGTCACCTGGGAGACGGTAGCCCTGGGGTCATCCGCTACGCCGCGCGGTCACGCCCGAATCGCTGCAGGGCAGGTTTGGATGGTCGGAAGCCACAACAACCGGACGGGGTTGTTCACGTCCCCGGATCAGGGACGCACATGGTCCCTGCACGGCTGGCTGCCCTGCTTTGCGGATGACCTCTTGGCAGTAATCGGCGATCAGGCAGTCCTGAGCAGCAGAGCGACGCTGTATAGCCGTCCTCTGTCCGGCGGCCCATGCGAGGAGCAGATCAACCTCTCCGAGCGAACCTACCTGACAGGGGTTCGCTCATCCGGTCACCCCGGGCAGGCGTCGGTTCTTGGGGCAATCCGGCTGATGGCAGCCAGAAGCAACCTGCACGTGAGCCGGGACCAGGGCGCGAACTGGGAGATCGCGACGCTTGAAGGCATTGGCTCTCCGTCAGTGACCGCACTCTTTCCCGAACCACGCACAGGCACCTGGTGGGCGGGCACCGCTTCGGACGGCCTGTACCGCAGCGATGACGGTGGCATTTCCTGGACATCGATGGGCTTTCGGGGGGAGCCCAACCTGTCAGCAATCACAACCGCGGGGTCACCGGATGAAGTGTGGCTCGGCACGACCGCCTCCGGCCTGCATCGCAGCACCGACGGCGGCCGCACCTGGACGCTGCTCCCGAACCCCGAATTGGGCGGTAGCATCCCGCACGGGTTTATCGACAATCTGGCCTACAACGCTGCAATCGGTGACGTGCTCACGACGTGGTCGCTCTGGGACGTGTTCTCCAGCCAGGACGGACAGTTCTTTTCCGCGCTCGGAGTGCCCGCCGGGTCCCGGATCGACCCACCGATCTGGGGTACACACCTGTCGCAGTCGGGGGCACTGTACGTAAGCATGCTCTATCCATTGGCCAATGACTGGGAGATTCTGCGCTGGCCGACCCCGGCATCCAGCACCTACGAGTCCGTCGGCGGGAAACTCCCCGCCGCTGCCGAACAGATTCTGGAGTCCGCCGGCGGTGCGCTGTTTGCGGGCATAGCCTTCCCGTTTGACAGAAGCCTTGGCCCGGCCGGCGTCTACCGCCTCGACCTGCCCGACACGACCTGGCGCGCCGTACTACCGGATGTGAATCCAGTGGAGATCGTCGAGACTCCCGACGGAGCGATCTGGGTGGCCTCCTGGGAGGGGGTGTTTCGCTCCGCGGACGGCTTTTTGTTTGAGCCGGCCGATGCGGGTTTGCCGGATTGCACGGAAACGCTGACATACGATGCGTTCTGGAGAGAGCTGCTTGCGGGCACGTGCCGCGGCGTGTACTCCATAGCCATCCCCTCCACCATTCGAGTCGATCCGGACCCCATCGCCCCGGCGCGGCTTTCCCTGTTTCCGAACCCGGCCGCGGAGCACGCAACCCTCCTGCTGGACCATCCTGGAGGTGAACTGACCGTGCACGTGTTTGACGTGTTGGGTCGGCGCCTGTCGCACTCCCGAAGCTGGCAGGGCGCAGGTGAGGTGCGCCACCCCATCGACCTGGCGGACTTTCCAGATGGCGTTTACTACGTACAGACCGAGTCTGCCGGAGCCGTTTCTGTGGTCGCAGGTGTCGTGGTTCGGTAGCAACCGGCGACTTTTTCGCCTCAGCGCTGTCCTTCAGGGGAGTCCTCCATCCAGACCGTCTCCATGCGCCGACTAGTTCTGACCCTGTTCACCGCCGCCCTGCTTACCGGCTGCGCTTCCCTGAAGGAATCCCGCAGAGCCGAACGCATCGGCATCGAGTGGGTGACCATTCCTGGCGAGCGCTTCGTGATGGGCGACACGGCGATGATCGAGAACCCGGACGCCCTGCCGCTTCATGAGGTGGATCTCACCCCCTATGCCTTGACCCGTTACGAGACCACGTATCATCAATACGACGCCTTTGCACGAGCCACCGAACGCAGGATGCCCGGAGACGTGGACGGCGTGCGGGGAGATCGCGCGGTGGTTGATGTGGACTGGGAGGACGCCAGCGCATTCTGCGCCTGGATAGGGGGCCGTCTGCCCAGCGAAGCCGAATGGGAATTCGCGGCCGGCGGAGGCGTGGATAAGCAAGTCTGGGCCGGCACGAACGATGAGGCCGAGGCCGGCGACTACGTGCGCTATCGGGGGAACGCCAATGCCCACCCCGCACAGGTCGGCCGCAAGAAGCCCAACCAGTTCGGGCTGTACGACATGAGTGGAAACGTGTCCGAATGGATCGGTGCCTACTATCAGTACTATCCCGAGCCTGGTGAAGAGCCGTCGCGCTACGATCTCGAGACGTTCGATATTCGCATTCTTCGCGGCGGCGACTTTACCATGGAACTGGAAGTGGCGCGCACCTACTGGCGCGCCGGCACACTCAAAGACGTGCGCAGCAACGCAATCGGCTTTCGCTGCGCCCGAGATCTGGACTGATGGCTGTAGACGGAGTCACGCCTGTACTGAACGTGAGCGACATCGCGCAGAGCTTTGCCTTCTTCGAACTGTTCGACTGGGAACGCTCCTTCACCTGGAATCAGGAAGGCCTGATTGGAGACGGACCGGAAGCGGCGACTGAAAACGAGCACGGAAAGGCAGGATTCGGCGGAGTGCGACAGGGCAAGACCACCATCTTCCTGTGCGTGGACTGCCAGGGATCCAAGGGTACGCGCATGCCGTCCTGCCCCGGAGCGGACGACACCGACGGCGTGTGGATGACCTGGTGGGTCACCTCGCGATCTGAGGTGGACCGCTATCACGAGATTGCCGTGGAGAACGGCTGTGTCGTGACGTGGCCTCCGACGGACGAGCCGTGGGGCGTGCGGGAATTCCACCTGCGGCACCCCGATGGGCACATGTTCAGAGTCAGCTGCGGGCTCGGGGAGTAGCCGCTGGCCTAGAGCAACACCAGGTAGGTCAGTTTGGCCACGCCGACTCGGCTGTTCATCAGGATGTCCGCACGCGGATCAAACAGCACCTCCCCATCTTCGGCCAGGTGGTACGAGGTGTTGAAGACCAGGAAGAGGTCCGAGCCAGGGGTATGAATCCAGTTTATCCGAACGTTTGCGCTGACGTTCCGGGAGAAGTTGTCATACTGGATCAGCGCCTTGGAAAAGAGCTTTCGGCTCACGCTGGCAAGGACATCCACCGACACGGTGGTGGCGCTGAAATCTCCATTGTCGACAGGAAGGCGCACGATGCTGTTTCGAATACTTCCCCCGAGCGTCAGGTGTTTTGACTGACGCCACCCTGCGCCCACCGACCAGTCCGTGCGGTGCCCCCCGTAGAAGCCGCCGGCCGAGACCGACGCACTCCCCGACAGCTTCTTGCCGGGGTCTGTGTTCACCCTCGAACTGACCCGGGTGAAGTAGTAGTCATCCGCGCTTATCTCGGCATCGGGACGGATGAAGAACGACCCGGTCAATCGGTCAAATTCCCGGGACCCGGAGACATTGACGGACATGCGGGCTCGCGATGTCAAGGTCATCGACACCAGCGACAGCCACGACTGGAGATTGCCGTCCTGCCCGTCGTAGTGAATTCCCATGGTGTGAAACGTGGCCTGACGGAACGGACCGTCCTCAAACAGGGGTGAGTAGGTGCCCGTCGCCACGGTGCGACGCATATCCCGTCGCCGGACGAAGCCGAGCGCCGGCCGGTAGTTCTCCCCCACGCTCGTGTAGGACAGGCTCGCTCCGTACAGATCGTTGCGGAGGTTCACGGCGACGCTTCCTGCCCAGTCCTCGTTGGACGGGTCTGCGTCCGTCACGCGGGTATACCACACATCAGCGCTGCTCGCCGACCCGAACCGCTGCCGAGCGTCCAGTCCGACAGCCCGATTCCACGCATCGCCCTGCGCCCGACTGGTCACGATGGCTCCCACGGACCCCCGTCGGCCAAAATTGGTCTGGATGCGGGCTACCGCGTTGTTGGCCGATTCGGCCCCGAACGCTCGGCCGAGCTTGTCCGCGATGGTGCCTTCATCCGGCCCTGTCTCGATGTTGATGAGCCCCACGTTGAAGCGACCCACCTGGCCCGTCAGGCGACCTCCCAACAGGATCGACTCAAACACTCCAATACGCCGCGAAAAGAAGGTCTGGGTTTGCCTCGAGTCACCGTGCTCGAAGATGCCCGAGCGCTCCAGGAAGAACTCCCGCTTCTCAGGAAAAAAGAGGCTGAATCGCGTGAGGTTCAGCTGCGTGTTGTCCGCTTCCACCTGCGCGAAGTCCGTGTTGACGGTCAGGTCCAGGGAGAGATTGGACGTTATACCGTACTTGACATCAAACCCGGCATCGTACGAGAACTCGCTGTCCGTGTCCTCGATAGACAGGTCCGGGCGGCGCGTTTGGCCGCCCGTGATAACGTACGGCTTGACCTCAACATTCCGGCCGCGGCGAATATTTCTGATCCCTGTGAGTCGTCCATAGCGCGACACCGTCTTCAGGTCGTCGGAGTATCCGGACCCGTAGGTCAGCGGCACCAAAGGCCAATTCTGGATCTCGTTCTTCCGGTTCACGGTGCGCCGCATGAACAGGCCGAATGTGAGTTCTTCGCCATCCGGAAACCGTAGCTGCCGGAACGGAATCCTGACTTCCATCGACCAGCCGTTTTCGTCGATGACCGTCTCGGATTCGAACACCGCGTCCCAGCTGTAGGAATCGATTGTCATATGCTCGTCGGCGATGAGCGCGTCGTCCTGGGTACCCAATGCGTTCATCTCAAACAGGTAGGCGTTCCGGCCATCCAGAAACGTGTCCAGCCCGATGTAGGCGTGGTCATCACGATCGTTGCGCCCACCACGCTCCATGTTCTTGGCGCGGATCAACTCGGGGTTCGCGTCAGAGAATTGAAAGGCGAAGTACAGGTTGTCCCGGTCGTAGGCCACCTTCACCCACGTTCGCTCGGTTGGTTCAGCGCCTTCTTCTGGCCAGCGTTGCACAAAGTTTTCGACCGGGTCGATACCGGACCAGACCGGGTCATCCAGATGACCGTCCACGCGAGGCGCATTCTGGATTTGGGTGGCCTCTATGGAGAATGCGTCCTGAGCCCGGGAGTCCGCAGAGGTCCCAAGAAGGAGGACGGCCAGCATCAGCGCCGCTCGTGTCATGCTTTCTGGTTGAGGTAAGGGAAGTGCACGGGAGGATACCGCTCAGGCGGCGCTCAGTGTGTCTCGATGAACATGGGCATCGGGCCGGACGGAATGCCCTCCAACATTTTGGCCGCGTCCACAAGACTGCGCACCCACCCCAGCAACTGACGCGCATCGAAGATCACGCCGTCCTTGATGGTCCACCGCACGCCACCGACCCGCTCCACCTCTCCGGTCTCGTCATTCAGTCGCACGGCCCCCGTCCCGTAGAGCACTTTCAGGTTTTCGAGCGGATTCTCGGGCACGATCACAAAGTCCGCCCGCTTCCCTACCTGGATGGAGCCGATTTCGTCGTCCGCGCCCAGGGCCTCGGCTCCGAGAATGGTGGCTGAACGGATGACCTCCAGCGGATGGAATCCCGCCTCCCTCAGGAGCTCCATCTCCTGGATGTACCCGAAGCCGTAGAGGTTGTAGATATAGCCGGAGTCGCTGCCCAGTGTTACCCGCCCGCCCCGGTTCTTGTACTCGTTCAGAAAGGTCATCCACAGGCGGTAGTTCTCCTTCCAGTCCATCTCGTTCTCGGTGGTCCAGTAGAACCAGTAGGAGCCGTGCGCTTCGCGCGCCGGACGGTAGAAGCGCCAGAGGCTCGGCAGGGTGTACACCGCGTGCCAGGGCCGACGGGACTGCGCCTCCAGATCCCGACTGGCCAGGTACGCCACCATCGTCGGATCAATCGTAAAGTCCAGCGCAATCAGCGAGTCCATCACTGCATTCCAGTGGGGACTGAAGGGTTCGGCAGCCTGCTTCCACAGCTTGCCGGCCTCCCCGAAGCGATGGGCCTCGTTGAGGTAGTTGTAGTCCAGTCGGTAGTGCTGGATGATGCGATCCTCAAAGAGCGCCTCGGGCAGACCGTACCAGTGCTCCATGGAGGTCAATCCGGCCGATGCGGTCTGCAGCACGTTCATGCGGGTCACATCCAGCTGCGCGTGGTGCTCGGTTCCGCGAAGTCCCTGCTTCTGCATTTCATCGAGCGCCGCGTACATGATGGGCGGGGGAGCGCCGAAGAACTTGATCCCGTCGGCGCCCTTGGCGGCGATCCAGCGCACCCATTCGCGCGCGTCCTCCGGCGATGTGATCCGGCGATTCCACCCGCTGCCGAACACCGGATACGTAAAGAAGCGGGGCGCGGTGATCGCGTTCTCCTCGGAGAGGCGCCTCTGCTCCAGGAGCCAGTCCGGATCGCCTCCGCTGGGCTCGCGCGTCGTGGTAATGCCGTGGGCCAGCCAAAGCGCCCGGATGTAGTCCACAGGAGTGTCCTGCCCAGATCCGGGCTTGTGAGTATGGCCGTGCAGGTCCACGAAACCCGGCAGGACGTACATGCCCGACGCGTCGATCTCCCGCGTGCCCGCCGCCGGCCGGCGCTCCGGCCTGATCGGTACGCCGGGATACCCCACGTTGCGGATCTCCACGATACGGTTGCCCTCGACCACGATATCCACCGGCCCGATGGGCGGGGCGCCCGCGCCATCGATCACGGTACCCCCACGAATCACCAGACGCTCAAACGGTCCGTCCCCCATGGATGGCCCCTGGTCCTGGGCATTGGCGGGAAAGGCAACAAGCAGAGCAACCAGCAGCAGACAACGCATGTTTTTCGGGCGATGAACTCTGCGGCATGCTACGAAGTGACGTACCATTGCCGCATGCAATTGCAGTGGTTCAAGGGGGTCTACTGGGCCTGGCGCTTACCTGCCGGTGCAACAGGGCCGGATGATGCCTTCTGTGTGATGCGCACGCCGGACGAGACCACCGTGATTACGCTGTCGGATGATCCTCCCGTGGAGGCGCGCACATCGGGACCCTGGCGCATGTTCAGGGTAGACGACGAACTGCCGCACGACGCCATCGGAATTCTCGCCGCGTTGAGCCGCGTTCTGGCCGATGCCCGCATACCGATCCTTGCGTTCGGCAGCTTCGATACCGACTATGTCTGCGTGCCGGGCGAGCTGCAGCGCATCGCCCGGAAAGCCCTGAAGGAGGCCGGCTACCGTGGGTGTGATTGACGCGCTGGGGCTCGTAGGCGTGGCTCTGATCCTCGGGTCCTACGTGTTGCTGCAGACCGATCGCTGGAGCGCACGGGAGGCCCGGTATTCGGCGGCGAATGCGGTTGGTGCAGCGCTGATTCTGGTAACGCTGTACTTCGATTTCAACCTCTCGGCTGCGGTGATCGAAGGGTTCTGGCTGCTGGTGAGCCTGTACGGGTTGCTGAAGGCGCGCCACCCTCAACCGGCCACACCGGAAAACGGACCGCAGGTGGGCTAGCACCGGGCATGCCGCGGGCGCGTAGGGTACGTTTCGCGCCATGCCTCGCATCGTGCTTCTGGTTCTTTTTGCGTGCGCGCTTCCGTGCGTCGCCCAGACGGTCCCGGTGGATTCTACCGCCTTCGGACGCTGTGGGGCGGGTCAGGCAAGTCTGGCCGTCCGGTCCGGCACGGTAGCCACCACCCTGGAGAATACCGGGCACCTCCACTGGTGGGGAAACCTCGTCATACCTGCCGGATCAGGGATCGAGGCTGGAGGGGAAGCCACCTTCGCGGTCGCGGGCACCGTGAACGGCGACACCCTCGCAGCCGTCACCCGCAACCGCAGTACAGAGTTCTTCCCCGGGCCGCTGGCCTACGGCGTCACCCCCCCGGAGGATTGTGGGCGCTTCGATCGCATCTGGTACGTGACGCGGGCAGATGAGGGCGTGAATCCTGAAAGCCGAACCGAAGACGTCGAAGAGTGGCCCGTCGGGCTCGGCGCGCCATACGTCGAGAAGAACGGCCGGGTGGGGTACCAGCCGGCCGACGGAGACTATCCCGCAGTGCGCGGCGACTGGCAGGCGTGGTGGATTCTGAACGACGCGGGGAACGTGCACCCGAGAACGGAATCGCCGAGGCCCCTCGGTGTTGAGGTTCGCATGACCGCGTACGGATTTGACGTTCCGGGCGTTTTGGGAAATGCTCTCTTCTATCGCTTTCAGGTTCGCAACAAGAACACATCGCCCATTGCGGATGCCTACTTCGGAATTCGAACCGCGTCAGACCTGGGAAACTTTACCGACGACTATGCGGGAACGGACACCTCCCTGGGCCTGAAGTTCTACTACAACGCCGACGATGATGACGAGGGGGGATACGGACCTGCCCCGCCTGCCACAGGCTGGTTCTTTCTGGAGGCACAGGGACTCGACCGCGATGGTACCTGCTCGGAAGGAGAAAGCGACTGGATGCCCACCTCCACCATGGAACGCTTTGGAGGAGGGGGAGTCCGCAGCCGCGCCTACGGGGTGCGGGGTGTTTACCGGGCCATGACGGCCCGATTCGAGCTCGGACAGCCCTTGCTGGAGGGTGGTGTGGGATACCCGGGAGGCCTGGGTGGCAATCCGGATCGGCCGATCCGCTACATGTATCCCGGCGATCCGGTGACCGGCGCGTACTGGTCCGAAGGAAACACCCGTCTCCCGCACGGTAAAATCAATCACCCGGGGTCGAGGGGCATGTGGATGAGCCGCGGGCCATTCTGTCTGCCTCCGCTCGGTGAGGCCGAATTTACTGTCGGCCTTGTCTGGTCCCGAGGATCCTCCAATCTCGACTCCGTGCGCAAGCTGAGAGAGGACGTAGCGTTCATCCGCTCCAACGCCGGCACCATTCTGACACCTCGCAACCTGCAGGGCGAGGTCCCCGTCGAGCCGGAAACCGGCGGGGTCTTTACGGTCTACCCGACGCCGGCTCGGGGACTGGCCAACGTGGCCGCCGATGTGGCGGAAGGCTCAAGGGTCTCGCTGGAGGTGGTGGACCTGCTGGGCCGCGTGATGTTCGAACTCGAGGAGCAGGAATCCCTCACCGGACGCGTGCGATTCACGCTGGACACGTCGCGCTGGGTTTCTGGTCTGTACCTCGTGCGGCTTACCGAACGCGGACGCGTGCACACCCGAAGCCTGGTCGTGCGGTAGCTCAGGCGCGCTCCTGAAGCGCCTTTTCGAGCTCGCCAAGCAGTTTCTGGGCACTCTCGTCCCGGTCAGGATCCGGACTGAGTTTCCGGAACTGCCGAAGCGCCGCGACCGAGGCCGCGAACTGCCCAACGCCTGCCAGCGCGACCGCCAGATTGAATTGCAGCTCGGCGCTCTCGGGATCCCGCGCCGCAGCCACCGCCAGGTGCACACGGGCAGGCGCAAACATCTCCATGTCCAGATACAGGCAGCCCAGGTTGTAGTGGGCCTCGACGTGCTCCGGATCGGCCGCAAGCGAGCGCGCAAACCACTCGACGGCGTCGTCATAGGCGCCGTCCGCGGCCTCCAGAATGCCCAGGTTGCAACAGGCGTCGGCCACCCGGTCTCCGTCTCGCACGGCCTGCAGGTATGCGTCCCGCGCATCCGAGCCTGCCCCCGTGCGGTCCTTCATCAGGGCGGAATCGAATGGCGACAGGGCAGCGTCCAGTCGAACTACGGTGGCGGCCTGGCGCTGCGCGAACAGGTTCAGCTGGGACTCCTCCTCGGCAGTCCGCTCCCCCTTGGCCCTGCGATAGGCCCCTTTCCGATTGGTGACTAGCTGAAGTATGCGCGGCATCAGCCGGTCTTACGCGCGGGCTCCTCGTCGGCTTCGACGGCCTTCTCCTCGCCCGCCTTCTTCATGGGTTTCCGGTTTTCCTTGGCCTCGTCGATGGACGCCTGCAGCGCGGTCATGATGTCGACCACCTCTTTCGGCGCCTCTTCAGACGTGACGAGCTCCTTGCCTTCGGCCTTCGCCACGATCATCTCACGCAGCGCGTCATTGTACCGGTCCTTCAGCTCAAGCTTGTCGAGCGTCGTGGCCATGGTGTCCACCAGCGTGCGCGCGAGCTTCAGCTGATCCCTGTCGGCCACAGCGGAGTCAATCTCGGGCACCTTGTCCATCGCCCGCAATTCTTCCGGGTAGCGCAGTTTGTAGAGCATCAATCCCTGCTCATTCGGAGCCAGGAGCATGACGCTTTCGCGGTCCCGCAGCACAACACGACCCACGCCGAGCATGCCGGATTCCTTCAGCGTCTCGACGAGCAGCGCATAGGTCTTGGCCGCGACGGGTCCGTCGGGCCCGGCGAAGTACGGCGTGTCGAACAGGGTGGCGTGCACTTCGTCTTCCTTGACGAAGCCCTCGATCTCGATGACCCGGAGGCTCTTCATCTTGAGCTTCTCGAAGTCCTCCTTCTCGACGACCACGTACGTGTCGGGCTCGATCTCGTAGCCTTTGACGATCTCGTCGGTCCTGAGGACCTTGCCGCATTTCTTGCACTTCTTCTCGTACTTGACGCGGCCAAAATCGTCCGCATGAAGCTGGTTGAAGCTGATCTTCTGGCTGGCCTCGATGGCGCCGTAGATCTTGACGGGAATGGTGACCAGCGAAAACTGGATGTGCCCTTTCCAGAGTGCGCGCATGGTATTCCTCCGGGCCGCGGGGGCCGATGATTCGTGGCAAGATAGGGCCTTGAGCCCGAATCCAAGTAAACGGACCTGTTCTCAGGAGTTGCGCAGCGCCCGGATCAGGTCCGGGATCGCAGATGCCCGGGCGTGGATTTCCCGGGCTCCCGTTGCCTGGACAAGCCTTGTCACGTGCGATGCCCTCACGCCACCCGCGACCAGAATGCCAGGGCCGTCGGCCGCGACGAGCTCACGCAGCCTGTTTGCTCCGGCCAGCGCGCTCGCCGCTCCGCCGGACGTTAGAATGCGCAAAACGCCGGCCTGCGCACATGCCTCGTAGGCTGCCCACTGATCTGCGGTGTCGTCGAATGCCCTGTGGAACGTGACAGGCCTGCCTTGAGCGGCGTCGACCAGGTCACGTAGTTGCTCGGCGGCAACCTGCCCATCGCCCGTCAGACAGCCTACGACGACGCCCGCGGCGCCCGAGGCAACCGCGAATCGCACATCGAGCACGGCCTGCCGGTGCTCCTGGAGCGTGTAGCAAAAATCCCCGGTGCGTGGCCGAACCAGCACCATGACCGGCGTACCAAGGGATACGGCCCGTGTGAGCAGTTCGGGATCCGGCGTCAGGCCTCCCGTCTGCAGCGCCGCGCAGAGCTCAATCCGGTCGGCCCCCGCTTCGATGGACGCCTCGACGTCTTCCAGGGACTCGCAACAGCTCTCGACAAGAATCACAGGCAGCGGATAGGGTCTCAAGTCCGAACGGGAGGGCTCAGAACATGTTTTGGGCCTCGCGCGCTATGTTTTGGGGCGATGGGCGATGGCCGGAATCGGAGGTTGGTTTCATCACAAACGGCAACTCCCATGAAGCCCTCATTATTGATCCTGTTCGCTTTCCTGCCGCTCACTGCGCAGGCCCAGCGAGTAGACGGGAACGGTGACATCACCACCCAGACCCGACCGCTCTCCCAGTTTTCGGCCATCTCTCTCGACTTTGTCGCGGAAGTCCAGATCCGTACGGGCGCTGCCCCAGGCATCGAGATCACCGTCGACAAAAACATTCTGCCTTACATCGGTACGCGCGTCAGCGGAGGCAAACTCGAAATCACGCAGGAGGCGTGGATCGAACCGACCCAGAAGGCCATCATTCATGTCACGACCCCCCTGCTCGCCGCGCTGGAGACGTCCGGGTACTCGACGGTGCGCCTTCTTGAACCCTCGGGGCCACGACTCACGCTGGACGTCGGCGTCGGGGACCTGCTCGTGCTCGGCGGGGAGGTAGACGAACTGACAGTGGCCACGAAGCAGGGCTCAATCGACGCGTCTCGCCTCGCGGTGAAGCGTGCCGTTGTTTCCGTCACCGGCCGCGGCAAGGTCCAGCTCAAGGTGCGCGACGAACTGGCGCTTGTGGCCGACGAAGACGCGACCATTGTCGTGGATGGCAACCCCAGGGTGTCGGGCGCCACGGAGAAGGTGCGGCCGGCCGCGGAGTACAAGACGGCGGCCGCGCCCCGCGTGGCCCGTGTGTTGATTCGCATCAAGAACAACCGGCTGTGGTGGTCCAAGCTCCGGGTGGAAGGCCCCGAGGGTGCTCGATTCGGGTACGGTTTCGGGCTCGGTCCGCGCGCGGCGCGCACCGAGACGTGGCCAATCGGCACCCGAGTCTATCGAGTGGAAGGTGAGGAAGAGCGGCTGCTCTACACCGTCGCGCGCGCCGACTCCGGCAAGACTGTTTCGCTCTTCTCCCGCTAGGCATGCCGTCCCTCTGGTTCGTCTTGCCCATCGCGTTCGGCATCGTGCACGGACTGCTGTTTGCAGTCCTGCTCGCCGTGCGCTCGGGCAGAAGAAAGACCATCTCCGATGCGCTCCTTGCCGGCCTCGTGCTGGCAGGAGCGCTGCGGCTTCTGCCGTACGTACTCAGCTTTCTCGGATCCGATGTACTCTGGGCGCAGTGGCCGTTTCTGCCCCTGGATACTGGACTTCTGATTGGACCCCTGTTCTGGTTTTACCTGAGGTCTCGAACCAATGCACGGTTCCACTTCAGGCGGAGTGACCTGCTGCACGTCGCCCCCTGGACGTTGTATGCGGGCTACAGACTACTGGTGTTCAGCCGTGACGCCGAGTTCGTCTTCCAATGGACAGACCGTGTAGATCTGCCGTTTGTACAGCCGGCGCTGGCAGTACTGACGGGCCTGTCACTGGGGTATTATTTGTGGCGGTCGTGGGGTCTTCTGCGGCGATATCGGGTCTGGCTGGACAGCGAGTTCGTGGACGTCGAGCCGATCCAGCTGGGTTGGCTGCGCTCCTTTGTATTGGCGATTTCCGTGGGTGTTGCCACCGCATGGGTGTTTGGACTGCTGGATCTCGTTTCGGTGCGCCTGGACACGTTGCAGGCCTGGTGGCCCTTCGCCATCACGACCGCAACGCTGTACTATCTGTCCCTGGCGGGTTTCATGAACCCCCAGCCGCCGGGCATCGCGTTCGAAGACCGACCCAGAGAGCGTCTCCAGGGTCCCGCCTCGAATCTGCCGGTGGCAGCCCTGCTCGACGTCATGGCGACGGAGCGACCCTACCTGAACCCGTCGTTCTGCCTCGACGACCTGGCCGCCCTGATGAACCGGCCGAAGGCGCTCGTTTCCCAGTCAATCAATGAGGGACTTCGGACCAATTTCCGGGGACTGGTGAACGCCTACCGGGTGGATGCCGTCTGCGAGGCGCTGAAGCATGAGAGTGCGCTTACGCTGGTCGGCGTCGCCATGGATCAGGGGTTCAATTCCAAAGCCACCTTCAACCGGGTGTTCAAGCAATACACGGGCGTCACGCCCCGGGAGTACGCAAACATGACCATCGACCAGCGCGCCCGGATTCCGGTGAGTCGACCGGCGGCCATTATTCCAGATCCGGTCGCAACCGCTTGAACGCTCCCTGGCGCAGCATACCGCTGGAGGTCAGCTGCGAGTAGATGGCATCGCAATAGACCTGGGGCTTGATCCACTCGGCGCTCTTGTCCTGATCGTCCGGCGCGAGATCCGGCCTGTCCATGCGCTCCAGATCCATGAGGGCAGCCTGCAGTTCGTCCAGGGCACGATCGGTGAATCCAGTGCCGAGATGTCCTCGGTAGACGAGCCCATCGTCCGTGTCCTCCGCCACAACCAGACTACCGACCGTCTCTGAGCGCGCGCCGCTGCCGCGGGTGAATCCGATAATGCGCAGTGTGACCTCGTGCTCGGATTTGATCTTGAGCCAGTCTCCGCTTCTGCGACCGGCGATGTAGCGGCTTTCCTTGCGCTTGGCCACGATCCCTTCCAGGCCCTGCTGCTTCACGGCCTTGAACAGCAGGTCGCCGTCTGCCACGGTCTGGCTGAAGCGAAACGCGTGGTCGGGGCGGATCAGGTCCTCCAACCAGGCGCGTCGACGTTCGATTGGGTCCTTGACCACGGGCCGGCCGTCCAGATACAGGCAATCGAACAGGTAGCAGACCGCGGGGTGCTTCTTGGCCGCGCGTGCCACGGCTCCTTCTCCCCGAGCGTGCAGGCGTTTGATGACGCGGCCGAATTCGGGGCGGCCCGCATCGTCCAGCACCACGATCTCGCCGTCAAACACACCGGTCGTGCAGTTAAGGCCATCGGCCGAAAGCTCAGGAAACTGGTCGGTGATGTCGTTGCCATTGCGGCTCCAGATTGTGACCTGCTGTTCAATCACCGTGATGATGGCCCGGATGCCGTCCCACTTGACCTCATAGTGCCAGTTGTCGTCGATGGGCACCGCGTCCACCTTCTCACACAGAAGCGGCGGAATCGAGCCTTTCAGCCACTCCCGGTCGGGCTCGTGCACGCGCTCCAGCAGCCACTGCTTGTCCTGCGTGCGGTGCATCCGGTAGTCCGCATTGATCTGCTCGGAGTGCAGTCGGAAGTAAAACCCGGTTTTCTTCTCCTTGGTGACCGTGTACCGGCCGGTGGCGTAGACCCACATCGGGCCCGCCCCGTACTCGCCTTTCGGGATGACGCCTTCCCAGGTCAGGTACTTGATGGGGTGCTCCTCCACCTCCACGGCCAGCCGCTTGACGCCCGGCTCATGGGGCAGGCCGCGCGGCAGCGCCCAGGACTTCAGCACGCCGTCCTGCTCCAGCCGAAGGTCGTAGTGCAGGTTTGTCGCGTGATGCCGATGGATGGTGAAACGGGCCATGTCCTCGCTCCCCAGCACCGGCCCGGGCTCTGAGGTGATGTCGAAGTCGCGCTTCTTCTCGTAGGCCTTCAGCGTCTCCGGATCCCCTGCAGCCACCGCAGGGGCGCGGTCGGTGTGAATCGCGACGGCATAGGCGGCCATGGCCTCCCAGGGATCCCCTTTCTCCTCCAGGATGCGCGGCACCGTCGCGTAGTTGTAGGGCGACGCGTCCTCCAGCGTGGCCAGTTCCTCCCAGGTGAGCGGCATGGACACCGGCAGACCGGGTTTGCCGCGCAGGCTGTACGCGGCCACGGCTGTCTGACCCTTGCGATTGCGATTGAGGTCGATGAGCACGCGGGTCTCGCGGGCCTTCTGGCTCCAGTTGAGCGTGGTCTCGTCCTTGTGCCTGCGCACGAACGCGCCCGTCACCTCGTGCGCGGCCTCCATCACCTTCTCGATCTCCCAGCGCGGTTCGATCGGTACCACGACGTGGATGCCCTTCTGGCCGGAGGTCTTGCAAAAGGGATGGTAGCCGTAGCCACGGAGCTGCTCTCCGAGGCCCGCCGCGAGCTCGATCACGCGCGTGTACGGGAAGTCCGGCGGCGGATCGAGATCAAAGACAATCTGATCCGGGCGATGGGGATGAGGAATGCGCCCCTGCGTGACATGCAATTCCAGACAGGCGAGGTTGGCCAGCCAGACCACGTCGGCCGTGGCGTCAGCCACCATGTAGTCCTGCGACTTCTTGTCCAGGCGCACCGAGCCGATCCACTCCGGCGCCCAGTCCGGTCGGGACTTCTGAAAGAACTGTTCGCCTTCGATGCCGTCAGGGTAGCGCACGAGGCTGAGCGGTCGGCCCCGCGCGTGACGCAGGAAGGTCGGAGCCACAGAGAGGTAGTAGTTGACGATCTCCGCCTTGACCACCGGCACCGTGGGGTCCAGCGTCTTGGTGAGGTTGGAGAGCTCCACCTCACGTTTGCCGACCTTGACCCACTGGGATTCCCTAGCCACGCTTGATGCCGTCGCCGTCAGGCTCGCCGGTTCTTCTGGAAGTAAGCGCCGACGATTTCCACGAATTCGCGGTTGGTCATGTCTTCCCCGGAGCCTGACGGGCTGTATCCCGTCCAGCAATGCGGCTTGCGCCGCCCGTACTGGACCTCGTACTGAAAACCTGGCTTCGATGCGAGGAACTCATCCAGGAGGTAGACCGCGTTGTCCAGGTAGTAGGAGTCCATGTCTCCGGTGGCGATGTGGAGCTTGCCGTTGAGCTTGGGGCCGACCGTCTCCCAATTCGTGCGCAGGTAGTGGTGCAGGTCATAGTTGGCTCGCCAGAACTCTGCGGTCTCCCTGTTTACGGACCCGGAGACGGGATCCCAGATGGGCTCAGGATATCCGTCGTCACCGACCGGGCTGAACACCGCCTCCCAGATGGCCCACTGGCCGCCTGAACGGGAATTCGGACCGGCCGCCAACTCCATGTGGTTCTCCTGCCGCACCGTGGAGCGCACGTTTCCGTCAAACCGCCGCGCGTTCGGGCGCTCGACGCGGTGCCACTCATTGCCGGTGAAATAGGCATTCTCGTCTTCGTAGATGTTGACGATCTGGTAGTAGTTGAAGTCCACCGGGTCCGGGCACCACCCCCAGGCACCACCGAAGGTGTCCGGGTAGTAGATCTGCGCAGCCAGAGCCTCCCATCCGCCGGTCGAACCGCCTGCCGTGGCTCGAGCCCAGGCGGCAGGGATCATGCGGAACTGGTCCTCCAGGTAGGGTATCAGCTCCTCGGTGATGGCTCTTCCGTACGGTCCTACGTTTTCCGAGTCCACCGAGTAGGCGGTGTCGTAGTACGGATTCGCATCCCGGATCGATACGGCGATCATGCCGGGCGCCTGCCCCGAGGACCAGAATTCCTGGAATCCGACGCTGCGGCCACGCTCGCTTCCAAATCCGAGGGGTGCCCGGCCTCCAGGGAAATGTCCCTGCATGTACAGGACCGGATAGCGCTCATTGGAGGTAGCGTAGCCCGCCGGCAAGAGCACGTTGGCACCGATGTACATGTCCTGTCCCCAGAACTCCGAGAGCAGCTCACTCCTGATCTTGACGTACTTCACCCAGTCGGTGTCCTGGTAGTTGCCCTGCTGCAGCACCTGCCCATCGGCCAGGGGAGTGTCCGGCTGGATGGCCTCCGTCAGGGCAAGCTCGATGGTCTGCCCCCTCCCCGTCACACGGATCTGCATCGGCTCAGAAATCAGGTTGCCAGGCGCTTCCCACAAGTCCTGACCGGCACCGCTGTTCAGATGCATCCAGACCGTGTGCCCGTCCGACCGGTCGAACCGGGTGTACACATTCAGCAGCGCCTGCATGGTGTATTCCCCCTCCGGGAGGTCGGATACGTGCTCCAGGGGAAAGCCTCGAACGTCGGGGTCGCCCGACTGCACGGATCGGGCCGTGCCGGCCTGCCAATCGGAGACATCCATCCCCCAGTAGGGCACGCCGCTCACGCCTGTCTGCGCCCTCGGCTCCTGATCAGCAGTCCTGGACACGATCACGAGCACCCGACCTGTGTAGGGTCCGTCGAGCCCGAGCGCCGCGGCCTCGGCGGCAGCGGATTCCGCCAGCGTGACTTGCACCGTCAGTTCGGAACCGTGCGGCGTCGGGGAGCAGCTCACGAGGAGGCACAAGGCGGCGACGGCAGCGGTGACGTAGCGCGCGTTCATGGGCAGGGCGGTCTGTGATTGATGTTCGAACATAGTACGCCGGGTTGCCCCGTGCGCAGTGCTTTTCCCCCCAACCTCACCAATACTCTCCTACGCGCTCCCGATTCTGTACCTGTACCAAACCCGCTCCCATGGCCCTCTCCATCGTCACCTGGAACGTCAATTCCATCCGCGCCCGTCACGATCGCGTGCTGGCCTTTCTGGATCGCCACGACCCTGATATCGTGTGCCTGCAGGAGACCAAGGTCGAGGACGCCGACTTCCCGGTAGAGGCCATCACAGAGGCGGGCTACCACGCCGTCATTCACGGGCAGCGCACCTACAACGGCGTCGCGATCCTCTCCAAACAGCCTGCGACCAACGTGGTGATGGGACTGCCCGGAGAGCCCGAAGACGAGCAGGCTCGCCTGATCGCGGCCGATATCGGCGGGCTGCGCATCGTCGATGTCTACGTTCCGAACGGACGCACCGTGACCGATGACGACAAGTACCCGTACAAGCTGCGGTGGTTGAACCGGCTCGAGTCCTTCCTTGCCGACGAAATCGGAGCCGGCAAGTCGGTAGTGCTGTGCGGCGACTACAACATCGCGCCCACCGATGACGACGTGGCCAAACCGGAACGGTGGGCAAACTCCGTGCTGTGCCACCACAAGGTCCGGGACGCGTTCGGGCGCCTTGTGGCCATGGGGCTGAACGATGCGGTCCGCGCCCGCATCCCGGAAGTGCCCGGACCCTACTCCTGGTGGGATTACCGCAGACTGGCATTTCCCAAGGGAGACGGCCTGCGCATCGACCATATTCTGGTGACGGCGGACGTGCTGGCTCGAACCACCGGCGCCTTTGTAGATCGGGATGAACGCAAGGGCAAGCAGCCCAGCGACCACGCGCCGGTATTCGTGCAACTGGACTGAGCCATGGCTGATCGAAACCCGCTCTACTACTTCCTCGATATCGACCTGAAGACGCGCCACGTGGTCCACATCGGCACGGAGCGCAAGGCGACGGTACAGGTCCAGCTGGAGGATGGCCTGCATCGCGTGTTTCTGAGCAAGGGCCAATTCAACAAGCTCGAGCACAGGCTGCTCGGATTGTCGGGGTGAGCTTCGGCAGACTTCTTCTGCCCCCGGGCGTCGCCTATCGTCGTGCGGCCCAGGAAGCGCTGGCAGACCGCCCTGTAGATGCGCAGACCGTTCTGGCGGAAATGCGCAGGGCCTACGCCCGAACAGAAAGCCGATATTCGTTTGGCGTAAACCTGCTCCTGCGCTACTTCGACTGGAGCCGCGCGCTGTATGCATCCGCGCTGGAGGCCGGCCTCGACGCCGACGAAGCGGGCCGACTGGTCCAAGACACCCATTGGCGTCTGTTTCGGCCGGTATTCGTCCTTCTGAACCGGGTCTCAAGGCTTCGAAGCCGACGCCTGAGGACGCGAGTACAATGGATGCTCGACCTCTCCTTCCGCACGGTGTTCACCGCACCGTTTGAACGGGAGCTCCTGGCGTCCGGTGAGGGTATCGCGTTCGATGTGGTCCGGTGCCCGATCGCGGAATACTTTCGCGATCACGGCATGCCCGAGTTGACGCGTCATGCAGCCTGTAGCCTCGATTGGCGCATGGCCGAGCTGTGGGGCGTACTGTTTGAACGCACACAAACCATCGCGGCAGGAGCCGATTCGTGCGACTTCCGCTACCAAATGCCGGATCATGTCGAATCCTGAACCCTGGCTCCGCGGCCCTGTAGAGGGGGTGCCTGGTGTGCTGCAACCTGTAGCCCACGCACTCCTGGGCGCCCAGGAGGAGATCCGGGCCGTGCTGGCGGGTCTGGCCGAGCCTGACCTCTGGACGCGGCCGGAGGGATGCGCGTCCATCGGGTGGCATCTGTCGCACCTGTCCGGCAGCACCGACCGATTGTTCACCTACGCGCGGGGGGAAGCACTGACGGAGGCACAGCGGACCGACCTTGCCGCGGAGCGGGATGCTTCCACCCGAGTTGCCGCCCAGGAGTTACTCGCCCGGTTTCATCGGGTCGTCGATCAGGCGCTCGCCCAGCTTCGGGGTACGTCCCCGGAGACCGTGACAGACTTCCGCGCGGTCGGAGGGGCACAGCTCCCATCGACCGTGATCGGACTTCTCATGCATGCCGGCGAGCATGCGGCACGCCACGCCGGACAGATCAAAACTACCAGCCTCCTGGTCACGGCCGGCGCCGCACTGGACATGGTAACGCTGGTGGTTCGAGACCATGACGAGGCCGTCGCGTTCTTTACCGGGAAGCTGGGATTCGCCTTGCTGGAGGACACCTATCAGCCCGAACAGGACAAGCGCTGGGTGGTCGTCAAGCCGCCGGGACCCGCTTCGCGCATCCTCCTGGCACGGGCCAATACAGACTCCCAGAGAGCCGCGATTGGCAATCAGACCGGCGGCCGGGTGGGCTTTTTTCTGCACACGGACGACTTCTGGCGTGACTTTCGAGCCTACTCGGACGCAGGGGTGGAATTCGTGCGGGCGCCGGCCGTGCAGTCGTATGGCACGGTGGCGGTTTTTGCGGATCTCTACGGCAACCTTTGGGATCTGATCGGACCTACATTGGGCGAAACACCCCCGACGCCATGAGAATTCCCGTTCTGCTGACCGCCGGCCTGTTGATGGTCGGGTCGGCATCCGCCCAGACCGCGAAGACCGCAAACACCCTGGCGCTGACGGATTCGACCGCTGGTCTGGACGTTTCTCTGGACGTGGTGAGCAGCTTCCTGACCGGGACCTGGCATGGCGATGGGCTGGGAGGCACCGTGGACGAACTCTGGACGGCTCCGGCTGCCGGTCAGATGCACGGGCTCTTCCGCCTGGTTCGCGGTGGTGCTATTTCGTTGTCGGAGCACATGGTGATCGACACGGCGGCAGGACGACCGACCCTGCGTGTAAAGCATTTCTCCTCCGACTTCGAGGCCTGGGAGGCGGCCGACGAGGCCGTGCTGTTTCCGCTCATCATGGCAGACGAGGGCGCGCTGTACTTCGACGGTCTTACCATTCGTCGGACCGGCGACGACGCCCTCACGTTCTTTCTGGCGATGGGCTCTCCGGATGGATTCCGCGAGGTCGAGATCAACTACGCTCGGGTTCGCTGATTTCGGAGCGCGGTTAGGCGAGGCTATGCTTCGCCAGCTGCCAGGTCGAGCTCGAGCTGCCGGCCGGCGCCGTCCCGGTCCTCAAATTTGGAGATCGTGATGCCGAGCAGACGGACCGCCTTTTCAGGCGGGGCGGGTGCCTTGAAGAGCAGACGTTCCACCAGTGGCAGGATCTCGTCTGCAGTCGAGACGGGCTCTGGTACCGTGGTGGACCTGGTGGTGATCGTGAAGTCGAAGTGCTTGATCTTCAGCGTGACTGTGCGGCCCGCGAGCGGCTTGTTACCCATGCGCTCCGCAACCACGCGAGCGATCTCCCGCAGCCGGTCCATCATCTCGTGTGGGTCGGCGATGTCGTCGCGGAACGTGCGCTCGGCACCTAGCGACTTTCGGCCGCGTCTACTCGACACCCGACGGTCATCCAGGCCATGCGCGGCGCGGAAATAGTACTTGCCGGCCTTGCCGAAGCGGCTGACCAACTGCTCCTCCTCCCATCGTTTGAGATCCGCGCCCGTGTAGATGCCCACATCCTGCATGCGTTTCGCGGTCTTCGGTCCCACGCCAAAGAACTTGCCGATGGGCAGCGCATCGATGAACGCGGGCGCATCCTCCGGGGTAATCACGGTCAGGCCGTCCGGCTTGTTGTGGCCTGAGGCCACCTTGGCCAGGAACTTGTTGTAGCTCACCCCGGCCGATGCGGTGAGACCCGTGGTTTCGAAAATCTCCTGCTTGATGGCCAGCGCAATCAAGGTGGCCGATGGAGGCCCCTTCAGAGGCTCGGTCACATCGAGATAGGCTTCGTCCAGGCTCAGGGGCTCCACGTCCGAGGCGTAGGTACGAAAGATGGCCTGCACCTTGCCGGACACCTCGCGATACACCTCAAACCGGGGTTTGACAAAGATCAGGCCGGGACACCTCCGGGCAGCCGTGCGCGACGGCATCGCGGAGTGCACGCCGTACTTGCGGGCCTCATAGGAAGCGGCCGCCACAACGCCCCGATGCTGGCCCCCGACGGCGACCGGTTTGCCACGCAGCGCGGGGTCGTCGCGCTGCTCCACGGACGCATAGAACGCGTCCATGTCGACGTGGATGATTTTTCGGCCGGGCACGTGTCGGGTGGGCGAAGGCTTTTCCGTTGTATCGACCGAACGCACCTCCGTTTCCATGCCTCTGCCTCGGGTAATCCCGGCCCTCCTGGCATCCCTGCTTTTTCTGTCGGCCTGCGCTGCCAGCGGTCCCGCCTACTCTCCCGCGGCCAAGCGGGAACTCGGGATGCTGAAGGGGCGCTCGGTGCGCCTCATGGAGAAGGCCGAGCAGCCGTATGAGGAGCACACGAAGGCCGCAAACACGCTAATGCAGCAACTTGCTGCGGCCCGCGAAGCCGCTCAAGGTCGCGTAGGAAATGGCACGGCAGTCGCCCAGTGGAACCTCATGCTCGATGCGGAGGGACACCTGGTCGGCGGTTTTCTGTCCCGCTGGCAGGCGGACACCACATTGCGCCCGGCCTTCATCGCTCAGGCCATTGATCTGGTCGAGGCGTCATTTGCGGCCATGGAGGCCTTTGAACTCGCCAAGATCGGCGCCCCGAAATGAACAACGCTCTTCCAAGGCTTTCTCCGGAACTGGAGTCCGTGGTGCGAAGTCGCTCAGGTAGAGCCTATCCATCGCGACCGGACTTTCGTTTGTTTCTAAGGAGGGTCCTGAAGACGGTCTCCGGGGGCATCGGCACCCACTGGGCTGGGTACCGGGCCGAGCTCATGGAGACCGCGCAGAGCTTCATCAACGGAGCCGCAGATGATCTCGCCGAATGGAGCGGACTGCTGGCCGCCGGGGCGATTTCTGCCGACGATTTCCGATGGCTGCTGAATTCACGCGCAGCAACCAGTGAAATGCTGGGGCTGAGCGCAACGGGAATGAGCCGCGGTCAGGTATCTCACTTCCGCGCCCTGCTGATCGAGGGGTTGGTATCCGCGGCGGTGACCACGTTCCTGGGCACGCGCTCGGACTAATCGGTAGGTGGCGGTGGGTCCGGGCGTGCCGGGGTTAACCGGCCTGCATCCTGATGTGTGCCCGCTGCGCCGGCGGTTGACCTCCCCGGTTCCGGTGTGCCCGGGCACGCCGGGGTTGACCTCCCTGTCGGCAGACGGCAATTTGCAGCATGCGCTTGATTGTGTTCGCTCTCCTCCTTGCTGCCGGCTGTCGGTCCCAATCCGCCGGGTTGGTGCCGTGCCCCCCACTGGACGCCGCCCACGTGATTGTCACCGAGCCGCGCGCCGGCCAGCAGGTGCGCTCACCGATGGAGGTGCGCGGGTGCTCACGCACCTTCGAGTCGAACGTGCAGTTGCGACTGATGGCGCGGGACGGCTCCCAGCTTGCGGCTGGTTTCGCCATGGGTGGCGGCGTGGACGGGGCCGGACCGTTCCGTTTCGACGTGGAGTTTGTTGTGCGGGAAAGCCAACTCGGACATCTCGAGGTCTACGAGGAGGATGTTTCTGACGGTGAGGGATTTCCACCCTCCCGCACGGTATTGCCGCTTCGTCTCATGGCCGACTGAGTAGCTCGCTCGCCTCCCCGGTCTGGACCGGAACCGCCCAAAAACGCTCCGGTAAGCCTCGGTCCCACCGCGTACATTGGCAGCTCGCGGTCGTCCTCCGAGCACTACCCACCATGCCCGACACCCGTTTCCTGGTCACCGCGCGCAAGTATCGCCCGCAGCTGTTCGGCGAGCTTGTGGCGCAGGAGCACGTGACCGAGACGCTGAAGAACGCCATCCGCCTGGACAGGCTGGCCCAGGCCTACCTGTTCACGGGTCCCCGCGGCGTGGGGAAGACGACGGCCGCCCGCATTCTGGCCAAGGCCGTCAACTGCACCACGGCCCAGGAAGAACGAACGGACAGCGCCGAACCGTGCCGGGAGTGTGAGTCGTGCAGGAGCTTTGAAGAGGGCCGCAATCTCAACATCATCGAAATCGACGCGGCCTCCAACAACAAGGTCGACGACATTCGGGACCTGCGCGAGACCGTGCGCATCCCGCCGCAAGGCAATCGCAAGAAGGTCTACATCGTGGACGAGGTCCACATGCTGACCACGCAGGCGTTCAACGCGCTGCTGAAGACGCTGGAAGAGCCTCCGGCCCACGCCCTGTTCATCTTCGCGACCACCGAACCGCACAAGGTGTTGCCCACCATCCAGAGTCGGTGCCAGCGGTTCGATTTTCGGCGTATTCCGGTCCAGGAGATCGTATCCCGGCTGGCGGAGATCTGCACGTCGGAGGGCATCTCGGCCGACGATGGCTCGCTGATGTTGATTGCCCGAAAGGGAGACGGGGCTCTGCGCGATGCGCTCTCCGTTTTTGACCAGGCCGTATCGCTTTGCGGCGATGACCTCCAGCAGGATCGGCTTGTCGAGGCGCTGGGCGTCGTCAGTGAGGAGCTCTTCTTTGAGGTCACCACCCACATCGCCCACCGCGACACGGCGGGCATGCTTGCGCTTGTGGACCGGGTGGTGTCCAGCGGGTACGACCTCCAGGAATTCCTGGATGGACTTGCCGAGCACCTGCGCAATCTGCTGGTCGCCCGGACCATGCCCGACACGGACCTCATTGAGGCCGCCGAGGCCACCCGGCAGCGCTACGCACGGGACGCCCAGTCCCTGACGGAAACCCAGATTCTGCGGCTCCTGTCCACCATAGACCGCACGCTCGACGGACTCCGTGTGGCCCGCCAGCCGCGGCTCCGGCTGGAGCTCGCTCTGGTCCGCATGGCTTCCATGCCCGCCACCACGGACCTGCGGGAAGCGCTGGAGTTGGTGAAGAAGATGGCCCGCGATGCGGGACTGCCCGCGCCGAGCGACGCGCCGCTGGCGGAGGCACCGGTGGCGCGGCCCGTTGAATCGACCACGCCGGCGGCAGCCAAACCCGAGCCTGCGGCGACCTCGGGATCGGTGGCGAAGCCCCGCGCGCCCAAGCCGGTCGCCGTCGAAGCCGCCGCAGCGGAGACGCCCGCCGAGACCGCCCAGCAGGAGCCTGAGCCCGAACCGGCGGCGACGTCCGCCGCGCCGCAGGATCAGCCGACCGCCAGACCCGCGCAGCCGAAGCCCGCCGCAGCGGAGCCGGAGCAGGCCGCCGAAACGCCGCCCCCACCCGAGCCCTTCGAGCCCGCACTGCGCTCGGAGCCGGCACCCAGCCCATCGCCCGCGCCACAGCGCCCATCGCCCGCACAGCCTGCCCTTTTCAACCAGGGAGGCGGCGGATCCATGGACATTTTCGGAGCCCCGGCGCTGAGCAGGCCTGCACTGGACCGCCCGGACGAAAAGGCCCAGGCGGATGTGGCCGTCATGGAGGCGCCGGCTGCCGTGGGCGAGTCCGTGGAAGAATGGGAGGCCGTCGTCGAAAAAGTGCGAACCGCAAAGATCCACCTGGGAGCGTTGCTGCAGCATGCGCAGGCCGAGATCCGGGACGCCACGACTGTCACCCTGGTGGTGCCGGACGAATTCCACGCCCGCGTTCTGCGCGAGGCGCATGATGAGATCATCCAGGGACTGGCCGAAATCGGACGCCCGGAAGTCCAGCGCATCGACTTTGAAATCAATGGCACCGTGCGCCACGAGGAGGATGTCACGGTCAGCGATGTCGACCCGCAGGAGGCCCTCCGCAAGATCTGTGAAGAATACCCGGCCATGAAGCTGCTGATGGAGCGCTTCGGCGGGGAAATCGTATGGTGAGGCCGCTCGGCTCCACCCCAAAAACCAAGAGACCTGAAGATGACTGAAGGCGGCAACATGGCCGATATGTTCGGCCGCATGATGGACATGCAGCGCAAGATGACCGAAGCCCAGGACGCGCTGGCGCAGCGCACGGTGATTGCGGAGGCAGGCGGCGGCATGGTGCAGGTGACTGCCAACGGCGCACAGCGTGTGACGGCCATCAAGATTGAGCCGCAGGTCATCGACCCGCAGGACCCGGAGATGCTGGAGGACCTCATTATCGCCGGTATCAACAAAGCCCTGGATGAGGCTGCGGCAATGGCCAAGCAGGAAATGTCAAAGGCAGCGGGCTCCTTCCTGCCCCCGGGCATGGATCTCAACAACCTGGGCCTGTAGCAGTCCGTGCAGTTTACCTCGGAGTCTGTCGAGGCCCTGATCGAGCAGTTTGCGAAGCTGCCGACGATAGGTCGCAAGACGGCGCGCCGACTGGCCTCCTACATCCTCAAGATGAGCCGAGAGGAAGTGACGGCGCTGGCCGAGGCGCTGGTGGCGGTCAAGGACAACGTGACCACCTGCGAGGTGTGCTACAACGTCACTGACCAGCAGCCCTGCCCCATCTGTCGCGCGCCGCGGCGTGACCGGAGCCTGCTCTGCGTGGTGGAGGAGCCGAATGACGTGCTCGCCATCGAGCGTACCAACGAATTCGACGGCCTTTACCACGTACTCGGCGGCGTAATCTCCCCTCTGGACGGAATTGGGCCGGAGGACCTGCGCATTCGGGAGCTGGTGCAGCGTGTGCACGACGGACACGCCGATCCGCTGGACGATGACGCACCGCCGGTGGCCATCGGCGAGATCATCCTCGCCATGAACCCGAATGTGGAGGGCGATACCACCGCGTATTACCTGGGGCAGCTGCTCGATCCGTTCGGAGTGCGCGTCTCGCGCATCGCCCGTGGGCTGCCCATTGGAGGAGACCTGGAGTTTGCCGACGAGGCCACGTTGACCCGCGCCCTGGAAGGCCGCGCCAGCCTGTGAGTGCTGCGGCGCTTCTGGATCGTCGCCGATCCTGGGCGCTCGCCGTGCCGGTCGGGCTGATCCTGCTCGCGTACGTGCTGTATCCAAGCCTGCGCATGTTTGCGGCCGGGCTTTCGGCCGATGGGCTCTCAGACATGTTTGCAGGTCGCGGCAACGCAAACGTGCGTGCCCTCTGGAACTCGGTCTGGATTTCGGTGGCCTCTGTTCTCGGAGCGGGTGTAATCGGTACGGCCATGGCCTACGGATTTTTCCGGTTTTCCTTTCCCATGAGGCGACTGCTCATGGCGGTCGCGGCGTTGCCGCTGGCGTTGCCTCCGCTGGTCGGCGTTCTGGCGTTTCTGTTCCTATACGGCGAGTCCGGCATACTTCCCAGGGGGATTCAGGAAGTGCTGTCTCTGGAGTCGGTGCCCTTTGCGTTTGAAGGACTGTGGGCCGTGTGGTTGGTGCACGTCTATTCGTTCTACGTGTACTTCTACCTGTTCGTCTCGGCGGCGCTGCGCAGTCTCGATCGATCCGTTCTCGAGGCTTCCGCCGATCTCGGCGCCGGTGGATTCACCACGTTCCGGCGGGTGATGCTGCCGCTCCTTCGCCCGGCATTGGTGAGCGCATCGCTTCTGGTGTTCATGATTTCGATGGCGTCATTCACCGCGCCACTCCTGTTTGCCGGCACCGAGAATTTCCTGACGCTGCAGATCTACAACTACAAGACGAACGGGAATCTGGAGATGTCTGCCGCCGTGGCCAGCCTGCTCACGGTCATCTGCCTGGTTTTTTTGGCATTGATTGAGGTGGATCGACGCAGCAAGACTCGAGGCACCGCCAGCAAGGGAGCGGGTGCACCTCCACTTCCAGTCCGCTCCGGCTGGGCGCGGGCGCTTGCGGTCTTGCTGGGAGCGATCACGCTGACGGTGCTCCTGCTGCCTATCGCTGTCATTGTGCTCATCTCGTTTGTGAAGGAAGGATCCTGGACGTATCAGGTCATGCCACAGGCCTACACGCTGGCCAACTACGGCGCGCTTTTTTCGCAGCCGGATGTGTTCGAGCCCATCCGCAACTCACTGGTGATGGCATCGATGGCCACCGCAGCCAACGTGGTATTCGGCGTGGCTGCCGCCTTGCTGATTCAGCAGGGCACCATTCGCGGCCGGGCTGTCTTTCGCACCGTAGCCATGCTGCCGTTCGCGATTCCCGGAACCGTGATCGCGATCAACCTGATCGTCACGTTCAACCAGCCGTCAGTTGCCGGGTTTGGACAGGTTCTGGTGGGCACGTTCTGGCTGCTGCCTTTGGCCTACTTCATCCGAAACATCCCGCTGGTGGTACGAGCCACCATAGCTGGGCTGGAGGCCTATGACCCTCGGTTGTCCGAGGCCTCGATGGACCTTGGCGCCAGGACGCTGACCACGCTTCGACGGGTCATGCTGCCTGTGCTCGGTCCTTCCATTCTGGCGGGTGCTCTGTTGACGTTTGTAGCCGCACTCGGGGAATTCGTCAGTTCGATTCTGCTTTACAACTTTGCGAACAGGCCCATCTCCGTGGAGATTCTGGCGCAGCTCAGGCTGTACGACTTCGGCGCGGCGGCGGCGTACTCGGTGCTGCTGATGGTGCTGGTAGGGCTCTCCACGCTGGTTGTGCGATGGATGGGTGCCAGCGCCGATCAGGCGGCGGTGTAGGGCCGGAGTCATGCCGCGGAGCGTTCACGCGGCCGGGGCGCGCAAGCCTGGGAGCCCCTCGACCTACACGTCGCTGGTCATAATGAACACCGGCCGGCGATTGAAGCTCTTGTACTGCGGGCGCAGGCGCTCGGTATTGTAGTACTTGGCCACATCGACCACCTTCTTCGTGCCGATGACCACATCGATCGGAACGTTGTCGTACGTACCGTTGCGAACGCTGACGAGCCTGCCTGAGGTGCCCTGCAGGATCAGGTCCAGCGCCAGGTTTCCGAACGCCATGGGCACGATGGAATCCAGCGCGTCGGGATCGCCGCAGCGAACCAGATACCCCAGCCGCTGACTGACCACATTGATGCGCTGACCGTTGTTGTACTTGGGGCTGAGCGCCTTGAGGTCTGAAGCCACCTTGTCGCCGATGCCGCCGAGCTTTTTGTGACCGTATTGATCGGCCTCCTCGCCCTCGAAACTCATGCCATCGTGGTGCGCCATCGTGGCGCCTTCTGACACCAGCACTACGGCATACTTGCTCGGGTGGCGGTTGCGATCCGCGACCATGAGCTCGGCGAGCTGTTCAATGTCTACCGGGTGCTCTGGTATTACGCAACGGTCCGCCGCCCCTGCCATGGTTGGAAGCAGGGCCGTGAAACCGGCGTATCGCCCAAAGACCTCAATGACCAAGAAGCGCTCGTGGCTGCCCGCGCTGGTGCGAAGTGCGTGCGCCAGTTCGATGGTGCGCGTAATGCAGGTCCCGAATCCGATGCAGTAGTCCGTGCCGGGCACGTCATTGTCCATCGTCTTCGGAATGGCAACCACCTTCATCCCCTCCTGATGCAACCGGTGACCGTAGCTGAGCGTGTCGTCGCCGCCGATCGGAATCAGGTAGTCGACACCGAGCCACTCCAGGTTCTTCATGACCTCGGGCGTCATGTCGTTGAACTCGTCTTCGTAGCCGGTCACGTGTGTTGGCACGCGGGCAAGGGGCAGGTGGCTGGGGCGGGTCCGGCTGGAATGAAGGAACGTGCCGCCGGTACGTCCGGCGCGATTCACCACGTTCTCGGTGAGCTCCACAAAGTTCTCGCTGTTGTCGGCTCCCTGCTCCCGGACCATGTCGACGAGACCAGCCCAGCCTCGGCGAAGACCGATCACACGGTATCCTTCACGGATGGCCCGGATGGTGACCGCCCGGATTGCCGGGTTCAGGCCGGGGACGTCTCCGCCCCCGGTGAGGATTCCAATGGTGCCCTTGTACGCCATGTGCAACTCGGTTTATGCCCGCGCAAACATAGACGGAGCCCCTGCTTGCGACAACGACGCCGACCCCGGAAGCGCTTCCGTTTACGGCTTGTTCACGACTGCCCGGCCTATCTTGACCCATCGCCCATCCCCTACGTCGTGCCATGCGCATTCTTGTGATCGGAGCGGGAGCCGTCGGCTCCGCGATTGCCCGCGACCTCGCGGCTTCAGACGAGATCACGGACGTCCACATCTGTGACACGAGTGCCCGCGCCCTCGCGGACATCTCGCGCAGTATTTCGTCCGACAAGTTGCGCAGTTATCAGGTATCGGCCCGCGATGCGGACGCCATGGCGCCAATTCTGGAGCGATGTGATGCGGTGGTGGGAGCGATTCCCAATGACCGCATCCCCGAACTGGTCAGGTTGGCGCTCGAACACGGCTGCCACTACTGCGACCTGGGTACCTCCGATCACGAAGTAGCGGACCTGGCCCATCTTCAGAATCTGGCCGAGTCTGCGGGGCTTTGGGTGGTACCTGGCTGCGGCATCGCGCCCGGCCTGGTCAACGTGCTCTGCCTGCACGGAGTCGACCGCTTTGACGACCCGGACGCGGCCTTCATCCGGGTGGGCGCGATTCCCCAGGATCCCAAGCCGCCATTCAAGTTCAATTTCTCCTGGTCCGCCGAAAAGGTGCTCGACGACTACACGGGCCCGGTCGAACTCATCGAGAACGGTGAGGTCACCAGGTGTGAGCCCCTCACCCGGCTGGAGGACATCTCATTCGGCGAGGGCTTCGAGGACCTCGAGGCGTTTTGTACGGCGGGCGGCCTGGCAACCCTTCCGGAGCGCCTCAAAGGAAAGGTGCGAACCTTGGATCTGAAGACCATCCGATGGCCTGGCCACGCGGACCGTATGCGCTTCGTCATCGGATTGGGTTTCGCCGAGGCCAAGAGTCTCGACGTACGCACGCATCTGACCTATCGAGACGTGCTTGTTCGGCGGATGCGGCAGCGGCTTGGGGGCCACCAGCGGGATGTCGTGCTCATGCGCATCGTCATTCACGGCAAGGTGAACGGTGTGCCGCGTACGCTGCGTTACGAGCTCATTCAGTACGCCGACCCGACGCAGGGCATCAGTGCGATGAAGCATTGCACCGCCATCCCCGCGGCAGCGATTGCGCGGCACATCGCGGCCGGCAACGTGCCCGGTGGCGGGGTTGCTCCTCCTGAGGTGGTGATTCCCGGCCAATTGCTGCTCGACGCGCTGAAGGCCCGCGGGCTCGAGATTTCGGAGGCGTGGGAGGACGGTTTCGTTTCGCCCACTCAGGGCGCGCGATAGCCCGCCGGGTCGCTGACGGTCCAGGCGCTCCCGGGGTTGGCCGCCGGCCGCCGGAGGGTTGCTTTGGCCGGCGGGGGATCGCTTGCGGGTTGGCCGCCGGCCGCCGGAGCCGCCCCGATATGGGATCTGGCACCGGTTTTCCACCCCGCAGTGTCCTGGCGGTTGCGCGATGTGGACTCAACCCCGTTTTTCCACTCGGCGTCGGCGCGAACAGGGCCATACATGGGATTCGGCGGCACTTTTCCACGTGGCGCGCCCAGCGCCGGGCCGCCGGGGGGATCGCTCGCGCTTTGGCCGCAGGAGGGTTGCTTTGGCCGCCAGGGATTGCTCGCGGCTTGGCCGCCGGAGGGTTGCTTTGGCCGCCAGGGATTGCTCGCGGCTTGGCCGCCGGAGGGTTGCTTTGGCCGGCGGGGGCGCTCCCGGGCTTGGCCGCCGGCCACCGGAGCCGCCCCGATATGGGATCTGGCACCGGTTTTCCACCCCGCCGTCTCCTGGCTGTCGCGCGATGTGGACTCAACCCCATTTTTCCACTCGACGCCGGCGCGAACAGGGCCATACATGGGATTCGGCGGCACTTTTCCACGTCGCGCGCCGGGGGCTCATACGGTTTGCCGGGCCGGAGGGGCTCCTAACCGGCCCCGGTTCCGCAGCCCCGCGCGCCGACTGGAGCCAAATTACCCCGGCGCCGCAGCCCCGCGCGCGCCGACTGGAGCCAAATCACCCCGGCGCCACAGCCCCGCACGCCGACCGGAGCCAAACCGCCCCGGCGCCGCAGCCCCCCGCCGCGCCCGACCGGAGCCAAATCACCCCGGCTCCAGCGTGCCGTACGCCCGCCGCAGCCCGCCACTTTCCGGCGGGTCGTCGCTCCAGGGGCTGAGGCAGGCCGCCACCACATCGCCCACGGGCACGCCGTCCCAGTCACTGTCGTCGTCAAACAGGATCATGGAAGGAGCCACCGCGAGGGTAGACACGCCGCGATCGGCCAACTCCTCGCCGACTGCTTCCACCAGGCGCAGCACGCCAGCCTTGCCGGCCGAGTAGGCCGACTGACCGCCTGCACCGCGCTCGGCGCCCTGGCCTGAAGAGATGCCGACCAGCCAGCCTCCGTCCCCGGTCACCATCACGCGCGAAGCTTCCCGAAAGCACAGGAACGCACTGGTCAGATTCAGGGCCATCATGTCGTCCCAGCGTTGACGGCCGGTCTCAAGCAGCGGCGTCATCGCCCAACCGCCTACGGTGTGCACCAGGCCGTCCAGTCCGGAGAATCGACTCGCGATGCGCTCGAAACCGTCACAGACCGATCGGCTCTCCGTGACGTTCATGATGAATGACTCCACCCTGCTCGACCGCCCGGAGGGTACCAGACGCGCCTCCGCGTCATTCATTACGATGGCGGCGACGTTGGCTTCACGACGCACCAGCTCGGCAACCAGCTCGCGGCCCAGCCGCCCCGCGGCACCGGTCACGGCAATGGTCTGTCCCTTCATGGAATTCTACAGCGGTTGGGTGAGTTCTCGTTGGGCACCGCGAGGGTGCTGCGGTGTACCGTTTCCGAACAAAAATAGGCGGTTCGGGTTTTCCATCCGCCGTTTCGGACGATACCCTCCACCAAGCCGCGTCAGCGTCCAGCCACTGGGGCTTTTTTGCTTGAAGGTCGACCCCCTCGAGCCTAGTTTCCCGCCCCTTCGGACCGCCGCTGCCGGAGTCACCAGCCTGTCTGTCGAACAAACCTGAGATCCGCCGCGCGCCTCCGCTACGAATCGTAACAATCCGCCCCCTGGACGGCTTGCAGACTTGACCTGCGGAAACGCACCAGAACGGGATCTCTCCACCTCGGCTCCGACAGAGGCCGCCTTTCTACAGGGCAGCACCGGGACCCGTACATCCGGACGCGCCGCTCGCACGCTTCTCGGCCTGGTAATGGGCAGTGCCGTCGTGGCGATGGTCCTGGTAGGACAGGCAGCCCCCGATCAGACCGGCGCATTGCGCACGTGGAGCACGCCGCGCATCGCGGTCTCCGACACCGACTCCGTACACATCGCACTGGACCGACTGCGCGTGGCCGCGGACTCGGATTCCACGGTGCTCGATTTCCGGCGCCTCCGCGAGGCCCTGGAAGACCCACGCTACGCAGCGCTGAGGGACTGGCCGATGCTGGCCGCCCGCGCAGACACCGACTCGGTGTTCGCCGTCCTGCTTGCCGACCTGCGACTGGATTCGCTGACTGTCACGCCGGACACCGGTCTGTCGGCCCGCTATCGGCCGCGCTGGCAACGCGACCTGCCGTCCGCACGCTTCTTCCCGCGCGATCGCAGGCCGTTCGGACTCCGATACGGCAATTACTGGCGCCAGCAGACCGAGGTCGATACAACCCGCCTCCGCTTCACCACGCGCGAGCAGGTCGGAAGCCAGGATGTGCGCTACCCGGTCGAGGTGGATTTCAATACCTACCGGCAATTGCGACTGCGCTACGACCTGAATGAGAGCTGGGAGGAACTGGTGGTCGAGCACCAGCGACAGCTCGAGCAGCGCCGCAGAGGCGGTCTCGGATTCAATGTGGTCGTGCCCGGTGGGCGCGAGAGTGCATTCACCACCATTTTCGGCACCTCCGAGGTGGATCTGCGCGTCAACGGACAGGCCGATATCCGGGCCGGTTTCGACTACCGCAAGAGTGACCAGCAGGTGGCCTTCACCGGCCGCCCGAGTCAGCTGGATCCGGACTTCAAGCAGGACCTGCGCCTTGGCATCACCGGCTCGATCGGTGACAAGCTGCAGATCGACGTCAACTATGACTCGCAGAACCAGTTTGACTACCAGAACCAGCTGAAGCTGCATTACCAGGGCTACGATGACGAGATCGTGCAGTCCATCGAGGCCGGTAACGTCTTCCTGCAGACCCCATCGACCCTGATCCGTGGCGGTCAGAGCCTGTTCGGCATCAAGTCCGAGTTCCAGGTAGGCGGCGTGCACCTGACCACCGTGATGTCACAGCAGGAGGGGCAGTCGAACAGCCTGTCCATCGACGGTGGCTCGGAGACGACCGAGTACGACCTCAAGCCGACGGACTACGACGACAACACCCACTTTTTCCTGGGCTACTACTTCCGCAACCGTTGGGAGGACGCGCTCGCCGATCCGCCCAACATCCGCGTGGCCGACGGCTTCGAGGGCATCAAGGAGATCGAGGTCTGGCGCCTTCAGCCCACAACGCCCGAGGAGCTCAATGTGCGACAGGTTGTCGCGATGGTGGACCTCGGCGAAAGCGAGGAACTGCTCTCGCAAGCCGACGGGTACACGGCCGAGCGGCTGCCTTCAAACGCCATCGACCAGTACGATGACGCAGCCGGTGGAGAGGTCGACTCCCAACTGCGCGACGGTGCTGCAACGCCGGGTTCCTATCTGGAGTCTTCCAAGAACCTGAGTTCTTCGGACTACCAGATCGGGCGCATGAAGCGTCTTGAACGTGGCCGGGACTATGACTTTGACGAGGTGCTCGGGTACATCAGTCTGCGCCAGCGTCTGCAGGAGTCCGAGGCCCTGGCGGTCTCCTTCCGCTACACGGCCGGCGGCCGCGCCTACCAGGTAGGCGACTTCTCGACCGACACCGGTGGCTCCGACGGCGGCCAGAACGAGGACAAGCTGGTCATGAAGCTGCTCCGCCCGGTGCAGCTACGGCAGCCGGCGCCGGAGTCCAACTTCAATCCGGCCGCGTGGTACCTGGAACTGCGCAACATCTACCGGCTGCCGGGACGCGGCATCAACGCCAACGAATTCCAGCTCCAGGTCTACTACGAGCCGCCTGGCCAGACCGCTTCGCGCACGCTGCCCGGCGTCGGCGGCCAGCAGACGCTGCTTCAGATGCTCGGCCTCGACCGGGTCAACGAGGACCAGGCCCTCAAGCCGGACGATCTGTTCGACTTTCTGGTCAACTACACCATTGAACCGGGCGATGGGCTCCTGATCTACCCGTACCTCCAGCCGTTCGGCGACCGCATGCAGGACCTGATCGCGGCCTCCGGCGGCAGCGAAGAGCTGGAGGACCTGTATGTCTTCCGCAATCTGTACTCGCAGAAAAAGGCCAATGCCCGGCGGGACTCGCAGCATGACGTGTATCGCATCCGCGGCGAGTACAGTGGCACGGTCTCCGACTTCTATGACCTGCGCGCCTATGCCGGCCTCATTCCGGGCTCCGTCAGGGTCACCTCCGGAGGCACACCGCTGCAGGAAAACGCAGACTTCATCGTCGACTACACAGGCGGCACGGTGACCATCACCAACCCTGCATTCCTGACGGCCGGCCGCGAAATCAACATCGAGTACGAGCAGAATTCCTTCTTCAACCTGCAGAAGAAGACCCTGCTCGGGGCGCGCGCCGACTACTCGCTGGATGACCGCATCAGCCTCGGCGCCACGCTCATGCGCCTCACGCAGAAGAGTCCCATCGACAAATTCCGCATCGGTGAGGAGCCTGTATCGAACACCATCTGGGGTGTGGACGGCAGTTTCCAGGCCGAGCCCCGGTGGCTGACGCGCGCGGTCGATGCGCTCCCGCTCATCCAGACGAGAGAACCCTCCCGGGTGGCGTTCACGGGTGAGTTCGCGCAACTGCGACCCAACCACGTGGAGACCATCGCATTCACGCGCACACGCAGGGACCTGCGCAAGGCGGACCGGGATTTTGCGGCCGATGAGCTGGCCGGCATCTCGTACATCGACGACTTCGAGGGCTTCGAGAACACGTTCTCCCTCATGCAGCCCGGGACCTGGTCCCTGACGGCGGCCCCGGACTCGATTGGTGCCGTGGACGGAGCGGGCGTGCGGGGCGGCTCGGTGTCGGACTCGCTGCGCACGACCTGGCGTGGCACGTTCGCCTGGTACCGCATCAACGCCAACATGCTTGCCGAGGTACCGGCGGTGGCCTACAACGTGGAGGCCATCAAGCCGCTGCAGATCAATGACGTCTTCCCGAACCGGGATACGCGCGCAGAGCTCATCGACCAGCTGGAAACGCTGGACATCTACTTCAACCCCTCGGAGCGCGGACCCTACAACTACACCACCGAGCTCAAGAACTTCCTGTCCAAGCCCGAGGACACATGGGGCGGCATGGCCCAGCGGCTGCCGGAGGGGTTCACGGACTTCAGCCTGAAGAACATCGATTTTGTGGAGTTCGTCTTCCGGCCCTTCCCGGAGAATCCGGCGGACGACGCGGGCGCGCAGGCCAAGCTGTACGTGGATCTGGGATCGATCTCCGAGGACATCCTTCCCAACGAGAAGCTGAACAACGAGGACGGCCTCACCCTGTCAACGGTCAGCGAGGGATCCATCCAGAAGTGGGGTCGGTCACCGAACGCCACCCAGAACAGCGTGGTCGACATCGACGACGCCACCAATCGCACCGAAGACCTGGGACTGGACGGTCTGGCTTCCTATGGAGGCGACTACCCGCCGTTCTCTACGGAGACCCAGCACTTTGCGGACTTCGTTTCGAGCCTCAACCAGAGCGATCCCGACCCGCGCTACCGGGCGGAGGTGGCAAAGGCGCTGGTTGACCCGTCCGGCGACGACTACCACTACTTCGGCAACAGCGAGTACTACGAGAACCCGGCATTCTACCCGACCGGGGCCACGTTCCAGCAGCGATTCTCCCGGTACTTCGCCGGGCACGAACTGAATGCGTTCGAGACGCAGACCAAGCTGGCGACCAACACCTCGGTCAAGCGCGGCAACTCGCGATTCCCCGACTCGGAAGACCGCAACCTCAACTCCACGGTCGACACCGACAACAGCTATTTCCAGTACGAACTGCCGCTGCAGCGCGCCAAGCTGGATTCCCTGGCAGCCCCCGGGCGCGTGGATGACTACGTGGTCGGCGAAATTGCAGATGCTGAAGGTGTCGGCACCGGCTGGTACCAGGTGCGCATTCCCGTGCAGGAGTTCACCCGGAAGGTGGGCAACATCCAGGACTTCAGTCTGATCGAGTCCATCCGGATCTGGACCACTGGGCATCAGGTGCCGGTCACCATCCGGTTTGCCGCCCTGGAGCTGGTTGGCAGTCAGTGGCAGAAGTCGGAGCGCATCACCCTCGAGCGCTCGACGGTGGCGGATACCGCGAGAGCCGACACCCGACTGACGATTTCCTCCATCAACAACGAGGAGAACGCCGACCTCTACTCGCCGCCCATCGGCGCAGTGGTCAGTCAGACCCGCCTGGCCTCCGGCCGCGTGCAGAATGCGCGCGAGCAGTCCCTCGTGTTGCGTGTAGAGAATCTGCTGCCCGGCAAGCAGCGAGCGATCTTCAAGACACAAAACACGGCGCTCGACCTGCTCAAGTACTCCAATGTGCGCATGTTCACGCACCTGCACGGGGAGTTGGCAGATGGATCCGATCTCGCCAATCTGCCCATCGAAGAGGCGCGTGAGAAGGTGAAGCTGTTCGTGCGCATCGGCGCGAACGAGAGCAACGATTACTACGAATATGAGCAGCCGCTGACACCAAGCAGCGAAGCGGCCGGCAGCTCGGATGCCCTCTGGGGAACGGCCGTGGAATTCAATGGCGAGATCCAGGACCTCAACTCGGTCAACATCGACCTGGGCGCACTGAATCAGCTCAAGGTGGCACGCGACCGCCTGGCCTTCCCGCCGGACAGCATCTTCTACAACGTGGTCGGAGACACGCTCGTCTCACCCGACGCTCCGGACGCCGAAGAATTCGCTCCTCCGGGCACGCGCCTGGGCATTAAGGGCACCCCGTCGCTTGGGCGTGTGAACAGCGTGGTCATCGGCATCCGGAACGCTTCCGACTCTACCTCCACCGCCTTCGACGACATCCTGGAGGACATTTCGGTGTGGGTTAACGAGCTCCGCGTGGCCGGTTACGACGAGACCAACGGCTGGGCGGGACTCGCAAACCTGGACCTAGAGCTGGCGGACTTTGGTCGCATCAAGGCCAACTTCCAGCGCCAGACCGACGGGTTCGGCTCGCTGTCCTCCACGCTGGGCGATCGTGAGCAGACCAGCATCAACAACTGGAGCGTTACGTCCGAAGTGAACATGGACAAGCTGATCCCGGAGCGGTTTGGCTGGACGATTCCGGTCAACGTTCAGGTGCAGTCCAATACGCAGACGCCGCGCTTTGCCCCGACCCGCGGCGACGTGCGGCTGGAGGAGCTGCTGAGCCAGATTGACGAGCGAGAGGACCTCGAAGAGCCCGAAAAGGAGGAACTGCGTACCGACGCCATCGAATCCGCGCAGACATACAGCTTTACCCGGTCCGTCACCACGCGCTTTGCCAAGACCGGCTCCCGCTCCCGGGTGCTGCGCAATACCGTAGACGGCATCGGACTGACCTATTCCTACTCCGATGCGGAGGGCCGCAATCCGAGCCAGGTGCTCAACGACAACTGGCGCTGGTCATCGACGGCGAGCTACCGCTTCAGCACCCGCCGGCCGCGCACCCTGAAGCCGTTCTGGTTCCTGGATCCGATCCCGGTGGTAGGCATGCTGGCCGACCTGCGATTCAACTACCTGCCGCAGTCGCTGTCGACCTCCGGCACGCTGAACCGCAACCTCTCGCAAACCCGAGAGCGCCCGGTCCTGGCCGCCGGGGACACGTCCTCCATCCCGCTGTCGGTGCGCTTCCCGCTGCGCGAGAAGCACGCGTTCGGGCACCAGCGCAACTTCACGCTGCAGTACAACCCGTTCGGATTTTTGAACCTCAGCTTCGACACCAACACCACGCAAAGCCTGAACGCCGCCGGTGTCGATACCACCTTCGCCATCGCGGCCTCGGACACCCTGTTCCCGGGCTTCAGTCTGCAGCAGGCCATCGACGCCGGGCTGGTGGACTCGAGCAACGCGAGCCGCTTTTTCGAGCTCGAATCCCTGGAAGTAAAGCCGTTCGACCAGGTGCTGCGCTCGGTGCTCACCGGCGGCGCCGACATCCGTGCGGAGCGGCACGACCAGAAGTTCACGGCGACCTTCCGGCCCAGACTGCAGAACATCAACGCGCTCAACTGGATTGCCCTCCAGGATGTGGCATACGATGTGACCTACAACTGGCAGAACGGTCCGCTGGGCCGAAATACGGGTGCCGCAATCCGCAACCAGGTAGACCTTCGCGCCGGTGTCTCGCTGCGCATCCAGGAGTTCTGGCGCAAGTTCGGATTCTACAAGGCGATGGAGGAGGCGCAACGCGCGCACGACTCTGAGAAGCAGCGGGAACGGCAACAAAGGGAGCAGGAGCGGCGTCGGGCGAACGACCCCAATGCACGTCGTCCCCAGCCGGTGGCTCCGGCTGATTCGGCAGCGGTGGCCGCCGATTCCACGGGCGGCGGATTCAAGCTGCCGCTGCCCAACCTGAAGGTCCTGGCGCGCCGCACGGTGCTCGGCCTGACCGGCATTCGCGACTTCAGCGTGACCTACAACGGTACACGGAGTTCGACCTCGAGCAACGTGGGCCAGCCTGTATTGAACCAAGACTCCACGCTGGCGGAGGTGGTCAACTACTACTCCATCCTCGATGCCTTCCAGGGACGCGGCCCGTCGCTGGGCTATCGCTTCGGATTCGACCGGCAGTTCGACATCGAGGACCGCATCATCGACCCGAGTTTGCAGGTCTCCGACCAGCTCGACAACTCCAACCGCTTCCAGGGACGCACCACGCTCAACCCGAGCCAGGCGCTGCAGGTCTCGGTGAACTGGAACGTGGACTGGACGGACGGCCAGACCTTCACCTACCGACCGGTTGTGGCTGACGGCACAACCACCGTCATCGGTGTCGATACCACGCTGACGCAGAACGGCACCAACAAGTCCTCCATATGGGCCTTCGGCGCGTCGTACCTGGACCTCTTCCAGGCGCAGTTCGACACGTACGTGGAAGACCTGGCCGCATCGGCCGAGGAAGACCCGATCCTGCTCGGCGACGAAAACGGGGACGGCCGGGTCGTCTTGACCAACGAGTCGGTGGTGCGGGACTTCCGCGATGCGTTTGTGCGCGGCTCTACCACAATCGACCAGCGCAATCTGCTGCCCATCCCCCGTCCGAACTGGTCGATCACATACTCCGGCCTGTCCGACTGGCCCCTGATCCGGGCCGTTGTGCAGAGCCTCTCGCTGCGGCACGGCTACTCCGCCGACTATTCCGCCGACTACAACACCGTCACCTTCGCGGGCGACGACTCCGTGCAGACCGTCGATCTGGGCAGCCGGCGCATCGTATTCGACATCCCGGAGTATCAGACCGGGTCCGTGCGGATCAACGAGCGCTACCAGCCGCTCATCGGCATGGACATCGGCTGGAAAAAGCAGATCAACACGGCGCTGCAGTACAACAAGTCCAACAGCTTCAGCCTGAGCACGTCCAACCTCGAGGTCTCCGAGAACAAGACGAGTGAGTTGAGCTTCAGCCTCAACTACCAGAAGACGGGAATGCGCCTTCCGTTCTTTGGCGGCAAGCGACTGAACAACCGGGCGAGCATTGGTTTGACGGTCGCGCGCAGCACCACGGTGGACCGTCGATTGCGACTGAGGACCTCGCTGGAATCGGCGATCGACAACCCGGAATTCCAGTTGGCCGACGTGCTCACCGGCGACAACGTGACACCGGTCACTGCCCACACACGTCTCACCCTCTCCCCGGTGGTCTCCTACCAGTTCTCAAATCGGGTGTCGGCCAACTTCACGCTCAAGTATGAGAAGTTCGACTCGGAGGACAGCCGTCAGCCATCTGCGACACAGGTCCAGGGCAATTTCAACATCCGGGTAAGCATCGCAAACTGATGGCCGCCCGGGATTCATCGGGCCATGCGCGGCAGGAGGTTGTGGTCTGTCGGCTGGGTGTTCTGCAGTATCAGCCCACCTGGGACCTGCAACGCCGCATCCAGTCCCGACTCATCGCGGCAAAGCGCAGCGAGCCGACCGAGCACCTTCCACACGTGATGCTGCTCCTGGAGCATCCGCCCGTCTACACGCTCGGCAAGAGCGGCAGCCGGGAAAACTTGCTTTGGGACGATGCCCGCCTTGCCGAGCAAGGGGTTGAATTCCACCACATCGACCGGGGAGGCGACATCACGTTTCACGGACCCGGCCAGCTGGTAGGCTACCCGATTCTGGACCTGGATCGATTCTTCACGGACATCCACCGGTATCTCAGAGAGCTGGAGGACGCGGTCATACACACGCTTGCCCAGGTCGGGATCGAGGGGGATCGTGTCGATGGGCGCACCGGCGTGTGGGTCGGCCCGGATGTACGTGGGCCCGAGCGCAAAGTGTGTGCGATGGGCGTTCGGTGCTCCCGGTGGGTCACGATGCACGGCTTTGCGCTTAACGTGCAGCCCCGCATGGACTTCTACGACGGTATTGTGCCCTGCGGCATCGATGATCGTGGCGTGACATCGATGGCCCTTGAGCACGGTCGACCCATTGAGATGAACCAGGTAATGGGCTGGTTCGAGCAGGGTTTTGCTCGACAATTCGACTGCGACGTGCGGGTGCTTGAAGGCCCGTTCGCATGGGCATTTCTGAGTCGATTCCTGGAGGCGGAGATGAGCGCTGAGTCGTACCAGGCGCCCCGCGAGTAGGCGGCATTTCCAGGTGCGTGTCCTATCTTGGACGCACATTCGCCCCTGCAGAGCACATGGCCCAGTTCGACTTGGAAGACTTTACGCGCCAGCTGATCGCCGAGACGCTCTTCTACGATGAGGAGTACGAGGCGCTGGGCAACCTGAGCCTTGTCGACGAGCGCATCGAGCAGGAGCGGTTCGTGGCTTCCTATTCCCCGGAGGACGGCCTGTTTGTGATCGAGGAGGCTACCAACTGGGAAGACTACGAGTCAGGCGATGCCGATGAGATTGGCTACGCCCTCGCCGTAGACAGCAAGGAGCACGGCTCCTACGACACGGCGGACGACGCGGCTGAGGAGCTTCTGAACCTGGCGCGCAAGTTCCAGCTCACCCCGAGCATCACGCTCCTCTTTGAGGAGGACGACGCATCCTGAAGGCAGCCACCAGGAAAGCCGCATAGCCTGCAATCAGTATCACGCCTCCGAACGGCGTGACGGCACCCAACCAACCCTGGTCGAGCAGTACCAGGAGATACAGGCTGCCCGAGAAGACGAGGATGCCGGCCAGCAGCAAGCGCATCGCCCACTCCAGCCAGCGCTCTTCCGGAAAGCCCATGGCCAGGAGCGAGCCGAAGATCAGGGCCATGGCGTGAACCGTCTGATACTGAACGGCCGTCTCAAAGGTGTCCAGCCGGGCTTCCGTGACAACGCCGTCAAGTGCATGTGCTCCAAACGCCCCGATGGCAACGCCCGTGCCGACCAGCACCACGCCCCACTTGAGCCAGACCGGCACCTTCTCCGTGTCCTGCATCGTTGGTTTATGCGCCCCTCCGGGCGTAATTTGGCGCTCTGGTTGCGTCCGGATCGGGCGCCCCTGAGTTCCGAATAAAGCAGCATCCGCACTACCCGTATATGGCGTTTACGTTCTCTGATGCCGACCTCGAGCGCATTGCTTCCGTCCTGGAAGTGACCCCCAAGCGCGATGGGGACCTGGCCCGGTTTGAACTCGCTGATGAAGAGAGCGGTCGACGCATCACGCTGGAGATCCGCCAGCGCATCGTGCTGCCGGAGGGCGTTTCGGACGACCCGGAGTCCAATCTGGTCTCCATCTATGCCGCCAGCTCGTTCCTGCAGATCCAGGGCTGCACCGGGTTCATTGCCAGTCAGGAGCTCGGCGAAGTGATCTTTGTCGCACGCAGCGGCGACGCTGCGAACGCACTTGTGGTGGAGCGACAGGCGGGTTGCTCGCTGTACGCCAACGTGCATCCGGGCCTGTTCTCGGCGGACTTCACGCAGCTTCCTGCCGAATTGATCATGAGCAGCGTCGCCCTCTCCATGGCGGAGGACCTGTTCGGCGATCTTGGCTGACCCTGGCGTTAGCATCGAGGTCTGGCACACGCATCCAGGCCGCAGCCTGCCTGCCCATCGCACTGAAAGACTGGCCCACGCAGTGCTCACAGGAGAGGGCGTGGGTTACGCGTACGTAGGAATCATCCTGTCCCGGAGCGAAGAAGTCCATCGCCTGAACCGGGAATACCTGGAGCACGACTACCCCACCGATGTGCTCTCGTTTGTGATTTCCGACGAACCGGGCGCACTGGAGGGCGAGGTGTACGTGGATCTGGATATGGCCGCGCTGCGAGCGCCGGAGTTTGGCACGGGCTTTCGACGAGAGGCCGCCCGGTACGTGGTGCACGGGCTCCTTCATCTGGCCGGGCACGAGGACGCCACTCCCGAGCAGCGCACTCGCATGCATGAGAACGAAAATCGTTACCTCAAGGCCTTCTGGGACACTGAACGCGGTTGACAAAGGCCGAGTGAGTCCGTAATAGAACCGTACAGGTTTGCCTCCAGGAATTAAACCGGATCGCCATGCACATTCAGATCACGGCCCGTCAATTCCACGCCAGCGAGCGGCTCCACGAGTACACGAAAAAGAAGATTCAGCGGCTCGACAAGTTCTATGACGGCATCACCGGGGTGAACGTGATCATGTCCAAGGAAGGACAACCCGAGGAGAACTCCGTGGAAATGAGCGCCAGCGTGCACCGGCAGCAGTTGGTGGCGCAAGCCAAGGGCAAGACGCACGAAGAAGCGATTGACGAATGCGTCGATCGGCTCAAGCGCCAGGTGGTACGCTACAAGGACAAGCTGCGCAACGTAAAGCGGGAGAAGATCCGCTAGGGCTGCTCGACAGCGAACGCAGTCCCCCTGGGGCCGGCGGCCACGCCAGCGGCACCCGCGCGGCAAGCTCACGTCAGCCGCACCCGCGCGGCAAGCTCACGTCAGCCGCACCCGCGCGGCAGGCCTCAGGCCAGCTTGCGAAGCTGCCGCACGACCTGACTCACGTGCCGCGACGTCGACATGATGTAGAAGTGCAGGTAGGGCACGCCCCTGTCCAGTAGCTCCGCGGCCTGGCGCGTGGCCCACTCGACGCCGATTTCGGCAGTCTGCGACGGGTCAGCGCTTTCGACCTCGGCCGCCAGAGACTCGGGGATCTCCATATGGAAGGTCCTCGGCAGGCTCTGCACCTGGCGGCGGTTCGTGATGATCTTCAGACCAGGAACGATGGGCACCGTGATGCCGACGTCACGGCACTTCTCCACAAAGCGGAAATAGTGCTCATTGTTGAAGAACATCTGCGTGACCACGTACTCCGCCCCGGCGTCCACCTTGCGCTTCAGGTTCAGGATATCCCAGGTGAGATTCGGTGCCTCGAAATGTTTCTCCGGATATCCGGCCACGCCGACGCAGAACTCCGTGGGCGCGGCATCGATCATGTCCTCCAGATAACGACCGGCATTCATATCGGCGATCTGGGCCACCAGATCGATCGCATAGTTGTTGCGTGTGCGGTCGGCCCGGGGTGGCTTGCGAAAGCCATGATCGTCACCACGCAGCGCCATCACGTTCTGGATGCCCAGGTAATTCAGCTCGATCAGGGCGTCTTCGGTCTCCTCACGGGTGAACCCCTCGCACAGGATATGCGGCACGGTTTCGATGCCGAACTGACCGCGAATGGCCGCGCAAATGCCGAGCGTGCCTGGCCGCTTGCGCTTCACATGACGCTTCCAGCTGCCGTCATTCTGCTCCTCGTAGTAGGCCTGCGCGGCATGCGAGGTGACATCAATGAACGGCGGATCGAACTCGGTCAGCCCATCCACAATGTTCAGGATGTCCTTCAGGCTGCCGCCCCGTTTGGGCGGAATGATCTCGTAAGAAATAAGAGGGTTGGAAGCTGCCTCGAGCAGCTCAACAATTTTCATCGAGGCACGCAGCGATTAATTTGGAACGTTCTCCAACCCGGTAGCCAGCCCCGTGTTCAATGAAGGCCGTCATATTCGCCACGCTTGAAGAAGCAGAACCCTTTGTTCAGAGCTACAAGCGTGGTCGATTTGCCGGCGTGGCCGAAGGGGAGGCCGTGCGTGACGACGACTACCTGGTCACCGTCACCGGGATGGGAAAGATCAAGGGGGCGCTCCGTACAGAGCGGCTGTTGCGACAGTTCCGCCCCTCGGAGATCCTGCACGTCGGCACCTGCGTAACGCTTGTGGAGTCCCTCAAGGTGGGCGAGTTGTTCGCGCCGAGTCAGGTGTTCGAGGGCGACCGCATTGAACTGTCGGCACCTACCTACCCACGCATGCCGCTGAAGAACCCGTTCGAGGAGTATGCAACGGGCACACTCGTGACCCAGGACCATTCGGTCACGGGCGCGTCAGAACTCACCTACTGGCAACGCATCGCTGAGGCCAGCGACATGACGGGCTACGCGGTGGCCTACGTGGCGGCGACGCACGGGGTGCCGTGCACCATCGTGAAGGTGGTCTCAGGACGCATGGGAGCGGAAGACCCGAATCTGCGCAAGACACTCAGCGACTCGCACGCCAGACTGAACCGTTTCCTGACGGATCACCTGGGGTAGCCAGCCTGACGGCCCTCAGTTTCGCCTCGCCAGCACGTCCTCCCACCAGGCCTCCGGGAATCCATCCGAATGGCCGTCCAGGTAGTCGTACGGGGACGAGAGGGAGCGTTCCCGGTTTTGCCTCCTGCCGGACTCGCGGATGGCTTTGGCTCCGATCAGCGCCGGCTCCCGGCGCGGCTCGAGCAGCAGGTCGAACATGCCGGGATCCACCGGGATCTGCGGCTCCTCCGGTCGCATGATCCTGTAAAAACTCACCACCACCCAGACGGCCATGGTGAACACGATCGGGACTATGACGAGGAGGAATACGAGCACAGTAGATAGAGGGCGCCGGCCGCGAAGTTGTAACCTCGGCATCCGCCGCCAGATCCGGAGCCAGCGTGCCAGTGGGACTGGCGGCTACCTGCCTCGATGTACGGCCGTCTATATTGTTGGATGCGTCTCGCCTCGATTGCAATCGTGCTGACATCCGCCGGCCTCCTGAGTCAATGCGACTCGGGCGCACTCCCGGAAAGCCTGGGCGTGGAATTCGCACTGGTTGACGGCAGATTCTACACGATGGACTCCTCGGCGCCATGGGCGGAGGCCGTGCTTGTCTCCGATGGGCGCATCACGTTTGTTGGTACCACAGAGGAGGTGATGGATCGCCGTGCCCCGGAAGCTTCGGTGGTGGAGCTTGACGGGCGACTGGTTCTGCCGGGACTGCACGACGTGCACACGCATCCGCTTGAAGCCAGATCACCCATAGCCGGCACCTGCCTGCTCGACGGCCAGGAGACGGACCCTGAGCGGTTTGTTCGCGAGCTGCGGGCCTGCGCGCCCGACCAACGCGCATCGTCGTGGGTCCTGGGGTTCGGCCACTCCATTTTTACACTGCTGGACGCGCAGCGTCCTCCAGTCGAGATCCTGGATGAAGCCATCCCGGACCGTCCGGCGGCCATTATGGAGGAGACCAGCCATTCGGTCTGGGTCAACTCGGCTGGATTGACCGCAGCCGGCATCACCGCTTCGACGCCAAATCCCCCCGGCGGCGTGATTGTCAAAGATCCGGCAACCGGCGCGCCAACCGGAATCCTGTTTGACTCCGCCGGGGACAAGGTTTTCGACCTGGCGTGGCTGCCGAGTCCCGAAACTGCCGAACTCAATGTCAGTGGCCTGCTGGAGGCCGTCTCGGAGCTGAACGCCAACGGGATTACGTCGGTGGCTGAAGGGCGTACCTACTGGCGGCGTGACTTTCACAAGGCCTGGCTGGAGGCCGAACGGCAGGGCGGTTTGACGGTGCGGGCCGTGCTGAACCTCTGGGCCTACCCGGGGGATACCGACACGGAACAGCTCGCCGCTCTCGCCGCGCTCCACAGTAGCCGTGGCGACCGCGTTCGCATGGACCAGATCAAGGTGTATTCGGACGGCATTCTGATCAACACCACGGCCGCCCTGCACGCGCCGTACCAGTCCCTCCTGCCTGGAATTGATGCCCTGACCGGACTGAACTATTTCACGGAGGACCGGCTGACTGCCTATTTGCAGGCGCTTCCGCAGTTCGATTTCCACATCCACGCCATTGGCGACCGCGGTGTGCATGAGGCTTTGAACGCCGTCGAGCGCGCCGGACGACTGGACCACCGCCACCGCATCACCCATCTGGAAATTGTGGATCCCGCCGACTATGCGCGGTTCGCTGAACTGAATGTGACCGCTGACATGCAGGTCGCCGGCGCCTTTACCCAACCGTCAGCGTGGCAGGACAATGAGCCGCTGGTCGGTGAACGGGCCCACCCGTTCGTACCACTCCGGTCGCTGCATGAGGCCGGAGCCCGCATCACGTTGAGCAGCGACTGGGATGTAAGCACCCTCAACCCGTTCGTCGGAATGCAGAACGCACTCACCCGGGATCCGCAGGCCCTACCGTCGGTGCATGACGCCGTCATGGCGTACACGCTCAATGCGGCCTATGCGCTGGGGCAGGAAGATCTGACGGGTTCAGTGGAGGTCGGCAAGGCCGCTGACTTCGTCGTGGTGGATCGCAACATCTTTGAGATCCCCATCGACCAGATCAGCCGGACGCGCGTGGACCTGACGGTGTTCGATGGAACCGTAGTCTACCGCCGGTAGGCCCGCTCGCGAAGCTGCCGCGCCCGTCTAATTTGCGGGCTGCGCGTCCGCCGCCGGCACGTCGGCGGCTCGCGCCTCCAGAGCCTCCAGGTCCCGCTGCTCCTCCATGATGGTGCCTTCTACGGTGTTCGGCAGGTCACCGCGTGTGGTCGTATCGAGCAGCGTGAATACCAGAAAGACGACTACAAACAGGGAGCCGACCGCAAAGACCAGCGCATTCACCCGGTTGTCGTACTTGAGCATCATGAAGTAGCCGACCACCAGCGCCGCCTTCAGGGACGCGATGGCAAGCGCCACGGGCACGTCGAGCGCACCGAGGTCCATGCGGGAGGTGATCACCGTGATGATGGTCAGAAAGACCAGCGCTCCGAAGACCGTGACGAGCAGTCGGGTGCTGGAGATGTGATGTCCGTGTGCCATCTCGTCAGATCAGGTAGAGCAGTGGGAAGAGGAAAATCCAGATGATGTCCACAAGGTGCCAGTAGAGGCCGGACAGCTCGATCGGTGTGTAGTACTCCGGACTGAAATGCCCCTTGTACGCCCGGATAATCAGCCAGGTGAAGATGCCCATGCCCACCAGCACGTGGAAGCCGTGGATGCCGGTCATCACGAAGTAGATCGAGAAGAACTGCGGCAGGAACAGCACATCTGCGTATTCGGCCATGGCGTGGCCGTGGTAATCGCCCACCGGGGCGTAGGCAGCCCCCGGGAAAATGCCCGCCTCAAACTTGCCGACGTACTCCACATACTTGATGCACATGAAGATGACGGCGCAGAGCAGGGTGATTGCCAGGTTGATGATCAACCCCTTCTGGTTGCCTTTCTGGATGTTCTGGATGCCGAAGGCAACCGTGAACGAGGAAGCGAGCAGCACCAGCGTGTTGACGCCCCCGAGTTTCCAGTCAAGCAGATCCGAGGCAGCCACAAAGACCTCCGGATGCCACACCCGGTAGACAGTGTAGGCCACGAACATCCCGCTGAAGAGCAGGATCTCGGTAATGAGGAAGAGCCACATCCCCATCTTCGCGGCGTCGAACTGCTGGTCCGACGACACGAAGTAGTGCTTCAGGTGAGCGGGAGCCCCCGCTGCAGGTTGTGCCATGAGTCTGGAGTACTGGGGTTAGTGGGCCTCTGAGGGTGCCTTCGGCGCGAGCTCCGGCGGCGTTGCCGCGGCGCCATCGCCCGAATCTCCTTCAAAGAGCTCCTTGGCCAGATGGTAGTCGTAGGGGCCACGCGTTACCACCGGGGTGTGGTGGAAGTTGTGGTGGTCCGGCGGTGTGGTCGTATGCGTCCACTCGAGCGTGAGCGCGCCCCACGGATTGGGACCGGCCTGCTTGCCCTTGATCAGGCTCCACACCATGTAGAACAGGATCATGAACAGGCCCACGGCCAGGATGTAGGAGCCGAGGGTGGAGAGCTGGTGGTAGATCTCGAATTCCGGCAGGTAGTCATAGTAGCGTCGCGGCATGCCGCGGCTACCCATGATGAACTGCGGGAAGAAGGTGAGATTGAACCCGATGAAGACGAGAATGGAGGCGATGACTCCGGCGGTCTCGTTGTACATCTTGCCGAACATCTTCGGCCACCAGTAATGCAGGCCACCCAGGGCCGCGATCACGTTGCCACCCATCATGACGTAATGGAAGTGCGCCACCACGAAGTAGGTGTCGTGCAGGTGCACGTCAATGGCCAGCACGCCCAGCATGATGCCGGTGAAGCCACCGATGGAAAACGTGATCAGGAACATGAGCGCGTAGAGCATCGGCGTCTTGAACGACACCGAGCCCCGATTCATGGTCAGCACCCAGTTGATCACCTTCACGCCCGTCGGGATACCGATCAGGTAGGTAATCAGGGAGAACACGATCGATGACGTGGCCGACTGGCCGGACACGAACATGTGGTGTCCCCAGACCAGGAAGCCCAGGAAAGCGATGGCCACCGAAGACAGCGCCACGAATTTGTAGCCTGCCACGCGGTTGCGGCTGAACGTGCCCATCAGATCCGAAATCACCCCGAAGGCGGGCAGGATCATGATGTAGACGGCCGGGTGGCTGTAGAACCAGAAGAAGTGCTGGAACAGGACCGGGTCTCCCCCGAGTGCCGGATCAAAGATGCCGATGCCGATCAGCTTCTCCATGAAGAGCAGCAGCATCGTGATGCCGATCACCGGCGTGGCCAGGACCTGCACAATGGAGGTCGCATAGATGGACCAGACAAAGAGCGGCAGCCGCGACCAGGTGAGTCCCGGTGCGCGCATCTTGTGGGTGGTCACGATGAAGTTCAGTCCCGTCAGGATGGAACTGAAGCCCATCACAAAGACCCCCATTGTGACGAACAGCACCCCGTTGCCCACGCTCGTCGAGTACGGCGCGTAGAAGGTCCAGCCGCCGTCGATCCGGCCCACGATCAGCGCGCAGAGCGTGATCGCCGCACCAATCAGGTAGATATAGAAGCTCGCGAGGTTGAGTCTTGGGAACGCCACATCCTTCGCGCCCAGCTGGATGGGCAGTGCGAAGTTGCCCATGATGGCTGGAATTGCCGGGATGATGAAGGCGAACACCATCAGCACGGCGTGCAGGGTGAACGACTGGTTGTAGGCGTCCGGACCCATGATGGTCTCGCCGGGCGCCGACAACTCCGTGCGCACCAGGATGGCGAGGATGCCACCGGCCAGGAAGGCCAGCGAGACCGCCACCAGGTACATAATCCCGATCTTCTTGTGGTCTACGGTCAGTAGCCACCCCTTGATCGAGTTGTCGTGGTTGAGGTAGTGCTCCTTGGGAGCAAGTACGGACGATGCGGTCATAGGTATTGGCTACTGCAGCGCCTTTATGTAAGCGATCAGTCCATCGAGCTGCTTCGCCGAGAAAGAGGTGTAGGTGGCCGGCATAACCGGACCATAACCCTGCACCAACTGCGAGGCGGGATCGAGGATGGACTGACGCAGGTAGTTGTCGTCAGCGGTGACGGTCGAGCCGTCCGCCAGGGGGCGGGCCGCCTCGTAAAGACCCTGGAAGGTGGGACCCACTCCTGCGACGCCGTCGGTGGAGTGGCAAGCGTTGCATGCGTACTGGGTATACAGCAATTCGCCCAGTTCTGCAGGCGGCAGGTCCTGATTCTGGTTGGCCAGCCACGAATCAAACTCAGCCTGGGGCACGGCCACCAGCGTGCTCAGCATGGCTGAATGCTGCGTGCCGCAATACTCCGTGCAATACACCTGGTACTCCCCCGCTTCGTCCACCTGAAACCACAGACTGGTGTAGCGATTGGGCAGCACGTCGTGCTTGACGCGGAAGTCCGGGATGAAGTACGAGTGCAGCACATCGGTGGCGCTCATGTTCAGCTTGACCGGGCGGCCGATGGGCACATAGAACTCATTGGCCACCACGACGCCGTTGTCGTACTCGTACTCCCAGAACCACTGCTTGCCGCGCACGGTGATCTCGTAGGAATCCGGGGGGGCTGCGTACATCTTGATGAACACCTTGAAGCCCCAGGTGAAGACAATGAGCACCAGGATCGTGGGGATCACGATGCTGGCCGTTTCAATCAAGCGGCTCTCGTGGTGTGCCGGCGGCACGTAGGAGGGGTCGCGCCGGCGAAACTTCATGCCGTAGTAGGCCATCGCGACCACTACACCGATGAACATGACTACGCTCGTCCAGAGGACGAAGTAGAACAGCGCGTCCACCTCGGGCGCGATGGTCGACGCCGCCTCAGGAAGCCATGTGGTTCCGTTTTCTCCCATGGTTGTTCAGTCTCTTTCCCGCCGTGGCGGATTAGGTGCTGACCGCCGGCGAACCGGGGTCCAGCGTTCGGCGCTCGCGGCGCCAGAGTACCAGGAGGGTGCCTCCCAGCAGAATCATCGTCAAAAGCCCTCCTGCACGCATGATGGCCCAGGCGTCGGCCACGTAGGAATTGGCCTGGGAGTCATAGCGGTAGCAGAAGAGAAAAATCTTGTCCATGGCGGTGCCAACCCGCCCTTCCGATGCCTCGATCACTGCGAGCTTCACATCCCGCGCTTCGAAGGTGAGGCCGTGAATGTACCGGGTCAGCACACCTTCCGGGCTGGCCAGCATGAGGGCCGCCGGATGGGCGTACTCCTGGGAGGCCTCGACCCACTTGAATCCGTAACCCATGGCCTCGGAAATCGCATCGATCGACTCCTGGGATCCGGTCAGGAAGTGCCAGCCGCGGGCTGCCTGCTCCAGACCGAGTTGGTCCAGATAGCGCGCCTTGGCGCGCGCCGCCATTTCCGGGACCTCTACCGCCGAGAAGCTGATCGTAACCACATCGAATTGCTGGCCCGGCACCCAGCCTTCAGACTCGTTGAGGTCGATGAGGGTCTTGGTGAACTCCGTCAGCATCAGGCTGCAGAGCATCGGGCACTCGTGATACACGAGATTCAACATCACGGGCCTCGAGCCTGTGAAGTAGCGGCCCAGGGTTACCGGGTTTCCCTCGGCATCCGCGAATTGCAAGTCGAGCGGCAGTGTGCTTCCCAACTGTTCCTCGATGCCGACACCGTCGAAGACGGCCGGCAACTCACCGGTGCGCTGCGCGGAAACCGTCAGCGGCAGCAGCGAAACGAGCGCTATGAGCAGCCCGCGTTTCACCTCAGCGTCGCAGCGTGATCTGGTCCGTTGCGGTCGGACCGCTCTCGGCAACCGTCAGCTGCATGGCGCGCTCGATCGGTATGCGAAACACACCCTGGCCGGCGTCCACTACTTCGTTGCGCGTCAGCAGGGCCTGCGCCGAGGACTGCGTCTCTCGGAGAAGCGGATAGCCCGTGGTCTCGGTCGCCATCACCTCGGCAGCCTTGAACTCGTCTCCCAGGATGGAAACGGTAACGACGACCACAACGGCCAGCGCCGCCACAATGGCACCGAACATGAGAAGCACTCCGTTTACCGGGATGCCTTCTCCCTCAACGCCTGCGTTGTCTATTGCGTGATCCATACCCGTGCTTGGTGTTCGACCGTGCGAACGAGTTCACAGGCCGATTGATTGATATGCCCGGTGAAGGCATGGTCAAAATAGGCAGCCGGGCCCCACTCCGGGGGGAACACGCGGGCAGTTGCCTCAGGTGTTCTTGAAATGAAGCGAGTGCTTCAGGCGGGGATCGCCCTGGGGCACCATGCTGTGGCGGCTCAGCCGGAATACAACCAGGCCCACGAGAACGCCGGTAATGCCTGCAAATGCGGTGAAGTCCTGCGGGCTGAACTGCGCCTGGTCCGCGTGCAGGACCGGCATGACAATCCAGTGGAAGTCGAACCAGTGCATCACCAGAATCCAGACGGCCATGAACGCCAGCAACGGACGCAGGCGCTTGGCCCATCGGCCTACAAGCACCAGGAACGGCAGAATGAAATGGGCGATGAGCAGCGCGGCACTGTGGGCCTCCCAGCCGTGACTGAGACGATACTTGTACCAGACGGTCTCCTCCGGAAGGTTTCCATACCAGATCAGCATGTACTGGCTGAATGCGATGTACGCCCAGAACACGACGAACCCGAACATGAACTTGCCCAGATCCTGGTAATGCTCCACGGTCATTCCAGGCATCATGTCGCTGCGCTGGAACGCCATGGCGAGCACGATCATGAAGGCCATGATCGCAAGGAAGGAGCCCGCGAAAAAGTAGACACCGAAGATGGTCGAGAACCAGTGCGGGTACGTGGACATGAGAATGTCGAAGGACGCGAAGGCCGTCGTGACGGCCGTAATGGCCAGACCCCACGCGCTGGTAAAGCGCATGCTGCGGGTGTCCTCGATGTCACGCGACTCGTCCTGCTTCACCGAGACGGTGTACAGCCGGTACGAGATGTACGTCCACATGACGAAATAGAACGCCATGCGGCCGAGGAAGAACGGCGTATTCAGATAGGAGCGCTTGCCGTCCAGAACGGCGTCGTACTGATCGCTGGTCGGATCGTAGAGGTACTCGTGCGTCCATTCGTACAGGTCGTGCATGCCGAGCAGCACGGGGATGCCCAGCACAGCCAGCAGCGGGAACGACCAGAGCAGCGCCTCGGGGATGCGTCGGAAAACCACGCTCCACCGGGCCTTGGTCACGTGCTGGATGAGGACGAAGAACAGCGCGCCCACGGCCAGCGAAAGGCCGTACGACCACGCGGTCAGATACGAGAAGTAGAACTGGCTGCGATCTTCCGAGGCAAAGCCCATGGCGAACGTCGCCACGAGTGCGATAACACCGATCGCGGTCGGCACCACCCAGGCCATCGATGAGCCCGAGAATCGGTAGGACTCGTTGGCCCCTTCTCGCGTCGGCTGGATCGGGTCGAAGAGCCAGACCAGCGGGTTGCTTGAACGAATAGTCGCCATGGATACGAACTATGGGGCCGAGCTGGTGCCGGCTGATTGCACATTCTGGGGACCGCCTGCTACGTCCGCACCGCCCGCGAACTGGCTGCGCTGCAGGGCACGGATGTAGGCGGTGATGGCCCAACGGTCTGCGATCGGGATCTGCTGAGCGTAGCCCGGCATGCTGCGCACGCCATTGCCGATAACGTCGAACATGTAGCCGTCCGGCGCGGAACGCAGCAGGTCTGAGTGGTACGTCGGCGCAGGCACGTAGCCGTAGTTGCCCGTCATGATGATGCCCTGCCCGTCACCGGCGCTACCGTGGCAAACGGCGCAGAAAATCTCGTACCGCTCCTGACCGCGCTCCATGAGCTCGGCAGTCACTTCGACCGGCATGCCTTCCACGAAGTTGCCGGAAGCATCGCGACCGAAGTGGAACGCCGTGTCTTCACGCAGGAATCCGCGCGCCACGGTACCGGGGACCGGGGGTCGCATGGCCCGCCCATCGGCAAAGAAATCGTTCCGCTCCTGCGGATCGAAGCGCTCCTGCCAGTCCATGTTCGGATTGATATGGATCGGCGGCTGGTCACTTACCGTGCCCCGGCAGCCTACGAGGGCCACCAGCGCCAGAAGCGACATCGCGCGGGAAATCATGGTCATGGATACCAGGCGCATGTCAGTCCTCCAGATCCGAGTCGCCGCGATCACGGATGACCTCGATGGTCGTGGCTCCGAGATCTTCAAGCAGTCGGCGTGTGCCGTCCTTCTCGAACCGGCGGTCCGTCGCTGCGATGTGCAGGAAGAACGCGTCGTCGGTAGCGCGGGCAAAGTTGGAGGAATAGAAGAGCGGGTTGTAGGGGCGGGGCAGTCCGTTCAGGGCGAACATGCCGGCCACGGTAGAGAGCGCGCTGAGCAGGATGGTCAGCTCGAACATCACCGGGATCGAAGGCTCGACGGCAAAGAAGGGCTTGCCGCTGATGTTGAGCGGGTAGTCCACTGCGCCGGTCCACCACTGCAGCCAGGTACCCAGGGCGAGGCCCGCAATACCGCCGCCGAAGGTGATCCACCCGACCAGCGAATTGCCGAGCCCCATGGCATCATCCATGCCGTGGATGGGGAACGGGCTGTGCGCATCGAAATGCTTGTACCCCGCATCGCGCACGCCTTCTGCCGCATGGTAGAGGGCGCCCGGGTTGGGGAATTCGGCCAGCAGGCCGTGAAGCTCGGGGTTCGGGCTCTCGAAGATGCCCATCGACGCCTTGACGTCGCGAATCAGTTCTTTAACTGGGTTCATGACTTTGTCAGGCTGTAGCGGGCGGTCCGGGGGCGGCGGTCGGGAGCTCATGTCCCGCGTGTCCGTCGCCGTGACCGTCGTAGTAGTGCGGATCCGCCTCCGGCTTGACGGCCTTCACCTCGGCGATGGCGACCATCGGCACAAAGCGCAGGAACAGCAGGAAGAGGGTGAAGAAGAGGCCGAAGGAGCCGACGAACGTCAGCACATCCACCGCAGTCGGGGAGTAGTAATCCCAGGAGCTGGGCAGGTAGTCCCGGTGCAGTGAGGTGACCGTGATCACGAAACGCTCGAACCACATGCCCACGTTCACGAAGATGGACACCACGAACATGAACGGGATACTCGTGCGCAGCTTCTTGAACCAGAAGAACTGCGGGAAGAAGAGGTTGCAGCTCATCATGATCCAGTAGGCCCACGCGTACGGCCCGAAGGCTCGATTGAGGAACGCGTACTGCTCGTACTGAACGCCCGAGTACCAGGCGATGAAGAACTCCGTGATGTAGGCGAAGCCCACCATGGTGCCGGTCAGGAGAATGATGATGTTCATCTTCTCCAGGTGACCGATCGTAATGATGTCCTCCAGATTGTAAATCTTCCGGGCTATCACCAGCAGGGTCACCACCATCGCAAAGCCTGAGAAGATGGCGCCCGCCACGAAGTAGGGCGGGAAGATGGTGGTATGCCACCCGGGCACAATGGACACCGCAAAGTCGAAGGACACCACCGAGTGCACCGAAAGCACCAGAGGCGTGGCCAGCGCGGCCAGCAGCAGGTAGGCCTTCTCGTAGTTGCGCCAGTGGCGGTTGGCACCGGTCCAGCCCATCGACAGCACGCCGAGAACCCGCTGGCGAATCTTGTTCGTGGCGCGGTCCCGCAGCGTGGCCAGGTCCGGAATCAGACCCACGTACCAGAAGACCAGCGAGACCGTGAAGTAGGTCGAAACCGCGAACACGTCCCAGAGCAAGGGGCTCTTGAACTGCGGCCACATCTCCATCTGGTTCGGGATCGGCAGCATCCAGTAGGCAGCCCAGACGCGACCCACGTGAATGCCCGGGAAGATCAGGGCGCAGATCACCGCGAAGATGGTCATCGCTTCCGCACTCCGGTTGATGGCTGTTCGCCACTGCTGCCGGAACAGGAAGAGAATCGCCGAGATCAGCGTGCCGGCGTGACCGATGCCCACCCAGAACACGAAGTTCACGATGGCATAGCCCCATCCGACCGGGTTGTTCAGGCCCCAGACCCCCACGCCGTTCCAGAACAGGTAGGCGATCATGACCAGAAGGATCATGAGGCCGATGTTCGCAAGCGAGAAGGCGGCGAACCACGCAATGGGTGTCTTCTTCTCGGTATGCGACGCCACCATTTCGGTGATGTCGTGGAACGAGAGGTCAGCACCGAACAGCGGGGAGTCGTCCATGACGTGTCCCGCAGAGTTGGCTTGGTGTTCCGTACTCACAGTTCGACTGCTGTCTTTATTCGGACTCGGCGGGTGCGGATGCAGCCGACGCGAGCGTGGTGTTGGGGTTGCGGAGGCGACCGAGGTAGCTGGTGCGTGGCTTGACGCTCAGCTCTGCCAGCAGCTCGTAGCGACGGGGGTTGGCCCGGTCCTGCACCACCTTGCTGGTGGGGTCGTTCAGATCGCCGAACGAGATCGCGTGACTCGGGCACGCCTGCTGGCAGGCCGTGACCACGTCTCCGTCGCGAATCTCGCGGCCTTCGACGTTCACCTGGCGATTGACCTCGCGAATGCGCTGGATGCAGTAGGAGCACTTCTCCATCACGCCGCGGCTGCGAACCGTCACATTCGGGTTCTGCGCCATGTGCAGCGATTCGGGAAGCGTCTTGCTCCAGTTGTAGTAGTTGAAGCGGCGCACCTTGTAGGGGCAGTTGTTCGCGCAGTAGCGCGTGCCGATGCACCGGTTGTAGATCATCTGGTTGGTGCCGTCCGGGCTGTGCACCGTGGCGGCAACCGGGCAGACCGACTCACACGGCGCATTCTCGCAGTGCATGCACGGTACCGGCTGCTGCACCATCTGCAGCTCCCCGGCGCCGTCACCGCCCACGAAATAGCGATCCATGCGGATCCAGCTCATCTCGCGGCCGCGGGCCACCTCATCCTTGCCGACCACCTGAATGTTGTTCTCGGACTGGCAGGCCACCACACAGGCGTTGCAACCCGTGCAGGTGTTGAGGTCGATGACCATGCCCCACTGGTTGGCGTAGTAGGGATTGTCCTTGTACGCGTCCTGTTTGCTGGGGTGGCTGTATTCCCAGAGCGCCGGGTAATCTTCCCAGGCGTACCCGCCGATGGGCTTCGGATCGCCGTCCGCCACGAAGTAGGGATCTGCCTGGTACTCCTCGACCGTCGCCATGCGGAAGAGCCCGCGGCCCATCATCTCGGCGCCTTCGTCGGGCATGGCACCGTGGTCCTGCGTGGTTGCGATCATGTAGTCACTGCCCGCGGCCGCCACGGAGGCGCCAGAGGCAAAGCCCGGGCTCGCCACACTGCGCAGCGGTGCCACGTTGGAGCCGACTCCGTTGGCCACGGCGCCCTGACCATAAATGTCAGTCTCGGCATCCAGATCGAAGAAGATGGGCTCCCGCACGGCACGATCTGTGGCGATGGAGCGGCCATAGCCCATTTCCAGCACCACCGTGTCCTCTGCAGTGCCATGCTGAATCCAGATCGGAATCTCGACGGCGCTGTCTCCCACGGTTACCGTGGCGAGATCGGCGTAGTGCCTTCCCTCGGACAGGTTGACACCCAGGCCGAGCCGCTCCGCCGTGCCGGGACTCATGATCGCCACATTGTCCCAGACAATTTTGGTCGTGGCGTCCGGCAGTTCCTGCAGCCAGGCGTTGTTCGCGAACGAGCCGTCCAATACGGACGATGAGGTCCGGAAGACGACCTCCAGGCCATCGCCCGGCGCCGCGCGCCCCACGCCGGCCAGCGCGCCGGCCAGGCCGGAAGGAGCATCGGAGAAGGATCCGTACGCGGTGCCTTCGGCAAATCCGTCGTGCAGCACTTTGCGCCAGTCCTGCTCGAAGGTGCCTCCGGACGCGAAGCCCTGCCAGGTGGCGCGCACCCGGTCATAGCCGGTGCGATTCTGGCGGTCGGCCAGAAGACCTGACACTTCGATCGGCGAGCGGGCGCCGTCATAGAGCGGGGCAATCAGCGGCTGCACCACCGAAAGCGCACCACCGAAGGAACGTCCGTCGCTCCACGCCTCGAGGTAGTGTGCCATGGGCAGATGCCAGCGGGAGGCGTGCGCCGTTTCATCCTGATAGAGTCCCAGGTGAACCGTCTCCGGCACGCGCTCCATGGCCTCTGCGAATCGCAGCGAGGCGGGCGCGTCGTACACCGGGTTGCAGTCCATCGTGACCAGCATGTCCACGCGACCCGACGCCATGTCCAGCACCAACTGGGCCAGATTCTCAAAGCGTGTGGCCGAACCCGTATTCGGCACGTTCATCAGCGAGACCGTCGTTCCGACCGCACCGAGCATCGCGTTGATGGCCACCGCGATGAGGTGGGCATCGCGCGACTGACCTTCGCCAGCCACGACGACCCCGGCCGAGCCGGCTGCCTGCAGATCGGCCGCTGCGGCCTGCACCCACGGATCGTTGTCGAACTCGCGACCGCCCTCGACGGCGATGCCAAGCGCACGGGCGATTGCGGCGCCCACGCCGGCCACCTGCGATGCCTTGACCGCCTTGTGGTGGTCGGCCATGCCGCCGGTAACCGAGAAGGATGGTTCAGCCACATAGAGGCGGGACATCGAACCCCGCTCCTCCATGCGTCGGCTCGCGGCGAACCCCGAGGCATTGTGCAGTGCGTCAGGCGCCTGCATGCCCAGAAAGTCCGCATCCAGACTCAGAATGACGTCTGCCCGGGAGAAGTTGTACCGGGCCCGCAGGGACTGCCCGTAGGCCAGCTGCAGCGCAGCTGCGGCCTGATCAGACCCGGACGCGTCGTACTCGATCCAGCGGCCGCCCGCCGCCTGGATCGCCCGTCGCTGGGCCGCCAGGGTCATCGAAGACGAGGGTGCCGCCAGCACGGCAACACGGGAGGATGCCGGACGCGAAGCGACAAAGTTGACGAAGTCGTCAAAGGTCGCCCCATCCCCATCGCGCATCACCGTCTTGGAGCGGTCCGGATCATACAGCCCCAGCAGGCTCGCCTGCTCGAACACGCCGGAACTGCCCGAAGACTCGGGATGCTCGGGGTTGCCCTCGATCTTGGTGGGCCGACCGTCCGTGCTCTCCACCAGAATGGGGCGGAGCGCGCCGCGAAACTCCATGCCGGACGCGTACTGCATCGGCACGCCGGGGATGGTGTCCTCCGGCCTGCGGGAGAACGGCATGATGTGCTCGATGGGCTTGCGGCAGCCGGCAAGGCCCGCAAGCGCCATGGACGCACCCATAATGTGCAGAAACCCGCGGCGGGTGGTCTGTCCCGGGCTTCCGGCGGCCTCGGGCATAAGCTCCGAGCCGGTGAACGCCTGGTATTCCTCAGAACCCTGCAGCTGTTCGACGCTGCGCCAGAACCGCGTGCGCGGTGACGACGCGTCCGAATCGCGTTCGGAGTTCTGCAGTACGGGAAGCTCGATCATCTTCCGATGCGTCGTCTAGTAGTGACAGGCCGAACAGTTCGTCGGCGGCTGGATATTCTCGATGCGGATGCGCTCCATGTTGCGCTCCACGAAGTCGGCCGGTTGCACGTAGCCCATCGTGGTGATCTCGTCATTCGGGCGCAGGTACAGCTCCGGTTGGCGGTGGCACTCGATGCACCATCCCATCGACAGCGGCTCAACCAGCTCGACGACCTCCATCTGATCGATGCGGCCGTGACAGGTCTGGCAGCCCACCCCGTTCTTGATGTGCACGTTGTGCGCAAAATGCGCGTAGTCCGGCAGTTGGTGGACCTTCACCCACGGAATCGACGCCCCGGTTGCCCAACTCTCCCGCACCGGAAGCAGCTTCAGGCTTTCCGTGCGAATCTGGTTGTGGCAGTTCATGCAGGTCTGCGTGGCGGGCACATTGGAGTGCGCCGCATTCTCCACCTGCGAGTGGCAGTACTGGCAATTGACACCAAGCTCACCCGCGTGCAGCCGGTGACTGAAGGCTACGGGCTGCTCGGGCGCATACCCGACATCCGTGTACTCCGGGCTGAAGTAGTACCAAACGAAGGCAATGGCGAAGATGCCGATTCCCGACACCAGCACAAGGCTCAGCGTCGGTAGCACATTCGCGCTTCGGGGAAAGATCTGAGGCATCGGTCAGGCCGGAGGCCCGGGCTAGGTGCACTGTAAGTCGTCGAACCTAACACCTGAGCTGTGAGGTTGGCGAGGTGGTCGGTTGAATAATAAGTCAAGCGACCCCGTGAGGCGCGTTTTCGGACGATGGGTCTGGCAGCGGAATCCGGCCTTGCGACAGACGGCGAAATCGCGCAATCAGCAGCACCGCAGCCACCGCGAGACCGGCGACCAGACCCCACCACAGACCCGGCCCTCCAAGGCCGGCCCGGAATCCCAGCAGGTAGCCGGACGCCAGGCCCACGCCGAGATAGGAAACCAGCGCGATGAGCATGGGCACCGTGGTGTCCTTGTACCCGCGCAACGCACCGGCCGCCGAGACCTGCAGACCGTCGGCCACCTGAAATACGGCCGCCACGGAAAGCAGCGAAACCGCTACCGTGATCACCTGTGCATTGGCAGGATCCGAGAGGTCCAGGTAGATGCCGATGACAAATCGGGGCGCGGTCCAGAACAACACGGCGGCAGCGGCCATGATGGCCGCCGAGAGCCCCATGGCTGTGTAGCCGGCCCGCTGCGCGCCCTCAAGGTCTCCCCTGCCGGCCGCCTGCCCAACACGAACCGTGGCAGCCATCCCGATTCCCAGCGGAATCATGAAGGTGAATGCGGCGCACTGAATGGCGACTTGATGGGCTGCCAGCGATGTGGTGCTGATCCAGCCCATCATGAGCAGCGTGACCATGAACAGGGTAGTCTCGACGCCGAACGATGCACCGATGGGCCAGCCAATGCGAAACAGCCGCCGGAAGTAGGCCGGATCCGGACGACGGAGTCGACTGAAAATGTGGTAGACCCGGAACTGCCGCTGGGAACCAATGAATGCGGCAAGGAGGAAGAAATCCGTCCAGTGCACCACCGTCGAGGCCCAGCCCGTGCCGACCAGTCCCATCGCCGGAAACCCGAGGTGCCCATACATGAACGCCCAGTTGGCCAGCACGTTGAGTCCCACACCGAAGAATGCGATGACCGTGACGGCGCGCGGCCTGGAGACGCCCTCGATGAAGCTGCGCAGCGCCACAAACCCGAGAAAGGGAAAGGCCGACCACATGATGGCGCGCAGGTAGGAGCCGGCCATGGCTGCCGTTTCGGGCGCCTGTCCCGCCGCAAGAAGCAGCGGCTCGGCATTCCAGTAGATGGTCATTACCACGACGGCCATCACCAGCGCTAGCCACATGCCCTGCCGCACGCTGCGGCCTATGGCATCCTCATCCTGCGCGCCGAACGCCTGGGACACCATGGGTCCCACCGCCATCACAATGCCCATCGCCATCACAATGGCCGTGAAATAGACCGTATTGCCGAGGGCGATACCGGCCAGGTATTCCGGGCCAAGTCGGCCGACCATGATGGTATCCACGAAGCTCAGCGAGATGTGCGCGAGCTGCGTGAGTACGATGGGTCCCGCGAGCACAACGGTGGCGGCGAGTTCCCTGCGATATGCCTGGGCGGCGGACACGGCGCGATGATACGGCGGGCGGTACGCACGGGCTTGCCGTATCCGGAGGAAGCCTGCCCGTATCTTCGGCCGCGTTGACTGCATCTGAGCCCATATCACACGATGCGACCACTCCCGACCTGTCGGTGGTGATCGTGAACTACAACGTGCGGGAGTTCCTGGAGCAGGCCCTGCAGTCGGTCCGCAGGGCTTCGCGCGACTTGCGGGTCGAAGTGTTTGTCGTGGACAACAACTCGGTGGATGGCTCGGTGCCCATGGTGCGGGAGCGATTTCCGGAGGTCAACCTTATTGCCAACGACCGCAACGTGGGATTCGGGGTGGCCAACAACATGGCCCTGGAGCAGGCCCGAGGCCGCTACCTTCTGATTCTGAACCCGGATACCATTGTTCAGGAGGACACGTTCGTGCGGCTGGTGGCCTTCATGGACGAGCGCCCCGAGGCGGGTGCGGTGGGTTGCCAGATTCTCAATCCGGACGGCACGTTTGCCCCGGAAAGCCGGCGGGCGTTCCCTACACCGCAGGTCGGCTTCTACAGGATGACCGGACTGGCCCGCCTGTTTCCAGGCAGTCCCCGTTTTGCCCGGTACAACATGACGTTTCTGCCCCGCGACGAGGTCGCCGAGGTTGACGCGTTGTCCGGCTCCTGCATGCTGGTGCGGACCGCCGCCTTGCGCGGCGACGAACAGCACGCCAGGGTGGGCTACTTCGACGAGGACTTCTTCATGTACGGCGAAGACCTCGACCTGTGCTTCCGCATCCAGCGGGCTGGCTGGAAGATCTATTACACGCCCGACACGCAGATCATTCACTACAAGGGCGAGAGCACCAAGAAGGGAGAGATCCGGTACGTGCGCCTGTTCTACGGCGCGATGGTGCTCTTTGCGCGCAAGCACCTTCAGTCGCGCTATTCCCGGCTGTTCGCCGGCCTGCTGCAAGGAGCAATCATGGTGCGGGCTGGATTCTCCCTGCTCTCCCGAGGACTTTCGCGGCTTTCGGCACCTGCGGTCGACTTTGCGCTGGTGTTCGGCACCGTGGTGCTGCTGGCCTGGCTACGGTCCCGGCAACTCGACGCTCCGCTCTCCACGCTGTACCTGACGGCCGTCGCGCCGGCCTACGCCATCGGCACCATCGCCGGCGTATTTCTGGCAGGCGGCTACCGGCAGGCAAGCCGGCATCGCACGCGGCCTGCCTTTGTGGGCGTGCTCCTGGGCTTTCTGGTGGTGTCGGCGGCGTCCTTCCTGGCCAAGGAGATTGCATTCTCCCGCGCGGTGGTTCTGGCCGGCGTACCGGTTTCCATCACGCTGCTGGCCGGATGGCGTCTGCTTTGGACGACGCGCCGCACACCGGGCCGCCGCGCCATTGTAGTCGGCGAACGCCACGAGGCCGAGCGGCTGGCGGGCCTCATCCGCTCGCATCCCCGCCCGCCCTTCCAGCTGGACGGCTACGTGGAGCCGGATGAGAATGTCGCGGCTCCCGGCGAGCATTCCGGTGCCGGGCTTCACCTGCTCGGCGCACCGCATCACCTCAGGGATCTGGTACGATTGCACCAGGTGGACGATGTGGTCTTTGCCGTGAAAAACGTCACGAATCAGGCCATCATGGGCATGATGCAGGACCTGCGCGATCTGCCTGTCCAGTTCCGCATGCTCGGTGAAAACCGGTCCCATGTAATCGGCAAGTCCTCGGTGTCCGAGCTCGGTCTGCCGGACTGGCAGGAGTCGCTCTCGGAGGCCGTTCGGCTGCGCAGCCTCAGCAGCCGCAAGGGGTTCGAGATCCCGGTCATGCTGCTCCTTGTACTGCTGTCCCCGCTCTTCCTGGTGGTCCGTCTGTTTGCAGGACCCGACAGTGGCGCGGCCCGCCTCGTACGTGCCGCAAGCCGATTTCCGGCGGTGTTGAGCGGCCGTGAGGACCTGGTAGGCCTGGATCCAAAGCACAGTGGCCTCGTACCGAGCGACTGGAGGCTTAAACCGGCGCCTTTCAACGTGGTGCAATTGCTGCACGCGGGCGCCGGCTCGGAGCCGGAAGAGGCCGACATCATCCGGGCCTACTGGTACTACGTGACCCATCAATCCGCCGGTCTCGACGCAGAGGTTATATTTCGCGTCCTGGCGGAACGGTAACACCCACCTTCGCAACCCACCTATGGCGAAGCCGCAAAACCATGTCCTGGAATTCGAGCGCCCTCTGCTGGAGCTCGAATCCAAGCTCGAAGAGATGCGCGCCCTGCGCGGCGATGAGCCGTCGGAGGACCTGAATCAGGCCATCGGCAAGCTGGAAGCCCGGGTCCATGAGCTCCGGCAATCCATCTACAAAAACCTCACTCGTTGGCAGCGCGTGCAGATTGCCCGGCATCCCCTCCGGCCCTATTCGCTGGATCACATTCATGCCTGGACGGAAGGGTTCCAGGAATTGCACGGAGACCGCCTGTTTGCAGATGATCCGGCCATGGTGGCCGGTCTTGCGACGTTCAAGGGCGGTCGGTACGGCTACAAGGACCGGACTGCAGTGGTCGTGGGCCAACAGAAGGGTCGGGACACCAAGATGCGGAAGTATCGACGCTTCGGCATGTCCAATCCGGAAGGCTACCGCAAGGCCCTGCGCCTGATGCGCATGGCAGCGAAGTTCAACAAGCCTGTCATCTGCCTGCTGGACACGCCGGGGGCGTTTCCGGGTATGGAGGCGGAAGAACGCGGACAGGCCGAGGCCATCGCCCGGAATCTGTTCGAGATGGCCCGCCTGCCGGTACCGATCGTGGTTGTCGTGATCGGTGAAGGGGCCTCGGGCGGTGCACTCGGCATCGGCGTCGGGGACCGCATTCTCATGATGGAGAATGCCTGGTACTCCGTCATTTCGCCGGAGAGCTGCAGCTCCATTCTCTGGCGCTCTTGGGACTACAAGGAAGAGGCCGCTCGCGGCCTGAAACTGACGGCCCCGGACCTCAAGCCGCTCCGCATCATCGACGACATCATTCCCGAGCCGCTGGGAGGCGCTCACCACGACCCGGAGACGGCGTTCGCGGCCACCGGAAAGGCCATCGCCAAAGCCCTGGCTGAACTGGACGGTGTGGCCCCGGACGTGCTCCTCGAACAGCGACTCGCCAAGTTCGACGCCATGGGCGTGTTCGAAGCGGTCGAGTCGGTGGAAGCCCTCGCCGGTTGATGCCTGAATTTCGGATGTCCCGCCGGGTGCGCTATCGCGAGTGCGACCCGATGGGCGTGGTATACCACACGCACTACCTGGACTGGTTCGAGGAGGCCCGCACGGAGGCTCTCCGTGAACTGGGGCTGCCCTATGTGGAATTGGAGGAGAGTGGCATCATCATGCCGGTCGTCGACCTCGGGGTGCGCTATCACCGGCCTGTGCGGTATGACGACCTGGTTCAGATCGTCACTCGCATGGACGACGCCCCCCCGCGAACGCGGGTTCGCTTCGACTACGAGGTCAGGAGTGGCGACACCGTCTGTGTGACGGCACATGTGACGCTCTGCTTTGTAGACGTGGAGCGATCCCGCCCGGTCACTGCGCCGGGCCGGGTGAAAGCCGTATTCGAGAAACTGCGTACCGCATGACGAGCGCCGTCACCACCTTGCCTCCCTACCTCACTGTCCAGGACATCGATGCCGTCGTGCGTCGAGGCCTGCTCGAGGACGTCGGTGCCGGAGATGTGACCACGCTGGCCACGATTGACCCGGAACGGCGAGCGGAAGCCGTGGTGATCGCCAAGGACCACGGCGTTGTCGCGGGCCTGTTGGTGGCTGAGCGTGTATTCGCGGCACTGCCGGGTCCGGTCTCCCTCGCCTGGGAGGTCGAAGACGGCCAGCGTGTGGCGCCCGGGCAGTTGATTGGGCGCCTGACGGGGAACGCCCGCTCGATTCTCGAAGGCGAACGGTTGGCGCTCAATCTCATGCAACGCCTGGGCGGCATCGCCACGGCGACCGCCCGCATGGTGGAGGCCGCGGGGGGACGCGCGCGCATACTGGACACACGCAAGACTGCGCCGGGCCTTCGCACGCTGGACAAGTGGGCGGTGCTGCTTGGTGGCGGCACCAATCACCGCGTGGGCCTGCACGACATGATCCTTATCAAGGACAATCACATCGCCGCCTGTGGGGGCGTACGTCAGGCCGTCGAAGCGGCCAATCGTTTTCGTGTGCAGGAGGGCCGCGATGAGCTGGAGATCGAGCTCGAGGTGCGCACCGACCTCGAGCTGGCCGAGCTCCTGGAGGTCGGCGGGGTGGAGCGCGTATTGCTGGACAACATGGTCAGCGTCGACGAGGACGGCACGGTGCACACGTCCCGCCTGCAGGCGGCTGTGGAGCGAGTCGGGGGCACGTTTCTAACGGAGGCGTCCGGAAACGTCACGCTGGCAACCGTACCGGCCATCGCGGCAACCGGGGTCGACTTCATATCCTCTGGCGCGCTGACCCACTCGGTCCGAGCCCTGGACATTTCCCTGAAGGTGACCCTGAGCGCATAGGCTACCACCCCTAACAAGCCGTATTTGCCATGTTGCAGGAACAGAGCCGGCTATTCCAGCGCCTGCTGTTCTTCGCGGATCTGGTCCTGGTTGCCCTCGGGTGGATTCTGGCCTACTACATCCGGTTCGAGCTCTTTCTGGTGCTCGACTTCCTGCCGCCACCGGAGTGGCAGCCTTTCGAGCGCTACCTCGGTTTTCTCCCGGGGGTGCTCCTGGTTTCGATGGCGGTCTTCTGGGGCACGGGCCTGTACATCCCCGACCGCGCCCAGAAGTGGACGCGCCTGGTGACTGGAGTCGTGAAGTCGGTGACCTTCGGCGTCCTGCTGCTGGCCGCATCGCTGTCCTTCTACCGGGCCTTCTACTTCTCCCGGCTGCACATGGCGATTTTCGCATCGCTCACGCCTGCCATGATGCTGGCGCTCCGGCTGGGGCTGCTCTACAGCCTGCGCCGGGCCCGCGCCCAGGGCAAGTATCGGCGGCGGGTGTTGATTGTGGGCGCCGGAGAGGTCGGGCGACGACTGAAGGGCGCGTTTGAGCAGTACCCCTGGATGGGCTTTGAACTGCACGGGTTCCTGGACGACACCAAGACCGGTCCGGAGATTCTGGGCACCACCACGGAGGCCATTCGGGTGCTCGACGAGGCCGAATTAGCCGACACGCCCATCGACTATGTGTATCTGGCGTTGCCGCTATCGGCCTCGGACCGCATCGAACAGATACTCAGCGCGGTATCCACCCGCCTGGCACACGTGTTTCTGGTGCCGGACCTGTTCCAGTTCGACATCCTGAACTCTCGGGTCACCGACGTGGACGGGCTTCCGGTGATTCACATTATCGACGAGGCGCCGCTGGACTTCCCCCGGGCTGTGAAGCGCCTGATCGACGTCGTGTTCTCGGCGACTTTCCTGATTGTGACCTCTCCCCTGCTGCTGCTGATAGCGATCGCCGTCAAGCTGTCCAGCCCGGGACCCGTGCTGTACAAACAGGAGCGCATGGGTCTGAACGGGCAGCGCTTCAACATCCTGAAGTTCCGGTCGATGCCGGTGCAGGCTGAGGCCCAGACCGGCGCGGTGTGGGCCAAACCTGGCGAGGACCGTGCGACCCGCGTCGGGGCCTTCCTGCGGCGCACATCGCTCGACGAACTCCCGCAATTCATCAACGTCTTGCGGGGAGAGATGTCCGTAGTCGGACCCCGGCCGGAGCGACCCGTGTTTATCGACTCGTTCCGGGACCGCGTGCCCAAGTACATGCTGCGGCACAAGATGAAAGCCGGCATCACCGGCTGGGCGCAGGTCAACGGGTGGCGCGGCGACACCTCCATCGAGAAGCGCATCGAACACGACATTTTCTACATCCAGCACTGGTCGCTGAAGCTGGACATCAAAATCATGCTGATGACGGTGTTCACCGGATTCGTGAACAAGAACGCGTACTGAGCCATCATTCAGCTGCACGGCATATCGCTGGCCTTCGGCGGAAGGCAGATTTTCGATGGGCTCTCGTGGACCATCAAGGATGGGCGCCGCATCGGTCTTGTGGGTCCAAACGGCGCCGGCAAGACGACCCTGCTCAAGGTTCTGACCGGTCAGCAGGACATCGACGGCGGCTCGATCCAGCTGGGCGGCTCGACGCTGGGATATCTCCGGCAGGAAGTCGAAGAATCGCCCGACAACCAGACGGTTATCGAAGAGGCGTTGACCGCGTTTGAGAACGTGGAGCAGCTGGAAGCGCGTGAGAAGGAGATCCTGCGCGCGCTGGAGACCGAAACGGACCATACGACCGAACGCTACGCGCGGCTTCTGCATGATCTGGATGATGTGCACACGGCGCTGCATGCGGCCGATGCGCACACAGCCCGGCCGCGCGCCGAGACGGTGCTCCTGGGCCTTGGATTTGAGGTCGATGACCTCGAGCGCCCCCTGACTACGTTTTCCGGTGGCTGGCGCATGCGCGTGGCGCTGGCGCGGCTCCTGCTCAAGGCCCCGGACGTGCTGTTGCTTGACGAGCCGACCAACCACCTGGATATCGATTCGATTGCCTGGCTGGAGGGCTATCTGAAGGCGTACGCCGGCACGATCGTGATCGTGTCGCACGACCGCTATGTGCTGGACCGCCTGGTCACGACCACCGCCGAGCTTGCCCACGGCCGCGTCAACGAATTCGCCGGCAACTACTCGTTTTACCTGACCGAGCGCGTGGCGCAGCGCGAGATTCAGCGCGCAGCCTTCGTGAACCAGCAGAAGATGATCGCCGAGACAGAGCGCTTCATCGAACGATTCCGGTACAAGAATACCAAGGCTACGCAGGTTCAGAGCCGGGTCAAGCAGTTGGAGAAGCTGGAGCGCATTCCTGAACCCGAAGGCGATGCGGCCTCGATTTCGTTCCGCTTCCCCAGCCCGACGCGATCGGCGCGCAGTGTGGTGTCCCTCTCCACATTCACCAAGGTGTACGAGACGGACGAAGGTTCAGTAGAGGTTTTCCGCGACGCCGATCCGCTCACCGTAGAGCGGGGCCACAAGATTGCCCTCATCGGCCGAAACGGTGCCGGCAAGTCCACGCTCGCGCGCATGATGGGCGGCACCGAGCCGTTTGAGGGAGAGCGCCGCGTAGGGCGAGACGTGGACATCAACTTCTTTGCCCAGCACACAGCCGACACGCTTGACCCTGCCGATACCGTGCTGGAGGCCGTGCAGCGCGCCGCGCGGGGGCAGACTGAAACGGAGCTGCGGTCCATACTGGGTGCCTTTCTCTTCCGAGGGGAAGATGTGTTCAAGCCGGTTCGAGTGCTTTCCGGCGGGGAACGCAGCCGCGTGGCGCTCGCCAAGACCCTGGTGCAGCCCGCCAACTTCCTGATCCTGGACGAGCCCACAAACCACCTGGACATCCGGTCCATCGAGGTGCTGATCGAGGCGATGCAGCAGTACTCCGGCACGTTCGCCGTGGTCAGTCACGACCGGCATTTCCTGGACCAGGTCGCTACGGTCGTCTGGCGCGTGGAGGACGGAGGCGTGCACGTGTACCCGGGCACCTATTCCGAGTACCGCTGGCGCATGGAGCAGCAGAAGGATCGACCACCAGAGCCGCCACCGAAGCCGAAGGCCCGCAAGCCCAAAAAGAAGAAGCCGGAGCCCGAGCCAGTGGTCGAGGCGCCCAAACCAGGCGCTTCTCCGGAGGCGGTCAGCAAGTACGAACGCATGAACACGTTCAACTTGCGTCGTCTACACGAAAAGACGGAGGCGTCCATCATGGAGGCCGAGGAACGCAAGAGCGACCTGGAGACCCGTCTCGGTGATCCGTCGCTCTACGCGGACGAATCGGCGTCTCAGGAAGCCACTCGCGCGTATGATGCCGTGCGCGAAGACCTTGAGGCCCTGTATGAGAAGTGGGAATCCCTGTCGGAAGTGCTGGGCAGCCGCAAGCGGTAAGTCTCCTGCCCGGTCTTCCGTCTCGCAGCGGGCACGGTGCTTGCAATCCGTAGCGGCATGAGATTGCACGCACGCTTTGCCCGAATCTGCGCTGTCGCCGTGTTGGCCCTTTCTGCGGCCGGTCCGGTCCAGGGACAGATTCAGCGCCTGCCACCCGCAGATACAACCACGGCCAATTTCTTCGGCAGCGCCGTGGCACTGGACGGCGAGCGCCTGCTGGTGGGCTCTTCCGGCTCCGACACCTGCGGCCCGAACTCGGGCGCCGCCTTCGTCTATGAGCTTCAGCCGAACGGCACCTGGGCCAAAACCGCCCACCTGGAAGCCGCCGACTGCGAACCAGGCGAGTTCTTTGGGCGCGCGGTCGCCCTGGAAGCGGACGTCGCCGTCGTCACCTCATTTGTGCCCACGCCTTTTGCCGCGCGCTCCAACGCGGTCTATGTGTTCGAACTTGATGAGTACGGTTCCTGGCGGCAGGCCGCACGACTGACCGATCCCGTGCCGGCGGAGGACGGACCGTTCGCCGCCTCCGTGTCCATCGACTCGGGTCGTATCCTGGTGACGAGCACCGGCGACACCGCGTCCGGAAGGTTTGGTGGCACTGCATCGCTCTTTGCACGCAACAGCTCCGGACGATGGGCTCCGGAGGCCCGCTTCTCCGCCCCGCACGATGCGCGATTCGGCGTGTTCGGCACCTCCGCCTCCCTGGACGGGGACCGCGCCGTAGTCACGGCGTCCACCTACGGACTGGGTGCGCCCGGCAGCGCGCACGTGTTTGAAGAGCGGGGTGGCCGCTGGGTTCGCACGACACGCATCGACGGGGTCGACGACTACTTCATTCCGGTGCAGCTGGACGGTGCCCGCCTCGTCATGGGCCAGACGCGAGACGGATCCGGACGTGCGGTCATTTACGAGCTGCGGGATGAGGCCTGGGTCGAGGCCGCGGAGCTTCGGCCCTCTTCGCCGTATCCCGGCGGCGGTTTCGGCTCCGCAGTCGCGCTGTCCGGTGACACCGCAGCCGTCGTCGGATTCGACGAGCAGCTGAAACTGGAGTTCAACATCGACCGGGTCGTGTTCGTGTTCCGACGCCAGGAAGACGGCACCTGGAAACAGACGCGCATCGTGGATGTCGGCGAGGTGTACTTCGGTGCCGCGCTCGACCTGGAGGGTGATACGGCCGTCATAGGCCGAGCTTCCGACGAAGAAGCCGGGGGCGTCTACGTCGCTACGGTCTTCTAGAACAGCTTTCGGTACCCGTGGCAGTACGGCACGCCACCGGTCTTGCTGTAGTAATCCTGATGGTAGTCCTCGGCCGGCCAGAACTTCTGGGCGGCGGTCACTTCGGTGGCCACCTTCAGGCCTTTGCCCTCCAGCTCCCCGATGAGCTTACGGGCGATGGACTCCTGCTCGGAATCCAGATAGAAAATGGCTGAACGGTACTGCGTGCCGATGTCGGGGCCCTGCCGATCCACCTGCGTGGGGTCGTGGGTCTCGAAAAAGATCCGGGCCAGCGTTTCGTAGTCGGTACGCTCAGGGTCGTAGACCACTTCCGTGGTTTCCGCATGACCCGTCCGGCCGGTGCAGACCTCCCGGTACGTCGGATCGTCCTGGTGGCCTCCTGTGTAGCCGACACGGGTGGACAACACGCCGTCCACCTGTTTCAGGAAGTACTCGGTGCCCCAGAAGCACCCGGATGCGAACAGTGCTCGGGCAGTCATTCGGTTTCGGCAGGCTTGAAGTCCAGGCTGAGTGAGTTCACGCAGTGGCGCGTGTTCTTCGGGGTGAAACGCTCTCCTTCGAACACATGGCCCAGGTGACCACCACAGTTTGCACAGACGATCTCCACGCGGCGCCCGTCCGCGTCGGGCAGGCGGCGCACGGCTCCCGGGATCTCGTCATCGAACGACGGCCACCCGCAGTGAGAGTCGAACTTGTCGTCGCTCCGATACAGCGGCGTGTCGCATTGGCGGCACACGTAGGTGCCGTCCTCTTTGTGGCGATAGTATTGTCCCGAGAACGGGGCCTCGGTGCCTTTGTGAAGGAGGATGTACTCCTCTTCCGGCGTCAGCGGTCTCATGGGTCGTCCGGCTGTGGATGTGCTGAAATCCACCTGTCTCGAAAGGTTTCCCGCGCCGGACGCGTCGCGGCTCCGCCTGTCGAGCGGCCAAGGATCTGCGGAGGCCGCGCGAGGACAGGCGGCTTGCGTCGGCACCGCCATCCGGGCCAAACCGGGCAACGAGGGCCGAATTGGGGGTCGAACCGCCCCCATGTGTACCACCATTGGGCCCGCGAGGCCTACGGTTGATGCGTGGCGGCCCTTCCGGACGCAAGGTTTTGGCCGATACTGTCGGCGTTCCCGAACAGCGAAGTGCGAACCAGATTCCCGCCTTCGCGTCGCATACTGGTCTCCCATCCGCCCTGCCACATGTTCAAGGCACGTTTCCTACTTCTCTTTTCCGCGATTCTTGTCTCCACGGCGACCGCCCAGGAGCTCCCGGTCCACACCACCGGAATGCAGCTTCACGCTTCAGACAAGGCGTCGAACGGCACCATCCACCTGACGCACATCCTGGCCAATAGTGCACAGGGCCGGGAATCGCTGCGGCGGTACCACACAGCACAAAAGCAGGGCATCTCCCTGGCGCCGGCCCGCGGGGCCGAAGCCATAGGCTCGGTAGTCGGCTTTCAGGTGTTCAACTACGAGCGCAGTGCCTACGACACGATTGAGTTCACGCTGAAGGTCGAGGCCTCCACCTTCAACATCTGGGTTGAAACCGCGGAGCTGGACAACGGCCGGGTTGACGATGCCAAAATCGAGGCCCTGCGCGTGGCACTGGAAGACTCCACGCCGTCGGCATCCTTTGACCCGAGCAAGGGTGTCATTGAGCTGGATGAGTTGGTGTTCGGGGCGCCCACGGACGTGGACCAGAGCGGCAAGTCGGACGTGCTTGTGCTCGACATCCGCGACGGCTTCGATCCCGCCCAGGGCGGATCCTCCATTCAGGGTTTTGTGGATCCGAACAACCTGTCCGGCCTGAACATGCGCGACATGCTCATGCTCGACACGTTCCCCAGCCTGCGGGAAGGGAACGACCCCAACAACCTTTACCTCACAGCAGCCCACGAATACCAGCACCTGATTCGCTTTGCGTATGACCCGGGTGAGCTCACGTTCGTGGACGAGGGTCTCTCCGAGTGGGCCGAGGTCATGACCGGATTCGGGCCGCGGCGAAATACCTATTGGTCCGATGTCACCGAACTCCGACGTCCGCTGCTCAGCTGGCGCGGCTCGCTGGAGCCGGGCGTCGATTTTGATTACCAGCGGGCGGGATTGCTCACGAACTACATCGCCCAGCGCATCGGCGTACTGAAGACTGGTTCGATTACCCGCGCGAGTGCCTCCGGGGCGTCAGGCTATGCCACGGTGCTTTCCGCGGAAGGTATCGACCTGGAGCAGCTGATTGCGGAGTACCACATCACCAACACGGTCAACGACGCAACCGTCAATCCGCTGTACAGCCAGGGAGTCTGGTTCCCCGGCGTGGACGCCACCGCCCAGGTGGAATACGACGGTACATCGCGCAATGCGGCGAACGTGACCGCCAACGGGCAGGGCAGCAACCCTGCGGCTCTGGAACCGGGCAGCGTGGTCTATCACCGCTGGAATGACGTGAGCGACTTCACGATCGAGGCCGACGCGATGGACGGCGCGGGACCAGCATCTTCCATGCGGGAACGCCTTCGTGCTTTTCTGGTGGCCAACCCCGCCAACGATCAGAAGACGGTCGTGCCAGTGGAACTGGGCGGAGAACCGGTGACGCTCACCGGCGCGTATTCAGACGTCACTCTCGTAATGGGCCATGTGGACCTCACACTGCCCGGCGGGTTCAATTCCAGTTTCGCTCCGTTTCAGTACACGAGCGCCTGGACCGAAGGCACGCTTGGCGCGAACACGGTGAGCACGACCTACGATGACGGAAACGTTGTGCTCATTGACGACAACACGGTAGACGCCTGGCCATTCAGCGGTACCGGTACCGTGAGCGAGTCCTCCTCGATTGCGAGCTCCTTCGAAATTCCGGACAACGGGGTCTTGACCAAAGTGCAGGTTTCGAACTTCTACGCGTCCTACTTCGACACGCAGGTACCCGCCGACCCGCGGGACTACACCTTGAAAGTCCACCGGCCCGACCCGGTCACCGGCGCTCCGGGAGAGGTCGTGGTGGAGCTGGTTCGGGAGGATTCATCGCCACCCCCGTCGATCCCGGGGCTGGCCTTCGACGAAGTGGACCTGACCTCCTTCAGCTCGGATCTCGCCGGCCTTTCGGGCACCCTTCTCGTCTCCGTTTCGAATGCGGGGTCGGACGCAAACACATTGGTAGTGCCGCTTTCGGTGTGGGCGGGAGCCCCTGCAGACAATCCCAGCTGGTTCTTCCTGAACTTCAGCAACGGCACGCAGTGGGCGAACTTCGCCAACATCAATGCCGGAGGCCAGGCCCGCTTTGAGGACCGCGTTGCGGCGATCCGGGCGTCGTTCTCCGTCAGCACATCGACCGATGTCGAGCCGACCTTGCCGGATGCCTTTGTGCTGGAGCAGAACTACCCCAATCCGTTCAACCCGGCGACCTCGATTGCCTTCCATCTGCCCCGCGCCACGCAGACGCGTCTGGCCGTCTACGACCTGCTGGGCCGCAACGTGGCTGTCCTGGTCGATGGGCTCGTGCCGGCCGGCCGACACGAGGTGCCGTTTGACGCGTCAACTCTGGCCAGTGGTGTCTATCTGTACGCCCTCGACGTGGGTGGCGAGCGGCCGACGCGCTCGATGCTGCTGATGAAGTAGGGCCTTCTGCGCGCCTACCGCATCACCCTCGAGAGACTGCCTACGGTCAGCACCGCGAACGGACGGCCGTTCCAGTCTCCCAGCGAAACGGTGCCCCGCACGCGCTGAACGCTGGGGTTGACCATGCCGCTCCGTTGCTCGGTGGTGAGCTCCAGCTTGTACCAATTGCCTTCCGGCGTCTCAAGAATGACGGCCGTAAACGGCTCATTCCCCCGCACGGTAACCGTGCCTTCCACTTCGATCTCCTGCACGGTTGCCACGGTCTCCTGGCTGGCACATCCTGTGGACATGCCCACGAGCGGTAGAAGGGTTAGGAGTAGAGCAGTTCGGAGTGGACTTTGCATCGGGGACCTGAGACAATTCAGCGCGTAGACGCTGCCGGAGACGCAATAGTTCTATGTATAAAAATCAGCTTTTGACCGCGTTCGCGGTTCTGATGCTGCTCACCGTGGTGGACGCTCGTGGGCAGCATGCAGGACATGACCTTCCGGGTCATGTTTGTGGCACGGACGCCACTTCCCCCGAGGCCCTGGAGGCGCTCGCAAACTTTCGACAGGCGCGGGAACGCGGCGATCTGGCAATAGCCCGCAAGTCCGCCTCCCCGCCGGACATCGGCGACCAGCGGCCGTTCAAGGTGAGCGAGGATAGTTGGGTGGAGATGGACTTTGAGCTCATCGACAAGGAAGACGGCCTGTATTACCTCTGGGCCGAAGTCGGAGAAATCGCCTCAGGCCGCATCACCGCAGATGTGATCGCCGAGCTTCGCTCGGCCCTCGTTGAGTCGACGCCAGGCAGCATCATCAACGAAAATGCCGGTGTCATCGCAAACAATGAGGCCGTGCTCGGTCCCCCGCCGGACTATGACGGCGATGGGGTCACTGACGTGCTCATGTACGACATCGATCCGGGCAGTGACGGCGGCAGCTTCGTGGCCGGCTACGTGCACTCGGCAGACATCAACCCGAACGCGTCGCCGGGGATCGGCAACCAGGCCGACATCCTTTATCTGGACAGCAACCAGGGCATTCGGAACGGGACTACCCCGGGCACCGCGGCTCACGAGTACGCTCACCTCATTCATTTCGCCACCGGGTTCGACAATCAGACCTTCATCTCGGAAGGCATCGCCGAATACCTGACGATTGTGAACGGCCTCGGACGTTCCCGGTACGGCTTCCTCGGCATCACGGAGGAGACGGAAAAGCCGCTCTTCTCCTGGGGACAGGGATCGAGTATTGTGCGGGACTACGCCAGGGCGGAGCTTTTCATGCGCTACATCGGTGAGCAATTCTCTCCCGAGACCGTTTCGGCAATTGCCGCCAACCCCTACAAGGGCGCAGACGGCATCGATTCCGTGCTTACCGCCGCGGGCTCCTCGCTGGCTGAGGTCGTAATGAATTACCATGCTGCCAACCTGGTGAATGACGCGCGCCTTGGCGCTGCGTTTGTCTACAGCTCGCAGGTGGAAGCCTCCGGGGCAAGGGCGACTATTCCCGTCACCTATGGAGGCGGATCCGCTGGGGACACACCTCCCTTTGCGGATGGTGAATTGCCGGGTGTGGAAAGCGGAGCCGCGGCCTATTTCGAGTTCAAGAACGTTGCGGATCTGCGCATCTCGTTCGATGCGGCCGCTGCCCCTGTCATCCTGCCGGCTGCCAGAGAGTCCATTGGAGGTCGCATCTTTTTCCAGGATGAGATGGGTACCTGGAGCACGCAGCCCCTGGACCCGCAGGAAGGCGAACAGGTGTTTCCGGGCAACTACTTCAAGGCCCGGGTGGTCGTGGCCAACAAGAAGCCCGGGCGCACCTTCGTGACCCGGTACAACTACGATGCTTCCTGGGCCGCGTTCGGCCAGGCGACACCGACCGAAGACGCTCCGGAACTTCCGAGTCGGGTGGCGCTCGACCAGAACTACCCGAACCCGTTCAATCCGGTCACCAACATCGCATTCAGCCTGCCTCAGTCCACGGATGTGAGGCTGTTCGTCGTGGATCTACTGGGACGTCGCGTGGCGACGGTGGCAGACGGCGCCTTCCCCGCCGGAGAGCACACGGTGCGGTTTAGCGCAGATCGCCTTCCCAGCGGAACGTACCTCTACGTGCTGGAGGCGGCGGGCGAACGTATGACCAAACAGCTGACGCTGCTGAAGTGAGGCACCTGCTCCCGGCGATAGGATTGCTGCTCCTGGTGCAGACGGCCGGCGCTCAGTCGGCGGCGCACCTGTGCGGCAACCTCCTGGGTGCTGAGCGCTTTGCCCCTGCCATCGAGGCCCTCAAAGCGGAGCGAAGGGCGGGAATCGCCCCGGCACGCAAGGGTATGAGCCCGCCGGATATTGGGGACCGGCAGTCCTTCCGGGTCTATTTGTGGTCCAGCAACTCGTGGGCGAACCGGGAATTTGAGCTCCGGGACAAGACGGATCTCTATTACGCGTGGGTGGAGGTGGCCAATCTGGGGCAGATGCAGGATTCGGAGCTCGCAGCCATCCGCGAGGCCATGGTCGTGCGTACCCCGACAGGCTCGATTTCCACCACCCAGGGTGTCATGGCGAACGCGCACGACGTGTTCGGCACACCCCCGGACGTGGATGGGGACGGCATCGTGGACTTCCTGTTCTACGACATCGACAACGCAAACGTGGGCGGGTTCGTGCACCCGTCAGACCTCACCGCGGACCAGCCGGGGAATGGCCGGGATGTGCTGCATCTGGACGTACTGCAGTCCGTGTCGTTCATGCCCAGGCTGATTGCGCACGAGTACGTGCACTTGATCCACTTCAACTACGAGTTTGACCCGGAGACCTTTATCTCCGAGGGGGTCGCGGAGTATGGCATGGTGGTGAACGGCTACACGTCCGACACCTTCGGTTACCTCGCGCTGCCGACCGAGCACAAGCGCGGGCTGTTCTCCTGGCGCGACATCAACGAAGACGGCGTCGGGCGGGATTATGACAGGGGGCGGCTTTTCTTTTCGTACATAGCCGACCAACTCGATCCGAGCCTGCCGGGCGAGGTGGTTCGAAACGAGCGCAAGGGGGCGGCCGGCGTCGACTCGGTGGTGACCCGTGCAGGGCGACCCCTTGCTGCGGTCATCGCAGACTTCCACACCGCCAATCTTGTGGACGATCCAGCGGTCGATGAGCGATTCGGGTATACGCGCTCCTTCAGTGCCCCGCTTGTGGTGACTCCCGATTTCCGCATCGAAACCACGACGGCGGAGACCACACCCGAGGCCAGCCCGGAAGACCGCATTTCGGTCGAAGGCGGCGCCGTGCATTACATCCACTTCGACGAGCTGGCGAACCTGACGCTGGACTTCGACGCCTACGCTCCGCCGGTGGTCGTTGCGATCCAGCCGGGAATCCTGGACGATATCCGGACCCGACTGCGTGGCCGTGTCGTGGCGACGCGTGAAGACGGCTCGCTGGAGTGGCACGACGTACCTCCTTCGCGGCAGAGCTTCAGGTTGACCGGCAACTTCATCGACGTGACACTGATCGTCACCAGTGTCAGCCCGATCAAGGAGGCGCGCTACGCCCTTGATGCCTCATGGGGGGCGTTCGGGTCAGCGAGCACATCTGCCGAGTCAGGCCAGGAGCTGCCCGGCGGCTTCAGCGTCCGGTCCGTCTACCCGAATCCTGCCACCGGATCAGCATCCGTGACCCTTGAGACGGGGCAGGCGACTCCGGTCCGTGTCTACCTGGTGGATGCGTTGGGACGCGAGGTCCGCGAAGTGCACAGGAGCTTGCTCGCGGCCGGCGAGCACGTGTTTCGCATTGATACGAACGGACTGCCTTCAGGGGCCTACCTGCTGGTCGCCGAAGGAACAACGCGACACGCCAAACCAATCACCGTGCTCCGCTGACCAGCGGTCTTCGGCACGACCTCAACCGGTGTAGCTGATCCGGTAAATGCGCCCGCGCTGGTCATCGGAAACCAGCAGGGATCCATCCGGCAGGTGTTCCAGATCCACCGGCCTGCCCCAGTTGTCCTCCCCCTGTAGCCAGCCCTCGGCGAACGGCTCGTACGCAGTGGCCTCGCCGCGCTCGTCCAGGGTCACCATGGTTACCCGGTAGCCAATCTTCTCGGACCGGTTCCAGGAGCCGTGCTCGGCGATGTATGCCCGCCCCCCATAGGCTTCAGGAAACTGCGTGCCGGTATAGAACTCCATGCCCAGCGGCGCCACATGCGGCCCCAGGTTCTGCACGGGCGCGATGAAATCGGAAGGCTGGTGCCCCTCTCCGAATTCCGGGTCAGCGAGGGCATCGCCGTGGAAATGCGGATAACCGAAATGCTGTCCCACCTCCGTCAAACGATTCAATTCGCACGGCGGAAGGTTGTCGCCGAGATGATCGCGCCCGTTGTCCGTGAACCAGAGTTCTCCGGACTCTGGGTGCCAGGTGAACCCGACCGTGTTTCGCACACCGCGGGCTACCACCTCCCTGCCGGACCCGTCCGGATTCATGCGCAGAATCGTCGCGAACGGCTCAGGCTCGTTGCAAATGTTGCAGGGGGCACCAACCGGCACGTACAGCATGTCGTCGGGGCCAAAGGCGATGTACTTCCAGCCGTGGTGGGTCTCGGTAGGCAGATTATCAACGACCACAACCGGATCGGGCGGATTCTCGAGCCGGTTCTCGATGTCGTCGTAGCGCAGGATCCGGGAAACCTCAGCCACATAGAGCGAGCCGTCATGCATGGCGACTCCGTTGGGCATCTGCAGGTCCGCATCGATCTCGAATACCTCGTCAGCCTGGAAATCTCCGTCCTCGTCCCGCACGGCCCAGACACGACCATCCCTCCTGGTCCCGACAAAAAGGGTCCCGTTCTCCGAGAGCGTCATGCTCCGTGCATTGACGACGCCACTGGCGTACACATCGATACGAAAACCGTCCGGAAGCGTGATCTGCGCCAACTCGTCCGGAGTGCCGCCCTCAGGGATGGCCGACGTGACGTCACTGCCGTCCTGGGAGCATCCAGCAAGCAGAAACACGGTCAGAGCCAGGAGGCTACACCTGCTCATCGTCACCTCCGGTGAGTGCCTGGCGCACCGGGAACGCGCCCATCACGATATCGGCGACCTCTTCGGCCTCCTTCTGGTTGAACTGGTACGTCAGTGACTTGTGGTTCACCAGATCGTAGATGGTCCCGACGACACACAGACCGGCCGTGAGGAAGTAGAGCACGCCCATCCAGATCTGCCCGAGATAGAATCGCTGCACGCCGGCCACACTCAGGAGACCCAGCAGGGTCGTGACGAGCGTAATATTGGCCTCCTTGCGTCGCTGGCGATAGACGCGGGCAAACTGTTCGGCCTGCTCTTCATTCATGTCCTTGAACAGGGCGGCGACATGCAGCTGCTCTTCGTCCCGCAGCTCGGGCATGTACTTGATGACTTTTGACATCAGGCTTTCTGTGTGGAAGCCGACCGGATCAGGCCGACGATGTGGGAGGATAGAATCAGAACGGCAGGCACGGCCAGGGGGTGAGCCGCCAAACTTGCTGACACGTGTCCGCGCGCCAGGTAGCCCACGGCGTGCCCCAGGCCACATCCGGGGCAGAAGTCGAGTCCGATGGCGGCCCCCAGATGGTCGAACAGGCACGTCGAAAGCAGCCCGCCACTCGCGGGGTCTGCGGCAGCAACGGCTACAAGACCAGCGGTCCAGAAGCCTGCCTCCAGGATCTTGCGCCCTCTCATCCGGCGGCCTCCTCGAGTAGCGCTACCATGGCCGCGAGTCCGATCTGGCCAGTAGTTCGGAGTCGAACCAGGTGGCCCCCGGCAAGGGCAATCATGCGTTCCTTGGCGTTGTCCCGTTGTCCGCGGTGCGGATCGTCATGCCACGGGCTGTCCAGCTCAAGAAAAAGCTCGGCCCGGAAGTCGTGGGAGGGGTTGAACACAATCAGGTCTACGAGCGCGCGGAAAAACGTTTCGCTCTCCTCGCGGGACAGCATGCCGCGGATTTGATTGAAGTCCAGAGCACTGGACAGTGCTGCGTTGGGGACCACGAGACATCCCGGAAACACACGCCGCGCCGCCTGGAACAGCACCCGCTCCTGCGAAGACCGGAAGACGGATCGCAGCCCTGCTCTGGGAGCCCCGGTCACGTCAGTTATGCGTCCAGCCTCGGTGGAGGCGTCAACGCGGTCCCGCGAACCGAACTGGGCCAGCACGGCCCGGCAGGCTTCCGCCTCCGGCCGAAAGCGCGCGTACCGGGCTGCGCGTTCAGGCAAGGTGCGATTTCGGTTCACCAGGGTTTCTGCGATCAGATCCAGGCCCGAGCCGGAAACGTCCAGGTAGCCGGCGTGCTGCATGAGCAGCGCCTTTTCCAGGTGGTCGTCTCCCGGCTGGGGGCCCTCGCCCGCGAGGGCTCCCAGCAGGGAGTCGACCAGCACGCGCCGGGCTTCGACACTGACGGCGCTGTCGGAGCGGTCGGCGTGCGCTGCGTGCAGCGCACCCGCCCAGTCTCCGGCAGCTACTGCGGTATAGACCTCTTCAGACGACATGAGTGATGAAGCTACCCGGAAGACGGCCCCGGGGGGCTTTCAGATCCCGTGACATCGGCCGAAAATAGTGGTCGCGGCAGACGGCCTCCCGTCGCAGCGTCCATCCGCGCACACGCAACGCACCTTGTCCGCGGTAGACCGCGCGGGTATCTTCCGGGCCAACTTTTTCAGCCAGCAATGCCCTACGTCGTTACCGAGGCCTGCATCAACTGCAAGCACACCGATTGTGTGGAGGTCTGCCCCGTAGACTGTTTCTACGAGGGTCCCAACTTTTTGGCCATTCACCCCGACGAGTGCATCGACTGCAACGCTTGCGTTCCGGTATGTCCGGTTGAGGCCATCTACGCGGACGATGAGCTCCCCGAAGAGCTGTCGCATTACGCGGAGTGGAACACCTACCTCGCCGAGCAATGGCAGGCCCTGGGCAAGAACATTACCGAAAAGGCGGACCCACTGCCGAATGCCGAGGAGTGGGCGACGCGCGAGAAGACAGAACAGGACATTCTGACCTGGGACAGTGGCGAAGCGTAGTCCCGGAAGCCTCACATCGCCGCGCACGCGGCGACACCAAACAGAAAAGGCCCGCTCGAGAGCGGGCCTTTTTCTGTTCTGAATGCGTCGGGTGCGATCAGACGTCGATCGCCTCAATCAGTGCGCGGTCTCCGAGGGAGACTTCGCGGAAGCTGGTCACGTCGACGCTAAGCTCCACCTGCTCGGAAGTCACCTTGCCGGATCGGTTCTTCTTGTACAGCACCCCGCTAAACGTCACGGGTTCATCCTCCACCAGCGCCTCGAGCGTTTCCGCCTCGCCTTCCGGTCCAAAGAAAACCCCTTTGTACTCGTCACCGAGTGGGCTCCGTTTTCTGAACAAATACCCGGATCCGTTGAGATCTGCGAGTGTCGCTTCCTGGTGGCTGTATAGGGCCATGTAGGCTACCCCTTAACTAGTTGCACAACAACTAGTTATAGGGACTGCTCCTCGCAAATGTTTCGATTCGCCCGGAAAACACGCTTCCGGAAGCAATGCCGGCTGCGAGTCTCGGCGGCGGAGGCCAGCGCGTGCTGCACGAGAACGAGAGCACGAACCCTCAGGCACCTATCGCGCGAGTGTGATCAGTTCGAACTTGACCTCCGTCCCGGTATCAAGGCGAACCAGATACACACCCGATGCCCAGGTGGAAGCGTCGAGCATCACCGAATGCGATCCTGCATCGCGGGTATCATCCACCAGGGTGGCGATGTGGCGACCCAGCATGTCGTGCGCGGTCAAGCGAACTGGCCCTGCCGTCGGGATCGAAAAACTCAGTGTCGTCGAGCCGTTGAAGGGATCCGGGAAGTTGGCGTTGAGCACGGTCTCTCCCGGCAATTCAAAGACCTCGTCCACCGTTTCCTGCACCACCTCGGCTGCGTAGACCAGCCACGCGTTCCCGCTGCCCCCGACAGGCTCTGACCCGGTCAGGTTCTCCGGAGTGAGGACACGCAACCGGAGTTGAATGATTTCCCCTGCCATGAGACTGAGATCCAGCACATCCACTCTCCTGGAAGCCGAACTAATCCACGCGTCGGCGCCCGGGTAGCCACCCACCGGTTCGGCCATCGCCCAGGAACTGCCTCCGTCCCGGGAAACTTCAATCACGCCGGGAGACCCTGGACTCAGACTGTACTCGTGCTCCAGTCGGAACGACGAGTCAATTTGATTCACGGCGATGGTAATCGGACTAAACACCAGGGCACCCGACTCCGACCCTGAGTAGTTCCAGACGCCGGACTGCGATCGACGCCACCCCCCCGAGGCCACGGCCGACTCCGTCAGGTCGCTTCGCAGGGCCAGGCGCACGTTGATGATGTTGGGCGGCGCGCCCGCGGAAGGATACTCGGCCTCGTTGCCATCCACATCGCGCAATCGGACCCGCCAGGAAATCACGTCTCCGGCGATCGGTGCGGACGCCAGCGGCATCGCACCGGTAAACTCGGACAGATCTACCGGCGCCTGCACCATGCGCTGGCTATAGATGCGCGTTTCATTGCCGGTTTGGTGCGTGTAGTCGAGCCAGGCGTCGGAAACACCGATTTCGTCCTGTACCTCAATCGTCACCGCGGGCAGGGCTGCACCGGCCGGAGCGGTCTGCGTCGCAGGCAGCTCGGTCAACAACTCCGGCAGGTCCGGCCCGGTCTCGAGGCTGTTGGTCACCACGACATCGTCGATGTACCAGCCCGCGAAGTCGACGGCCTGTTCCGAGTTGCTGGCATCCGTTCCGAAGTCGAATCGTACGCGCACATTGGGCAGAGCTGGCAGCGGCATGACCGCCCGACGCCATGCATGGCTGAATCCGCCAAACGCAGGCTGCCCCGCCAGAGGATTGTCCGGCCCGGCAATCAACGTGCCTGTGTAGCCCGACACCGGATCAAGTGGTTGCCAGTTGTTGCCACCGTCCACGGAAACCTTCACGTTACCGCCGTCCCAGAGCACGTCCGGTCCCATGACAGCCGGGTCCGCCCTCCCGTCGTGCTCGGTATCGAACCAGTGCCAGAAGACCAGCAGAGGCTGATGGGATCCGCGCAGGTTCATTTCGGGAAATTCCAGCGTCGAAACTCCCGCCGACGCCGGGTAGGGCGCGGCGGGATCCGTACCCCACACCGTGGCCCCGGTGCGCCCGGTCAGCGTGCCGATGCGCGGTGCGCCCACCGCGAAGAGTCCGGTCATGGTCACCGTGTCGGCACCTGGCTCGAAGCTTCGCAACACGCCGGAGCCGGTCACTTCAAACGAGTGCGGGCCGGAAACGGACTGATTCTCTGCCTGCGAGATGTCGGTAGCCGTGATGCGGTAGGTCACCATCGTTCCCACACCGATCTCGCTGGCTTCCACCCCGAAGCCGCCGAGCCATTCGCCCTCAAAGTCCTCCATGGCTGAACTTCCCGTGCGCGTGCCCTCACCCGGGATGGTGATCTCCCAGTCGATGACGGCGCTTTGCACGCCCAGTTCGTCTGTGATCACCGCGGTGATATCGGGAGGCCACTGGGCCAGCGACATATCGGAGAGCGGAGTATGAACCAGTTGCGGAGCCTGGGTGTCCGGACCGGTTTCGAACGCGTAGACCGTGCTGGGAGCCTCCCGGGGGCGCAGGCTCTCCCGCGACTCGGCATCTCTGGCCCGAATGAAATACGACACCTCACCCGGAGTGGCCGGCAGCGGAATGGAGCCCGACCAGACGAAATCGACGCCCGGTGACAGCATGGTTTCGTTGAAGGCCCCGGAACCGTGTCGCCACATCACTGAAACAGACGTGACGTCCGCACCGATCCCGCGTGCCGTGAGGTCGATTTGCCGAACACCGCCCACCTGCTCCGTGCGCTCCAGCGGATCGTGGTTGATCAGCGGACCAAAGGAAGAGGCGTCTACCAGCCCGCGAGGCGCAAAGCGCGCGATCAGTTGTTCGACGTGCTGGCCGCCGTAGTGATCGATGTCGGCCTGGATCACGGCCTCGGCCGCATCGCCAAATGTGACTCCCGGAGCCAGATACGGGAGCGCCAGAATGCTCAACCGGTCCGTCACGGTCCGGCCCACGTCTCCGTAGACCTCCATCATGACGGTGGCCCACAGGCGGCCGTCGTTGTGCACGGAGCATCCGCCCGCGAACCCATCGTCCGAACAGGTATCGTCCGGGTATCGCCCCGAAAAGTCCAGAACACGGCCGGCCCAGATCGAGCCCAGTCCCGAGTCCCAGCGAAAGACGTTCTCCCAGTCGTCCCGCGCCAACAGACCGTTGTCCATCATGCCACGCTGGTACGACATGGCCCAGTAGTCTGCCCAGCCCTCATGCAACGCTCGACCTTCGAGCCCGGAGCGCAGCCCGGGTGAGACTCCCTCGATGATGGCGTGACCGTACTCGTGCAACACCACCGCTACATCCTCGCCGTCGTCGACGCCACCTGTACCGAAGAAGAGAAAGCGCCTCGAAGCCAACCAGCCAGAGTCATCTGCGGCGGTCCCCTGCGGATTCACAGGGAGCGGACTCGCATTCTGGATGTCGGGGAAGCCGAGCTCCTGCAGATAGAGCTGGTTCTCGTGAATGTGGTAGTAGACGCTGGTCGCCTCAAAGCCGGGCTCTGAACGGTTGTATGCAAAGGTCGGCGCAGCCTCGACGGGCGGCGTGTACACCTCGACACCACCGGAATTCTCGCCCACGATGCGCACATACGGTCCCTCCAGGCGATACAATCCATCGCCGCCTCGGGTGATGTCCCGAAGCGTCACGGTCACCATCTCGCCGTCTATCGACGCGTTGGTGGCGTCGTCGTTGTCCACGAAGGGCGGGCCGTAGTCCGCGCCGGAGGTGGCCAACGGATCGGGATCGAAGACCGTGCCTGTGCCATCGATGCGGCTCGCATGACGGGCGTGCTGGTCGGCAACGAAAGCCTGCCCGTGCACCACTGGCACATGGGGCACCAGGGGCCCCGTGGCGGAGTCATGTCCGGCGTGCGCCCCGCGGCGTCGCACGGTCATGTCCTGCCTGTGGAGCACATCGCCCGAAATCGCGTCGACCAGGACCTCGAACTCTGAATTCTCCTGGCGCGGCCAAACCATCAAATGCCAGGCAAGGCGAGCCGGCTCCATGTCAACGACCACCAGCTCGGGCGTGGAGGTCATGGACCCGTCCTGCGCGGCGATTGAGCGGGCCACCGCGGCGTTGACTGCGGCGCGTGCCGGCGGCTCACTCTCAAGCGCCCGAAAGCCGTTAACCACCAGGGTGGCGCGCTCCGATCCGTCCAGGTTGATGCGCACGAACCGATTCCAGACGGGGATACCCTGCCAGGTCTGGCGATAAAGCAGGTGACGGGATTCCTGGCGCTCGGTCCGGGAAATCAGCTGCAGGTCATCAGGCTGCCACCCGAAGTCCCGGGCAAGCGCCTGGGCAGGCTCTTGCCCCTGCAGGTCCTGCTGCATGCGGTAGCGGGCGGCCGGAGCCGCCGCACCGACCGGCCAACGTGCGTTGTCAATGCGCACACTGGACGGCTCCGCCTGCCGGGCATCCTGGGCAAACGCTGCAGGAACTGCGGCGGCCGCCATGAGCAGGACCGCCGACAGTTGGATGCGAATGCCCGGTCGGATCATGCGGTGACTTCTATCTCCTTCAGCCGCGACAGCTGCTCCCAGGCAAACTCACCCCGGCCAAAGTGGCCGTAGGCTGCCGTGGGTTGGAATACCGGCTTGCGCAGATCCAGCGTCTCGATGATGGCAGCCGGGCGAAGATCGAACACCTCGCGCACGATGCGCTCCATGTCGAGATCCGGAATCTTGCCGGTGCCGTTGGTTTCGACTCGGATGGAAACGGGATCTGCCACACCGATGGCGTACGCAAGCTGGACTTCGGCTTCGTCCGCCAGGCCGGCGGCGACCAGGTGCTTGGCCACCCAGCGTGCCGCGTAGGCTGCGCTGCGATCTACCTTGGTTGAGTCCTTGCCGCTGAACGCGCCTCCACCGTGTGCGCCCTTTCCGCCGTAGGTATCGACGATGATCTTGCGACCGGTGAGGCCGGCGTCGCCGTGCGGGCCGCCGATCACAAAGCGCCCCGTGGGGTTGACGTGCAGAATCAGGTTGTCGTCCAACATGTCTGCCGGGATAACCTTGGGAATCAGGTGTGTGCGCACGTCGGCCTTGATTTGATCGACGGTCACGTCTTCAGCGTGCTGCGTCGACACGACGATCGTGTGCACGCGCTTGGGCGTGCGATCGTCGTCTTCGTACTCGATGGTCACCTGACTCTTGGAATCCGGTCGCAGGTACGGCATTGGCGTGCCCGCGGCTTTGCGGATGCCGGCCAGCTCGCGCACGAGGCCGTGCGCATAGGTGATGGCCATAGGCATCAGGCTATCGGTCTCGCGACAGGCGTACCCGAACATCATGCCCTGATCACCGGCACCCTGCTCCTTGTGCATGCCCGCGCCCTCATCGACCCCCTGGGCAATGTCCTGGCTCTGCTCGTGCAGAGAACTCAGCACGCCGCAGCTCTCGGCATCGAAGCGAAGCCGCGGATCCGTGTAGCCGATGCCCCGGATGACCTCTCGGGCTACTTCCTGAACATCCACGTAAGCATCAGTAGTAACCTCACCGGCAAGCACCACCAATCCGGTGGTTACCAGGGTCTCGCAGGCCACGCGGCTCCTGGAGTCCTGGGCCAGCATGGCGTCGAGAATGGCGTCGCTGATCTGGTCGGCGACCTTGTCGGGATGTCCTTCCGAGACCGATTCGGAAGTAAAGAGGTGGGACATCTGGCTGGAGGGATGGGGATCGAGTTGAAACAGAGCGGCTGCAACGCCACGTGGTGCCCATCGTTTCAACTGAAATCTGAGCGCTGGTAACCCTGGCCCTGTGCGTTCCTCCCCTCCGTGTGTGTGCCTCAAGTCGAGTACACCGGCCGAGCTGCATGCGCCCAATCTCGCGAGCCTGAAACGCAGAACGGGCACGCGACACTCACAGGCGCCACGATGCGATATACGGGCCGGACCCACCCGAATTTTGCGGAATGTGGCGATCCGGTTACTTTAATTTCCTGTCAGATACCGCCCCTGCCGGAACCGGAAACCGCGCTTCCGGTAGGGCGCGGGCTTGCACCCATCAGCTTAAGCTCTCTACCTCATGTCCAACGACATTGCAGCCAAGGTCAAGTCGATCATTGTCGAAAAACTCGGCGTTGACGAAGACGACATCACGAACGATGCGTCGTTCACGAACGACCTGGGCGCAGACTCCCTCGATACGGTCGAGCTGATCATGGAATTCGAGAAGGAGTTTGACCTGACCATTCCCGACGAGGAGGCCGAGAAGATCGCCACCGTCGGCGACGCGGTCAGCTACCTCCAGGAAAAGGCCGGCTAGGTCTGTCCATCGGTCCTTTCGAGGACCGCAAAACGTGGAAACCGATGGCGAGCAACTCCCGTCGTGTCGTCGTCACCGGAATGGGGGCTCTGACCCCGATCGGGCTTACGCCTGATGCATTCTGGGACGCCATGATGCGTGGCGAAAGCGGCGCAGCACCGATTACGTACTTCGATCCCGAACCGTTCGACACCAAGTTCGCGTGCGAACTGAAAGGTTTCGATGTGCACGAGTATCTGGATCGCAAGGCTGCCCGCAGAATGGACCGGTTCTGCCAGTACGCCATGGTGGTGGCCGATCAGGCCATCGCGGATGCCGGTATCAACTCGGAGGAGCTGCCCGAGGACGTCAAGGATCGCATCGCCGTGATCTTCGGGAGCGGCATCGGTGGCATGAAGACGTTCCACGAGCAGACGGCCGAGTATGAGAACCGCGGACCGCGTCGGCTCTCGCCGTTCTTCATCCCGATGCTGATCTCCGACATCGCGCCGGGTCAGATCTCTATCCGCCACGGTTTCCGCGGGCCCAACTACTGCGTGGTGTCGGCCTGTGCCACAGGCAACAACAACGTGGGCGATGCGGTCATGCTGATCCAGCTCGGCCACGCCGATGCGGCCATCTGCGGAGGAGCGGAAGCTTCCGTCACAGAGCTTGGAGTCGGCGGTTTCAATGCGCTCAAGGCGCTGTCGACCCGGAACGACGACCCAGCGAGTGCGAGTCGGCCTTTCGACTCGACGCGAGACGGCTTTGTGCTTGGAGAAGGCGCAGGGGCCCTGTTCCTGGAAGAACTCGAGCACGCCAAGGCACGCGGCGCGAACATCTACGCGGAGGTTGCGGGTATCGGCATGAGCGCAGATGCGTTCCACATCACCGCGCCCGACCCGGACGGCCGCGGTGCACGGGCGGCCATGGTATCGGCCCTCAAGCATGCGGATCTCGGTCCGGACGACGTGGACTACCTCAACATGCACGGCACGTCGACGCCGCTCGGCGATGTGGCAGAGACCAACGCCATCAAGTCGGTGTTCGGATCCAACGCGTTCGATATGAACGTGTCCTCCACCAAGAGCATGACCGGCCACCTGCTGGGTGCCGCCGGCGCCGTGGAGGCAATCGCCGCGATTGGAGCGATTCGGCACAACCGCGTTCCGCCGACGATCAACTTCGAGCACGCGGACGCCGAGTGTGACCTGAACTACACCTTCAATACCCCCCAGGATCGCAGCGTGAACGTGGCCATGAGCAACGCCTTCGGGTTTGGCGGCCACAACACGTCTGTGCTCTTCAAGAGGTACGAGGGGTAGGATCGCCTGAGCACGCCGGGCCGGGCTGAGTTCGCCGGGAGAGGCTGAGTTCGCCGGGAGAGGCTGAGCTCGCCGGCCCGGGCTGAGTTCGCCGGGAGAGGCTTAGGCGGCCGGGCGAAGGCAGACCCGGCTAGCGGAAGATGATCTCCCGCACGGGCTCGCCGTCGAGCGCCACGTTCAGGCGCGTGCACCATTCCTTCCGTTGCGCGTGCAGGGCATGCCGCCAGGTGGCATCGGTCAGGTAGACTGTCAGCACGCCGTCCTTCATGCGCACGCGTCGCGTGACGCGATCGGCTTGAGGTCCGGCGAGTTGTCGCCAGGTCTCCTCGACCTTGGTCTCGTTGAGGCGCGTCGAAAGCCCCAAATCCTCCACCACATTCCCCAGCAGAGAGGACAGCGAGTTGGGTTTGCGGAAGCGGGACATGCCGCTGCTACGCCTCGGGGTGGCACCCGATCCGGAGACATTGCGGGTGTCGATGGCCGGAATCGAGACAGGCGACTACCGGGACACCAACGCGGTGCCTGGGGCCGGCAAGGTTGAATGGGCAGCCCCGATGAAACCTCTATGCCCGTTTCGAGGCCAGAAAGGTTCAATACGTGGCCCCGATGAAACCTCTTAGGCCGTTTCGAGGCCCGAAAGGTTCGATACGTGGCCCCGATGAAACCTCTATGCCCGTTTCGAGGCCCGAAAGGTTCGATACGTGGCCCCGATGAAACCTCTTAAGCCGTTTCGAGGCCCGAAAGGTTCAATACGTGGCCCCGATGAAACCTCTATGCCGTTTCGAGGCCCGAAAGGTTCGATACGTGGCCCCGATGAAACCTCTATGCCCGTTTCGAGGCCCGAAAGGTTTAATACGTGGCCCCGATGAAACCTCTATGCCCGTTTCGAGGCCCGAAAGGTTCGATAAGTGGCCCCTATGAAACCTCCATGCCCGTTTCGAGGCCCGAAAGGTTCAATGCGTGGCCCCGATGAAACCTCTATGCCCGTTTCGAGGCCCGAAAGGTTCAATACGCGGCCCGGAATCAACCTCCGCACTCGCCTCGAGGCGGCCTGGCACGCCTTGGCGGCCTTGGCGACGCATCCAGCGGAGGGGCTGCTTGAGCGCCCGGAAACACGCCGAAGACCCCTGTCAGGCCTGGCCTTCCGGCGTCGAACCGCGGCCGGATGCGCGGTCCTGGCGACCCAGCGCAGGCCGATCCCGAATCGGGTCCGAAGCCAGGTCCGGCACCACGAACGTAAATGTCGAGCCCTTCCCGGGTTCGCCTTCGGCAAACACCCGCCCGCCGTGCAGTTCAATGATCTGCTTCACGATGGACAGGCCGAGGCCTGTGGACGTTTCGCCGCCGGTGGGGCGCGCAGACAGCTTTCTGAACTTGCCGAATACACGACTGTGATCCTCGTCCGTGAGGCCGGGGCCTTCGTCCCTGACGGAGAACACCACCTCGCCGCGCTGCCGCGACATGCTGACGTAGATATTGGACTTCAGCGGGGAATACTTGATGGCGTTGGAAATGAGATTGTCCATCGCCTCCCGGATGCGCTCTCCATCTACCGAAATGGCGCAGGCTTCCGCATCGTCCATCGTCATGTGGATGACCTGACCCTTGCGGTCAGCCATGCGCACGTTGCGTTCCACGACCCTCTCCGCGAGATCCACCAGGTCGGTCTGCTCCCTCGCCACTTCCAGGTTGCCCCCCTCGAGTGCTGCCGAATCGAGCAGCTGTGAGATGAGAGCAAGCATGTCGTTCGACGAGTCGAAGATCATGTCCAGCAGCTCCAGCTGGTGCGTCTGATCACTCTCCTCGCGAAGGATGCGGGCAAACTCCCGAATGGCTGTCAGCGGGTTCTTCATGTCGTGAGATGCGATCGACAGAAGCTGCGACTTCATCTCACTGGCCTGACGCAAAGCGGTGTTGGAAGCCAAAAGGTCCGAGTTCAGGCGCTCCAGGCTGCTCTTCTGCTCCTGCACACGCAGCAGGTTCTCGACACGCGCGAGCAACTCCCGCGCGCTGAACGGCTTGGCTACGTAGTCATTTGCACCGGCTTCCAGACCTTCAATCTTGTCCTCCGGCGTGGCCTTGGAGGTCACCAGGACCACCGGAATCTGCTTGGTCACATCGTTTTCCCGGAGGGCGCGCGTCATCTCGAATCCGGTCATGTTGGGCATCATGACGTCCGACACCACCAGATTCGGACGGACGATGCGCGCCATCTCCAGCCCCTTGGCCCCATCGGTGGCCGTTACCACGCGGTAGCGTGACTTGAGGCACTGGGCCACGTACTCCCGGATGTCCGGACTGTCGTCGACCACCAGCACGAGTGGAGCGTCGTCAGCCACCTCAATGTGCGCCTCCGACTCCTCTTCTGCTTCCTCGAAGACGGCCATCTCCACCATCGGGCCGAGCTCGGCGGGTGCGACGGCATATCCGTCAACAATCACCTCGTGGGAGCCCAGCAGCGAGGCATCCAGCGGCAGTGTGACCTGGAACTCGGTGCCTTCACCGAGCAGGCTCTTCACCCTGATGCGCCCGCCGTGCAGTTCGACAAGCTCCTTCACGAGTGCGAGACCGATGCCCGTGCCTTCCTGGACCTTGGAGACGGTACCGTCCACCTGATGGAAGCGGTCGAAAATGTGCTCGAGGTCCTTCTCCGGAATCCCCTGCCCGGTGTCGGAGACCGTTACCGTGACGGCCTCGACCTCCTTGCCCTCCGACTCCAGCGTTCCGGGCTCCATGTACACCGAAATGGTGCCACCATCCGGTGTGAACTTGACGGCGTTGGAGAGCAGGTTGAAGAACACTTTCTCCAGCCCCAGCGGATCGAACAGGAATTCGGCGTCGCCCAACTCGTTGTTGAAGGAGAGGTCCAGCTCCTTCCGTTCGGCAAACGGCGTGAACGAATAGACGATGCCCTCGACCAGTTCGGTCAGGTTGCCTTCGGTCACCTTGAGCTTCATGCGCCCTGACTCAAGCTTGGACAGGTCCAGAAGCTGGTTGATCAGGCGCAGCAGGCGACGTGAGTTCCGCAACATGACTTCCAGCTGGCGCCGGAGTTCGGGAGAGACCTGCCCGTATTCGCCAAGCATCGCGTTCTCCATCGGGCCGATGTTCAGCGTCAGCGGGGTGCGGAATTCGTGGGAGATGTTGTTGAAGAACCTCGTCTTGATGCGGTCCATCTCACGCAGCTGATTGGCCTGCTGCTCAATGACCGTCTTGGCTTCTTCTGCCAGCTCGCGCTGGGCCTCGGCCTCCTGCCGGGCGATCTCCGTCTGCTCCAGCGCGTCTTCGGTCTGCCGCATGGCCTCCCGCAAGTCTTTGGTACGCTCGTCTACCAGAGCCTCAAGCTTGGCAGCGCGGGCGCGCATGCCGGCCATACGGCGATGATAGGCGTACCCTCCAGCCAGTACGAACAGGAACACACAGAGTGCGCGGAACCACGTGGTCTGCCAGTAGAACGGCACCAACTCGAAGGTGACGCTGGCTTCGTTCTCGCTCCAGACCCCATCGCCATTCTGGGCCCGCACACGGAAGGTGTAAACGCCCGGGGCGAGGTTGGTGTAGACGGCCTGCCGGGAGCCACCCGCGCCGAGCTGAACCCAGCCACGATCGTAGCCTTCCAGCCGGTAGGAGAAGGAGGTCTTGCCCGGTGCCACGAAGGACGGGGCCGTAAAGGTAAACTCGAAGCGCTGCGTACCGGGCTCGAGCACGGTATCCACGTCTCCGCGACCGTGGTACTCATCGGCTCGGAAGTGCTCGATGATTACGTACGGGGCGACGTCATTCTTCTCGTAGGGATTGACCGATACCAGACCCTGCGGTCCCGGCAGCCACAGTCGACCGTCTGATCCCGCCCAGCCCGAAGGCTGCGTGCCACCGTTGAATTCGCGGGTGCGCAGGCCGTCACGATCGGTAAAGACTTCCGGCGTAATGGTCTGGATGCGGTTGTGCGCAAAGTCCAGCAACATGGACTTCTGAACCCTGGATGCCCCGACGTTGCTCGTCATCCAGATGCCGCCGTCCTCATCCTCGAGAATGGACGAGACGATATCGCTGAGCATTCCATGCTCCTCGCGGAACTCGTAGAGAATGCCGCCCTTGAGAAGGGCCAGGCCACCACCGGAGCCGCCGCCGCGAATACCGACCCAGAGATCGCGGTCGTGATCCTCGTAGAGCACGGTGATGTAAGCGCCCGCGATATAGTTGGCCACGACACTGTCTCCCCGCACGAGATCCAGGCCTGCATCGTACGTTCCGACCCAGAGGTCTCCCTCCGCAGTTTCGTAGATGGTCGTTACGTCGTTGGAGCTGAGGCCCTGTTCGGAGGACATGTTTGTAAACCCGTCGTCCGTGAGCAGGGCTACGCCCAGGCGCCCTCCCATCCAGATGCCCGACGGACCTGCCGAAAGCGCAAACACCACATCATGCGGCAGGTGGCCGGAGGCAGCGGTGCGATGGGTCAGACTGCCCTCGTCGTAGATCCAGATCCCGTTTCTGGTACCGATCCAGACTCGACCCCGAGCGTCCTCAGCGAGACTGTAGACGTAGACCTCACCAATCTCGGGAAAGTCGGAGTCGACCTTGCCCTCAAAGAGGCGGGCGACCCCATTCTGCGTACCAATCCAGATGGCCCCGTCGGAGGCCTCCATGGTGGTCTGCACATATTCGGTTGGCAGACCGTGTTCGACGCCGTAGGTCTTGAACCGTGCGTTCCGGATGCGCTGCAGACCCTGGTCCGTCGCCATCCAGACAGAGCCCTCCCGATCAAAATGGATGTCGCGGATGTCGCGATCCTGGTCGCCCCCGAGGCCGTCCGGCTGACTGATCACCCCACCGGTGAGTCTCCAGATGCCATGGGCCTCGGTGCCGATCCACACCGTGCCGTTCGGATCGGCAAGAATGCCTCTGATCTTGCCTGGCGGCAACCCCGCCTCCTGCCCGTAGGTGTGAATGCGATAGCCCTGGATGCGGGCGATGCCGTCCTCGTCCGTTGCAACCCAGATACTGCCGTCCGGGGCAATGGAAAGGTCGTTGATATAGGTGGAGGTCAAAGCCCCTGTCTGGACGAAGCTGGTGGTCACGCCCTGCCCATAGCGGAAGAGGCCGTGCTCACGGGTCGCGATCCAGACCGCACCCGAATCGTCGGTAAGGACCTTCGTGATACCCTGGATGTGCGGTGCTGCCACGGGCGTGGTGGAGACGCTTCCGTCGGAAGCAAAGGTGGCGCGCACAACCGTGCTGTCGGACATGCCGAGCACCAGGCTTCCGGACGGATCCGAAGCGATGCTGGCGATGGACATTTCGTCCAGTCCGGGAATCTCAACACTCACAAACGTGCCGTCCTGATAGCGAGCCACCCCGCCGGACCGGGTGCCGATCCACAATACACCAGTCGGGTCGACATGCATCGAATAGATGTTGTTCGACCGCAGGCCGGAGTTCATCTTGGTGTACACGTCGAAGTCGTACCCGTCGAATCGTACGACGCCTTCCTGGGTCGCCAGCCAGAGGTAGCCGTCTGGCCCCTGAATGACCCGCTCAACGGCCGTCAGCGGAAGCCCATCGTGGGTGGTCCAGCGGTCCAGCTGGACCTGCGACAGCTCATCAAAGCTGGCCGTCCATGAGCCCGGGACCGGCGGCTCGACAGTTTCGTACGTCCCCTTCTCCCCAGAGGTACCGGCACCGGATGCGGGCGCCCCCAGGAGGGCGATCGCGATTGCCAGTAGCACCGTCGCCCGTGGCGACCTGTGATTGCGAGGGGGCATCCGTAGGAAATGGATTGCGGATTCTTCTCCCTCCGGTATCGGTCAATCGCCGCCGGCGCTTAACCCGGCGACGGCCCTAAATCTGCCGTTCATCCCGAGCAAACGCCCCTGCTCTACGCGGTCTCGGAGCCCCAAAACGATGGAAGGGGGACACCTGCTTCCCAATCGGAGCGGGTGTCCCCCAACCACTCATCGGAAGACGCATTGAACCCTACGGGACCACTTCCCGCACAGTTACATTGCAGCCCGATTTTTTTTGGTCACTCCCTGATGCCCCATGGCGGACTCCCCGACCCGCATCGCAACCATGTTGGCCTCGGCAGGCTGCTCGGCGGATTCCGAGACCGGCGCCCTGACCCCGCCGGTCCACTTCTCCACGACATTTGAGCGCGCGGAGGACGGCAGCTGGCCGGGCGGGCACGTGTACGCCCGCGACTCCAATCCCACCAGAGCACTGTTCGAGTCTACACTCGCCCAACTCGAGGGGGGCGGTGCCTGTGCGGCGTTTTCGTCGGGAATGGCGGCGTCCAACGCGCTCATCATGGCGCTGTGCGCAGGAGGGCACGTGGTATTGCCGAACGACGTCTACCATGGTGTTCGACATCTTGCCCACACGGTCTGGCGACAGTGGGGACTGGAGATAACCGCGGTCGACTATGCGGACGATTGGACCGGCGCCATCCGGAAGAACACGAAACTGATCTGGATCGAATCGCCCTCCAACCCACTGGTCCAGATCACGGACGTGGAGGCCGTCTGCGGGGAGGCGGCATCCCGCGGCATTCCGACTGTGGTCGACTCCACATGGAACACGCCTGTGCTCATGCAGCCTCTGCGCTGGGGTGCCACGTTCGTGCTGCATTCCACAACCAAGTACCTGGGTGGGCACTCGGATGTGCTGGGCGGGGCCGTTGTTGCCGCTGACCCCGATGGGCCCTATGAGGCCGTTCGGCAAGTTCAGAAGCAGGCAGGTGCCGTGATGGGGCCCTTCGCCGCATGGCTGACGCTGCGTGGCCTCCGATCACTGGGGGCGCGCATGGATCTGCATTGTCGCAATGCCGCCCACGTCGCGGACTTCCTGGAGGCGCACCCCGCGGTCAGCCGCGTGCACTATCCGGGACTCCCGCACCAGACAGGTCACGAGGTGGCACGTCGCCAGATGCACGCGTTCGGCGGCATGCTGTCCTTTGAAGTTCCGGGGGCGCGACAGGCAGCCATGGCCGTTGCGGCGCGAATGCGTACGTTTCGCCGAGCTACATCTCTGGGAGGCACGGAGAGCCTGGTCGAACACCGGGCCTCCATAGAACCGGAGCCTCCGACCTCGCCGGAGGGGCTGCTTCGCCTGTCGGTGGGGCTCGAACACATTGACGACCTGCTGGCCGACCTGGACCAGGCACTGGCCCCGTGATTCACAACCAGGACGCTCCATGAAACTGCCTTTTTTCCTGGCACGTCGATTCGTTGCCGCGGAAACCCTGGAAGACACGCTTCCGGTGGCCCAGTCCCTGCGGGACCAGGGGTTGTATACCACCCTGGACCTGCTCGGGGAGTACATCTCCAAGCGCAAGCTTGCTGAAGAAGCCCGGGATCAATACCTCAGACTGCTCCACGCATTGGGCAAGCAGGACGGCATCGACCGAAACATCTCGATCAAGCTGTCCATGCTGGGCCAGAAGATCGACGAGGAGTTCTGCGTGGCAAACCTGCGCCGGCTCCTGGACGTGGCCAAGGCAAGCGGAACGTTCGTCCGGCTGGACATGGAAGGCAGCGATGTCACCGAGTCCACCGTAGGCATTCTTGAACGCGTGCATCCGGAATATCCGGACAACGTGGGCATCGTGCTGCAGGCCTATCTGAAGCGCACCGGCGAGGACGTCGCACGCATGTGTGAGCTTGGAGCGCGGGTGCGCCTTTGCAAGGGTGCCTACAAGGAGCCGGCCGAGATTGCGTACCAGGACATGGACACCATCCGCACCCGATATCTCGAGCACATGGAAGTGCTCATGCAGCGGGGTCGGTACCCGGCCATTGCCACCCATGACGACATCCTGATCGCGGCCGTCAAGTCCTATGTGGAGGCCAACAGCGTCTCACGAGACGATTTCGAGTTCCAGATGCTCTACGGTATTAGAAACGACACCCAGTTGCAGACCGTGGCCGAGGGCTACAACATGCGGGTCTACATCCCTTACGGGACCAAATGGGTGCCGTATTTCTCACGGCGCCTGCGGGAGCGCAAGGAAAACGTCTGGTTTGTACTGAAACACCTGTTCACGCGCTAGTGCGCATCACAGGCGCGCGAGCAGGTACTAGCTCTGAGCGGCAGGAACCGGCTCTTCCTGTTCGGCCAGCCAACGCTCGGCATCGATGGCCGCCATACACCCGGTGCCGGCTGCCGTGACGGCCTGCCGATACACATGGTCCTGGGCGTCGCCACACGCGAATACCCCTTCGATGTTGGTGTACGTGCTGTCGGGCCTTGTCTCGATGTAGCCCACGTCGTTCATGTCGATCTGGCCGGCGAACACCTCGGTGTTCGGTTTGTGGCCGATTGCCACGAAGAACCCTTCTACCGGGAGCTCCGATTCCTCGCCCGATTCCACGTTGCGCACGCGAAGACCCGTGACGGTTTTGTCGCCCAGCACATCGGTCACCACGGTGTTCCAGTGGAACTTGATCTTGTCGTTCGCGAATGCCCGCTCCTGCATGATTTTTGAAGCGCGCAACGACTCCCGACGGTGCAGCAGGTGCACGCGGGTGGCGAAACGGGTGAGGAAGAGCGCTTCCTCCATCGCCGTGTCCCCGCCTCCCACGATGGCCACCTCCTGATCCCGGAAGAACGCACCATCGCACGTGGCGCAGGCAGACACACCGTATCCAAGAAGCCGGCGCTCGTTTTCAAGACCGAGGTACTTGGCGGAGGCACCGGTTGAGATGATCACCGCGTCAGCCAGAATGGGCTTTTCGTCATCCTGCACAAGGCGGAAGGGCCGCTGGCTGAAGTCCACCTCCGTGATGACGCCCCAGCGCAGTTCGGCCCCGAACCGGGCAGCCTGCTGCTCGAACTTCTGCATCATCTCCGGGCCGAGAATGCCGTCCGGAAAGCCGGGATAGTTCTCGACGTCGGTGGTCGTGATGAGCTGCCCCCCGGGCTCAGCCCCCTGGATTACCAGCGGACTGAGGTTGGCCCGGGCGGCATACAATGCTGCGGTCAGCCCGGCAGGGCCGGACCCGACGACCACCACACGATGGTGTTTAGCACCGGAAAAGTCCATGAGTCAGACGGACTGGGTGGCGAGGGACTCCAGCCGCTCGGCCAGCACCTTCTTGGGAGCCGTACCGATGAGCTGGTCTACCACGCGACCGTCCTTGAAGAACAGCAGCGTGGGGATGGAGCGCACGTTGAAGTGCATCGCCGTCTGCGGATTGTGGTCCACATCCAGCTTGGCCACTTTCGCGCGTCCGTCGAAGTCGCCTGCCAGCTCCTCGATGACGGGCGCGATCACCCGGCATGGGCCGCACCAGGCCGCCCAGAAGTCCACCAGCACCGGCTGGTCCGAGCTCAGGACCTCGTCGGAAAAGTTGTCGTCCGTGAGCGTGATGTATTTTGCGTCGTCAGCCATGATTTCAGTCTTGTTGCAGCCTCCGGCAGCTTCCAGAGGCGATTTCCGCCGCACCGGACGTCGCGTCCGGCCGGCATGATCTAGGTTCGCTGCGTGTAATATTTGTTACACCAGACAATTTCTGCCGGATCCCGTCAGCCCATGTATCCCGGGATAGTGGCATGGTAGCGGTTCCTGAGGTCCGAAACCTCCGTGGAAACGAGGGTTCCGTCGGGGCCGGAAACCGTGAGCCGGCCATTGCCTGTGACTTGCCCCAGGAGTGTGACCTGCGCTCCACGCTCCCGGGCCATAGCCTCGAGAGTGGTGACATCTGCGGCGGCCAGGGACAGCACAATTCTGGACTGCGCCTCTCCGAAGAGAGCAGCGTCCAGTCGGCCGTCGATATTCAACTCAATGTCGGCGCCCAGTCCGTCAGCCGAAATACAGGACTCCGCCAGGGTGACGAGTAGCCCGCCATCGGCTACGTCGTGTGCACTGCTGACCATGCCCGAGCGAATGGCCGCCAGACAGGTCTGCTGCACAGCCAGCTCTTCATCCAGATCCAGATGCGGCGCATCACCCGCCGTGCGGCCGTGCACGGTGGCCAGGTACTCCGAGCCGTCAATCCTGTCGGCATGTACCCAGGCCCCGGGAGATACGAGCACGATGGCGTCTCCCGCCGATTTGAAGTCGCTAGTGGTCGCATCCTGTTCGACGTCGTTCACCAGGCCGAGCATTCCGATCGTCGGCGTCGGAAATACCGCGCTCTTTGGATTCTCGTTGTAGAACGAGACGTTTCCGCCAGTGACCGGTGTGCCCAGGGCGCGGCACGCATCGCCCATGCCGCCTACGGCCTCCTTGAACACCCAGTAGACCTCCGGCTTGTAGGGATTGCCGAAGTTCAGACAGTTCGTTACAGCGACCGGTTCGCCCCCCGAGCAGACCACATTTCGAGCCGCCTCGGCTACCGCGATCCGCCCACCTTTGCGCGGATTCAGGTAGACATAGCGCCCGTTGCAGTCCGTCTTGGCGGCGAGCCCCCGGTTGGTGCCCTTGATGCGCACAACGGCGGCATCTGAGGGTCCCGGACCAACCACGGTATTGGTGCGCACCATGGTATCGTATTGCCTGAAGACCCACTCCTTGCTGGCGATGTTGGGCGATGCGATCAGACGCTCGAGAACCTGTTGTGCCTGTCCGGGGCCCAGGTCATCGAGCTCTTCCGTCGAGAAGGAGGAAGTCGTTTCGAGGTAGGCGGGCCGCTGCGTCTCCCGGTGATAGATCGGTGCGCCCCCGCCGAGCACCAGGTGCTCCGCGGGCACTTCGGCAACACGATCGCCGTGCCAGAATATCTCCACCTGGCCGGTGTCGGTTACCTCGCCGATCTGGACCGCGTGCAAGTCCCACTTGGCGAACACGGCCTCAACTTCCGGCTCGCATCCCGGTTTGGCTACAAGCAGCATGCGCTCCTGAGATTCGGAGAGCAGCACTTCGTAGGGGGTCATGCCTGACTCGCGCATCGGAACGCGATCGGCATGAATGATCATGCCGCACTCTCCTTTTGCACTCATCTCGCAGGACGAGCAGGTGAGGCCCGCCGCTCCCATGTCCTGAATGCCGACCAGGAGGTCCTTCTTGATGACCTCCAGGGTGGCCTCCAGGAGGAGCTTTTCGGTGAATGGGTCACCGACCTGCACGGAGGGGCGTTTGGCCTCACTCTCCTCGGAAATCTCCTCGGAAGCAAACGTGGCGCCGTGAATGCCGTCCCGACCGGTTGCAGAACCGACGATGTAGACTGCGTTTCCGGGACCTTCTGCGATGGCCGATGCGGTATGCCTCACGTCTACCACCCCGACGCTCATGGCATTCACCAGCGGATTGCCCTCATATGACGGGTCGAAATAGACCTCGCCGGCAACCGTCGGCACCCCGAACGAATTGCCGTAGTCCCCGATGCCCCGAACCACGCCGTCGAAGAGATACCGCACGCGCGGGTCTTCCAGACTCCCGAAGCGAAGGGAATTGAGCGAACAAATGGGCCGCGCGCCCATCGTAAAGATGTCCCGCTGAATTCCGCCGACTCCGGTCGCCGCCCCCTGGTACGGTTCAACTGCAGACGGGTGATTATGGCTCTCGATCTTGAAGGCGCAGGCCAGTCCGTCGCCGATGTCTACGAGACCGGCGTTCTCCTCACCGGCGCCGACCAGCAGTCGCTCGCCGTCACGGGGCAGCGTCTTGAGCACGGCGATGGAGTTCTTGTAGGAGCAGTGCTCACTCCACATGACGGAATAGATCCCCAGCTCGACGAACGTCGGGACGCGACCGAGGCGCTCGATGATCCAGCCGTATTCCTCTTCGGTCAGGCCGTGATCGGCCACCATTTCCGGGGTTACCTCCGGCATCTCCAGCCGGGCAGCTGGTGCGGTTTCTGGCAGTGTTTCGGTGGATGACATCCGAGCTGAATCCAGGTTTGGCCACAAGCCAAAAAGATAGGTTCTGAGCCCGCCGGACGTGCAGAGGTTGCGCGAAAGAACATGCCACTTTTCAAGAGTGCACTTTTTTTAGCACCCCTGTAACCCGGCTCGCCAACTCCCGTAGTGCGATTTTTTTAGCACCTTCTGCCCCTGCGTCATGGCCTGCTTCCGGCTGCTCCCCCTGGGTCTCTGTCTTCTGTTCATCACCCCTGAGGTGCGAGCCCAGGCGGACGCGGACAGGTCCTACCCGAAGACGGCAGTCGCCCACCGGGCCGCGGAGGACGTAGCGGTCGATGGGGTGCTCAACGAAGCGGTCTGGCAGGAGGCATCGTGGATCTCGGATTTTGTCGAGAAGGAACCCGTCGAAGGCGGAACTCCGTCGGTTCTGACCGAGGTTGCCATTGTGTACACGGCTGACGCGCTGTTGGTAGGGGCACGCATGCACGCTCAGGATCCGTCGAGGATCAACGCCCTGGTGACCAGAAGGGACGTACAGAGCAACGCCGAGCAGCTGGTGATTTCGCTGGACACCTATCTGAATCGTCGGACCGCCTATTCGTTTGGCATCACGGCCGGCGGAGCGCGCATCGATTACTACCAGGACGGTGATTCGCAGGGGAATGCGGACTACTCCTTTGACCCGGTCTGGGCGGCAAGCGCGCGCGTGTCCGGTCCTGGATGGACGGCCGAGATGCGAATCCCCTTTTCTCAGCTGCGTTTCAACGAATCGGACAGGCAGGTTTGGGGGCTGAACATCAATCGACAGATCCCCAACAGCAACGAGGACATTTACTGGGTGATGGTCCCCAGAGACGAGACAGGCTGGGCATCACGCTTTGGCGCCCTCACAGACATTGAAGGCATTCGGCCCTCGCGGCGCATTGAGCTGATGCCGTACGTTGCGGGCAGCGGCACGGCCGCGGCGGAAGTCGAGGAGCAGGATCCGTTCCGCTCTGACTTCCAGACGGAGACCCGCGCGGGTGTGGACGCCAAAGTCGGCCTCGGCCCCAACCTCACGCTGGACGTAACGGTCAATCCGGACTTTGGTCAGGTGGAGGCCGATCCTGCAGAGGTCAATCTGACGGCATTCGAGACGTTCTTTGATGAGCGCCGTCCGTTCTTCGCAGAAGGAGCGGATCTGCTGTCAGGCAATCATTTCTATTCCCGTCGCATTGGGGCGCGCCCCTCGGGTTTTGCCTCAGGCGACTTTGTGGAGCGACCTGATGCGACCACCATTCTGGGCGCGGGCAAGCTAAGTGGTCGATTGTCCTCCGGGCTTTCGGTCGCGGCATTGGCGGCGGCGACCGAGGGAGAGTATGCACGCACCTTTGATGTCGATTCTGGCGAGTTCGGCCGCACGCGGGTGGAGCCGTTCACCAGTTACACGGCCGTCGCGGCCAGTCAGGAATTTGGCGAAAACAGCTCCACGTTCGGATTCATTGCGACTGCGGTAAATCGCGACCTGGACGCTTCCGACGATCTTTCCGCCATTCTGAACCGGGACGCCTACACCGGGCAGGCCAACTTCAACATCCGTTTCCGGGGCGGAGCCTACGTGATCGATGGGTCTGCGGGGTTTTCAACGGTATCAGGGACCTCAGAGCGCATCGCCCGCCTGCAGAGCAGCCCCGTACACTACTTTCAGCGACCCGATGCGGACTATGTGACCTTTGATCCGGACCGCACAAGACTTTCCGGTTACAACACCGATGTGTGGTTTGGCAAGAACTCGGGTTCGTGGACAGGTGGATCGTATGTCGGCATCGAGAGCGCCGGCTACAACCCGAACGACATCGGCCGGCTGGGTCGTGCGGACGAGATTGCGTGGTTCGTCACCGCCAACTACCGCGAGACCCAGCGTGGCAAGACGTTTC